>CANGNS010000034.1 GCA_947455465.1 Comamonadaceae bacterium | reverse complement strand
GGCGTGGTGGTGGAAACCGACCACGGCAACCCGCTGGACTTTATTGCCGCTTACCAAGGTCGCTTCAAGGTGTCGCTGCGCCCTGGCCTGCCCCGGTTTTGCGGCGGTCTGGCGGGCTATTTTGGTTATGACGCGGTGCGCTACATCGAAAAAAAGCTGGCCGATAGCTGCCCGCCTGACGAACTGGGTTGCCCCGATATCTTGCTGCTGCAGTGCGAAGAGCTGGCGGTGATCGACAATCTCTCGGGCAAATTGCATCTGATCGTGTACGTAGACCCCGCGCTGCCCGATGCCTATGCCCAAGGCTGTGCGCGCTTGGCTGCGCTCAAAGTGGCTTTGGCCCAGGCCGTGCAAGTGCCTGCGGTGCAGCCTGGCCCCGCCCATGCGCCGGTGCGCGACTTTGCCAAGGCCGACTATCTGGCTGCCGTGCTGCACGCCAAAGAGCTGATCGCCGGAGGCGACTTCATGCAGGTGCAGGTAGGCCAGCGCATCAAGAAAACCTATACCGCCTCACCCCTGAGCCTGTACCGCGCGCTGCGCTCGCTCAACCCGAGCCCTTATATGTATTACTACAACTTCAGCGGCGCCAGTGCCGATGGGGCGGCGGACTTTCATGTGGTGGGCGCCAGCCCGGAAATTTTGGTGCGCCAGGAGTTGGTCGAAGGCACGACCAAAGTGACCATCCGCCCGCTGGCCGGCACCCGCCCGCGTGGCGCCACCCCGGAGCTGGACAAGGCAGCCGAAGAGGAGCTCGTCAACGACCCCAAAGAGCGCGCCGAACATGTGATGCTGATTGACCTGGCGCGCAATGACATCGGGCGTATCGCGCAAATTGGCACGGTCAAAGTAACCGACGCGTTTTGCGTGGAGCGCTACAGCCATGTCATGCACATCGTGAGCAATGTGGAGGGCAGCTTGTTGCCCGGTATGCGCAGCATGGATGTGCTCAAGGCGACCTTTCCCGCCGGCACCCTGACCGGCGCGCCCAAAGTGCACGCCATGGAGGTGATTGACCAGCTCGAGCCGGTCAAACGCGGCATTTACGGCGGCGCCTGCGGCTACCTGAGCTATGCCGGCGACATGGACGTGGCCATTGCCATCCGCACCGGCATCATCAAAAACCAGACTTTGTATGTGCAGGCCGCCGCCGGTGTGGTGGCTGACAGCGTGCCCGAGATGGAATGGGCCGAAACCGAGCACAAAGCCCGCGCCTTGCTGCGCGCCGCCGAGCTGGTCGAGTCCGGATTGGAGGGTTTGTGATGCGGATGACTGCAAAACCCGCCCGCAGCCAAGGAGAGGCAGCATGAAGCTACTGATGATCGACAACTACGACAGCTTCACCTACAACATCGTGCAATACCTGGGCGAACTGGGTGCGCAGGTGGAGGTGTTTCGCAATGACGAAATTACACTGCAAGGCATCGCCGAGCGCGCGCCGGACCGGCTGGTGATTTCCCCGGGCCCGTGCTCGCCCGCCGAGGCAGGCATTTCGGTGGCGGCGACTCAGCATTTCATGGGGCGTTTGCCGATTTTGGGCGTGTGCCTGGGCCACCAAAGTATTGGCGCGGCGCTGGGCGGAAAAATCATCCGTGCCCAAGAACTTATGCACGGCAAAACCAGCCCGATTCAGACCACCCAAGAAGGTGTATTTGCCGGTTTGCCGGCGCGCTTTACCGTGAACCGCTACCACTCGCTGGCCATCGAACGCAGCAGTTGCCCGGCGGCGTTGGCGGTCACCGCCTGGACGGACGATGGTGAAATCATGGGCGTGCGCCACAAGGACCTGCCCGACGCAGTGCGCCTGGAGGGGGTGCAGTTCCACCCCGAGAGCATCCTGACCGAGCATGGCCACGCCATGCTGCGTAATTTCTTGCAATAAGCGTCCCGCTTGAGGCCACAAAAATTCTGGAGACCCGCATGAGCACCTTTGTCGACTTGCGCAGCGATACCGTGACCCAGCCGACGCCCGCTATGCGCGCCGCGATGATGGCCGCGCCCCTGGGCGACGATGTGTTTGCCGACGACCCCAGCGTCAACGCCCTGCAAGAGCGCATTGCAGACATGCTGGGCATGGAGGCGGCGCTGTTTGTGCCCACGGGGACCCAGAGCAATCTGAGCGCCATCATGGCCCATTGCCAGCGCGGCGATGAATACATCGTCGGCCAAATGGCCCATTGCTACCGCTGGGAGGGCGGCGGCGCCGCTGTTTTGGGCAGCGTACAGCCCCAGCCGCTGGCGCACCAGGCTGAAGGCACCCTGGACTTGCAAGCCATTGCAGACGCTATCAAACCCGACGACGCGCACTTTGCCCGCAGCCGCCTCCTGTGCCTGGAAAACACCTTGGGCGGCAAGCTCTTGCCTTTTGACTATGTGCAGGCCGCAACAGCGCTGGCCAAAGAAAAAGGCCTGGCGCGGCACCTGGACGGTGCGCGGCTTTTTAACGCCGCCGTGGCGCAGGCCGCCGCCCTGGGCAGCAGCGCGCAGCACGAGGCGCGGCGCATGGCGCAGTGTTTTGACAGTGTGTCGGTCTGTTTCAGCAAAGGCCTGGGTGCACCGGTGGGCTCGGCCTTGTGCGGCAGCCGCGATTTGATTGGCCGTGCGCACCGGGTGCGCAAAATGCTCGGTGGCGGCATGCGCCAATCCGGGCTGCTGGCAGCGGGGGCTTTGCATGCTTTGGAGCACCATATCGAGCGCTTGCAAGACGACCATGCACTGGCCCGTAACCTGGCCCAGGGTCTGCAAGGAATTGAGGGGCTGGCGGTAGAGGCCCCACAGACCAATATTGTGTTTGTCGACCTGCACGGTGATGCCCGCGAACGTGCGCCTGCCCTCATGGCGCACTTGGCCGACAGCGGCATACGCGCCACCGGCCTGTACCGCCTGCGCTTTGTGACCCATTTGGATGTCGACGCGGCCGGCATTGCCCGCGCCGTGGCGGCCATTCGCGGATTTTTTAAGGCCTAACGGGCGCTCCTAGCCCGCCTTGCTTACAGGAGTTTTTGCATGTCCCCCTTGACTACCGCGCCTGTCAAAATTACGGCGCAAGAGGCGCTGCAGCGCACCATCGAGCACCGCGAGATATTTCACGACGAGATGCTGCACCTGATGCGCCAAATCATGGCCGGCGAGATGTCGCCCGTCATGATGGCAGCGCTCATCACCGGCCTGCGGGTCAAAAAAGAGACGATTGGCGAAATCACCGCCGCCGCGCAGGTCATGCGCGAGTTCTCCACCAAAGTAGAAGTAGCTGACAAAAAACACCTGGTGGACATCGTGGGCACCGGTGGCGATGGCTCGCACACCTTCAATATCTCCACCTGCTCGATGTTTGTGGCCGCTGCGGCTGGCGCCAAAGTGAGCAAGCACGGCGGGCGCAGCGTCAGCAGCAAAAGCGGCAGCGCCGATGTTTTGGAGTCCTTGGGGCTGCATATCAACCTGCCGCCCGAGGCGATCGCCCAGTGCATCGCCCAGCATGGTTTGGGCTTTATGTTTGCGCCCAACCACCACCCGGCCATGAAAAACGTGGCGCCGGTGCGCCGCGAGTTGGGCATTAAAACGATTTTCAATATCCTGGGGCCGTTGACCAACCCGGCTTCGGCGCCCAACATCTTGATGGGCGTGTTCCACGCCGACCTGGTGGGTATTCAGGTCCGTGCCTTGGAGCGCCTGGGCGCAGAGCACGCCGTCGTGGTCTATGGCCGCGATGGTTTGGACGAGGTCAGCCTGGGTGCGGCCACGTTGGTGGGCGAGTTGCGCGAGGGGAGGATTACCGAATATGAAATCCATCCCGAAGATTTCGGGCTGGTGATGGCCAGCAACCGCGCGCTCAAGGTGGAAACGGCCGAAGAATCCAAAGCCATGCTGCTGTCGGTGCTGGACAACGTGCCCGGTGCGGCGCGCGATATCGTGGCCCTGAACGCCGGTGTGGCGCTGTACGCAGCCAATGTGGCCGACAGCATGCAAGAGGGGCTGGCACTGGCACAAAGCGTGATCGCCTCGGGGCAGGCCAAGGCCAAGCTGCGCGATTTCATCGCCTACTCCAAGACTTTTGCACCCGCATAATGCCCGCACTGGCCCGGACCCCCTGCGGACCCAAGAAAGACAGCAATGAGTGACATCCTAGACCAAATCGTCGCGGTCAAGCACCAAGAGGTGGCCGCGGCCCAAAAGCGCAAATCCCTGGCCGTCGTGCGCGAGGATGCCCATTCCCGCGTGCTGACCCGCGATTTTGCGGGCGCTTTGCGCGCAAAAATCGCCGCCGGCCGGCCGGCCGTCATTGCCGAGGTCAAAAAAGCCAGCCCGTCCAAAGGTGTGCTGCGCGCTGACTTTATCCCCGCCGACATCGCCCAAAGCTACGCCGAACACGGCGCGGCCTGCCTGTCGGTGCTGACCGATGTGGAGTTTTTCCAAGGCAGCGTGGACTACCTTAAGCAGGCGCGCGCCTCTTGCCATTTGCCGGTGCTGCGCAAAGATTTCATGGTCGACGCCTACCAAATCTACGAATCACGTGCCATGGGCGCCGACTGCATCTTGCTCATCGTGGCCTGCCTAGACGATGCCCAACTGCAGGAGTTTGAGGCGATTGCCAGCAGTTTGGACATGGCGGTGCTGGTGGAAGTGCACGACCAGGCTGAAATGGAACGCGCCCTGCGCCTCAAAACACCGCTGATCGGCGTCAATAACCGCAATTTGAAGACGTTTGAGGTGTCTTTGGACACAACTTTAGCGCTGCGCGCCATGGTGCCGCCCGAGCGCATCGTCGTCACCGAAAGCGGTATTGCCACCCGCGACGATGTGTTGCGCATGGGCGCTGCGGGTATCAACGCCTTTTTGGTGGGCGAGGCTTTTATGCGCGCGCCCGAGCCAGGCGTGGCCCTGGCCGGCCTTTTCGGATAGCCCATGGATTTATTCCCGCAGGACCGGTCCGACTGGTGCTTGCAAAGCGCCAATCCGGCTGATTGGCCGGTTGCCGCAGGCTGGCACAAGACGGTCGATGCGTTTTTTGACGCGCCGTCTGGGCGGGCCTTGCGGGGCTTTTTAGCCGAGCGCCTAGCCCAGGAGGCGGTGATTTACCCGCCACAGCCCTTGCGCGCCTTGGCGCTGACGCCGCCCGAGCAGGTGCACACCGTCATCCTCGGGCAGGACCCGTACCACGGCAGAGGGCAGGCCGAAGGCCTGGCTTTTTCGGTGGCGCCTGGACAGCCTGTGCCGCCCTCGCTTCGCAACATCTTTAAAGAGCGGCAGCGGGACCTGGGAGAAGCCTGGCCGGCGATGCCGGTACCCGGCGGCAGCCTTGTTGCGTGGGCGCAACAGGGGGTTTTGCTGCTGAACACCTGCCTGACCGTGGAGGACGGGCAGCCCGCAAGCCACCAAGGCAAAGGCTGGGAAGCCCTGACCGATGCGTTGATTGCGCAGGTGTCTGGCGGCACCAGGCGGGTGGTTTTTATGCTCTGGGGAGCCCCTGCGCAGAAAAAAAGACCGCTCATTGACGAAAGCCGGCACCTGGTTCTTTGCGCCAATCATCCTTCGCCCTTGTCTGCTTTGCGGGGGCCTGCGCCCTTTATCGGCTGCGGTCATTTCTCGAACGCACAAAAATGGTGCATGGACATTGCATCCAGCGCGGGCAGCCCCGATCATGGCCCCAAGCCGGGCGCGGACTTCTAACTCCCAAAGAACATGGCATAATCGCGGGCTCACGTTTGGAGAGGTGGCCGAGTGGTTAATGGCAGCAGACTGTAAATCTGCCCTCTTACGAGTACGCTGGTTCGAATCCAGCCCTCTCCACCAGTGTTTGCATCTGTGCGGGGTTCGTATAGTGGTAATACCTTAGCCTTCCAAGCTAAAGCGAGGAGTTCGATTCTCCTACCCCGCTCCATGGAATGCCGAGGCGTTGCACGCAGCGCCAGAGTGAAAATGTTGATTGTTGCCTGAGAAATTTAGGCATTTGCGCCCATTTGGCTCAGTGGTAGAGCACTCCCTTGGTAAGGGAGAGGTCGCGGGTCCGATTCCCGCAATGGGCACCACAGATTGTTGTTGGTTCGTCGTCTGTTTTGGTCGGCGGATCGGGTTTATTTGAATTACTTACTTTTCGGAGTCTGAAAAATGGGAAAAGAAAAATTCACGCGTACCAAGCCCCACGTTAACGTAGGCACCATCGGCCACGTGGACCATGGCAAAACCACGCTGACAGCGGCGATCACGACGATTTTGTCGGCCAAGTTTGGCGGTG
>CANGNS010000033.1 GCA_947455465.1 Comamonadaceae bacterium | reverse complement strand
CCTGCGCGAAATGATTGAACAGGGCATTGAAGAAATGGAGGACTACTACCTCGCTGCCGATGTGCTTGCGCGTGTCCGCGATGGAAAAGAACAGGTGCATTCCGCTGCTGACGTGAGAAAAGATCTTGGTTTGGACAATTGAATATGCCTGCACGGCTAAAGGTCAACTGCGTAAGCTTGACAAACAGACAGCTCGGCGCATTGTTGACTTCATGGACGAACGCATATCCGGTCTGGAAAACCCACGCAATTCGGGCAAGGCTTTGACCGGTCCTCACGGTGGATTCTGGCGCTACCGGGTGGGCGATTGCCGGGTGATTTGTGACATTCAGGACGGCGCTTTGCGCGTACTGGTGGTGCAGGTTGGCAACCGTCGTGAGATTTACCGATAGGCACATCAGGGCCGCACGCGTGGGCACGACCCAAAGCGTGGTGGCACGCATCGAAAGCGGCAGGGGCACACCATCCATTCGAATCGTCCAAGGTTTTGCCAGTGGCGTGGGAGCGCGTGCCGTGGTGCGCATAGACCCTTTGAGGACTGAACGATTTGCTGCTGCAACGCAGGCTCAGCGTGGGCACCGTCGATTCGTTTCAGGGCCAAGAGCGCGACATCATTGCCATCACCTTGACGCGCAGCAACCCGCAAGGCGAGATCGGCTTCCTGTCTGACATTCGCCGCATGAACGTGGGCATGACCCGCGCACGGCGCAAGTTGCTGCTGGTGGGCGATTCGTCCACGCTGTGCAGGCATCCGTTTTTTGTGGAGTTGTTGGCTTATGTGAAGGGGGTGGGGGGCTATCGCACGGCGCATGAAGTGGGCAAACAGGCTTGAATCCTTGAAGGCTATCGCGGCGAAGTTGTCACGCGAGTATTTGTTGATCGAATTAAGGATATACGCAGTCACCGTGCAATAGCTGGCTGACAGGATGCTTCCGGCCAACTGCAAACGGTGAATCCAGCGCCGAACAACAGCCTCTCGTATGCATTACTAAGAAGCCAAGCCTAATGCTTTCGAGACAAGTTTGACAATATCAGCATCCTGCTCGACAGAAATTGGGAAACCTGAAACATCCAGAATCTTGCTCTTGAGTCCGATAATTAATCTCCCGTCTCTCACTTCAAGCTCGAACAAGCTTGCGTAAGCGCCCATATTACTTCGGGCCAGACTATTCAGAGACTCAGATGATGTCGTCCCTGCTTTAACTCGCGCGAGTGCCGGAGCTGCAACGGCTAGCAATGTATCTTGAAGGGATTCGGCTTCAATAATTTTCTCGGTCTGAGCAACGCGTCTGAGACAGCGGAGAACATCGCCGTATTTGCCCTCAACAGCGACTGGGTCTGCACTCATGAAAGCTGCTACCTCTTCAGATGCAGCGGCTGGTTTATCAGCGGAAACCTGGTGATCGCGGAATTGGTAGTAAGACTCGATCGCGCCTCGCCGAAGCACGAAACAACCCTGGCTTTCCAGCAGATCCAGTAAAACGGCTAGCCGATTTCTAATAGTTAACCACTCACCGTCTTGGTGAAGTTGCTTCAATTGAGCTTCAGACAGAGAGAAAATTGTCGCGAAGGTGGCGCGTCGCTTGGCCTTCATGGTGTCACCATCAATTAGGTCGCGACTAGTCCAGTACGAATGCTGCTCGGCTATCGAAGATACGTCTGCCCAGCGTGTGGAGACCATTGAACTAAAAGCGCTGTATATCGAACGCGATACTTCAATAGCACTGCCAAATCCCTTTTTAGATGCGATAGCGTCAGCTTCCGAATTCATTAAGAACGTGTTCACAAGATCCAGACCATCAGCAAGTGCGTCAGCATCGGCAAGTACAAGTGGGGTCTTACCTACTAGTCGTAGGAGTTTTACAACTATCGGGAATTGCCCTTTACCAATTACTGGCAATAACTGCGATCCACCAGCCTCAAGGTAGAGGTCAAGCTTGTTTGCAAGCCCACCACAGATGATCGCATCAGATGGTCCCTCGACCAACAGAGGTGACTTTGCAAAGAACGAAAGTTTGTGCTCTTGCCCCATGCGACTGATTAGGCTGAAGATTTTTGCACTCTTCAGTTCTTCGGCATCTGGCGGCACCTGAATAGGTTCGGCGGTAAGGTCGTAGCAGAAGACAAGCTTGGCAAGGTCGGGAGGCGCCTCTACCCTGATGAACTCAGTTGAGTGAGTACCAATCACAACGAGTTTTTTGTGGGGGGACTCTGATGGAAGCCCGGCAACACCAAGAATCTCTTTTAGCAAGAACGCTTGCAGTTGTGGATGGAGTGAGACCTCAGGCTCATCAATGAGAAGTGCGCCTACTTCATCGTCGTACAACGCCGACAGTAGACCGGCCAAATGCATTAGACCCGAAGCCTCTCTGCCTGACGTATAGGGCTTAGTAGTTCCAGACGTCCGAACAAACTCTATTTTGATCGAACCGGCATCCCAAAGGACGGAAATATTGCGCCCGAAGAGTTTGCGAAGTCTCTCTCGAACCTTGATTAGGATATCCGGGCGAACTGCCAGCGTTTGGAAGTCACCTTGCAACGTTTCGAATTGGTGACGTCGTTTAGTGTCATCTAGGCTGCCGTAGTTAGCATTATGGTAATTGGGTGAGTTCCCGCGGTGACCGTCGTAGTCCGATCGATACTGTTCCAGCATTCCAATGCGCCCGGCTGAAAGGAATCTAACTTTCTTCCCTGGGCAATGTGCTGCGAGGGTCTGCTTCAAACCCCGCATCAGATGCGTCTTTCCGGAACCGTTCGGGCCGATTAGTACAGTCAATCCGCCGTGGAGAAATATCGTACGTTGGATTTTTTCTCCCTCAATGCTAATGATTGAATCTAGTTTGATTGGGAACTGCATTTGATTGTCCTTAGAGTTTTCGGTGGTTTTTGACTGGATACGAGCGTGGGATCAACAAATGCGCCGTTGATAAATTTCGGTAGCGTAAATGCTCCGATTTTTAGCACTGGGCAAATCCGGTCATATCGATTAAGTTTCTGTTGCTTTAGATTTACGCGTTTTCTTGGTAGCTGGCGCAGGCAGCAAACTGGTGATGCGTTGGTACAGATCGAACAAGAAGGCGACGCGTTCGGCGTCGGAGGCGCAGGTCTTTTTGCCGCCGCTGGGTTGGTAGGCAGCGTCTGCGGCGGTGTCTAGTTTGTGGTGGGCCTTGAGCAGGGCCAGGGGCATGGTCAGTGGGTCGTAGAGGTCGGCCAGTGACGAGCTTGCAAATTGGGCGCGGGCGTCGAGCACGCCTTGCGCGGCTTGCTCTATGGCGGCGCGGTGTTTGTCGCTAAGTGGCTCGCCAGCGAAGCTGGGCCAGAACAAATCCGCAAAGCCCTGCGCACCGCCGAGCTTTTTGACGTTCAGCTCAAAGGTGGCGACGCGTTTGTCGGTGATGCCAAAGATTTCAAAGAACGCTATCCAAAAGGGCTTGGCCTGGCTGTTTTCGTTGCAGGCGTCGGCCCAGGTCTTGCTAAATTGCAATGCCTTGGATTTAATTTCGTTCCAGTTAAGACCCATCGAGTGCTCACAAAGAGAGCTCGGATGGTAACGGAAAACATATCGATTACGCTATGCTAAACCGTTATGAAAATGAAATTTTGGCTCGGGGTGGGCGCATCAGCCAATGGGGTAGAAGCTGGTAAGCGTGCGCCTGTGTTTATTCGCTGACCTGCACGCCCTTCCAAAATGCCACCCGGTCCCGAATCGAAGCCGCTTCGGGCTTGGGGTCTGGGTAGTACCAAATGCAATCGGGGTTCAGGTCGCCGTCGACCATCAGTGAGTAGTAGCTGGCCTGGCCCTTCCAGGGGCAGCTGCTGCGGTGGTTGCTGAACTGCACAAACTCTCGGTTCAGCGTGCTGGCGGGGAAGTAGTGGTTGCCCTCGACCATGACGATGTCGTCGCTTTGGGCGATCACGGTGTTTTTCCAAATGGCTTTCATGGGGCTGCTTTCCGATAAATAGGGTGGCGGGTAGGGTTGACCCAGGGCGCGATAGTATCCTGCCGCACTGATTCTTACCCCCGGCTTATGCAAACCATCCCACTTTTCCCGCTATCCCACGGCCTGTTCCCCGACGGGCGCCTGGATTTGCAAATTTTTGAAGTCCGCTACCTTGACTTGGTGCGCCGCTGCCACCGCGAGGGCACGCCGTTTGGCGTCGCCTGGATAGAGCAGGGCCGCGAAGTGACCGTGCCCGGCCAGCAACCCCAGCTTTTCAGCCACGGCACCCTGGCGCATATCGACAGCCTGGAAACGGTGCAGGCCGCGCTGCTGCGCCTACGCTGCCATGGCGGGCAGCGCTTTGCCCTGCACAAGGTCCGTCCGGGCCCGCTGGGCGTGTGGCAGGGCGAGGTGGAGTACCTCGCGCCCGATGCTGCGGTAGACATCCCGCCCGACCTGCAATACCTGGCCCAGCGCATGGGGCGCGGCATTGCCCAGGCCCAAGAGGATGGACGCCTGCCCGAACTGCCCCTGTTGCCGCCCTTTCGCCTAGACGAGTGCGGCTGGGTGGCCAACCGCTGGGCCGAGTTTTTGCCCCTGCCAGCTGCCTACAAACAATCCCTGCTGCAAGAGCGCGACCCGCTGGCGCGCTTGCGTGCGATTGACCGCAGCATGGACCGGGAGGACAGCGACACTTAAGGATCGCAAAATTTCGATTTCTTAATGTTATGAATTTAATTACAATTTAAAAAATAAGTACGAAACAGACAATAATTTTTCTACCTGCTGCCCCCTAGCGCACCCATGACAGAGCAGCACTTCCGCCTGGAATCCCTGGCCTACCAAAACGACGCCGTCGAGGCGGTGGTCGGCGTCTTTCGCGGCACGCCCAAAGCGCAGGCGCAAGACGGGCCGGGCAACCGCTGCTCCCTGAGCTGGCCCCAACTGCAGGACAACATGCAGCAGATTGCGCAGCGCCAGCGCATCAGCCCAGAAAGGCTACAACTCAGCGCGCCAGCGCAAGGTCGGCCGCTCGATATCTGCGTCGAGATGGAAACCGGCACCGGAAAGACTCTGGTCTACCTGCGCACTCTGTACCGCCTGCACACCGCCTACGGCTGGAACAAATTCATCATCGTTGTGCCCAGTGTGGCAATTCGAGCGGGCGTGATGGGCACCTTGGCCGAGTTTGGCCTGCAATTGGCCCAGCAGTGTGGGCTCAACCATCCGATACCCGCATTTGAGTACGACAGCAGCCGCCTGCAACAACTCAAAACCTTTATCGACAGCCCCCAGCCCGCCATCATGGTGATGAACAGCCAGGCCTTTGTCGGGCAGGGCCGCATCATCAGCAACGAAGAAAACGAAGCTCCCTTGGACGGCCTGACCTGGCTGCAAGCCTTGGCACATTGCCGCCCGGTGGTGGTTATGGACGAGCCGCAAATCGGCATGGACACCGAGGCCGCCCTCAAAGCCTTTGATGATATGCATCCGCTGGCCAAGCTGCGCTACTCCGCCACCCATGCCAAAGGCCAGGCGCGCAACTGCGTTTACCGCCTCACTCCCGGGCAGGCCTACGAGCAGGGCCTGGTCAAAAAAATAGAGGTGCTGACCATCGAGGCGCAAAATGCCGCAGGCAGTTTGCAACTCGAACTTGCCGATACTCAAATCGCCAAAGGCCAGTCGCCCAAGGCCAAACTCAAGCTTTGGTTTCGCAATGCAGCGGGCGAACTCAAATACAAAGTCAGCGGCTGGCTGTCCGCCAAAACTGACTTGGCCCACGCCACCCGCAACCGCAGCTACGAAGGCTGGCGCATAGACCATATCGAAAAATCGATGATCTCTGGCCAATGGCAAGTACGCTTTGACAATGGCCAAACCTTGGTGCAAGGCCAGCCCATGGGCCAGGACAAAGAAGGCCTATTTCGCCAGCAACTTCGCTGGCTGATCTACCGCCATTTCGAGAAAAAAGTGCGCCTTGCGCCCTTGGGCATCAAATGCCTGTCCCTCGTTTTTATCGACCGCGTGGCTAACTACCTGGCGACCACGCCCGGCGACACGCCGCTGATCAAGCGCCTGTTTGAAGAGGAATACAGCGCCAAACTGCAAGCCACCAGCGGCCTGGCCCCCAGCCCGCAGGCGCTGCAAGCGGTGCAGGCCAGCTACTTTGCCCAAACCGGCCAGGGTAGTTACACCGACAGCGAAAACGCCATGTCCAAAAACAGCGCCATCTACAAGCGCATCCTGACCGACAAAGCCGGCCTGCTGCAGCTGAGCGACCCGGTGGAATTCATCTTCAGCCACAGTGCTTTGGGCGTGGGCTGGGACAACCCCAATGTGTTCAACATCGCCACCCTCAACGCTACCCAAAGCAGCGACAAAAAGCGCCAAGAAATAGGGCGCGGCCTGCGCATATGCGTTAACCAACACGGCCAGCGCGTCTATGACCCCGAAGCTACCCCGGTAGGCCAAGAGATCAACCTACTCACCGTGGTGCCCAACCAAAGCTACCAGGCTTTTGCTGAAGACTACCAGCACGAAATCACCGAAGCCTATGGCGACGACGCCAGCGCGGCCCCCTTGCGTGAAAACATCAGGGGCCAGCTGCAAAAGAAAACCCTGCGCCGCCGCGACGATTTGTTTGCCAGCGAGGCCTTTCAGCATTTTTGGCGCATCATGGCCCGCACCACCCGCTACAGCGTGGAATTTGATGAAGCCCAGATCGTGCACGACGTGGTGCCCCAACTGCGCCGCATCAGCGTGCCCGCCTACAGTGCCGAAATTACCAGCGTGCGCATGGGCGTATTGGAAGACCCGCAGACTCAAGCGCCCACCATCAGCACCTCTTACATGGGCAGCACCCATGCCGCACTCAAACCGCGCTTTAGCCCACAAGACTGGGTGCAAGCCATCGGGCAAGACAGCCGCCTCTCGCAAAAAGCCGTGCTGCGCTTGCTGCAAGAAGCATTGCAAGACGAGCACTGCGCCGGGCAGTTCTTACACAACCCCGTACTTTTTGCCCAACAAGCCAGCGCCCTGATCCGCAGGGCCGAGCGCGAGCACATGCTGCGCGGGCTGCACTACACGCCCACCGGCCAGGTGCTGCCACTCGAAACCCTGCGTGCCGTTGTGGAAACCGTGAAAGACATCGCCCACACCCCGCAACGCGGCCTGTACCGCGAGCAAGCCATAGACAGCCGCCAAGAAAAGCGCTTTGCCGAAGACGCCGACCACGACTTGCAGCTGATGTGCCTGCTCAAACTGCCCGAGGGCTACGCCATCCCCACCCCGGTGGGCAACTACAGCCCGGACTTTGGGCTGGTGTTTAGTCAAAGCGGCCACCGCGTGATGGAGCTGGGCGCGCAGGGCGGGGCTACGGACGCCGACTTCTTTGTGGTGGAAGTCAAAGCCACGCACGACCTGCACGACACCAAAGCCCTGACCGACGAAGAGGTGCTCAAGATCGAATGCGCCGCGCGCCATTTTCAGGCGCTGGGCTTTGAGACCCACATCAGCGGGCGCATGGTGCATGTGCAGCCCAAGCGCCTGTACGCCGCCCCGCGCGACAGCTACGAACACTTCAAGAAAGTGGACGTCAACACGGGGTACCTGTAATGACGCAAAAAAACCCAAATCAAGCCAGTACCCTACCCGCCGTCGGCGCGCCCGGCCCAGCCCACTTGTACCAAGGCATACGCGCCTTGCTGCTGGCCGCCCGCACCCAAGTGCGGCAAACCGTCAACACCGCCATGGTGCAAACCTATTGGCACATAGGGCGGATGATTGTGGAAGACGAACAAGGCGGGCAAAAACGCGCGGCTTATGGCAAACAGGTGTTGCCGGAGCTGGCAAAGCGACTGACTCAGGAGTTTGGCAGCGGCTTTTCAGCACCAAGCCTATGGAACTACCGGCAGTTTTACCTGTGCTTTCCGATTCTCTCCGCAGTGCGGAGAGAATTGACGTGGACCCATTACAAGTCCTTGCTGCGCATAGAAAACCTGACAGCCCGCGAGTGGTACGCCCAAGAAGCCGCACTCAACATCAACAAAGAAGCAACGCCCGGCGCTGGGCTTGATTTTGTGCTCCGAGCGCAATGCGGCGGTGGCCAAGTATTCGCAGCTGGCAGACAAGGCCCAATTATTTGCCAGCAAATACCAAGCGCTGATGCCTACCGAAGCGGAGTTGCAAGCAGAGTTAGAGCGAGACCGGGCTTTGTTGGAAATACATAAGGCGCAAGCATGAACACCAGCAAGTCCAAGAAACCACTGTCCAAGCCGAACGCGCGTCCCGCCCTCGACTCCACGCTCAGCGCTAGCAAATTTGCCGCGTGGTACTGGCTCAAAGCCGAGTTGCAGACATATTGCCGGGCGCAAGGCTTGCCTATGGGCGGCAGCAAAGCTGATTTGGCGCAGCGGGTGGGCGCGCATCTGGGCGGCACCTTGGCATCTACAGCGGTCCAAGGCAATTTGCCCAAGGCCAAGCTGCCCGAAGCATTGCACCTGCACACCGTCATACAGCCCGGATGGGCGCTAAGCCACGGGCTGCGCCGCTTTTTTGTCAGCCAGGTGGGCGAAGCGTTTCGGTTTAACCAGCCCTTGCGCGCTCTGTTTCAAAACCCGCAAGGCCAAACCCTGGGCCAAGCGGTGGACTTGTACCTCCAAACCCGCCACCAGCGCCGGCCCATTGGGGCGCAATTTCAGTTCAACCAGCACATGCGCGACTACTTTGCCCAGCACCCCGACGCCACACGCGGCCAGGCTCTGCTGGCGTGGCGGGAAAAGCGAGAGACGGCGGGTAGCTTGCGCTGAGCCGGAATGACCCCAAAAAAAAACTGAAAACTCATTTTTTATACCATTTCATGTATATTTCTTATGCGCACCCATGAAAAACCGCTCGAATGGATTGGCAGCAGCCACAAAGATTTGATGGCTATGCCCACCGAAGTGCGTCGGTTTTTTGGATTTGCCATGTCGTTGGCGCAGGTCGGCGACAAACACGAGGCAGCCAAAGTGCTTCGTGGGTTTGGGGGTGCGGGTGTCTTGGAGGTGGT
>CANGNS010000032.1 GCA_947455465.1 Comamonadaceae bacterium | reverse complement strand
GCGCGCGTAGAGCGCAGCGCAGGCTATGTGCAAGACGAGTGGCAAATCAGCCCCCAGTGGTTTACCTACTTCGGTTTGCGCGGCGAGCGCATCGCCACCCGCAGCCAGGGCATGAGTGTCGATGTCAACAACATCAGCACCGTGATCACACCCATGTGGCACGTCAATTACAAGCTCGACGCCGCCGGCAAAGACCTGATTCGCGGCAGCATCACCCGCAGCTACAAAGCGCCCGAATTAGGCACTTTGCTGGCGCGCCCCTCGGTCAATGGCCTGTTTACCGACCTCAGCAAAACCAACACCGAACTTTCGCCCGACCGGGCCGGGAATCCGCTTTTGCTGCCTGAGCTGGCCACCGGGCTGGACCTGGCCTACGAGAAATACCTTGCCGGTGGAGGCTTGTTCAGCGTGGGCGTGTTTTACCGCCAGGTCAGCGATCTGATTCGCAACGTGACCTCGCTGCAGCCGGTGAGCTACGCCGGCGCGCCGCGCTGGGTATCGCAGCCGGTCAACTTTTCCAAAGCGCAAACGGCCGGTTTGGAACTCGAGCTCAAAGGCCGCATTGGCGAACTGCTGCCTGGCCTGACCGATCCGCGCTTGCCTTTGAATTTGCGTGCTGCCTTGAACTTTTACCAGTCCGAAGTGGCGGCCCTGCAGGGCCCCAATAACCGACTGGACGGCCAGCAGCCCTGGTCAGGCACTTTTGGCGCGGACTACCGCTTCAGTGGTCTGCCCATCAATATGGGCGCCAGCCTGGCCTTCACGCCCGACTACCCAACCCGCCAAACCGCCACCCAAACGCTGGACCAAGGCCGCGTACGCAGCCTAGACGTGTTCGTGCAGGGCATGCTCAGCGAAAAAATGAGTGCGCGCCTGGCCATTGGCAACATCAGCCCGCTCAACGCCGAGTCCCTGACCACCACGCTGCCCAACTACAGCAGCTACACCACCCGCTCATCGCGCACAGGTATTCAGTTGGGCATGGAGATCAAGCTCTAACGCATGCCCTGGTGCCGCAGCAGCGCGTCTAGCGTGGGCTCGCGGCCGCGAAAGGCTTTGAAGGATTCCATGGCCGGGCGGCTGCCGCCTGCTTCCAGGATGGATTGCAAATACAGAAGGCCCGTGGCCGGGTCGTGCTCACCATCGGCGCTGGCGCTTTCCTCAAAGGCGGCGTAGGCGTCGGCACTGAGCACCTCGGCCCATTTGTAGCTGTAGTAGCCCGCAGCATAACCACCTGCAAAGATATGGCTGAAAGTGTGCGCCGCCCGGTTAAAGGCCGGGCTGGGCAGCACGGACACTTCGGCGCGCACGGCTTGCAGCAAGTCCATCAAATCCGTGTCAAAGTGAGCGCGGCTGTGCAGCAGCATGTCAAACAGCGCAAACTCGATTTGCCGCATGGTTTGC
Organism: Comamonadaceae bacterium; assembly: GCA_947455465.1. GTDB lineage: Bacteria > Pseudomonadota > Gammaproteobacteria > Burkholderiales > Burkholderiaceae_C > Allorhodoferax. The sequence continues at coordinate 14,799 of CANGNS010000032.1, read as the reverse complement.
ATGCCGCTTTGGAAGTTGCGCGCTGCCAGCATTTTGTCAAACAGGGCACGTGGCAAGCTTTCGCCGCTTTGCACATGCGCCGTCATGTGGCGGATGACTTTCCACTCCCAGCAGAAGTTTTCCATGAACTGGCTGGGCAGCTCCACCGCGTCCCACTCCACGCCGCTGATGCCGGCCACATCGCGCTCATTGACCTGCGTGAGCAGATGGTGCAGCCCATGGCCAAATTCGTGGAAGAGGGTGGTGACATCGTCGTGGGTCAGCAAAGCGGGCTGCAGCAAGCCGTCCACCTCGGTGGCGGGCGCAAAGTTGCACACCAGTTGGGCAACGGGGGTTTGCAGGCTGTGGGTATCGGGGCGCAGCCAGCGGTTGCGCACATCGTCCATCCAGGCGCCGCCGCGTTTGCCGCTGCGCGCCGTCGGGTCCAGGTAAAACTGCCCGACCAAGACGCGGCCCTGCGCCGTCTCGCGCTCGATCCGGAAAAAACGCACATCGGCGTGCCACACCGGCGCGCTGTCCGGGCTGATGGCGACGTTGAACAAAGTCTCCACGATCTTGAACAGGCCTGCCAGCACCTTGGGCGCGGTGAAGTACTGCTTGACCTCTTGCTCGCTAAACGCGTAGCGCGCCTCCTTGAGTTTTTCGCCGATAAATGGCCAGTCCCAGGGCTGCGGGTCGGCAATAGCCAGCTGCTCTAGGGCGAAGCTGCGCAGTTCGGCCACATCTTTTTGGGCGTAGGGGCGCGCTTTGGCGGCCAGGTCGCGCAAAAACGCGATCACGGTCTCGGGCGTGTCGGCCATTTTGGGCGCGATGGACAGGGCGGCAAAGTCGGCAAAACCCAGCAGCGCGGCTTCTTCGCGGCGCAGCGCCAAAATTTCGCGCATCACGGCCGTGTTGTCGTACTTTTGCAGGTCGGCCGGTGCCTGGTCGGAGGCGCGGGTGACGTAGGCCTGGTACAGCCGCTCGCGCAGTGCCCGGTTCTGGGCAAACTGCATGACGGGCAGGTAGCAGGGCATTTTCAGGCTGAGCTTGTAGCCCTCTTTGTCCTCGGCGGCGGCGGCGCTGCGCGCGGCGTTCACCACATCTTCAGGCACGCCTTGCAGTTCGTCGGCGCTGGCGTAGTAGGCAAACGCGTCGGTCGCGTCTAAGGCGTTTTCACTGAACTTTTGGCCCAGTGCAGCCTGGCGCTCTTGGATTTCGGCAAAGCGCGCGCGCGCCGCACCGCTCAGCTCTGCGCCGCCTAGCACAAAGTTGCGTATGGCGTTTTTGTGCGCCTGGCGCTGCTCGGGGTTGAGCGCCGCCGGATCCATGGCTTTGTATTTGGCGTAGAGCTTTTCGTCGGCGCCCAGGCGCGTCCAAAACTCGGTCACGCGGGGCAGGGCTTCGTTGTAAGCCGCCCGCAGCGCCGGGCTGTCGTTGACGCTGTTGAGGTGGCTGACCGCGCCCCAAGCCACTGACAGGCGCTCGTTGGCTACATCCAGCGTGGCGGCCAGTGCCTCCCAGCGGGCGGGGAAATCGGCGGCGGTGACGGTTTGCAGCGCCTGTTCGGCCGTTTGCAGCAGGCTGTCGATGGCGGGTGCGACCTGCTCGGGCGTGATGCGGTCAAACTGCGGCAGGTGGTCGGGGGCCAGCAGCGGGTTCACAGAAGGCGCTCCGCAGATTCCAGGGTGTTGACCAGCAACATGGTGATGGTCATCGGGCCTACGCCGCCGGGCACGGGCGTAATGGCGCCCGCCACGGCGCGCACGCCTTCGTAGTCCACGTCGCCGCAGAGCTTGCCTTGGTCATTGCGGTTCATGCCCACGTCAATCACCACGGCGCCGGGTTTGACCATATCGGTCGTCAGCACATTGACCTTGCCCACGGCGGCAACGATCACGTCGGCCTGCAGCGTCATGGCTTTGAGGTCTTTGGTGCCACTGTGGCAGATGGTGACGGTGGCGTTTTTTTGCAGCAAGAGCATGGCCATGGGTTTGCCCACAATATTGCTGCGCCCTATCACCACCGCGTGCTTGCCGCGCAGGTCGTAGCTGATGGATTCGAGCATCTTCATGCAGCCATAGGGTGTGCAGGGCAAAAAGCCAGGCTGGCCGACCATCAGCGCGCCGGCGCTGGCAATATGAAAGCCGTCCACGTCTTTTTCCGGGGCGATGGCTTCGATCACTTTGTTGGCGTCGATGTGCTTGGGCACGGGCAGCTGCACCAAGATGCCATGGATGCTGGGGTCTTTGTTGAGCGCGTCAATGCGGGCTAGCAGCGCAGCCTCTGTCATGTCCGCCTCGTAGCGTTCGAGCACCGAGTGCAGACCGGCATCGGCGCAGGCCTTGACCTTGTTGCGCACATACACCTGCGAGGCAGGGTTGTCGCCCACCAGCACCACGGCCAGCCCGGGCGTGATGCCGCGCGCCTTGAGCGCCTGGGCGCGGCGCATAACGTCGGCGCGCAATTGGGCAGACAGCGCATTGCCGTCGATGATGGTGGCGCCGGAGGAGGTCGAAGTAGCAGACATAAGAAATTACACCCAGTAGAAAATTAGAAAAAAACCGGAAATTGCGGGCCAGACGCATTACACCGGCCCTGCGCGTGCTGGCGGATCGCCAGGGCGACCTGGGCCCGCACAAAGGCGACGCAGTGCGACGCATTGCGCCGCAGGGCGACCTAGGTCTTGGGACTGCTTTGGCCTAGGGCGATTTTGAGCAAATCGGCCACGGTATTGGCGCTGAGCTTTTCCATGATGTTGGCACGGTGCGCCTCCACCGTTTTAATGCTGATGCCCAGATCGTCGGCAATTTGCTTGTTCAAGCGCCCGGCCACGATGCGCTCGAGCACTTGCGACTCGCGCATGGTCAGCTTGGAGAGCAGCGAATCGCGGTTGGCGGCCAGTTGCGAGTCGGCAAAAGAGTCTTTGGCATGCTCGAGCATTTGCTCGACCAGGCGCACCAAATCGGCTTCGTTAAAAGGCTTTTGGATGAAATCCATGGCGCCTTTTTTCATGGTGTCCACCGCCATGGGCACGTCGCCGTGGCCGGTGATAAACACGATGGGCAGGGGCGAGCGAATCTCGATCAGGCGCGCTTGCAGCTCCAGGCCGGTCATGCCGCCCATGCGGATGTCCACCAGCAGGCAGGCCACTTCGCGCGGGTCGTAGCGGCTGAGGAAGGATTCGGCTGAATCAAAGCAACGCACCCGGTAGCCTTTGCCCTCGAGCAGCCACTGCAGCGAATCGCGCACCGCCTCGTCGTCGTCGACGACGTAGACAGTGCCTTTTTTGGGGATCAAACTCGTGGAGGAATCCTGCATTGCGTCTCTCGCTTGTTACAACTGTGCTTTTAAGTGTCCGGGCTGGTCTACGCCAGCGGTAGCCAGAAGGTAAATCTGCATCCCGTAATAGCGCCTTCATTGTAGAGGTTCTCCGCTGTGAGCCGCCCCCGGTGGGACTCGACGATAGAGCGGCACAGGCTCAGGCCGATGCCCATGCCCTCGGCTTTGGTCGAGAAAAAGGCTTCGTACAGGCGCGGCATCACGTCCGGGGCGATGCCTTTGCCGGTGTCTTGCACCACAAATTCAATGCTGGGCTTGCCCTCAAACATGCTGGCGGCCACCTGCAATTCCACAATGCGCTCGGGCGCCGGGCGCTGGGCAGCGTCCACCGATTCGGCTGCGTTACGCAGCAGGTTGACCAGCACTTGTTCAATCAAAATCCGGTCCACCATCAAGGGCGGCAGGCCGGCGCCCACCTGGCGGTTCAGGCGCACATTGAAGCGACGCAGCTCGATTTCGGCCAATTCCAGCGACTCGGCCAGCATGGGCTCGATCTCCGAGAGCGTGCGGTTGGGCTCGCTGCGCTTTACAAAGCTGCGGATGCGGTGAATGATTTGCCCCGCCCGCTGCGCCTGCTTGGCGGTTTTGTCCAGCGCGCCGATCAGCTCTTCGTGGGTGATTTGCTGGTTTTGCAGGCGCGAGACCATGCCGTTGCAGTAATTGTTGATGGCCGTCAGTGGCTGGTTGAGCTCGTGCGCCACGCTGGAGGCCATCTCGCCCATGGTGATCATGCGGCTGGCGGTTTGGGCTTTTTCGGCCTGGCTGGCGGCCTGCTCCTCGGCCAGGCGGCGGCTGGTAATGTCGGTGGCAATCACCATTTGCGCCAAGCGCCCATCCACCCAGCCCAGGTAGCGGGAGCGTACTTCCAGCCATTTGCCCAGCCCAGCGATAAAGATTTCTGCGCTCTCGGCATCGGCCTCGGCAATGGTGTTCATGGGCAGGCCGGCGAACAGGTCCACGTCATCGCTGCGGTCCTGGCTGGTGCGCGCATGGGGTACGCCGGCCTCGGCGACCAGCTGCAAATGGCCGCCGGCCTGGGTGCCAAACCATTGGCGGTAGAGCTTGTTGGCAAACACCAGCTCGTCACTGCCCAAGGGCGCTACCGAGATGGAGGCGTCCAGCGCCTCCAGCACCGTGGTAAAGCGCTGGTGCGAGGCCGACAGCTGCTCGCGCACCCGGTTGGGTTCGGTGATGTCGGTCATCGAGGTCACCCAGCCGGTTTGCGTGCCCAGCGCGTCGATCAGCGGCGCCACGTACAGCCGGGCGTCAAACACGCTTTTGTCGCGGCGCTTGACGCGCACCTGCACGCCGCCGGCGGTGGTCTTGCCCGCCAGCTCCTGGCTGAGCAGGGCGGTCAGCTCCTCGCGGTCACTGTCGGGCCAATAAGGAAAAGGCGCAGTGCGCCCGACCAGCTCGGACTCGGACCAGCCCGTCATCATGCAAAAGGCGGCGTTGACGTAGGTGATGCGCCCTTGCAAATCCATGGCGCGCATGCCGGTGAGCATGGAGTTTTCCATGGCGCGGCGGAAATTGGTCTCGGCCAGCAGCGCTTGCTGGGCTTTGAGGCGCTGGCGGCTGTGGCGCCAATTGGCGATAAGCATCCAGGCAGTCATCACGCTCAGGGCCGTGACCAGCCAAAACAGCCCCGTGCCCACCACGCCCATGGAGGCGCGGTAGGCCTCGGCGCGAATCATCAGGTCGGCGCCCACGGGCGAGACGGCCATGGTGTAACTGCCCGGCTTGCGGCTCCAGGGCAAGATTTCGCTCACCAGCTTTTTGGGTGGCAGGGCGACACCGGCTAGCACAGTGCCCCGGGCGTCCTGGATAGAGACGGCATAGCGCGCCGAGATTTCGTTGGGTACGGCGTAGCGGTACAGCGCGTCCACCGACAGCTCCACCAAGACGGCGCCCGTCGATGCGGCCCGGTCGATCAGCGGCACAAACAGCAGCAACAAGGGGCCGCGCTCGCCCGCGCGGCTTTGTATATAGACCGGGTGGTGCTGCGCCATAGCCCATTGCAGCGCGTAGTCGCCGTCGGCGTCGAGCTGCACCTCGGTATGCGTTGGCCCCGGGCGCAGGGCTTGCGAGGGCGAGCCCGCAACGGCCCGGATGCGCTTGCCCGCGTCAATCCAAATCGCACTTTGCACTTCGGGGTATTGGTTGATGAGCACCGTGGCGCGGGATTTGAAGCCGCGCACGTCCATTTCCTGGTTGGAAATTTCGCGTGCCATGCTGCCTAGCTGCTCCTGGCGCTCCAAGAGGCGCAGGCGCAGTTGCTGCTGGGTGTATTCCAGGTCACGCTGCACCGCCTCTTGCTCGCGGCTGCTTTCTTCCACCTGCAAATAGGCCAGCGCCGAGACGATGGCCAGCATGAACAAAGCCACTGCCGCCAGCGGGGCCAGCATGGCCACCATGTCCTGGCGATGCGGTGTCAAGCGCTGCCACCAGCGCTTGGCGCGCTTGACGGTGGACAACTCCAGGTTGTCGTGCAGCGAAAAATTGTCCGAAATTGACATGGTGCGAGTGTAGGGCCCGGTTTTTGGGCCATTTTGGAGAATTAACTAAATTTCACATTACAAAACAGAATAGCATGATTTGAAATTTGCTTAAAAGTATGAGACACTCTAAGCTCGTAAGCAGCAGGCAAGACCACAACAGGAGACCTTATGACAAGCACAGCGCACACCACCGAATCGTCCCTCCCTTTGGGCATTGGTAGCGACATCGACAACCAAGAAACCCGCGAGTGGATGGATGCGCTGTCCGCAGTCATTGAAGCCGAAGGCCCCGAGCGGGCCCACTTTCTTTTAGAGCAGTTGCTCGAGCACGCCCGCCAAAAAAGCATCGACATGCCTTTTTCGGCCACGACGGGCTACGTCAACACCATCGAGCCCGAGCATGAAGAGCGCGCCCCTGGCAACCTGGAGATGGAAGAGCGTCTGCGTGCCTATATGCGCTGGAACGCCATGGCCATGGTCGTCAAAGCCAATCGCCACGACCCGGCGGACGGCGGCGATTTGGGCGGCCACATTGGCTCCTTCGCGTCCCTGGCCAGCTTGTTTGGTGCGGGCTTTAACCATTTTTGGCATGCCGAGAGCGAGAACCACGGCGGCGACTGCTTGTTTATCCAAGGCCATGTGGCCCCCGGCGTGTATGCACGCGCCTTTCTGGAAGGCCGCCTGAGCGAGGAGCAGCTGCTTAATTTCCGCCAAGAGGTGGACGGCAAGGGCTTGTCCAGCTACCCGCATCCCAAGCTGATGCCCGAGTTTTGGCAGTTCCCCACCGTGTCCATGGGCTTAGGGCCGCTGATGGCGATTTACCAGGCGCGCTTCCTGAAATACCTGCACGCCCGCGGCATTGCCAATACTGAAAACCGCAAAGTCTGGGTGTTCTGCGGCGACGGTGAAATGGACGAGGTCGAGTCGCTAGGCGCCATCGGCCTGGCCGCCCGCGAAAAGCTGGATAACCTGATTTTTGTCATCAACTGCAATTTGCAGCGCCTGGACGGCCCGGTGCGTGGCAACGGAAAAATCATCCAGGAGCTGGAAGGCGAATTTCGAGGCGCTGGCTGGAATGTGATCAAGCTCATCTGGGGCAGCAGCTGGGACCCGCTGCTGGCCCGTGACAAAGACGGCGCGCTGCGCAAAGTCATGATGGACACCGTCGATGGCGACTACCAGGCCATGAAGGCCAACGACGGTGCCTATGTCCGCAAACATTTCTTCGGTAAAGACCCGCGTACCGCCAAGATGGTGGAGCACATGAGTGACGAAGAAATTTTTGAGCTGCGCCGTGGCGGCCACGACTCCAAAAAAGTCTATGCCGCTTACCACCAGGCGGTGAACCACAAAGGCCAGCCTACGGTGCTGCTCATCAAAACCATCAAAGGTTTTGGCATGGGCAAAAGCGGCGAGGGCAAGAACAATGTCCACCAAACCAAAAAGCTCAGCGACGAGGACATCAAGGCCTTTCGCGACCGTTTCAACATCCCGATTCCGGACAGCGAGCTGGCCAAAATCCCCTTCTACAAACCGGCCGACGACACGCCAGAGATGCGCTACCTGCACGAGCGCCGCAAGGCCCTGGGCGGCTACTTGCCCCACCGCCGTGTCAAAGCGGACGAGCAATTTACCGTCCCTTCGCTGGACACCTTCAAGGCGGTTATCGAGCCTACGGCCGAAGGCCGCGAGATTTCCACCACCCAGGCCTATGTGCGCTTTTTGACCACGCTGCTGCGTGACAAAGCCATTGGCCCGCGTGTGGTGCCTATTTTGGTGGACGAGGCGCGCACCTTTGGTATGGAAGGCCTGTTCCGCCAGATCGGCATTTACAACCCGGACGGTCAGCAATACACCCCGGTGGATAAAGACCAGGTGATGTACTACAAGGAAGACAAGCAGGGCCAAATCCTGCAAGAAGGTATTAACGAAGCCGGCGGCATGAGCAGCTGGATTGCGGCTGCGACCAGCTACAGCACCAGCAACCGCATCATGATTCCGTTTTATGTGTACTACTCGATGTTCGGCTTTCAGCGCATCGGCGACCTGGCTTGGGCGGCGGGCGATATGCAGGCGCGCGGCTTTTTGCTGGGCGGCACCTCGGGCCGCACCACGCTCAATGGAGAAGGCTTGCAGCACGAAGATGGCCACAGCCACATCCTTGCCGGCACTATTCCCAACTGCTTGAGCTATGACCCGACGTTTGCCCACGAAGTGGCCGTCATCATGCACCACGGCTTAAAGCGCATGGTGGAAAAGCAGGACAATGTTTTTTACTACATCACCCTGCTGAACGAAAACTACGCCATGCCCGGCCTTGCAGCGGGCACCGAAGAGCAGATCATCAAAGGTATGTATTTGTGCAAACCCGGCGCAGCGCAAACCAAGGCCAATAAAGGCGCGGCGCGCGTGCAACTGCTGGGCTCGGGCACCATCTTGCGTGAATCGATTGCGGCGCAAGCGCTGCTGGCCCAAGACTGGGGTGTGCAGGCCGACGTCTGGAGCTGCCCCAGCTTTAACGAACTGACCCGCGAGGGCCAGGACTGCGAGCGCTTCAATATGCTGCACCCGCTGGAGACTGCGCACGTGCCCTTTGTCCGCCAGCAACTGGAGGGCCACAGCGGCCCGGTGGTGGCCGCTACGGACTATATGAAGGCCTATGCCGAGCAAATCCGCCCCTTTATTCCCAAAGGCCGCGCCTACAAAGTGCTGGGCACCGATGGCTTTGGCCGCAGCGACTTTCGCAGCAAGCTGCGCGAGCATTTCGAGGTGAACCGCCACTACATCGTGCTGGCGGCGCTGAAGTCTTTGCAGGAGGAGGGCGCTGTCACGGCGGAGGTCGTGGCGCAGGCGATTGCCAAGTACGGCATCAAGGCCGACAAGATCAACCCGCTGTACGCTTAATTTTCCGGGAGACACACCATGGCAAATATTGAAATCCAGGTTCCCGACATTGGCGACTTTGACGAGGTGACGGTGATTGAGTTGCTGGTCAAGGTCGGCGACACCATCAAAGCCGAGCAAAGCCTGATTACCGTCGAGAGTGACAAAGCATCGATGGAAATCCCCTCCGCTGCAGCGGGCGTGGTGACCGCCATCAAGGTCGGTTTGGGCGACAAGGTCAAGCAAGGCTCGGTGGTCGTTATGTTGGATGTGGCCGATGGCGCCGCAGCCCCAGCGCCTGCTGCGCCCACCAGCGCACCCGCAGCCGCCCCAGCACCTGCTGTAGCGGTAGCCCCAGTGGCGGCCCCCGTTACGGCGGCACCAGCAGCCCCTGCGCCTAGCGCCCCGGCTGCTATGCCAGCACCTGCCCATGCGCCGGGTACACCCGCGCCGGGCCTGCCGCATGCATCGCCCTCGGTGCGCAAGTTCGCCCGCGAGCTGGGCGTGCCGCTGGACGAAGTCAAAGGCAGCGGCCCCAAAGGCCGCATTACGCAGGACGATGTGCAAGGCTTTACCAAAGCCGTGATGGCCGGTGCCACCCAAACCAAAGCCCAGGCCGCCAAAGCCCCAGCTGCTTCGGGCGGCGACGGCGCGGCGCTGGGCCTGATCCCCTGGCCCAAGGTGGACTTTGCCAAGTTTGGCCCCATCGAGCGCAAAGAGATGGGCCGCATCAAGAAAATCAGCGGCGCCAATTTGCTGCGCAACGCCATCATGATTCCGGCCGTCACCAACCATGACGACGCCGACATCACCGAGCTGGAAGCCTTTCGCGTGCTGACCAACAAGGAAAACGAAAAAAGCGGTATCAAAGTCACCATGCTGGCCTTTTTGATCAAAGCCTGCGTATCAGCGCTCAAGAAGTTCCCCGACTTCAACAGCAGCCTGGATGGCGACGCGCTGGTCTATAAAAACTATTGGCACATCGGCTTTGCCGCTGACACGCCCAACGGCCTGATGGTGCCGGTGCTTAAAGACGCCGATAAAAAGGGCGTGCTGCAAATCAGCCAGGAAATGGGCGAGCTGGCCAAGAAGGCGCGCGAAGGTAAGTTAAGCCCCGCAGAAATGACGGGCGCTACTTTCACCATCTCTAGCCTGGGCGGTATTGGCGGGCGCTATTTCACACCCATCATCAACGCGCCCGAAGTAGCGATTTTGGGCGTTTGCAAAAGCCAGATGGAGCCGGTGTGGAACGGCAAAGAATTTGTGCCGCGTTTGATGCTGCCCTTGTCCTTGACCTGGGACCACCGTGTTATCGATGGCGCGGCAGCTGCGCGCTTTAATGCCTATCTGGGCCAAATCCTCGGCGACTTCCGTCGCGTGCTTTTGTAAGGGCTGGCCATGGCACAGATCAATATCCAAGTTCCGGACATTGGTGACTTTGACGAAGTCACGATTATCGAAATTTTGGTCAAGCCCGGCGACACCGTCGCGCTTGAGCAAAGCCTTATTACCGTGGAGTCTGACAAAGCCTCGATGGAAATCCCGTCCAGCCACGGCGGCGTGGTGCAGGAGCTGAAGGTGCAGCTAGGCGATAAGGTCAAGCAAGGCTCGCTGGTCTTGGTGCTGGAAGGCGAGGGCGCTGCGCTCGCTGCGGCTGCGGCCAGTGCACCTGCCGGCACCGCGCCCGCTGCCCCCGCATCTGCTTCTGCCTCCGCAAGTACACCCGCTGCGCCTGCCACTCCCGTCATTGCGAGCGAAGCGAAGCAATCCGTGCCCGCGTCCAGCTACACCGGCGCTGTCGATATGGACTGCGACCTGCTGGTCCTGGGCGCTGGCCCTGGCGGTTACTCCGCCGCGTTTCGCGCCGCAGACCTGGGCCTGAAAGTGATATTGGTAGAGCGCTACGCCAGCCTTGGCGGCGTGTGCCTCAACGTGGGCTGCATCCCCAGCAAAGCACTTTTGCACGTGGCCGCCGTGATGGACGAAGTCAGCCACATGGCCGACTTGGGCGTGGACTTTGGGGCGCCCGCTGTCAACATCGACAAGCTGCGCGGTCACAAAGAAAAAGTGGTGGGCAAGCTGACTGGCGGTCTGGCGGCTATGGCCAAAATGCGCAAGGTAACTACCGTTCGCGGCTACGGCGCCTTTGTGGGCAGCCACCATATTGAAGTGGAAGAAACCACCGGCGACGGCCAGGAAAAAACTGGCAGCAAAAAAGTGATCGGCTTTAAGAACTGCATCATCGCCGCAGGCAGCCAGGCCGTGCGTTTGCCCTTTATGCCCAATGACCCACGCGTCGTGGACAGCACCGGCGCGCTGGAGCTCAAAGAAGTACCCAAACGCATGCTGATACTGGGCGGCGGCATTATTGGCCTGGAAATGGGCACGGTCTATAGCACTTTGGGCGCACGCCTGGACGTGGTGGAAATGATGGACGGCCTGATGCAAGGCGCGGACCGCGATCTGGTCAAAGTCTGGCAAAAAATGAACGCCAAGCGCTTTGACAACATCATGCTCAAAACCAAAACCGTGAGCGCACGCGCTTTGCCCGAGGGCATTGAAGTCACATTCGAAAGCGCAGAACCCGGGGGCACGGCCCCCGCGCCCCAGGTGTACGACCTGGTGCTGCAAGCCGTTGGCCGCACGCCCAACGGCAAAAAGATCGCCGCCGACAAAGCCGGTGTCGCCGTCACTGACCGGGGCTTTATCAACGTCGATATTCAGATGCGCACCAATGTGCCGCATATCTTCGCCATCGGCGACATCGTGGGCCAGCCCATGCTGGCGCACAAAGCGGTGCACGAGGCGCATGTGGCCGCCGAAGTCATCGCGGGCGAACTGCAAGGCAACAAAGAGCTGGCCAGCGCGGCCTTTAACGCCCGCGTCATCCCCAGCGTGGCCTACACCGACCCCGAAGTGGCCTGGGTCGGCCTCACTGAAGACCAGGCCAAAGCCCAAGGTATCAAGGTCAAAAAAGGCCTGTTCCCCTGGACCGCCTCAGGCCGCGCCATTGCAAACGGGCGCGACGAGGGCTTTACCAAGCTGCTGTTTGACGATTCACCGGAGGCGCACGGCCACGGCAAAATTTTGGGTGGCGGCATCGTCGGCACCCATGCGGGCGACATGATTGGCGAGATAGCCCTGGCGATTGAGATGGGCGCAGATGCAGTGGATATTGGCAAGACGATTCACCCGCACCCCACGCTGGGCGAAAGCATTGGTATGGCGGCGGAGGTGGCGCATGGTAGCTGCACGGACTTGCCGCCTGGCAAGAAGTAAATCACTTTGCGCTGCAAATGAAGAAGCCGCCAACCCTAGAGGGTTGGCGGCTTTGAACTTATCCTTCTTATGCTTTGGACCGCTCCACTAGAACAAGCGGGGGTCAAAGCTGAAAGGGTAGCGCTCAATTTTGAGCAATATCCTGCGGTAATCGGGGTGCGCTGGGTTGATCAACAGATTCATCTCTGACGGCTCAATAAAGGAGGGCACCCAGAGCCCCAGGCTGGCCATTGATTCAAGCCAGACCAAGCCAAAAGCTTGTGTTGCCGCTTCATTGCTTTGCCAGTCGTCGGGCAGCCCCAAATCGCTCGCTGCCATAAGGAGGCTGTCATCTGGGATTTCCAGTTGCATCAAGGCCTGGTTTTTTGGATGGGCACCGTTGCTGTGAACGCGTTTTTCCAACTGGCACAGCGCACGGTTAGACGCTGCATAAACCACTTGTTGCGCACCCTTGACATGCCATCGGCCACTGCCCAAGGTCGATCCAAAACCAAGCGTGGAGAGAACAGCAAAGGAGGGCAGTGCGGGGTTTTCGCAAAATCCAATGCGCCAGACCGTGGTCAAACGACACCGCCATATCGGATGGCAATCAGAATGTCTTTCACGCGCTGTGCACCGTAACTGGTTTTGGCCAACTCCAGCGGGCTTTCGCCATCTAGCATGGGGTGAGGGCGGCGCAGCCAAGCTGAGGCTTCGTCTTCGGTCTCAAAGGTGTCGGTGGCCATTTGCCCAAGTTCCAGTAAACGCAACACGCTTTCAGCCGAATGGATGGGCAGCAGTTGCCCTTTGGCAGCTCGGCGGTTGGCGGTGCTGCGGTCCAGATCAAGGTACTCTGCAATGACCCCTTTGCCCAGCCCAAGGTAATCGCCCAGCGGCCCAATGGCTTGACTGGGAATGCCGCGTTTGAGGAGCTTGCAGGCCCCAGCGCTGGAAAGGCTGGCCAGACGTGTGCCCACCATAACGCGTGTGGAATCTGGCAGCGATTCGTTGGTGTCTGGGGCGTCCAGCATGGCCCACAGGGCCGAAAGCGCAGCGCTGCGAGGGGTGGTGTTGGCAGAGACGTTTTGTGTATTCATGGCGAAATTACACCATACCACCGAAGCAATTGCTACAAATTGAGCTGATCCAGTGTTGCTTTAGGCATAAAAAAATTCATGATTTCGGGTCTGCGCCTGCCTAGGCGCCCTTCAGGTGCGCTTACTGGCAGTGCATTTGCAGCTTTGAGGCATGATCGGTAGCAACTTTTGAGCTATGACACGATGAGCGACGACACACAAACCACCCCCCCGCTGCAGGAAGCCCGACTTTGGCAAGACGATAACTGGACGGCCCAGGTCATCAAAAACGAGGACGACGATGGCTGGGCTGTGGCGATGTTCAAAGCGGGTGCGTCCGAGCCGGCGCTGGTTGGCCCCTGGACCATGGGCCGTGACAAGAAGAACCCCAAGCCGCTGGACGGCACGGCCTTCATCACGCTGGTCAAAACCGCCAGTGAGTTTGTGCGCCGCAGCGAGCAGCAATTGCACGCGCAGTTGAACCAGAGTGTGATTGTCAACGGCCTGGGCAGCCGCATCACGGTGCTTCTGCGCATCGTGCCCGATGAGGACAATCCCTATGCGGTGCTGAGCGCGCAGGACGAAGGCGGTAATCCGCTGGCCGAAATGAAAGTGGATGCCGGTCTCAAGCTCAACCGCCAAACGGCCCAAGCTTGGGTGGATGCGGACTTTGCCAAGCCAGGCAAGTGGGCATGAGCTTGCACGCTTTCATGGTGAGCACACTGGCCGATACCTTCATCGCAGCCATCGCCCTTGCCAACGGCTCCACCGTCGCTACCCGCGACACCCGTCCTTTTGAGGCTGCTGGGGTGACCGTCATCAACCCTTGGGAAGGCTGGGCTAAGGAAGGCGCTAAGTAGGTATGAATGATCCGACTACTCGCGCCGAACAAGCGCGTAACCCCCTGCATGGTGTAACGCTCGAGGCGATTGTGCGCGCTCTCGAAGCGCACTACGGTTGGGAAGAGCTGGCCCGCAAGATTGCTATCCGCTGTTTTTCGCACGACCCGAGCGTCAGCTCGAGTTTGAAATTCCTGCGCAAAACACCTTGGGCGCGTGAAAAGGTGGAGGGCCTGTACCTGTTCGTGCTGAGGGAGCAAGCGCGCAGGGAGCGCGCTGGGCCGTGAACTGATGGCCGAACGCAAATGCCAAGCGGGCCTGACGCAAGGCGATTTGGCCGCAAGCATGGGCGCGACCCAAAGCGACCGTGGTCGTACTCAGACGACTGCCCGTGATCGGGGCAATTTCGGCGGTGAGTATTGAATACTCTTTACCCTCTGCCACGCCGCGCGCTTTCCACTCATCTGTCAGTTCCCCGCGCACGGAGATGGAGCGCAGCCGCTTCTCGATCCAAGCCTGCGGGTCGCCTTCTGGCTGCACGGAATCGGTCAACGCACCCACCACGTCAACAATGTCAAAACACCATTCCTCGTTGTGCCAAACACGGCGAATGGTGGTTTCTTGGAAAACCGCGATTTGGTGCCCCCGGCTGACCACGATAAGCGCCCTGTGATACATTGAATACATGTATTCAAAAGAGGTTTTGACATGGCTACTTCTATTCGTTTGGCTCCAGAAACCGAGCAAAGGCTTGACTTCCTCGCATCCCAGACCGGGCGCACCAAGGCTTTCTACCTGCGCGAAATGATTGAACAGGGCATTGAAGAAATGGAGGACTACTACCTCGCTGCCGATGTGCTTGCGCGTGTCCGCGATGGAAAAGAACAGGTGCATTCCGCTGCTGACGTGAGAAAAGATCTTGGT
>CANGNS010000031.1 GCA_947455465.1 Comamonadaceae bacterium | reverse complement strand
TCGATGTAGCGCACCGCGTCATAACCAAAATAGCCCGCCAGACCGCCGCAAAACCGGGGCAGGCCAGGGCGCAGCGACACCTTGAAGCGACCTTGGTAAGCGGCAATAAAGTCCAGCGGGTTGCCGTGGTCGGTTTCCACCACCACGCCGTCGGTCACCACCTCGGTGCGGGCCTGTGCGCCAAAGCCGCTGCTGCGCAAGAAGGTGCGCGCGGGCAAACCAATAAAACTGTAGCGCCCAAAGCGCTCGCCGCCGACCACCGACTCGAGCAAAAAGCTGTAGGGCGCATTGCCCGTGAGTTTGAGATAGAGCGACAGGGGGGTTTCCAGGTCGGCAAAGGCCTGCGCCGTCAGGGGAATCCGGTTAAAGCCCTGGCGCGCCAGAGCCTGAAATTCTTCATGCGTACTCACAACTATTCACCTTCCCAAATTTCAAGCTGCGCAGGCGGCGGGCATATGTGCGCCCATAGCCGCAGGCAGGTGCCGCAAGGGCGGCGCGATCAATCAAAAACGGAGGGGTGCGCGGCCAATCCACGCGCATGGCTGGTCGGTCTAGTCCGACAGCCTTGCTTGGAAAGCGCGCAAAACAATACGGGTCCGCCAGGGCCAGGCCCCCCGGTCGCTGCGACCTGTGATGCTGTTGCGGTGAATAAACATGGCATCCAGTGTAGCAAAGCCGCCGGGCTAGACGCCGCGCGCCCGGTCGGCGTGAAATTGCGCCACAAAGGCGCTAAAACGGCGGGCCTCCAGGGCATCGCGCACTTCCTGCATCAGGTTGAGGTAGTAATGCAGGTTGTGGATGCTCGCCAGCATGGGCCCGAGCATTTCGCCACAGCGGTCCAGGTGGTGCAAATAGGCCCGGCTAAAGCCCTCGCGTCCGCCCTCGTCCCAGGACAGGCCGCTGCTGCCGGCGCAGGCGTAGCAAGTGCAGGTGGTATCGAGCGGCTGCGGGTCGCTTTTGTGGCGGGCGTTGCGGATTTTGAGGTCACCAAAGCGGCTAAACAGCGTGCCGTTGCGCGCATTGCGCGTGGGCATCACGCAGTCAAACATGTCGATGCCGTTTTGCACGCCGGCAATCAGGTCCTCGGGCGTGCCCACGCCCATCAGGTAACGCGGCTTGTGCGCCGGCAGGCGCGGGGCGATGTGCTGCAAGATGCGCAGCATGTCCGCCTTGGGCTCGCCCACCGACAACCCGCCGATGGCCACACCAGGAAAGTCCAGCGCCTCTAGGCCCGCCAGCGACTCGTCCCGCAAATGCTCGAACATGCCGCCTTGCACGATGCCAAACAAAGCGTTAGGGTTTTCCAAGCGCGCAAATTCAGTTTTGCAGCGCGCCGCCCAGCGCAGGCTCAGCTCCATGGACAGGCGCGCCTCGCGCTCAGTGGTCACCTGGCCTTTGGTGGCGGTCTCGACCGACAAATAGGGCGTGCATTCGTCAAACTGCATGACGATGTCCGAGTTGAGCACCGTCTGGATTTGCATGCTGATTTCGGGGGTTAAAAACAGCTTGTCGCCGTTGACGGGCGAGGAAAAGCGCACGCCCTCCTCGCTGATTTTGCGCATCTGCCCCAGACTCCAGACCTGAAAACCGCCCGAATCGGTGAGTATGGGCTTGTCCCATTTTTCGAACTGGTGCAGACCGCCGAACTGGCGCATCACGTCCAGCCCCGGCCGCATCCACAGGTGGAATGTGTTGCCCAAGATGATTTGCGCGCCCATGTCGTGCAGGCTTTGGGGCATCACGCCCTTGACGGTGCCGTAGGTGCCCACGGGCATAAAGATGGGGGTTTGCACAAAACCGTGGTTCAGCTGCAAGCGCCCCCGGCGCGCCAGGCTGCCCAGGTAGTTGCCCTCCGGGCGGGCGGGGTCTTGGGCGAGCACGTCAAATTCAAGCATGTGGCGATTTTAGGCGGGGCACTTGCGGCAAAGCAGCGCTTTATGTAGACTTCGCTTTACTTTTTATAAAGTAAAGGGACTTCAAATGTCGGAAATCGCAGAAGTGGAGGCCATCGTCTCTAGTAAAGGCCAGGTTACCCTGCCCGCCGCTATGCGCGCCAAGCTGGGCATTAAGCCCGGCTCGCACATTCACTTTGAATTGCGCGGCACGGAATTGGTTATCAAGCCGGAATTGCCCATAAGCGCTTACCGGGGTATGTTGAAGGGCTATGACCTGGGCGATATTGAGCCTGAAAAAGAGCCGGACCGGGAGTTTTAAGTGAACCTGGTTGACTCATCGGGCTGGATTGAATACCTGCAGGACACGCCGCGCGCCGATTTATTTGCAGACGCTATCGAAGACCGCAATGCCCTGCTGGTGCCCACCATCGCCCTGTTTGAGGTGCACAAAGTGCTCAGTCGCGGCCTGCCCGTCGAGCTGGTGGAGCGCTGCTTGAACGTGATGCGCCTAGGCCGCGTGCTCGATATCACCGATGCCCGCGCTATCGCCGCTTCTCGGATCGCGGCCCGCCACCAACTGGCCATGGCCGACGCTGCGATGTACAGCATGGCGCAGGAGTTCGGGGCGACGTTCTGGACACAAGACGCGGATTACCAGGGCCTAGCGGGGGTTCATTACTTCCCCAAAAACTAAGTCGCCGTCTGCGATGCCCGCGCTAGCAGCATGGCGTCGCCGTAGCTGAAAAACCGGTATTCCTGCGC
The DNA here is from genome assembly GCA_947455465.1 of Comamonadaceae bacterium. Taxonomy (GTDB): domain Bacteria; phylum Pseudomonadota; class Gammaproteobacteria; order Burkholderiales; family Burkholderiaceae_C; genus Allorhodoferax. The sequence goes on along the minus strand of CANGNS010000031.1, from coordinate 14,366 downwards.
AATGGCGTGGCGGTAGAGCGCGCGAATCGGTTCGTAGCCGGCAAAAGCGCTGACCAGCATCATCAGGCTGGACTTGGGCAAATGAAAGTTGGTCAGCAGCATGTCCACCTGCGCAAACGCAAAGCCCGGCGTAATGAAGATCTGGGTTTCGCCATGCGCTTGGCCGGTGGCCGCCCAGGACTCCAGGCTGCGCACCGTCGTCGTGCCCACCGCCACCACGCGGCCACCGCGCGCTTTGCAATCGGCAAGCGCCTGCTGGGTGGCCAGCGGCACCTGGTACCACTCGCTGTGCATGCGGTGCTCGGCCAGGTTCTCGGTTTTGACCGGCTGGAAGGTGCCCGCGCCCACGTGCAGCGTGACGTAGGCGGTGTGCACGCCGCGCGCCTGCAAGTCGGACAGCAGGGCCTGGTCAAAATGCAGCGCCGCGGTGGGCGCGGCCACGGCGCCGGGGGCTTTGGCAAACACGGTTTGGTAGCGCTCGGCGTCCTGCGCCGCGTCCGGGTTTGTGCCTTGCTGTTGGCGCTCAATATAGGGCGGCAAAGGCATGTGCCCATGGCGCTCAATCAAAGTGTAGGGGTCATCGCCGGCGTTGTTGGACAGCACAAAACGAAACAGCGGCCCGTCGGCATCGGGCCAGCGCCCGAGCAAGGTGGCGCTGAGGCCGTCGGCCGCGCCGGGGGCGGTGTGCAAGGCGACGGTCGCCCCGATCTCGGGCTTTTTGCTCACCCGCATATGCGCGGCCACCTGGTTGCCGCCCAGCACGCGCTCAATGAGCAACTCCAGCTTGCCGCCGGTGGGCTTTTCGCCAAACAGGCGCGCTTTGAGCACGCGGGTGTCGTTCATGACCAGCAAATCACCGGGGCGCAGCAGGCTGCTCAGATCGCGAAAAATCCGGTCCACGGGTGGACTGTGGGTGGCGTCCAGCAGCCTGGAGCCGCTGCGCTGGGCCGATGGTTGCTGGGCGATCAAATGCGCCGGCAGGTCAAAATCAAAGTCGCTGAGGGTGTAGGGCGTAGGCACGGTGCTTGAGGGCCGGACGGACCCGTTCCAAGTGAAGAGGGCGCGATTGTGGCATGCGGGCCACATCGCCTGCCTGCTCTGCTATTGTTGCCCCATGAGCCCCCCCGCCGACCGCAAAGCGCAAGCGCCTGCCGCCAAGTCCGCGCCGCAAAAGGCGCTGGAAAAGCTCGGGCTGGTGCGCGATATCGACCTGGCGCTGCACTTGCCCTTGCGTTACGAGGACGAAACGCGCATCCTGAAACTGCGTGACGCGCGCGAGGGCGACACCCTGCAAATCGAAGCGCAGGTGACGCACCAAGAAGTCGGCTACCGCCCCCGCCGCCAGTTGGTGGTGACGGTGGACGACGGTTCGGACACCTGCACGCTGCGCTTTTTCAACTTCTACCCGTCGCTGCAAAAAACCCTGACGGTGGGCCAGCGCCTGCGTATCCGCGGCGAAGTCAGAGGCGGCTTTAGCGGCTGGACCATGTTGCACCCGGCGGTACGCGCGGCCGGCGGCGAGCTGCCCAACGCGCTCACGCCGGTCTACCCCACCGTGGCCGGCCTGCCGCAAGCGTATTTGCGCAAAGCCGTGCTCGGTGGTCTGGCGCGCGCCGAGCTGTCCGACACATTTGCGCCCGGCGACCTCAGCCCCCTGCATCCGCACAGCCGCGAGGGCCTGTGGACGCTGCACGAAGCCCTGGCCTTTTTGCACCACCCGCGTCCCGACGTGGCCATCGACACGCTGATGGACCACAGCCACCCCGCCTGGCAGCGCCTCAAAGCCGAGGAATTGCTGGCCCAGCAACTCTCGCAGCTGCAAGCCCGGCGCGCCCGTGCCGCCTTGCGCGCACCCGCTTTGCTGCCCGACGCCCGCCCCAGCGCGCTGCGCCAGCGCCTGCATGCGGCCCTGCCCTTTGCGCTGACCGGCGCGCAAACGCGCGTGAGCGAAGAAATCGCCCTCGATATGGCGCGCCACACCCCCATGCACCGCCTGCTACAAGGCGATGTAGGCGCAGGTAAAACCGTGGTGGCCGCGCTGGCGGCGGCGGTGTGCATTGACGCGGGCTGGCAGTGCGCGCTGATGGCGCCCACCGAAATACTGGCCGAACAGCACTTTCGCAAACTATTGGGCTGGCTGGAGCCCTTGGGCATCACCACCGCCTGGCTGACCGGGACACAGAAGGCCAAGGAACGGCGCGCCATGCTGGAAATCATCGAAAGCGGCCAGGCGCAACTGGTGGTGGGCACGCACGCCATCATCCAGACCAAGGTGCACTTTAAAAACCTGGCGCTGGCGGTGATCGACGAGCAGCACCGCTTTGGCGTGGCCCAGCGCCTGGCGCTGCGCAATAAATTGCAGCACGAGGCGATGGAGCCGCATTTGCTGATGATGACGGCCACGCCCATACCGCGCACCCTGGCCATGAGCTATTACGCCGACCTGGACGTCTCCACTTTGGACGAACTACCACCCGGGCGCACGCCCATCGTCACCAAGGTGCTGCACGAAAATCGGCGCGCCGAGGTGATTGCGCGCATCCGCGCCCAAATCGACGCGGGCCGCCAGGTCTACTGGGTGTGCCCGCTGATTGAAGAGAGCGAGGTGCTGGACCTGAGCAACGCCACCGCCACCCACGCTGAACTCGCCGCCGCGCTGGAAACGCCCGGCAGCGCGCACCGGGTCGGGCTCTTGCACTCGCGCCTGCCGCCCGACGAGAAAAAGGCCGTCATGGCGCAGTTTGTGGCCGGGCAGACCGCCGTGCTAGTCAGCACCACTGTCATCGAAGTGGGCGTGGACGTGCCCAATGCCTCGCTCATGGTGATTGAAAACGCGCAGCGCTTTGGCCTGTCACAGCTGCACCAGTTGCGTGGGCGCGTGGGCCGGGGCGCGGCGGCATCGGCTTGCTTGCTGCTCTATTCGACTGGCGACGCACCGCGCCTGGGTGAAGCCGCCCGCGAACGCCTCAAAGCCATGGCCGAAACCAATGACGGCTTTGAGATCGCCCGGCGCGACCTGGAAATTCGCGGGCCAGGCGAGTTTTTGGGCGCCCGCCAGTCGGGCGACCAGATGCTGCGCTTTGCCGACCTGGCCACCGACACCGACTTGCTCGCCTGGGCGCGCCAGGAGGCGCCCGTGCTGCTGGAGCGCCACCCGGCGCTGGCCCACCAACATGTACAGCGCTGGCTGGGCACCAAGGCCGAATTCCTCAAAGCCTGAGCGACCTGGCGCAAAACCGATAATGCAGGCATGACACTGACCGAGCTCAAATACATCGTCGCGGTAGCGCGGGAAAAGCACTTTGGTAAAGCGGCCGACGCCTGCTTTGTCTCGCAGCCGACGCTGTCGGTGGCGGTCAAAAAGCTAGAAGAAGAGCTGGACGTCAAGCTCTTTGAACGCAGCGCCAACGAAGTCAGCGTGACCGCTTTAGGCGAAGAAATCGTGCGCCAAGCGCAAAGCGTGCTCGAGCAGGCGGCCAATATCAAAGACATTGCCAAGCGCGGCAAAGACCCGCTGGCCGGTGCGCTCAAGCTGGGCGTGATTTACACCATTGCGCCCTACCTGCTGCCCGACCTGGTGCGCCAGGTCATCACCCGCACGCCGCAAATGCCGCTGATGCTGCAAGAGAACTTCACCGTCAAGCTGCTGGAGATGCTGCGCACCGGCGAGATTGACTGCGCCATCCTGGCCGAGCCCTTTCCTGACGCCGGGCTCGCCCTCGCACCTCTGTACGACGAGCCGTTTTTTGCCGCTGTGCCCAGCAGCCACCTGCTAGCGCGCCAAAGCCAGGTCAGCGCTGAAGAACTCAAAAACGAGACCATGCTGCTGCTGGGCAACGGCCACTGCTTTCGCGACCATGTGCTGGAGGTCTGCCCCGAATTTGCCCGCTTCGCCAGCGACGCCGAAGGCATACGCAAGAGTTTTGAGGGCTCGTCGCTCGAGACCATCAAGCACATGGTGGCCGCAGGCATGGGCATTACCTTGGTGCCGCGCCTGAGCGTGCCGGCCGAGGCCTTGCGCGCGTCCAAGGCGCGCAGCCCCAAAATGTTTGTCAAATACCTGCCCGTGCACGACGACAAAGGCGCCAGCCCCCCGACGCGGCGCGTGGTGCTGGCCTGGCGGCGCAGTTTTACGCGCTACGAAGCCATCGCTGCTTTGCGCAATGCCATTTACGCCTGTGAGCTGCCGGGCGTGGCCCGCCTGTCCTAAACCGTCCCCTTGGAGCGCTGACCATGGAAACAGCCTCGCCGATGCCCGCGCAGCTTCTGTGGCGCGCAAAACTTGCGCTGTACCTGGACCTCATCCGCTGGAGCCGCCCTGCCGGCTGGCTATTGCTGCTTTGGCCGACGCTGAGCGCGCTATGGCTGGCGGCAGGGGGCTTTCCGGGCTGGCATTTGCTGGCGGTGTTCACGCTGGGCACGGTGCTCATGCGCAGCGCAGGCTGCTGCATCAACGATGTGGCCGACCGCGACTTTGACCGCCACGTCAAGCGCACCGCGCAGCGGCCGGTGACCAGCGGCAAGGTGTCGGTGCGCGAAGCACTTGCGGTGGGCGCAGCGCTGGCTTTGGGGGCCTTTGGCCTGGTGCTGACGACCAATACCGCCACCATTTATTTGTCTTTTGCCGCGCTGGCAGTGGCCGTGGTGTACCCCTATGCCAAGCGTGTCGTATCGATGCCGCAGGCGGTGTTGGGCATCGCTTTTAGCTTTGGCATTCCAATGGCCTTTAGCGCGGTGCAAGGCCGGGTGCCAGCGATGGCCTGGCTGCTGCTGGCCGGTAATTTATTTTGGGTCTTGGCCTATGACACCGAATACGCCATGGTGGACCGCGACGATGACCTGCACATCGGCATCCGCACCTCAGCCATTACCCTGGGGCGCTGGGACGTAGCGGCGATCATGGCGTTTTATGCCGCTTACCTGGGCATTTGGGGCGCCGTGCTGGCGCAGACTCTGCATGACCCCGCTTGGGCGGCCGGGCTCTCCGTGGCCGCAGCACAAGCGCTGTGGCACTACCGGCTCATCCGCCTGCGCGAGCGTGCGGGCTGTTTTACCGCGTTTGCGAACAACCATTGGCTGGGCTTGGCCGTTTTTGCAGGCATCGCACTGAGCCTGCCTGGGTAAAACCGGGCTGCCGCGCTGCCGGCTGCCGGCTGCCCGTAAGCTAAACGCCCAACATACGCGCCAGCCGCACGCCCAGCCCCTGAATCCAGGGCGCCACATAACGCAGGCGCGGGCGCTTGGCCTCGGCCGCCTGCACGATTTTGGCTACCACCGAGGCCGTGCTTTTGGCCTCCAGAAAGCCAAAAGTACGCTTTTCTTCGGCCTGCATGGCCTCGCGCTGGCTGTAGTAATACGAGTCGGGGCCCATCCAGGCGTATTTGCTGGCGGCCATGCTTTGGTTAAAGCCGGTGTGGATGGCGCCGGGCTCGACCACAGATACCGAAATCCCTTTGCCCAATTGGTCCATCTCGGCGCGCAGGCCGGCAGCGGCCGCCGACAAGGCAAATTTGGTCATGGAATAAGGCATCAAAAACGGAAACGGCACCCGCCCGGCAATCGAGCTGATGAACACCACGGTGCCACGCTGGCGGGCGATCATGCCGCGCAGCGCCACCTGGGTGAGGGCCAGGGTGGAAAACAAATTCACCTCAAAAACCCGGCGTACCCGGTCCATATCGACCTCCGCCAAGGAACCCGATTCGCCCAGGGCGGCGTTGTTAACCAGCACATCAATGGCATGCGCGTCTAACAAGGCGCGGTCGGCGGGGTCGGTAATGTCGAGCTTGAAGCTTTGCAGGCGCAGTCCGCGCTGGATGGCCACCTGCTGCAGCGCCGCCGCTTGTGCGGCGTCCTGCGTGGTGGCCAGTACGTCATGGCCGCGTGCGGCCAAGGCCAGGGCGGCGTCGCGGCCAATGCCGGTACCCGCGCCGGTAATCAAAATAGTTTTGCCCATATCAAGACTGCCCCGGGGCCTGGGCCCCGGGAGCAGCGGCTAGGGCTTGGCCTTGAGGCATTCGCTCATGAACTTTTTGCGCTCGTCGCCCTTCAAGTCTTTGGTTTTGGCCTCGGCATTGCAGGTTTTCATCTTGTTTTGTTGGGCAGTGCCGGTCTCGGGCGCTGACGCGGCGGCAGCGGCCGGTTTGGCACTTAGGCACTCGCTCATGAATTTTTTGCGCTCGTCGCCTTTGAGTTCCTTGGTTTTGGCCTCGGCGTTGCAGGTACTCATTTTGTTTTGCTGGTCGGTCGCAGCGGCTGCGTTGCCCGCACCGACGGTGGCGCTCAAGGCCAGAACTATCCACATTGCTTTCATACATCCTCCTTGGAAAAGAAGCCCCGCTTGGGGGGCCGACCCTGCGATATCGCGGGCCTCAGCATACAACGGCGCACTGCGGCACGCCAGTCGGCCAGGGCGCTTGGGCAGCGGGCTCGTAAAATCGGCGCATGCCCTCTGTTAAATCCGAACTTCTGGCGGCGCTGTCCGCTTCGCTGGAAACCCTTGTTGCGGGCGCTGGCGCCCAGGCGGCCCTGGAGTCGCCCAAGGTGGCCGCGCATGGCGACTTTGCCTGCACCGCCGCCATGCAACTGGCCAAACCCCTGCAAAGCAACCCGCGCCAAGTCGCCCAAACGCTGCGCGAACTGCTGCTGGCCCAAGACGCCTGCGTGCGCTGGGTACAAGAGATCGACATTGCCGGGCCCGGCTTTCTCAATTTGCGCCTGCGCCCTGCCGCCAAGCAGGCCGTGGTGCAGGACATCCTGGCCACTAAACAAGATTTCGGCCGCCAAGCGCCTACCGGCCAGCGGGTGCTGGTGGAATTTGTCTCGGCCAACCCGACCGGGCCACTGCACGTAGGCCACGGCCGCCAGGCAGCGCTGGGCGACGCGATTTGCAATTTGCTCGCCACCCAGGGCCAGGACGTGTACCGAGAGTTTTATTACAACGACGCGGGCGTGCAAATCAACACCCTGGCCACCAGCACGCAGCTGCGCGCCAAGGGCCAGCGCCCGGGCGATCCGGGCTGGCCCACCGACCCGCAAGACCCGGCAAGCAAGGCCTTTTACAACGGCGACTACATCGCCGACATCGCAGACGACTTCAAAGCCTGCAAAACGGTGCAATCGGACGACCGCCAGTTCACCGCCAATGGCGACGTGCAAGACTTGGACAATATCCGCCAGTTCGCCGTGGCCTATCTGCGCCACGAGCAAGACCTCGATTTGCAGGCCTTCGGCCTGCGTTTTGACAATTACTACCTCGAGAGCAGCCTCTACAGCAGCGGCCGCGTCGACGCCACGGTGGCGCGCTTGCAGGCGGCTGGCAAAACCTACGAACAAGACGGCGCCCTGTGGCTGCGCTCGACCGATTACGGCGACGACAAAGACCGCGTTATGCGCAAGCGCGACGGCAGCTACACCTACTTTGTGCCCGATGTGGCCTACCACATCGCCAAATGGGAGCGCGGTTTTAGCAAAGTGGTCAATATCCAGGGCACCGACCACCATGGCACGATTGCCCGAGTGCGCGCTGGCTTGCAGGCCGCGGGCGTGGGCATTGCGCCCGGCTACCCCGACTACGTGCTGCACACCATGGTGCGCGTGGTGCGCGGTGGGCAGGAAGTCAAGATCTCCAAACGCGCGGGCAGCTACGTCACGCTGCGCGACCTGATCGAATGGACCAGCGCCGACGCGGTGCGCTTTTTCCTGCTCAGCCGCAAACCCGACACCGAATACACCTTCGATGTGGACCTGGCGGTGGCCAAAAACAACGATAACCCGGTGTATTACGTGCAATACGCCCATGCGCGCATCTGCTCGGTGCTGAGTGCCTGGGGCGGCGACGCAACCCAACTGGCAGGCGTAGATTTGTCGCCCCTGAGCAGCCCACCGGCGCTGGCGCTGATGCTCTTGCTGGCCAAATTCCCGGACATGCTCAGCGCAGCGGCGCAAGATTTCGCGCCCCATGATGTCACTTTCTACCTGCGCGAGCTGGCCGCCAGCTACCACAGCTACTACGACGCCGAGCGCATCTTGGTCGACGAGGAGCCGGTGCGCCTGGCACGACTGGCCCTGGTAGCGGCCACCGCCCAGGTGTTGCACAATGGGCTGGCGGTTTTGGGCGTGAGCGCACCGCAAAAAATGTAAACGGGCGAGGTAGCACCATGATTTTTCAACGCGGCGGCACACTTTTAGGCTTCATCCTGGGGCTGGTGGCGGGCCTGGGTATTGCGCTGGGCGTGGCCCTGTACATCACCAAAGTGCCCCTGCCCTTTATGAACAAGGGCCAAACCCGCAGCGCCGACCACAACGAGGCCGAGGCCAAGAAAAACAAAGACTGGGACCCTAACGCCCTGATCACCGGCAAACCCGCCGCCAAAGCCGCGCCCGCATCAGAGGCCGGCGCGCCGGTGACCCCGGGCATAGCACCGCCTGCGCCCGCGCCGGTGGCCGCACCCACCGCTGTAGCCCCGGCGCCAGCCGCACTGCCTGCGCCCGCCGCTGCGCTGCCGGCAGCTGCCGCAAAAGCGCCAGCCCCAAGCCCAGCACCGGCTGCGGCAGCGGCCAGCGCTGCGCCCCAAACCAATTATTTTGTGCAAGTAGGCGCGTTTCGGTCCTCGGACGATGCCCAAGGCCAGCGCGCCAAGCTGGCGCTCAATGGCGTGGACGCCGTCGTTTCCGAGCGCGACCAGGGCGGACGCCCGATTTTCCGGGTGCGCGTAGGTCCGTTTGAAAAAATTGAAGACGCCGAGCGCGCCAAAGAAAAGCTCGACAAAGGCGGCACCGACACGGTGCTGGTCAAAGTCCAGCGTTAAAGCGCACAAGCCGCACTTTTTGCCTTATTCGGAGCACTTATGACTATTGCACGCCGCACCTTCACCTGGCAATCGCTGGCCACCCTGGCGGCGCTGCAGGCGCCCGCCGCCTGGGCCCAATTTCAAAAACCCGTCGCGGGGACCGACTATGCGGTGCTCGAGACAGCCGCCCCAGTCGAGGCGCCGGCCGGAAAAATCGAGGTGGTGGAGTTCTTTTGGTACAACTGCCCGCACTGCAATGCTTTTGAGCCCATCCTGAGCGAATGGGTCAAGAAACTGCCTAAAGACGTGGCTTTTCGCCGGATTCCGGTGGCCTTTAACGCCGGTTTTGTGCCCCAGCAACGCCTGTACTATGCACTCGAGGCCATGGGCTTGCTCGAAAAAATACACCCCAAAGTGTTTGCAGCCATTCACGTGGAAAAGCTCAATCTGGCCAAAGGCGAGGCCATTACCGAGTGGATCGGCAAAAACGGCGTAGACACGGCCAAGTTTTTGGTCCAATACAACTCTTTTGGCGTGGTCACCAAGACGCAAAAAGCGACCCAGTTGCAAAACGCTTTTAAGGTCGAGGGCGTTCCCGCGCTGGGCGTGGCGGGGCGTTTTTACACCGATGGCACCATGGCGCACAGCATGGAGCGCGCATTGTTGGTGGTGCAGTCGCTGCTTGACGATCTGCGCAAGCAGCGCGCCTAAGCCACAGACTGCGCGCCTTCGGGGCAAAATCAGCCTGTTTTTCACAGGCCGTGGCTACAATGCACGATATATGCTTTCAGCAATTTTCGTGCCTTTATGAAATCTTCGTCTTTCGTCCTGCCCGTGGTCTGCGCCCTGCTGGCGCTGCCGGTGCACGCCGAAAAAGCGGACCTGAGCAAGCCAGTGCAAGTCGAGGCCGACAGCCTGCGCTACGACGGCATCAAACAGGTCACGGTTTTTAGCGGCAAGGTGGTGCTCACCCGCGGCAGCATCACCATCCGCGGCGATCGCCTGGAGCTGACCCAGGACCGCGAGGGCTACCAATACGGCTCGGTCACCGGCAGCGCCAAGGAACCCGCCTTTTTCCGCCAAAAGCGTGAAGGTCTGGATGAGTTTTGGGAAGGCGAGGCCGAAACCGTCGTCTACAACGGCAAGGCCGACAAAGTGCTGCTCGACAAAAGCGCCGTCTTGCGCCGCTTTCGGGGCAAAACCAAGACCGATGAAATCAGCGGCGCGCAAATCACCTACGAAAACGCCAGCGAGCACTTCAGTGTCGATGGCGCAGCGCTGCCCCAGGCGGGCGCCAGCCGCACCCGGGCGCGTGTGACCTACGAGCCGCAAAACGCCGACGGAGCGCCAAGTGCCCGTCCGCCCAGCACGCCAGTTGGCAAAACCCCATGAGCGCAGCGGCGACCGCCTCCCCCCCCAGCAGCGCCAGCGCGCTGCCCGACCCGGCCGTGGGGGTGTTGCAAGCCCAACACCTGCAAAAAAGCTATGGCAGCCGCCAGGTGGTCCAAGACGTTTCCATGGCTTTGCGCACCGGCGAGGTGGTCGGCCTGCTCGGACCCAATGGCGCGGGCAAGACCACCTCGTTCTACATGATCGTCGGCTTGCTGCGGGCCAGCGCGGGCAGCATCACCATCGATGGCCAGAACATTGAAAACATGCCGATTCACCGGCGCGCGCGTCTGGGTTTGGGCTATTTGCCGCAAGAGACCTCGATTTTTCGCAAGCTCAACGTGCAAGACAATGTGCGCGCCGTGCTCGAGTTGCAACGCGATGCCCAGGGCAAAGCGCTGTCCGAGGCGACCATTGAGGCGCGCCTGACCTCCTTGCTGCAAGACCTGCGCGTCGAGCATTTGCGCATGTCTCCGGCACTGGCTTTGTCCGGCGGTGAGCGCCGGCGCGTGGAAATCGCCCGGGCGCTGGCCACGCAGCCGCGCTTTATCTTGCTCGACGAGCCGTTTGCCGGCGTGGACCCGATTGCGGTGATCGAGATCCAGCGCATCATCAATTTCCTGAAAAGCCGCAATATCGGCGTGCTCATCACCGACCACAATGTGCGCGAAACGCTGGGCATTTGTGACCATGCGTACATCATCAGCGAAGGCCGGGTGCTGGCGCAGGGCACGCCCTCGGAGATCGTGAACAACGCCGACGTGCGCCGCGTCTATCTGGGCGAAAACTTCCGGATGTAAGCCCATGCACCTGCGCTTACCCACCCCCACGTTCTGCCCGCTGCGCTGCACGCCATGCGGCCAAAGGCTGCTGCCATGAAGCAAGGCCTGTCGCTACGCGTCTCGCAGCATCTGGCGCTCACGCCACAGTTGCAGCAGTCGATCCGCCTCTTGCAGCTCTCCACTTTGGAGTTGTCGCAGGAAATCGAGCAAATGCTCGAGGCCAACCCGTTTCTGGAAATCGACCACGAGGCAGCCGAGCGCGAGCAATACGGCCTGGAAGCGGCCGACGCGCTGGTCAGCCAAGGCGACCGCCTGAGCGAATTGGCCCCAAGCGCCACCATCGACTACGGCAGCACCAGCAGCAGCAGCGAAAGCAGCGGCGATGACGAGGCCACGCCCCTGTCGGCCGAGCCCGGCGGCGACGATGGCGTGAGCTGGGAAGGCGACGGCAGCACCGAGACCACGCCCGACGACGGCGAATGGGGTGGCGACGCCAAAGCCAAAACCAATAACCTGAGCGACGACGAAGACAAAGACGCCACCGAACTGGCCCGCGTACAAGAGTCGCTGCAAGCGCATCTGCACCGCCAGGCCTTGCGCCTGCGCCTCAATGACAGCGACCGCGCCGCACTGCGCTTTTTGATCGAGTCGCTCAACGACGACGGCTACCTGGAAGACACCCTCGAGAGCCTGGCCCAAGGCCTGGCCGGCGACGATTGGGAGCAAGTTGAAGATTTGGTGCACCACTTCACCGTGGCGCTGGGCCTGTTGCACAGCCTGGACCCGGTGGGCGTGGGCGCACGCGACCTGGCCGAATGTTTGCGCCTACAAATCAAGTCCGAACTGGCGGCCGCACACGCTACGCAATTGCTGCAAAGCGAAGGTGAAGACGGGGACGCGGATCTGCCAGCGGACGACACCATCGAGATGCTGGAAGTGGCCCTGCGCATCTGCCAGCAGCCGCTGGACTTGCTGGCGCGGCGCGACATCAAGCGCCTGGTGCAGCTGGGCGCGGGCAGCGACACGCTGGTGCGCGAGGCCATCGGGCACATCGCCCGCCTTGAGCCTAAACCGGGGCGGCGCTTTATCGACGTGGAGCGCAACATCATCGTGCCCGACGTGCTGGTGACGGCCATCCACAAAGACGGGCAGACGCCGCGCTTTCGGGTCCAGCTCAACCCGGACGTGATGCCGCGCCTGCGCGTGCACGACATTTATGCCAATGTGCTGCGCAACCACAAGTCCAGCTCCAGCCATGCCGGCTTGCAGCAGCGTTTACAAGAGGCGCGCTGGTTTATCAAGAACATCCAGCAGCGTTTTGACACCATCTTGCGCGTGAGCACGGCGGTGGTGGAGCGCCAGAAAAACTTCTTTACACACGGCGAGCTGGCCATGCGCCCTCTGGTGCTGCGCGAAATCGCCGAGGAGCTGGGCCTGCACGAGTCCACCATCAGCCGCGTCACCACGGCCAAGTACATGGCCACGCCCTACGGCACCTTTGAGCTGAAATACTTTTTTGGCTCGGGCCTGGACACCGAGTCCGGCGGCAGCGCCTCCAGCACTGCGGTGCGCGCCATCATCAAGCAATTTATCCAGGCCGAAAACCCCAAAAAGCCGCTCAGCGACAACCAGTTGTCCGAGATGCTCAAAGAACAAGGCATCGAATGCGCGCGCCGCACGGTAGCCAAGTACCGCGAAGGCCTGAAGATCGCCCCGGCCAGCTTGCGCAAAGCGCTGTGAGCGCCGGCCAGGCGCTGTGGCGCAGAAAAACTCCATGAACCAATTACACATATTTTTGCCCTGCGCCGCTGGGGTGGAAGACTTTCTGGCCGGCGAGGTGCAAACCATTACCGACCTGCCCGCCCACGCGGTACAACGCTGGCGTGGCGGCGTCATGCTGCAAGGCTCCTGGCGCGCGGTGATGCAGCTCAATTTGCACTGCCGCCTGGCCCAGCGCGTGCTGGTGCAACTCTCGCTGGGCGAATACCGCAGCGAGCAAGACCTGTACAGCGCCGCAGCGGCTGTCGCTTGGGAAATTTGGTTCACGCCCAAGCAAAGCATCAAGGTGGAGGTGACGGCGCAGCACAGCCCGCTGACCTCGCTGAACTTTGCCGCCCTGAAAATCAAAGATGCGGTGTGCGACCGCTTTCGCGACAAAGCGCAGGGCGTGCGGCCCGATGTGGATACCCGCTGGCCCGATGTGCGCATCTTTGCCCATCTGACCACCGACCAGTGCGCGCTGTACATCGACACCTCGGGCGAGCCGCTGTTCAAACGCGGCTGGCGCGAGGACACCGGCGACGCCCCGCTCAAAGAAACCCTGGCCGCCGCCATGATCGCCGCCTGCGGCTGGGCCGATGGCGATGCCGACCTGCTGCCCCTGTACGACCCGTGTTGCGGCAGCGGCACGGTAGCGATCGAGGCGGCGCAGATTGCCTGCAACATCCCGCCAGGGCATTTGCGGCACTTTGCTTTTGAGAAATTTTTGCCCTTCCAGGCCCACGTCTGGCAAGCCATTCGCCAGGAGGCGCAAGCGCGCATCATCCACCCCGAACCGGGCGATGCGCCACTGATTTATGGCAGCGATGTCTCGCACCGCATGGTCGATTTTGCACAGCGCAACGCCCAGCGCGCCGGTGTGGCCGACGTCATCAGCTTTCGCGGCGGCGACGCGCTGCAGCGCATGCCGCCCGTCGAAGGCGGTGGCGTGATGCTGCTCAACCCACCCTATGGCGAGCGTATTGACGTAGGCGGCGTGGCCGGAGAAGGCGCGCGCTTTGGTGCCCGCGAAGTAGCACAGACCGAAGAAGGCGGCGCGTTTTTTAACCAACTGGCCAGCCATTGGAAAAAGAACTTCAGCGGCTGGAGCGCCTGGGTGCTGACGCCGGACCTGAAACTGCCGGGCAAGATGCGCCTGAAAGAGTCGCGCCGGGTGCCACTATGGAACGGCCCCATCGAATGCCGCTTGTTCCGCTTTGACCTGGTGGCTGGGCGTATGGACAAAGGCAAAGCCGCGCCGGATGCTGCCGCAACGTCCACCCCGCCGGCCCAGAGCGCTTAGTTGAGCGAATCGTCTGCACCGGCCGACCTGCCCACGCAACCGCTGTGGGTGCTGGACACCAATATCGTGCTCGATGTGTTTTTGTTCGCCGACCCCGCCTCCCAGCCGCTGCGCGAAGCCTTGGCGCACGCGCGCATCCGCTGGATCCGCACCGCACCCATGCGCGAGGAATTGGCCCGCGTGCTGGCCTACCCGCATATCGCCAAGCGCATCGCCTACTACCAACGCAGCGCCGATGACCTGCTGCGCGACTTTGACTCCCACAGCCACACCGTGGACGTGGCGCCACGCGCACCCCTACGCTGCAAAGACCCGGACGACCAGCGCTTTATCGACCTGGCG
>CANGNS010000030.1 GCA_947455465.1 Comamonadaceae bacterium | reverse complement strand
GAGAGTGATGAGGTCACGCCCGATTTCATCCGCCAGGCGGCCATCGACTCCTTGCAGTCGGGCGAGACTTTTTACAGCCACAACCTGGGCCTGCCCGTGCTGCGCGAGGCGGTGGCGCAGGCCATGGCGGCCAAGCATGCCGGCGCGCCTGGCAGCGCGCCCATAGGCGCCGAGCGCATCGCCATCACCTCGGGCGGCGTCAATGCGCTGATGCTGGCCGTGCAGGCGGTGGTGGATGCGGGCGACGAAGTGGTCGCGGTCACGCCGGTGTGGCCTAATCTGACAGCGCAGCCGCTTATTTTGGGCGCGCACCTGCGCACCGTGCCCCTGCGCCCCCAGGCAGGTGCCTGGACCCTGGACCTGGATGCCTTGCTGCAGGCCATCACGCCGGGCACCAAGCTGCTGATCGTCAACGCGCCCAACAACCCCACGGGCTGGACGCTGAGCCGCGCCGAGCAAAGCGCCATCCTGGCGCACTGCCGGCGCACCGGCACTTGGATTTTGGCCGACGAGGTCTACGAAAACCTGTACTACGCGCCCTCTGAAAACGCGTGCGCACCCAGCTTTTTGGACATCGCCACGCCCGAAGACCGCTTGCTGGTGGCCCACAGTTTTTCTAAAAGCTATTTAATGACCGGCTGGCGCCTGGGCTGGCTGGTGCTGCCCCCGTCGATGACGGATGCGCTGGGCAAGCTGATCGAGTTCAACACCTCGTGCGCCAGCGTTTTTACCCAGCGCGCCGGCGTGGTCGCCCTGCAGCGGCGCGACGAGGTGACGCCGCGTGTGGTGCGCCATTTGCAAGCCTGCCGCGACACTTTGGTGCCAGCGCTGCAAACCATCCCCGGCCTGCAAGTGGCCAGCCCGCTGGGCGGCATGTACGCGTTTTTTGAGCTACCAGGCCACACCGATTCGCTGGCTACGGCCAAGCGCCTGGTGGCCGAGGCTGGCTTGGGCTTGGCGCCGGGCGCCGCTTTTGCGCCCGAAGCGGGTAGCTGGCTGCGCTGGTGCTTTGCCTCCAAAGACCTGGCGCGCCTGACGCAAGGCGTGCAGCGCTTGCAGGACTGGCTGCACCAGGCCGGCGCGCGCTAGGCCTCGCCCTCCAATTACCAGGTGTCGATCATGCCCCCGCGCAGCGGGCCGGTATGGCCTGCGGCCAGGGCGCGGGTGAGCCATGCGCGAGTTTGGGCGGGATCGATGACTGCGTCAATCTCCAGGCTGGCGGCCATATTCAGTGCGCTGCCGCCTTCCACTTGCTGGGCCAGAAGTTGCTCGAACAGCGCTTGGCGCTGCGGGCCTTCGGGCTGCGCCTCCAGCTCCTTTTTGTAGCCCAGGCGCACCGCGCCTTCCAGGCCCATGGCGCCAAACTCGCCGCTGGGCCAGGCGATGGTGCACAGCGGCGCATGAAAGCCACCGGCGGTCATGGCCATGGCGCCCAGGCCATAGCCTTTGCGCAGCACCACGCTCATAAAGGGCACGCGCAAATGCGCCGCCGCCACAAACATGCGGCTGACATGGCGCACCTGGGCGCGTGTTTCGATTTCCGGGCCCACCATGAAGCCGGGCGTGTCCACCAAACTGAGCAGCGGCAGGCCGTGCGCATTGCACAGTTGCATAAAGCGGGCGGCCTTGTCGGCCGCGTCGGCGTCGATCGCGCCGCCCAGGTGTTGCGGATTGTTGGCCATGCAGCCCAGCGCGCGGCCTTCGATGCGCAAGAGCGCGGTGTGTATGCCTGCGCCAAAGCCGCTGCGCAGCATCAGCACGCTGCCCGCATCCGCAATGCCTTGGATGGCGGTGCGGCTGTCGTACACGCGCAGGCGGTTTTCGGGCACCACGGCGCGCAGGGCTTGCGCATCGGGCGCCTGCCAGGCGGGGCTGGCGCTCGCCGGGCCGAAAAAGCCCAGGTAGCGCTTGGCTGCGGCCACGGCCTGGGCCTCGTCGGCGACCAGGATGTCGATCACCCCGTTGGCGTGCTGCACCGCGCTGGGGCCGATGGCCTCGGGCGGGTACACGCCCAGGCCGCCGCCCTCGACCATGGCCGGGCCACCCATGCCGATATTGCTGGCCTCTGTGGCGATGATGAGGTCGCAGCAGCCCAGCAGGGCCGCATTGCCGGCAAAACAACGCCCGGTCGTCACGCCGATCACCGGCACCTGGCCATTGAGCCGCGCAAAGCGCGCGAAGGTGGCCACATGCAGGCCGGCCACGATGGGCATATCCACATCGCCGGGGCGCCCGCCGCCGCCTTCGGCAAACAAGATCACGGGTAGTTTGTTTTCTAGCGCAATGCCCAGCATGCGGTCGGTTTTTTGGTGGTTGCGCATGCCTTGCGTGCCGGCCAGCACGGTAGCGTCATAAGCCATGACCACGCAGGGCTGGCCGTTCACGCGGGCAGTTCCGCAAACCATGCCGTCGGCGGGTGTGTTGCGCGCCAGGTCCTCGGCGCTGCGGCGCTTGCTTTGGGCGGCAACGGCCAGTGCACCGTATTCGGAAAAGCTGCCCGCGTCCACCAGGTCGGCGATGTTTTCGCGGGCGCTGCGCAGGCCTAAGGCGTGGCGTTTGGCCATGGCCTCGGGGCGGCTGGCGTCCAGCGTGAGCGCATGGCGGTCGTGCACGCGCGCTAAGTCTCGGCGCAGGTCGGGATCAGCCATCGGCGTGGCCGGCGCAGGCGCGGGGGCGACTTTGGCCGGCGCGGCCGCGTCCAGCACCAGCAGCACGGCGCCTTCTTGCACGGTGTCGCCTTCCTGGCACTGCAGCGCACGCACGGTGCCGTCCGCCGGGGCGCAGATTTCGTGCTCCATCTTCATGGCTTCCAGGACCAGCAGCAGCTGGCCGGTGTGCACCGCCTGCCCGGGTTGCACCAGGGTTTGGACGATGTGGGCTTGCAAGGGGGAGCGTATATCGGTCATGGTGGTGGGTGCAGGCTCGCGTATGCTTGTGGACACATGCGCCCTGTCGGCGCGGCTTGGGCCGGATTGTCCGGTAGAAAAGAAATACGCAGTGTCGCCTGCTGAACTCGTGCCCCTGGTAGAACTGACGCGCGGCGGGCACCGCGAATGCCTGCACTTTGGCGCCCTGGCCGTGGTGGACCACCGTGGCGCAGTGCTGGCCCATGCGGGCGATCCGCATTGGAGCGGCTTTACCCGCTCCACGCTCAAAGTCTTGCAGGCTTTGCCCTTGCTGCAGTCGGGCGCGGCGCAGGCGCTGGGGCTCAGCTCGGCGCAGCTGGCCCTGCTGTGCGCCAGCCACAACGGCGAGCCCATGCATGTGCAAGTGGCCGAGTCGATTCTGGCCAAGGCCGATCTGGATTACCGCGTGCTGCGCTGCGGCTGCCATGTGCCGGGCCTGTACACCTTGCTGGACAAAGCGCCGCCCGAGGGCTTGCAGTACGACGAGCGCCACCACAACTGCAGTGGTAAGCATGCCGGCTTTGTTGCCTTGTGCGCGCACCACGGCTGGCCGGTGGCCGACTACACGGAGCCTGCGCATCCCTTGCAACAAGCGGTGCTGCGCGATGTGGCCCGCGCGGTAGGCATGGCGCCTGCGGACATGCCCATGGGCATCGACGGCTGCTCGGCGCCCAATTACGCCATGCCGCTATCGCGTCTGGCCTATGGCTATGCGCGCCTGGCCACCGGCGCCAAGGACAGCGAATTTGGCGACAGCTTTGCGCTCTTGGGCGAGGCCATGACGGCACACCCCGACCTGGTCAGCGGCACCGGGCGCAACGATGCGGCCTTTATGCGCGCCGGGCGCGGCGACTGGATTTGCAAAATCGGCGCCGACGGCGTTCAGGTGCTGGCCAGCAAAAGCCGTGGACAGGCCCTGGCCGTGAAGATCAGTGATGGCAACAAAGCGGCCTTGTTCGCCGCGACGATTGCCGCCCTAGCGCAATTGGGCTGGCTGGACGCCGCCCAGGCCGCCGAGCTCGATGTCTGGCGCGGCGCCGATATCCTGAACGCACGGGGTCTGCGCGTGGGCGCGCGCAGCGCCTGCTTTAGCTTGCAGGGCCGCGCCGCTTAGCCGGTTTGCACCACGCCGTGGGCGTTGACCCGGGGAAAGCGCGCGCGCCGCTCCAGGTCGTCCAGATCGATGTGGTTGCGCATGTACTGCTGCGAGGCGTCCACCATCGGCTGGTGGTCCCAGGCGCTGCGTTTGCCCTTGGCCAGCGCGCTGCCCACCAGGCGGCGCCGGCGCTGGCTGGCCAGCACCTGCGCATGCAGCGCAGGAATGTCCCAGCGCGCGGCCACCTCCTGCATAAAGCTTTGCAGCGTGTCGGCGTGCGCCGGTGTACCTGCCAGATTGCGCAGTTCGTCGGGGTCGCTGGGCAGGTGGTAGAGCATGCACACATCGTCCTGGCTGTAGATGAACTTCCACGGGCCGCGCCGGACCATGAACAAAGGCGTTTTGCTGCCCTCGGCCATGTACTCACCGATCACCTCGTCGTGGCCGCCGCTGCCTTGCAGGTGCGGCACCAGCGAGCGGCCGTCCAGCGGCAAATCGGCTTGCACCGTGCCGCCAGCCAGTGCCACCAGCGTGGGCAATAAGTCGATGGTCGAGACGCTGTGCGCCACGCTGCGCGCTGCAAAGCGGCCTGGCGCATGCACGATCAGGGGCACGCGCGCGGCCATCTCAAACCAATGCATCTTGTACCAAAGGCTGCGCTCGCCCAGCATGTCGCCGTGGTCGCCCGAGAAAACGACGATGGTGTCTTCGGTCAGGCCGCACGCCTGCAAGGTGTCCAGCAACTGGCCCACTTTGCTGTCGACATAGCTGCAGGCGCCAAAGTAGGCGCGCCGGGCCCGGGCGATGGCTTCATCGGCCAGCGGTTTGTCCCACAAATCAATCACTTTCAGGAGGCGCTGGGAGTGTGCATCTTGCGCTGCTTGCGCGATGGTGTTGCGCGGTGCGGGGATGTCCACGCCCTCGTACAGATTCCAAAACTCGGCCGGGATGGTGTAGGGGTCATGCGGATGCGTCATGGACACCGTCAGGCAAAAAGGCTGCTGGGGCGTGTTGCGCACATGGTCGTAGAGGTATTGGCGGGCTTTGAAGACCACTTCCTCGTCAAAGTCGAGCTGGTTGGTGCGCACGCAGGGGCCCGCTTGCAGCACCGAGGACATGTTGTGGTACCAGCTGGGGCGCTTCTCGAGTTCGTCCCAGTTGACGGCCCAGCCATAGTCGGCCGGGTAAATGTCGCTGGTCAGGCGTTCCTCGTAGCCGTGCAACTGGTCGGGGCCGCAAAAATGCATCTTGCCCGACAGCGCGGTGCGGTAGCCCAGATTGCGCAGGTAGTGCGCATAGGTAGGCACGTCGGCGGCCAGGTCGGCGGCATTGTCATAGGCGCCGATGCGCGAAGGCAGCTGGCCGCTGACCAGGCTAAAGCGCGAAGGCGCGCACAGCGGGCTGTTGCAATAGGCCGAATCAAACTGCACCCCTTCGCGCGCCAGGCGGCTCAGGTGCGGCATCTGCATGACCGATTGCGGGTCGTACATGGGCAGCAGGGGCGCCGCCATTTGGTCGGCCATGATGAAAAGAATGTTCGGTGGGGTGGACGCGGTCATGGGGCTCCCTTACAAGAAAAATGGCAGCGCGCGGTGGCTGCGGGCCAAGATGGGTCGATTGTCACTTTTTCAGTCGGCTGGCGCGCTGTGCGGCAACACCAGCACGCCACGCAGCACCGGGCGCAGGCTAAAGACCAGGGCGACAAGCAAGCAACCGCCCCCGGCCAGGGCCAGCGAATAAGACAAGCCCCAGTGCTCGGCCACCCAGCCACCAATCAGCGCGCCCGGGCCGGCCGGAATCAGGGCCAGCCAGCGCATGGTCGAATTCATGCGGCCCAGCATGGGCGCGGGCGTGCTGCTTTGGCGCAGCGAAAGCATGTTGATAAACATCAGCGTGGCCCCCAGGCTAAAGCACAAGAGCATGGCGCCAAAGAGCAGCACCGCATCTATATGGCCGCGCAGCGCCAGCACCCCCAGCCAGCTGGCCGACGTCAGCGCCAGACCCAACAGCAATGAGCGGCCTACGCCCCATTGGCGGCTTAAAGCCGGCCCAGCGGCGCCCCCTGCAATCGACCCGATGCCCAGGGCAATGTAAGACAGGGCGGTGCTGTGCTCGCTCAGACCGAGCTCGCGCACCGCGTACACAATCTGCACGGACAAGGCCATCTGCGCAAAAAACTGCCAGCAGCCCAGCACCGCGGCCAACTCCATCAGGATGCGGTGGGTGCGCACAAAATGCAGACCCTCGAGCAACTCAGCGCGAAACGCGCGGGGCGGCGCCGTGGGCAACTGCTCCTCAATTCGGATGCCGCGCAGCAACAGCACCGAGCCCACCAGCAAGCACGCGTCGGCCACCAAGGCCAGCGGCGCGCCCAGGATGCGAATCAGCACACCGGCCATGCCTGGCCCGGTCACTTCGGCCAGCGAACTGGCCAGTGCGTTTTGGGCATGGGCGCGCACCAGGTTGTCGCGCCCCACCAACTGGGTGAGCACTATTTGCGCCGCCGAGCCGGCCACGGTGTACACACAGCCCAGGCCAAAAGCGACCAGGTACATCAGCGGCATCGACAGACCGCCCAGCCACCAGGCCAGCGGAATGAGCAGCAAGAGGGCGCCCATGGCCAACTCGCCCACGATATAGACCGGAAACTTGCGCCGCCGGTCCAAAAACACGCCGCCAGGCAGCGAGAACAGCACAAAAGGCAACAATTCCAAGGCCGTGAGCAAGCCCATCTGGCTGGGGCTGGCCTGCAGCAATACCACCGAGGTCAGCGGCAAGGCCAACATGGTGATTTGCCCGCCCAGCCCGCTAACCAAGAGCGACAGCCAGAGCCTGCCGTAACCGGGAATTTGAAAAAGGGGGTTGGAGAAAAACACAAAAAACGCGGAAATCAAAGTGTGGCGCGCGCAGCGCCGAGGGGTGTTGGCGATTGTCGCATTGCAGCCCATGCAGTCGCCGCGGGGCAGATATTTGTCCCTTGGGCGCCTGCGGTGGGCTGGTGGGCCGTTACAGTCTGAACCATGTGTTGTTTCCCTGTGTGTTGTATGGACGGCTGCCGTGCGCATCCGCGTAGGCTATGAATGTGCGTCAGCAAACTTCTGGAATGTGGCTAGGCCTTTTGGGCGTGGTGATTTTTGCTATCACCTTGCCCATGACGCGGCTGGCCACCGGGCCGGTGCAGGACCCGCAGCTCTCCGCCTGGTTTATTACTTTTGCCCGCGCGGCACTGGCCGGCGGCTTGTCCATTGTGTTTTTGGTGCTGACGCGCTCGCCTTGGCCGCAAGCGACGCAGCGCAAGCCCTTGTTTTTGGCTTTGCTGGGCAATGCCATTGGATTTCCGTTGTTGCTGGGCCTGGCTTTGCGCCAAGTCAGCTCGGGGCATGCGGCGGTGTTTACCGCGCTCTTGCCTTTGGCCACGGCGGCTTTGTCGGCCTGGGTCTTGCATTTGCGCGCGCCCCGAGCGTTTTGGCTGTGCGCGGGCTTGGGCGCTTTGCTGGTGCTGTGTTTTTCGCTGCTGCGCGCGGCGCAGCAAGGGCCGGGTTTTCAGTTTGAATGGGCCGATGCGCTGCTTGTAGGCGCGATTTTGTCGGCCGCCATGGGCTATGTGTACGGCGCGCAAGTCACGCCAGCCCTGGGCGCTGAGCGCGTTATTTGCTGGGTTTGTGTGATGGCCTTGCCCCTGACCGTGCCCGGTGCGCTGCTCAACTGGCCCGAGCACAGCATCCGCCTCGCGTCCTGGCTGGCGCTGGGTTATGTGGGCGTGTTTTCGATGTGGGCCGGGTTTTTCGCCTGGTACCGCGGCCTGGCGCTGGGCGGGGCGTTACGGGTGAGCCAGCTGCAGTTGCTGCAGCCTTTTTTCAGCATTCTGGCCGCAGTGCCTTTGCTGGGCGAGTCTTTGGAGCTTATGACTTTGGGTTTTGCGCTGGCCGTTGTGGCGGTGGTTTTTCTGGGTAAACGGGTGTCCATGCCCGCGCCGCCCGCCCAGGTGGCACAGGACGTATGAACCAAGAATTGTGGATGGGCGCAGCCCTGTTTGTGGTGGCCAGCTCGATCACGCCCGGGCCCAATAACACCATGCTAATGGCCTCGGGCGTGCGCTTTGGCTTTCGGCGCACCTTCGCGCATTTGATGGGGGTGCAGCTGGGCTTTGGCTTCATGCTTTTGTCCGTGGGCATGGGCTTGCATACCGTGCTGGCCCAATTTAAAGGCTTTTACGATGTGGTGCGTGTGGCGGGCGCCGCCTACATGGTCTGGATCGCCTGGAAGCTAGCGAGCGCAAAGCCGCATCAGGATGATTTGCAACACGCCGAGCAGCCCATGGGCTTTTGGGCAGCGGTGGCGTTTCAGTGGGTCAACCCCAAGGCCTGGGTGATGGCGGTGAGCTTTATGAGCACCTTCCCGCCGCCGCAAGCCGGGCTGGCCCAGATCGCGCCGCTGGTGGGCCTGTTTGTAGCGCTGGGCTGGCCTTGCTCGGCCAGTTGGGCCGGTTTTGGCAGCGCCATGCGCGCCTACTTGCAAGACCCTAGGCGCCTTCGGGTGTTCAATGTCGGTATGGCCGTAGCATTGCTGGCATCGCTGTACCCCATGCTAAAGGCCTGAGGCGCTGCACAATGGCGGACGTTTTGCTTAACTTGGGAGCTCCATCGATGCGACGCGTTATGTTGAGGATGGCTTGGTTGGCCTGTTTCGCGATTACCGCAACTTTTTCCATCACCGTGCAAGCGGGGGGCGCAGATGCGCCACCCAAGTGCAACTCGGGCCCCAAAGCGCGCTGGACGGCCAGCGACAAACTGAGCAGCATGCTCGCGCTCAAGGGCTTTAAGGTGCGCCGCATTGGTGATATGGCCGGCTGCTATGTGGTGGTGGGCACCAATGAAAAAGGGGAAGACGGCGAGTTTTTTTTCCATCCCCTGACCCTTGGGCAAGTGGGTAGCCGCTTGCGCTGAAGGCCCGGCCACGCTGCGAATGGTTTTGCGCGATGCACACTTTTTACAACCCTGACCATGCGGCCCACAGCGGCAAATTAGAAATGTTCCGTGGCCGCATGGTGCCCTGCCACGAGGTGCCGGCGCGCCAAGACCATGTGCTGGCCCAATTGCGGGCGCAAAATCTGGGCCCCCTGCAAACGCCCCCGCACTTTGAGGAGGCGCAGCTGCTGCGCGTCCATAGCCCGCGCTACCTGCAGTTTTTGCAAAGCGCCTGGGCGCAGTGGGTGGCTTTGGACCCCGCCAATGCCGAGCGCGACGCCATCCCCAGCGTGTGGCCAACGCGCAGTTTTCGCAGCGACATCGAGCCCGACAACTTCGCCGCCCGCATGGGTTTGTATTCGTTTGACGCGGGCACGCCCCTGACGGCGGGCACCTGGCAGGCGGCACGCAGCGGCGCAAACTGTGCCTTGGCTGCCGCACAGCACATCGTGCAAGGCGGACGGGCAGCGTTTGCACTGAGCCGTCCGCCGGGCCACCATGCGGGCGCAGACTTTTTCGGCGGCTACTGTTTTTTAAATAATGCCGCGCTGGCCGCGCAATTCCTGCGCGACAAGGGTTGGGAGCGCGTGGCGATCGTGGACGTGGACTACCATCACGGCAACGGCACGCAAGCCATTTTTTATGACCGTGCGGACGTGTTTTTCGCGAGCATCCATGGCGATCCGCGCACCGAATACCCGTTTTATCTGGGCCACGCCGACGAGCGCGGCCAGGGCGCGGGCGCTGGCTGCAACCTCAATTTGCCATTGCCACGCGGCAGCGACTATGCGCGCTGGTCTGAGGCACTGGAAGTGGCTTTGAAGGCGGTTGCCGACTTCGGCGCGCAGGCGGTGGTGGTGTCGCTGGGCGTAGACACCTTTGCGGGTGACCCGATTTCCGGCTTCAGCCTGCAAAGCGATGACTACCTGCGCCTGGGCGAGCGTCTGAACGCGATCGGCCTGCCCACCGTGCTGGTATTTGAAGGCGGCTACGCGGTGGAGGCTGTAGGCCACAACGTGGCCCATGTTCTGCGCGCCTTCGCTTAGCCCGCGCTGCCCAGGCTCAGGCCGGCATGTTCGCGCAGGGGGTGGAAATGGATTTTCGGAAAGCGCTCTTGCGCCAGGCGCACGTCATAGGGGCTGGTGCATAAAAAGGCCAGGGTGTCGGCTGCGTCCTTGGCCATGCGCTGGGGGTAGGCATTCACAAACTCGCGCAACTCGGCCGGGCTGTCGGCGCTGATCCAGCGCGCGCCGGTGTACTGGCTGCCCTCTAGGCGGATGTCGGCGTCGTACTCGCCCTTGAGGCGGTGTTGCACCACTTCAAACTGCAATTGCCCGACCGCGCCCAAAAGCATATTGCCGCCCATCTCGGGCTTGAAAACTTGGATCGCGCCTTCCTCGCCTAGCTGCGCCAGTCCTTGCTGCAATTGCTTGGTGCGCAGCGGGTTTTTGAGCACCACCGTCATAAACATCTCGGGCGCAAAAAACGGCAGGCCGGTGTATTGCAGGTTGATCGTGCCGTCGGTAATCGTGTCGCCCAACTGCACGCCGCCGTGGGTGGTAAAGCCGACGATGTCACCGGCATAGGCTTCTTCCACCGCCTCGCGGCGCTGGCTCATGAAGGTGACCACGCTGGTGGGGCGCAACTCTTTGGCGGTGCGCATGACCTTGAGCTTCATGCCCGGCGTGTACTTGCCCGAGGCCATGCGCACAAAGGCGATACGGTCGCGGTGGTTGGCGTCCATATTGGCCTGCACCTTGAAGACAACGCCGCTAAAGGTCTTGTCTTCGGGCTGCACTTCCTGCACCACTGGCTGGCGGTTGACCTGCACGGTGCTGGTGCGGCTTTGCGGCGAGGGTGCCAAATCCACCAAAGCGTCCAGCACTTCCATCACACCAAAGTTGTTCACGCCCGAGCCAAAAAACACCGGGGTTTGCTTGCCCGCTAAAAAGGCCGCATGGTCCCAGGCGGGGGATGCTCCGGTGGCTAGCTCCATGCTCTCGACGGCGCTGGTCCATTCGTGGCCAAAGCGCGCTTGCAAGGCCTCGGGCGCGCTCAAGGGGATGGCGTCAAAGTCTTGCGGCAGACGTTCGCTGCCGCTTTCAAACACCGTCATGGCGTCGGTGCGCAAATTGATGATGCCGCCAAACAATTTGCCCTGGCCTACCGGCCAGGTCATGGGCACGCAAGGCATGCCCAGCTCGCGCTCGATTTCGTCCAGAATGTCCAAAGGCTCGCGCACTTCGCGGTCCATTTTGTTGACGAAGGTAATGATGGGCGTATCGCGCTGGCGGCAGACTTCGATCAAGCGGCGGGTTTGCGCTTCCACACCATTGGCGGCGTCAATCACCATCAGCGCTGCATCTACGGCGGTGAGCACGCGGTAGGTGTCTTCCGAAAAGTCTTTGTGTCCGGGTGTGTCTAAAAGATTAATCACATGGTCGCGGTACACCATTTGCATCACCGAGGACGCCACCGAGATACCGCGCTGCTTTTCGATCTCCATCCAGTCTGAGGTGGCGTGGCGCGAAGCCTTGCGCGCCTTGACCGAGCCGGCAATTTGAATCGCGCCCGAGAAAAGCAGGAGCTTTTCGGTGAGGGTGGTCTTACCAGCGTCAGGATGGGAAATGATGGCAAATGTGCGACGGCGGCGCGTCTCGGCAAGAAAAGTCATGGATGGGGGCGGGTGGGCGAAACCGTTGATTTTAAAGACCCCGCGTGGCCGCGGCGCCCAGGCAGCGTCGCGCGCCCCTTTAGTGGACCTGCCCAGCGCCCCGGATGCGCCCCTGCACGCAGTAAAACAAGACCCGGTTGATCAGCGTGTGCCGGTCAAAAGGCTTGGCCATGACTTCGTTGACGCCGACTTCTTTGCACGCCTTAAGTGCGTCTTCAGCCACGTTGGCGGTCAAGGCGATGACGGGCACATCGCGCATGGGTGGTGGCGAGAACTGGCGCACGCGGCGCATCATCTCGATGCCGTCCATCTCGGGCATCAGCAGATCGAGCAGCACCAGGTCATAGGTTTTGGCGGCAAGGCACTGCAGGCCCTCCAGGCCGTTGGCGGCATGGTCGATCTGCACATTGGGCATGGCGCGGCGCAAGGTGGCGGCTGCGACCAGACGGTTGACTTCGTGGTCATCAACGATGAGCAGCGCATAACTGCGGGCATCGGTTTGCTCGTGCACGGGGGCTAGCGCCGGTGGTTCGGGCAGCACTTGCAGGGGGATGCGCAAAGTAAAGGTGGCGCCGTGGCCCGGCAGACTGCGCAATTGCAGGCTGCCGCCATGGCTTTTGGCCAGGCTGTGGCTGATGCTCAGGCCCAGTCCGTTGCCGCGCAGCGCGTCATTGCTGGGGGCATCGAAGCTGTCTCGCTCCAGTTGCACAAAAGGCTCGAAGATGCGGGCTTGGGCATCAAGGGCAATGCCCGGGCCGGTGTCATGCACATTGATGTGCAACTCGCCCTGATCGGGCCGCCCCGGCAGCGGGCTGAAGTGCACCCGGGTGGTGACGGCGCCTTGGCGCGTGAATTTGAGGGCGTTGGCCAGCAGATTGATCAGTATTTGCCGCAGACGGTGCTGGTCGGCGCTGACCCACTGCGGCACATCCTGGGCCATGTACAGCGCGTACTCCAGGCCTTGCTCCTGGGCGCGGTGGCGCAGCATGGCGTGGGCGTTTTGCAGCATGGTGTGCAGACAAAAGGCCTGGGGATTGATGGCGATGGTGCCGTTTTGGATCTGTGAATAGTCCAGCAAGTCGTTGATCACCGTGACCAAATGCGAGGCCGAATTTTGCGCGTTGTGAATGTATTCGCGCGTTTCTGCTTCCAGTGCGGGCCCGTTGCCTGCCAGGCCCAGGTAGCCAATCACGGCATTGAGGGGCGTGCGCATTTCATGGCTGACGGTGGCCAGAAACCGGTCTTTGTGGGCGTTGGCCTCCTTCAGGTCGGTAGACAGGCGCTGCAAACGCTGGTTGGTGCCTTGGATTTGCCTGACCGTCGCCCGGTTGGTTTGGTCCACGGTAGAAATAAAAGCCCACTGGGTGAGGCACAAAATGCAGTACATCGCGGCCGAGACCATCAGGTCTTCGGGTTTGTGCAGCGGCGAGGTCGGCGCAATACCATTTAGTTGCAACAGCAGCAGGCCAGCGACCGAGATAAAGGCGATAAAAAGCCAAAAAAATACCCAGGTGCGGTTGCGCGTGGTGTAGACGGGCAGCAAAGGCACGATGGACATAAACACCAGCACCGGCGACGTCACCCCGCCTGTCCACCAGGCGCAAAACAGCAGGGCGGCAATCATCAGGGCTTCAAATATGGATTGGCCCCAAAAGCCGGACATGCCCATCCGCCACAGCCCCAGGTTTGCCACCATCGCCAAGGCCAGCGCCAGCGCTGTTTTGCCCAAAATACCTTGCCCCAGGAGAAAAAAAATGGGCGCTAGCGCCAATAAAAACGCCACGCCCGCCATGGAAAAAAACACCAGATAGATGTTGTAAGGGCTGCGCCTGCGCACGGGCATGCTGCGCTTGACCAGCAAAAATACGAGGCGGTTGAACATGGAGCGATATTAATACCCAATTCAAATTTCGTATTAAATTTAAATGGGGTCAAAATAAAGCATAAATAGCTTTAATTAGCGGCCAGTCGCCATTTTGGGGGAGGCTGGGCGCGCCCTCGGGCGCGGCTGGGATCAGGCGCGCAAGCAGGCTACTGCGTGGCCCTGGGCATCGGTTTGCAGCGTGGGCACCGTGGCGCTGCAAGCCTCCTGGGCCTGCGGGCAGCGGGTGCGAAACACGCAGCCCGAGGGCGGGTTTAACGGCGAGGGCAGGTCGCCGGGCAGAAGCTGGGCCACTTTGTTGCGTTCGGCCACCGGGTCCAGCAAGGGAATGGCCGAGAGCAAGGCCTGCGTGTAGGGGTGGCGCGGGTGCTGGTAGAGCGCTTTGCGCTCGGCGATCTCGACGCTGCGGCCCAGGTACATCACCATCACGCGCTGGCTGATGTGGCGCACCACGGCCAGGTCGTGGGCTATAAATATCAGCGCCAAACCTAATTCGCGCTGCAAGTCCTGCAGCAAATTGACGATTTGCGCCTGGATGGATACGTCCAGCGCCGACACCGGCTCGTCGCAGACCACCAGCTTGGGCGAGAGAATCAGGGCCCGGGCAATGCCAATGCGCTGGCACTGACCGCCCGAGAACTCGTGCGGGTAGCGGTTGATTTGCTGCGCCGTCAGGCCCACCCGGTCCATCATGCTGCGCACCCGCGCCAGCACGGCGGGGGCGTCCAGTTCGGGGTGGTGGATGCGCAGCGGCTCGCCGATGATTTGCGCCACCGTCATGCGCGGGTTCAGGCTGGCCAGCGGGTCCTGAAAGACCATTTGGATGTCTTTGCGCACCGCCAACCATTGCGCCGGCGTGGCCTGGCGCATCTCCTGGCCGCGCCAGACAATGCTGCCGCCAGTGGCGGGGTGCAAATGGAGCAGCGCGCGCGCCAGCGTCGATTTGCCGCAGCCCGACTCGCCCACCACGCCCAGCGTTTGGCCGGCGTACAAATCAAAAGAGACAGCGTCCACGGCTTTGAGTGGCCGTGCGCCCTCCCAGGGCCAGGCCGAGGCCTCGCGCACCGGAAAGTGCACTTGCAAATCGCGCACCGACAGCAGCGGGGTGGTGTCAGCCATGGCTGGCCTCCCGTGCTTCATGGTGCAGCACCTGCGCTTCGCTGCGGTGGCAGGCACGCCGGGCCACAAAGGGCGCGTTGGCCGCAGCCGATGCGTCTATCACCTGTAACAGCGGCACCTCCTGGCTGCACTGCGCATCGGCCAGCCCACAACGGGGCGCAAACGGGCAGCCGCTTGGCAGCTGCGCCATCAAGGGCGGCGTGCCGGGAATGGCCCGCAGGCTGCTGGCTTGGCCGTCCATGCGCGGGATGGCTTGCAAAAGGCCGCGGGTATAGGGGTGGGCGGCGCGGGCAAAAATGTGCTCTACGCTGCCTTGCTCCATCACCCGCCCGCCGTACATCACCAGCACCTGGTCGCACACGCCGGCCACCACACCCAGGTCGTGCGTGATCAGCACGATGGCGGTGCCCAAGTCGCGCTGCAGCTCGCGCAGCAGGGCCAGGATTTGCGCTTGCACCGTCACGTCCAGCGCGGTGGTGGGTTCGTCGGCCAGCAAAATTTCGGGCTCGCAGAGCAAAGACATGGCCAGCATCACCCGCTGGCGCATGCCGCCAGAAAACTCATGCGGATAGCGCCCGATGCGCCCGGCCGCGTCCGGAATCTTGACCGCGTCGAGCATGGCGAGAGCGCGCTGGCGTGCCGTTTTGCGGTCCAGGCCTTTGTGCCACTGCAACACCTCGGTCATTTGCCGCTCCACCGTCAGGTAGGGGTTGAGCGCCGTCATCGGGTCCTGAAAGACCATGGCGATGCGTGCACCGCGCAAAGCGTTGAGCTGCTCGGGCGCCATCGTCAAGAGGTTCTTCCCCTGGTAGAGCACCTGGCCGCTGGCCTGACCCTGGCGCGCCAAAAGGCCCATCATGGCCAGCGCGGTTTGCGATTTGCCCGAGCCGGACTCGCCCACGATGCCCAGGGTTTGGCCGCGCGCCAGGTCAAAGCTCACGCCATTGACGGCAAAGACCGGGCCGTCGTTGGTCGCAAACTGCACCTGCAGGTCTTTAACTTGCAGCACGGGGGCGTTGCTAGTGGGGGTGTTCATCGGTCTTTGGGGTCGAGTGCGTCGCGCATGCCGTCGCCGATAAAGTTGGCGCAGTACAAGGTGATGGTCAGCGCCGCACCGGGGAACCAGATCATCCAGGGGCTGCTGGCCATGACGTTGGCGCCGTCATGGATGAGCACGCCCCAGCTGGTCATGGGCTCTTGCACGCCCAGGCCCAAAAAGGACAGCACCGACTCGGTCAGGATCACGCCGGGCACGGTGATCGAGGTGTAAATCACCACAATGCCCAGCAAGTTGGGCACTACATGCGAAAAAATAATACGCCAAGTGGGCACGCCGATGGCCCGGGCCGCCTCCACATATTCTTTGGATCGGATCGACAGCGTTTGTCCGCGCACCACGCGGGCCATGTCCATCCAGGTAAAGGCTGAAATCGTGAGCACCACCAGGTAAAAGTCACGGCCCAAAATCGTCACCATCATGATGGCGATCAGCAGGTAGGGGATGGCGTACAAAATATCCACGATGCGCATCATCAGCGCATCGACCCGACCGCCCATAAAACCGGCCACCGCGCCCCAGGCCACGCCCAGGGACACCGACACCAGCGTGGCCAACAGCCCCACGGTGAGCGATATGCGCCCGCCCACCAGCGTGCGCACCAGCAAATCGCGGCCCAGCTCGTCGGTGCCAAACAGGTGCCAGCCGGCCAAGGTGGGGGCGATACCCATCTGGTTCCAGTCGGTGTCCTCGTAGGAGTAGGGCAGCAGCAAAGGCCCGAGCACACAGGCGAGCACGATCAGCATCAAAACCAGCAGGCTGGCCACGGCCGCGCGGTTGCGCACAAAGCGGATGCGTGCATCCAGCCAGGGGCTGCGCTGGGCCGGCTCGGCTGCTTCAGTAGCGGATTTTGGGATCAAGGTAGGCATAGGCCAAATCGACCAGCAAATTGAGCAGCACCGCCACCACGGTGACCAAAATCACCAGGCCCAGCACCAGGGTGTAATCGCGGTTGGAGGCGCCATTGACGATGAGCTTGCCCAGTCCGGGAATGGAAAACAAGGTCTCTGTGACCACCGCCGCCGTGATGGAGGAAATCGCCAGCGGCCCCAGCACCGAGACCACCGGCAGCAGCGCCGGGCGCAGCGCGTGGCGCAGCACCACGATACGCATAGGCAGGCCTTTGGCGCGGGCGGTACGTATGAAGTTGGAGCTCATCACCTCGATCAGGCTGCCGCGCATCACGCGCCCCACCGTAGCGAGGTTAATCAGGCTGAGTAACGCAATGGGCAGCACCCAAAAGCGCAGCTCATGGTCGCTCCATCCACCCGAGGGCAACCAGGGCAGCCAGATGGCGAACACCATCACCAGCACCGGCCCCAGGACAAAGGACGGCACGGCACTGCCCACACTGCCCACCAGCATCAACAGATAGTCGGCGGCGCTGTTTTGGCGCAGCGCAGCCCAAATGCCCAGCGCGACGCCCAGTACCACGGCAATCACCATCGACAGGCCGCCAATGGTCAAGGACACCGGCAAGGCCTTGGCCACCAGATCGTTCACGCTCCAGTCGGCATAGCGAAAAGAGGCGCCCAGGTCACCGTGCAGCAGGCTGTCCAGGTAATACAGGTACTGCTGCCACAGCGGCAGGCCCAGGTGGTACTTGGCCTCCAAATTGGCCAGCACCGCCGCCGATACCTTGCGCTCGGTATCAAACGGCCCGCCTGGCGTGGCGTGCAGCATCAAATAGCAGATGGTGATCACCGCCAGCAAAGCCGGCACGGTGGCGAGCACGCGCCTGAGCGTGTATTTCCACATACGGGAGGGTTAGATTAGCCGGCGGCTTAGTGTTTGATGATGTAGAAGTCTTTGCTGCGGAAATGGTCCATGGGGTTGGACTCAAAATAGCCGCCCACGTAGGACTTGAGCAAACGCGGCAAGGTGTACTGCAGCAAGGGAATCATGGGGTAGTCTTCCATCACCAGGCGGGCCGCCTCGGTCAGCAGGGCTTTGCGCTTGACCGGGTCCAGGGTCTGGTTGCCCTGGGTGATCAGCTCCTCGGCCTTGCGGTTGCAGTTTTTGTTGTCATTGGCGTCCGAGTCGCACTGCACCAGGGTCAAGAAGGTGGTGGCGTCGTTGTAATCGGCGATCCAGCCATGCCGGGCGATCTGGAACTCGCCGTCATGCCGCTTTTTGATGAGTACCTTGAACTCCAGGTTGTCCATCTCGGTTTCCAGGCCCAGCTTGGTTTTCCACTCCGAGGCCGAAAAGATAGCCATCTTCTTGTGGTACTGGTCGGTGTTGTAGGTGAAGCTGATTTTGGTGCCGGGCTTGACGCCGGCCTCGGCCAGCAGCTTTTTGGCCTCGGCCACGCGCTTGTCCATGGGCCACTTGGCCCAGTCGTAGCTGGTGACGTCCGCGCCGGCGATGCCTTTGACAATCACGCCGTAGGCGGGAATCTGGCCGTCCGCGGTCACTTTGCTGGCCAGCACGTCACGGTCAATCACCATGGAGAGGGCTTTGCGCACGCGCAAGTCTTTCATCACGGGGTCTTTGTTGTTCAGTGCGTAAAAGCGCAGACCCAGCATGGGACCGTTTTTCACTTCCGCCGGGTAGGTCTTTTTCATTTGCTCGTAAGAGCCGGGGGGCAGCTGGTACACCATGTCGGTCTCGCCGGACTGGTACATCTTCACGTCAGCGTTGCTGTCTTCGATGGGCAAAAAGCTCACTTTGGTGAGCACCACCGACTTGGCGTCCCAGTAACGCGGGTTTTTCTCCAAAACCACCGCGCTGTTGACGCGCCATTCTTTGAGCACAAAGGCCCCGTTGCCGACCAGATTGCCCGGTTTGGTCCAGTCTTTGCCAAACTTGTCGACGGTGGCTTTGTGAACCGGCGCAAACTGGGTGTTGGCCAGCAAATCGAGCAAAAAGGCCACGGGGAAGGGCGTTTTCACTTCCAGCTGGTCTTTGGCCAGGGCTTTGACGCCCAACTCGGTGACCGGCTTTTTACCTTCGGCCACATCCATGCCATTGAGGATAAAGGGCGCCAGTGTGGTCGCATACTGCGAAGCGGTTTTGGGGTCCAGGTAGCGGCGCCAGCCGTAGACAAAGTCCTCGGCGCTGATCGGGTCGCCATTGGAGAACTGCGCGCCCTTGCGCATTGTGAACACCCAGGTGGTGGGATTGACTTGCTTCCAAGACTCGGCCACGCCGGGCACCGTTTTGCCGCTGGTGTCGGTGGCCATCAGGCCTTCGAAAAGATCGCGCGCAATTTGGTTGGCGGGCACCGACTCGGCCAAGGCCGGGTCCAGGGTTTCAGGCTCTGAGCCGTTGCTGCGCACCCATTCCTGTTTGGCGGCCAAGCTCACCCCGGCAGGTACGCTGGCGGCGGCAAGGTTGTGGGCAACACAGGCCAGCGCCAGGAACAAAGACAGCAAGGAAACAGACGGTAAAGACTTTTGCATAGCGGACACCCCATGAAAGAAATGTGAAAGTTCATTCTAGTAGTAAGGATTGCGGCGCCGCAGCGTGCGCCCGCGTCTTTGCTAGAATCCGCGCACCCCGAGGAGCGATGCAGTTCACGCAAAGTGAATGAGGCTCGGGGTACAGGGGCCCTGACTCCTGCATGTTTCAACTGCGCTCACCCACTGATGATGGCGGGGTGAGTTGTCTTTCCCCAGCTTGCACAGTGGTTTTCAAAATGACCTTTTTGGAGCCTTTGTCATGAACGCTGTATTGAAACCTATCAAAAACCAGGACTATGAAATTGCCGACCTGAGCCTTGCGCCCTGGGGCCGCAAAGAACTTGACATCGCCCAGACCGAAATGCCCGGTCTGATGGCCATCCGCGAAGAATTCGCCAAGTCCAAGCCCCTCAAAGGCGCGCGCATCACCGGATCGCTGCATATGACGATCCAGACCGGTGTGCTGGTCGAAACCCTGCAAGCCCTGGGCGCGCAAGTGCGCTGGGCCTCGTGCAACATCTTCTCCACCCAAGACCACGCCGCCGCCGCCTTGGTGGCCGCCGGCACCCCGGTATTTGCCTACAAAGGTGAGTCGCTGGCCGATTATTGGGACTACACGCACCGCATTTTTGAATTCGACGGCAAAAAAGGCACGCCTGCCGAAGGCCCCAACATGATTTTGGACGACGGCGGCGACGCCACGCTCCTGATGCACCTGGGCGCCAAGGCCGAGAAAAACATCAAAGTACTGTCCAAGCCTGGCAGCGAAGAAGAGGTCTGCCTCTTTAACTCCATTAAAGCCAAGCTCAAGGTAGACCCCACCTGGTACAGCCGCCGCCTTAAAAACATCATCGGCGTGACCGAAGAGACCACTACTGGCGTGCTGCGCCTGAACGAAATGGCTGCCCGTGGCGAGCTGGCTTTCCGTGCCATCAACGTCAACGACTCGGTGACCAAGAGCAAGTTTGACAACCTGTACGGCTGCCGCGAATCCTTGGTCGACGCTATCAAGCGCGCGACCGACGTGATGATCGCTGGCAAAGTGGCTTTGGTCGCCGGTTACGGCGATGTGGGCAAGGGCTCGGCCCAGGCGCTGCGCGCCCTGTCGGCCCAAGTCTGGGTGACCGAGATCGACCCGATCAACGCCCTGCAAGCCGCTATGGAAGGCTACAAAGTGGTGACCATGGAATACGCTGCTGACAAGGCCGACATTTTTGTCTCCGCCACCGGCAACAAAAACGTCATCACCTACAAGCACATGGCGGCCATGAAAGACCAGGCCATCGTCTGCAACATCGGCCACTTTGACAACGAGATCGATGTCGCCTCCCTGTCCAAATGCAAGTGGGAAGAGATCAAGCCCCAGGTGGACCATGTGATTTTCCCGGCCAAGGGCAAAACGCCTTCCAAGCGCATCATCTTGCTGGCCAAGGGCCGCTTGGTGAACCTGGGTTGCGGCACCGGCCACCCCAGCTTTGTGATGTCTTCGAGCTTTGCCAACCAGACGATCGCCCAGATCGAGCTGTTCACCAAGCCCAAGGAATACAAAAACGGCAAGGTCTATGTGCTGCCCAAGCACCTGGACGAAAAAGTGGCCCGCTTGCACCTCAAGAAAGTTGGCGCCATGCTCACCGAGCTGACCAAAGAGCAGGCCGACTACATTGGCGTGAGCCAGGCGGGCCCGTACAAAGCTGCGACCTACCGGTATTGATGCGCCACTGAATGCGCATTGACCAATTGCTGGTGCACCGCCAGCATGCCAGCACCCGTTCGCAGGCGCAGCGCCTGATTGCCGATGGGGTGTTGTGGCAGCAAGGGGATACGTGGAAACGGGTCCTCAAAAATGGCGACGAAGTCCCCCCGGACGCGCCGCTGCAGCTGCTCAATACCGCTGAAGCACGCTACGTGTCGCGCGGCGGCCTCAAACTGGAGGCGGCCTTGGCGCATGTGCGACTGGATGTGAAGGGCCTGGCTTGCCTGGACGTCGGCCAATCGACTGGTGGCTTTACCGACTGCTTGCTGCAGCACGGTGCCGCCAGTGTGGTGGGTGTCGACGTGGGCAGCGCGCAATTGCATCCGCAATTGCGCACCGACCCGCGCGTGCTGTGCGTAGAAAAAGTCAATGCGCGTGCTTTGACCGCCGACGATGTGCTGCAAGCCTACGAGGACAGCATCGGCGAGCAAGGGGTGTTCGATACCGATGCAGACCCGGACCACGGGGATGAGGCGGCGCACGATTTCGCGCCCGCTTTTGACCTGATCGTGGCCGACTTGTCGTTTATCTCGCAAACCCTGGTCTTGCCTGCGGTGCTTGCCCTGCTCAAGCCGGGCGGCACCTTGCTCACCCTGGTCAAGCCGCAGTTTGAATTGCAGCCCGGCCAAGTGGGCAAAGGCGGCATCGTCAAAGACGCATCTTTGTATCTCTTTGTGGAGCAGCGCTTGCGTGAAGCCTGTGCTGCTTTAGGCCTGGTGGTCACCGCGTGGTTTGATTCGCCCATTGCAGGGGGCGATGGCAACCACGAGTTCTTTATTTGCGCCCGTCATCCGGGCCAGGACATACTTTCCGAATGAGAACGCCATGTTTTCTACCCCCCGGGTTCCAGTCAGCCTGGAATTCTTCCCCCCCAAGTCGGCGCAGGGCGCCGACAAACTGCGCGAGGTGCGTGCGCAACTTGCGGTTCTGAACGCACGTTTTTGCTCTGTCACCTATGGCGCGGGCGGCTCCACCCAAGAGGGCAGCTTGCGCACCGTGGCCGAGCTGGTCCAAGAGGGCGAGGCGGCGGCGCACTTTACCTGCGTCAACGCCACCCGCGACTCGGTGCGCGAACACTTGCGCACCTTGCATGGGCTGGGCGTGCGCCGCATCCTGGCCCTGCGCGGCGATTTGCCGCCGGGCTATGCGGCCGCGCAGGCGACGGGCGATTTCGCCTACGCCAGCGACTTGGTGGCTTTTGTGCGCGCCGAGACCGGGCGGGACTTTCACATCGAAGTCGCTTGCTACCCCGAAACCCATCCGCAGGCGGCCTCGCCGCAAGACGATATGCAGGCCTTTGCCGCCAAGGTGCGCGCCGGGGCCGATTCGGCCATCACCCAATATTTCTACAACGCAGACGCCTACTTCCGCTTTGTTGAAGAGACGGCGGCGCTGGGCTTAGATATTGCGGTGGTACCGGGCATCTTGCCCATTGCCAACACGGGCCAGTTGCTGCGTTTTTCCGAGGCCTGCGGCGCGGAAATTCCGCGCTGGATTCGCCAGCGTTTAGAGAGCTTTGGCCAGGACCTGGCCTCGGTGCAGGCTTTTGGGCTGGAGGTGGTGACCCGCCTGTGCGAGCGCTTGCTCGCCGGTGGTGCGCCGGGGCTGCACTTTTACACGCTTAACCAAAGTGCACCTACGCTGGCTATTTGCGATGCGCTGGGCCTGCGCCCAGCGCAGCAGCGGGCGGCCGCCAATACCCTAGCGTAAAAGCGGTGTTTTAACCGCCTGCATCGAGCGTAAAGCTGGCGTGCCGGTCTTGTTGCAAGGCCGTCACCAGTTGCGGCAGCGCCAGCGCCAGTTGGGCCTTGAGCGTAAAGGGCGGGTTGATCAGAAACACGCCGCTGGCGGGCAGGCCCGGGCGCACGGTGTCGCCCGCCGCGTCCTGCGTGAGCTTGCTGGACTTGACCGTCAGCGTGATGTCCAGCCAGCTTTTACCCGCTTTATTGGCCAGGGTGCGCAGTTTGCGCGGCAAATCATGCGCCTCCGGGCGCGGGATGATGGGGTACCACACCAGGTAATTGCCGGTGGCAAAGCGCGCCATGGCGTCCATCATCATGCTGACGACGCGGCCATAGTCGTGCTTGATTTCGTAGCTCGGGTCGCACACCAGCAGCGCGCGCCGCGAGGGCGGGGGCAAAAACTTTTTCACCGTCTCAAAGCCGTCCTCACGCGCGATGGCGATCTGGCGGCCCGCCTCGAGCTGGGCCACATTGGCCGTCAGCGTCTTGGAGTCGGTGGGGTGCAGCTCAAAGAGCTTGAGCTTGTCGCGCCCGCGCAAATGCGGCTGGGCGATAAAGGGCGAGCCCGGATACACCTTCCACTGCCCCGGCGCATTGAAACTGGCCACCATGTCGATGTAGTCCTGCACCAAAGGCGCCCAGGGCTGGGCCGGTGCGCTGGCCACCAGCTTTAAAAAGCCCTGACTGGCCTCGGCGCTGGTTTGGGCGTAATCGCCATCGAGCCGGTACAGACCGGCCCCGGCATGGGTATCCAAAACGGTAAATGCGGTTTCCTTGAGCGCCATGTGCTTGAGCACCGCGAGCAAAACCATGTGTTTGAGCACGTCGGCGTGGTTGCCCGCGTGAAAAGCGTGTCGGTAACTGAACATGGCGGCTATGGTAACCGCCGCATGACATCCGATGGGCGAATGCCCGGACAATCCAGGCCACGTTGCACCCCACCATGACTTCTCTCCATCACGCTACCGCACGCAAGACCCGCACCGGCCTCTACGCCAGCGCGGCCGTCCTGCTATCGGCGTTGGTCTGCGTCTACCTGGCCTGGCCTGCCTTGCCCGCGCACGGGCCCTGGCTGCGCGCCTTGGGCCTGGCGCTGGCCAGCGGCGCGGTGGCCACGGGTGTGGCATTGGCGGCCTGCGCCGCCTTGTTGTCCGCGATGCCGATGGGCATGCCGGCACGGGCTTGGCCGCGTCTGCTCCCTGCTTTTTTGGCCTTACCGCACATGGCTTTTGCCCTGGGGGTGTTGCTACTGCTCAGCCCCTCCGGGGTGCTGGTGCGCGTGCTTTTTTCGCTCTTGGCCCCGCTGCAAGCGCTGCTGCCCTTGCCGCTGGATGTGCCGCCCGACTGGCAAAGTACCCAAGACCCCTGGGGCCTGGGCTTGGTGCTGGTGCTGGTGTGCAAAGAGACGCCTTTTTTGCTCTGGTGCGCCTTGGCGCAGTGGCAGCGCCCCGACCTGGCGCTGCGCTGGCGCCGCGAGATGGCGCTGGCCCGCACCTGGGGCTATAGCGAACGCAT
>CANGNS010000029.1 GCA_947455465.1 Comamonadaceae bacterium | reverse complement strand
CAGGGAAATGGCACCAGACGATTTCGCCAGCCGTGGGTTCCGGCCACCAGCGCATCAGGCGTTTTCCAATTCAAACAGACTGCTGCGGACAGTGCCGCCTTTGGCCTTTGGGGCTGATTTTTTAACTTGATTGAGTTGGGCTTTGGTCAAAGCTCCCTCATCTGCCTCGTATTGAGGCAGGAACTTGGTGGCCAGCTCATGCAGCGCTAGGTGAATCACTTGCGTCTCGTCAACACCCAATACATCAGCCAGACGTTTGGTCGTTGTGCGGGTCACGCCAGTTGCGCTGTCTTGCGGGCGATAACGGAAAGCGATCTGGGCTGCTGCAGCTTTCATTTCTGGCTCCTTTAAAGTTAGATATCTTAAAGATATCAAAAGGGCCGGGTGTTGTCAACAAGGCGGGGGGTCTGCCCGGCAAGCAGGGCTGAATGGAAAATTGAAGTCTGTGGTCGTTGTTTCAATAGTGTTTTACGGATTTGAACCGCCGTCCGCAAACCAACAAAATTGGGGCTTGAATTTGCAGGTTGTCACTGGAAAACGACGAGCGATTTCGCACTAGCTAGCTGTGCCTAGTCAGGACCGGGGATTGCTATTCCCAGTTCGTTTGCCCTCTGGTAGCACCCCACCACCAAACCCCTGTTTAAAGGCCGCTAAGGATCACCACTTGGCGGCCTTTTTCATAGGTAAATCATAGGCTTAAGCAGCACCAAGGGCTAACAGAGGCTATTGACAGCCAAATCAATATCGGGGAACATATCGGGGAACAAGCCGGGGTAAGCAACAGTTTTTCACATTTGTTCCCCGTCTTGGCTGGAGAAACCACTATGTTGACCGATGCTCAATGTCGAAACGCTATTTGTTCCCCGGACAAGAAACGAGCGCGATTCAACGATGCCAGAGGGCTGTATCTAGAAGTAAGCCCGGCGGGTTCAAAGCGTTGGTTCTGGAAAACCTACTTTGACGGCAAAGAGGGTCGCATGGCCTTTGGCAGCTACCCGGACGTTTCCCTGACTGCGGCGAGAAAAGCCCGTGACGCGGCCAGACTCCAAAAGTCCGAAGGCACCGACCCAGTGCAAGCCCGCAAGCTGGAAAAACTGAAAACGAGCCGCAACACTGGGGACACGTTCAAGGCGGTCGCGTTGGAGTGGTACGGTAAGCAAGCCCCCCAATGGAGCGACAGCCATGCCGAAAGAATGCGGCGGCAGTTGGAGCGCGATTTATTCCCGTGGATCGGAGAACGACCCATTGCGCAGATTCACGCAATGGAGCTTTTAGCGGCGCTGCACAAGGTAGAGGAACGCGGCGCATTTGAAACCGCAGACCGGGCCTTGATGCTGGCGCGGCAGGTTTGGGAATACTGGCTACCCACGGCGGGCGTGGAGCAACGCAATATCACTGAAGGATTGAAGGCGCGGCTGACACCGTACAGGGGCAAGAGCTTTGCGGCCGTAGTGGAGCCGAAACGGTTTGGCGACTTGATGCGGGCCATACGCACCTACAAGGGCGGGCCAATTGTCCGCACGGCGTTGCAGTTGGCACCGCTGCTGTACCAAAGGCCCGGCAATCTTCGCATGATGGAATGGGCAGAATTGGATTTGGACGCGGCGCTGTGGACTATTCCCAGCATGAAAATGAAGCGCAGAAAAGAGGAAAAGGAAAACGGCGAAGCCCACACCGTACCGCTACCCGTGCAGGCCGTGGCCTTGCTGCGCAGTGTCCAACCCCTGACCGGACACGGCGTTTATGTTTTCCACGGTGAGCGAAGCCATGACAGGCCCATATCGGATAACAGTGTGCGCAGTGCCTTGTATGCGCTGGGCTTTGGCAAAGAACAATCGTGGCACGGTTTCAGGGCAAGCGCACGCACGATGATTGTTGATGAATTGAACCTTGACCCACTGGCCATTGAAGCGAACCTAGCCCATGCGGTGAAAGATTCCAACGGGCGCAGCTACAACCGCACGCAATACCTGAAACAACGGTTTGAAATGGTGCAGCAATGGGCCGATTACTTGGACAAGCTGGCCGCTGGCGCAGAGATCATTCCGTTCAAGGCCATCGCCTAAGGAGGCCAAAGTGACCATAAATTTTCCCGATCGAGATTACCTGAAATTCGACCAGTTAAAAGCTCGATGGAAATGCGAAGAGGATGACCTCATAAATCTTCTTGTAACTGCTGAATTGAGGCCGTCCATCAAGGCCTTCCGCGACTGGAAAGTAGTGGGATGGGAGTGCCATGACGGCGAGGCAGAACTGTTGCCGACGGGAGATGTGTATGACGGCCAGACTGGCGATGAAATTTTAGACCGTCCTACTG
The DNA here is from genome assembly GCA_947455465.1 of Comamonadaceae bacterium. GTDB lineage: Bacteria > Pseudomonadota > Gammaproteobacteria > Burkholderiales > Burkholderiaceae_C > Allorhodoferax. Next base: position 23,072 of record CANGNS010000029.1, on the reverse strand, counting down.
GATGGTGCTACTTACAAATGCCACATCAGACGGGACTTTTAAAAGCTAATTTTGAATTGGTTACTGAAGAACGAGAGCCAGTAATTCCTAGTCATGAGGGCTTTGGCGAAGCTAAGTGGTATCGACTGCAAAAACCCATGTCACTTGAAGATGTGAAAAGCGATGCAGTATTCCTCTTTGAAGAGGTCTTGAGAATCGAAGCAAAGCTGATGCGTAGCCCTAAAGATCAAAAAGAAAATTCAGGCCTTTCTACTAGAGAGCGGAACAATTTACTAACGCTGATTGGCGGTTTAGTTGGTCTTATGCTGGGGAAAAGCCTATCGGGGAAAAAGAATTCTGTATATCAAGGCCAAATTGCAATTATCGACGCTTTAATTGCGCATTACCCCAATGTGGAGGGGCTTGGTGAGTCGACTTTGGAGCAAAAGTTTGCCGAGGCAAATAGGCGGATCGCCACATTTGCTGTAAACCCTAAGTAGTAGATTTCAACCCTAACTTGGTATTGGAGACTAAGACCTTAGGTTTGTAATTCCTCCATCGCAACAACGCTAATGCGTTACAGGAGGTATCAGACATGGCCATTCTCAGACTCCCATCCGTCAAAGCGGAAATGGGTCACAGTTCAGACGCAAGCATCTACAACGCAATCCGGGATGGCTTGTTCCCAGTAGGTGTGCAAATTGGACAGCGTGCAAGGGGCTGGCCAGACTACGAGGTCACGGCAATAAATACTGCGCGTATCGCTGGAAAATCAGACGACGAAATTCGTGATTTGGTGAAATTATTGCACTCTAAGCGAATGGCGTTAGATATTTTCAAAGGAGTACCAGTATGAAGGCCGAGCGTGCGCAGTTTGTGCGCGTGGCTTAGAACTTTGAACTGGAAGACTGATGAGCACCGATTATTTGATGGCTGTTAAGTCCATCGGCTTATCAAAACTCGGAGGCCGCAAACCCTGCACATTGGCTGTTGCTGCAAAACACAACAAGCGGGAACTAGCCCATGAACTTGAGGAAAGAGGCCGCATTGACCCGGAGAGAACGCGCCTGAACTACTCCATAGTTGGGGCAATTGATTCCGCTGGTGTAGTGGCGATGGCATCGCAATTGATGGAAAGCATCGGCATCAGCCCGGACAAAATGCGCCGTGATTACTGTCAAGCCCTCGAGCTTGTTTTTAGTCTGCCAGCCAATACTACTATAGACATCGAGCGATATTTTGCTGATTGTTTTGCGTGGTGTAGCGCGAGGTTTGGGGTTGAAAACATTCTGAGTGTTGATGTTCACCTTGATGAAAGTACCCCACACTGTCATGCTTTAATTGCCCCGATACAGTCTGGCCGCTGGGTGGGTGGTAAGCCGATTGACCGCACCAACACAAAAGTCATGAATGAATCATTCTCAAAACAGGTTGCTTCTGCGTACGGTTTGAAAATGGGGGAGAGGCTTACGGGCAAGCGCAAAGGAGAGGCATTAGCAAAGTTGCTGGGACACATAGAAAACAGCGATAGAGGGCTTTTTCAGAGTCTGGCATGGCAACCCCTTAGGCAAGCCATTGAACGCAATCCAGCCCCGTTTTTAACTGCCTATGGGATTGAATTGGAAAACAAGCCCCCAGCAAATCTGAAAACGATGGCTCAGATTTTTACCAGTCCGGGCAAAGGTGCAAAACGCGAGGTGTTTCATTTACCAAAAAGAAACCCTTTAGGGATTCACGCGCAGGCCAACAAACCAGCGCAAACAAACCCTATAGGGATTCAAAACAAGGGTGAAAAAAATCAATCCCTATCTTGTGTAGGGATCCCCCATTTCCAAAACAGCGTACCTCCTGCTTTTGCACTTCAGCCTGAGCGCATCTGTGTTCGTAAAACTGAACTTGACCCAGCTTTGTGCGCCCCTGAAACTGGTGAGCTTCTTCAGCCCCTGCTAACACCTGTACAGCACCAAGAGAACCCGTCATGAGACAGAAGACCAAATGCGGTGCCCATGCCAGAAGTACAGGTAACCCCTGCCAAGCTAAAGCTATGTCCAACGGTCGGTGCAAGAACCATGGTGGAATGAGCACTGGCCCCAAGACCCTAGAAGGTCGAAGAGCCATCTCCCAAGCTACCCGCTTGCGCATGGCCTCTGGAGGTCGTATACGGGCCTTGGAGGGCTTTTATCGCTGGCTTGATGGTGGTGGCAGGGAAGCCCTGTCCCGCCTTGCAATGGAGCGGGATAGGCGAAAGCGGTGGCAACGGGTTATACGTGAGCACACCTAACGTGTGGTTGGGTAGACGTTTTATTTGGTCGAACGGTCGCTAAACGGCTCTTGAGCGGATGATCAGATTCAAAAAGCCACACGATTTTTAGGTTTATTTCTCTTTTAATTTTGATGTAAATATTTGCCTTTATAGTTTCTAATTATTTAAATTTATAAATAAGGAATATTTAATGGCAACAGAATCTACACAAGAGTCAACGGTTATCGCGGTTCCCGTTAGCGGCGACTACAGAGTGGATGTGCTGCTTGATGGACCGGGAATTCGATGGAATGCTCCTGGCGCGCTTGGATCACCTGTCACTGTAACCTTTAGCTTTGCCGAGACCAACGGCTACTTTACCGGGATTGATGCAAATGGTTTTGTGCCCTTTACCTCCGAACAACGAAAAGCAGCAAGAGAGGTATTGGCATTAATTTCATCGCAATTCAATATCACTTTCTCTGAAATTACTGAGACTACGGCCACGAACACCCCATTTGGTCAGATGAGATTTGCGAATAACACACAATTAGCCAGTGGTGGTTATGCGTATTTCCCTCCAGTCGAGGGCGATGGTGGAACCTTCAACGGAGACAATTTCATCAACAATGCCACTCAATACTTGACCGGCTATTCGCATGGCACTTTCAACTGGAAGTTGATGATCCATGAAATATTGCATGGCTTAGGAATCAAACATCCGGGCAATTACAACGCTGGCGAACCCCCGTCAAATACTCCAGGGAACTATCTGGTAAAAACTGAAGATAACCAGATAAATAGCATCATGTCCTACATCGGTAATTCGCAGGGACTTCAGCGAATTGATTTAGGCCTCTATGACATGCTGGCCATGACTTACCTCTACGGAGCAAAAGCATTCAGAGTTGAATCCGATCAGTACGTATTTTCAAACTCAGCATCTAACGCAATCGCAGCCGCATCAGCCTCGACATTAAAAAATACTGTGGTTTTGATGCCAGACACAGGCTGCTTCCTGCAATTGGTTAACGATACTGGAGGCGACAACATTTTTGATTTCCGGGCTATGACCGCCTCAGTGAAAGTTGACCTTGGTCAAGGTAAATCCAGCTCTGCAGGCTGTTTGCCAGACGGTGAGACTGCTGCTATCGATAATATTCAAATTGGGTTTGGCACGACAATCAATACGGCTTATGGAAGCAATTTCGATGATTTGCTAGTTGGTAATCTAGGTGCGAATTGGATTGAAGGTGGGGATGGCAATGACACCATAAATGGGGGTTCTGGTAACGACACGTTGGATGGTGGAAATGGGTCAGATGTTGCGGTTTTCAGCGGGAAATTTACCGACTACCGGATTCGATTTGACTCCAACGCTGGTTTTTACACTGTTACAGACGAAGTTGGTAGCGGCGGCACCGATACCTTAAGAAATATCGAATTTGCACAATTTACAGATAAAGTCGTCAGCGTTAGTTCGTTGATCCTAACCCCGCCAGTAATTGCGCTAACCTCGACTAGAACTTTGTTGGGTATAGGGGCAACGGCGGTGTTGACCTTTACCCTGAGTGACCCCTCTACTAACTTCATCGCTACTGATGTGACCGTCTCTGGCGGTACGCTGTCCAACTTCACGGGTAGCGGCACCTCCTACGCCGCTACCTTCACCCCTGCGGCAAACAGTACCGCCAACGCGGTGGTCAGCGTTGCCAGTGGTGTGTTCACAGACGCTGCTGGTAATGCCAACGCAGATGGCTCAGATGCCAACAACACTGTCACTTTTTCAGTAGATACCTTGATACCGACCATTGCGGTATCTAGCGCCAAGTCCAGCCTAATCGCAGGCGATACGGCAACCCTGACCTTTACCCTGAGTGAGCCATCGACTAACTTTGTAGCCTCCGATGTGACTGTCTCTGGCGGAACACTGACTGGCTTTGCCGGTAGCGGCACTACCTACACAGCAACCCTGACCCCAACAGCTAACAGCACCACCAGCGCGGTGGTCGGTATTGCAAGTGGTGTATTTACCGATGCAGCGGGTAACGCCAACGCAGATGGGTCAGATGCCAACAACACCGTCACTTTTTCAGTAGATACCTTGATACCGACCATTGCGGTATCAAGTACTAAATCTAGCCTGATCGCAGGCGATACGGCAACCCTGACCTTTACCCTGAGTGAAGCTTCGACTAACTTTGTAGCCTCCGATGTGACTGTCTCTGGCGGAACACTGACTGGCTTTGCCGGTAGCGGCACCTCCTACACCGCCACCTTTACCCCAACTGCCAACAGTAATGCTAATGGCGTTGTCAGCGTTGCAAGTGGTGTATTTACCGATGCAGCGGGTAACGCCAACGCAGATGGCTCAGATGCCAACAACACCGTCACTTTTTCAGTAGATACCTTGATACCGACCATTGCGGTATCAAGTACTAAATCTAGCCTGATCGCAGGCGATACGGCAACCCTGACCTTTACCCTGAGTGAGCCATCGACTAACTTTGTAGCCTCCGATGTGACTGTCTCTGGCGGTACGCTGACTGGCTTTACCGGTAGCGGCACCTCCTACACGGCCACCCTGACCCCAACAGCTAACAGCACCACCAGCGCGGTGGTCAGCGTCGCAAGTGGTGTATTTACCGATGCAGCAGGTAATGCCAACGTAGATGGCTCAGATGCAAATAATCGTGTCACCTTTCTAGTGAACACGGTTCTGGGCCAGTCATACGTGGGTACCGCTGCCAATGACACCCTATCAGGCGGCGCAGGAAACGACACCATTGACGGCGGCGCAGGAACTGACACCGTCCAGTTTCAGGGCAAATTGAGCGCCTACAAAGTCACGATGTCAGGAGCCAACGGTACGGTCGCCGACAGCGTAACAGCACGTGACGGTATGGATACCCTCAAAAATATAGAGCACCTGCGTTTTACAGACTTTGATATCAATACGGCCATCAAAGCGTTGGCAGGCTCCATGAATACCGCTACCGTACAGCGGGTGATGGAACTGTATGTCGCCTTCTTTAACCGCACCCCTGATGCCGACGGACTGACTTATTGGCTAGGCCAATCTAAAGCAGGTGTTAGCACCACCCAAATCGCGGAATCTTTCTACGGAGTGGGAGTTCAATACACATCGTTGACGGGATTCTCGTCTACCATGACCACGACTGATTTCATCAACGTGGTCTACCGTAACGTGCTGGGACGCGCCGATGGGGCTGATGCAGGTGGCCTGCAATACTGGACTGAAAAGCTGACCAGCGGCAAAGAGACGCGCGGCAGCCTAGTTTCGACTATCTTGGACGCGGCCCACACCTACAAAGGTGATGCCACCTATGGCTGGGTAGCTAATCTGCTGGACAACAAAATCACTGTAGCCACCAAGGTAGCCATTGACTGGGGCCTTAATTACCTTACTGCTGACGCTTCAGTTACCAACGGTATGGCTATCGCAAAGGCCGTAACGCCCACCGACATCACCGCAGCCATTGTTTTGGTAGGGGTACCTGAGGGGGCTGTGGTGTTGGGATGAGCAAGGAAACTCAATGAGTTCAGGGGCGGTAGATAGCCGGCTTTCCATACGCATCGCGCAGGTGCGCGTGGGCGCGTCTTGGGGTTTTCAGGCAGATCCATCTTTCAAACCGATGGCCGCACTTTAGAAGCCTTCCCCGATTGGACAGGTCAACAAGCTGATTTTGGCGCGGCTGCTATGCGGCGAGAAGGTCGCTGCGCTGGCGAGGGAGTTTGGCACTAGCGGTCAGTCCATCATGCGCATCAGTCACGCCGATATGTCTGAAGCACGGAGCGAAAAAACAGATGCTCAATGAAAACACGCTAATTCTTTTTAAACTTTACCACTTACTCAGGAGGTGGGGCGTATCAGACCGAATACCGGGGAACAAAACGGGGAACAAAAGCAATTTGAAAAATTTGAAACCTTTTATTTATGCGGGTTTCAAGGCATCTTTCAATTCACGCCAGCCCACCAATTTCAACCGCATCTGGCGTCCCTTGGGCGGCGCTCGGCTGCAATTTTTTGCCGGCCCCTACCAAAACCGGCAAAACCAGCGCCCAAACCGCTGCAAGGGCCAAGATGTGGCTGGCGGAATAGTCAAACTGCGCAGCACCGAGCTGCGCGCCGGCCAGGTAGCTGATGGGTCCAAATACCAGGCCCATCGCTGCCGAGACTTTCCAGGACAAATCTTGCAAAAAGCCCATAGAGCTATTGATGGTCATGGCAAAAATCACCCAGAGCATCCACAACCACAGAGGGCTCAGGCCGCCCATGGACAGGCCCAGGAAACGAATCACCGAAAAATACTGCAAAGCCGAATCGGTCGCAATACCGATCACCAGGGCGAGCGCTGCCAATTTTGCCTCTTGTCTCGGTGCCACGCAGTGGCGCAAATGCAGCGCGACGAGCACGCCGCAAAAGACCAGCGCCTCGGTTTGCCGGTCTAAGCGTACGCTTGCGACGCAGGCCCACCAGCCTGCTTGAAAACCCAGCGCGTTCAAAATGCGGTTCATAGCGAAGTCATCCTAGCGCACCTGGGTGCCTGCCTCCTTGGGTGCCGTTTTGCGGCGTGGCAAGGCCTTGGAAAATTGATATCTAAGCGTCAATCACCCCAAAGAGGTCCAAAGACGCATGCGATAAGATCTTGCGCAGCGGCTCTCAAACGGCGCGGCGCTCGGCCTTGCGGCCCAAAGCTCCTCTTTTATGCCTTTGGCCCACCCACCATCCTGTGCGCAACTTCAACCCGAAAATTGTTAAATTTGCCAAATACTTGGCGCCCCTGTGGGTGTTGCTGGGTTTTTTGGGCTCTTTGGGTGCGCGCCGCCAGCCTGGCGATATTCCGCGGTCGATTTTGGTGTTTGATTTCCATCTGATTGGCGATATTGTGCTGCTGACGCCACTCCTGCAGGCTGTGCGTGAGCGCTATCCCGACGCCCATATTTGTTTGGTGGCTGGGCCGTGGGCGGCCGAGCTGCTTGCAGGGACCCCATGGGTATCGCGGTACGAGCCCTTTGAGGCGCCGTGGGTCAAATACGGGCAAAGTTGGCGCGGCCTGTGGCGCTGTCTGCGTTTGTTGTGGAAGCTGCGCAAAACGCCCTGGGACTGGGGCATCGAAGTGCGGGGTGACGTGCGCCAAATTGCGCTCATGTTTTTTTGCCGTGTAGGGCGACGCATAGGCTATGCCTTTACCGGCGGGCAGGCGTTGCTCACCGACCTCGTGCCTGACGACCTGCAACGCCCACACCTTCTGGACCACAACCGGCGGATTGCCGAGTATTTAGAGCTGATGCCAAAAGGCGCGCACTTTGCGCCAAGTCTGCGTTTGTTGCCCTGGGAGCAGGCGCAGGCGGCGCACATGGAAACCTATGTCGGTTTTCATTTTGATGCATCTTTGCCGATGCGTCGTTTTCCTTTGGAAGAGGTGGAGCGGCTGCTGGGCCGTTTTGCCGATTCGTCCTACCCCTTGCTGGTTTTTATGCCGCCCACTGGCGCCACGGATCTTGGCCACTACCTTGCGCAGCATCCCTTGCACCAGCAGGGTCGGCTGCGGATGTGGCGGGGCAGTTTGCGCGACATGGTGGTTTGCCTGAGCCGCGCGCAGCACTTTTATGGCATGGACAGCGGCCCCGCGCATATTGCGGCGAGCCTGGGCGTTCCGGTTACGGTGTTTTTTGGCCCGGCCTGGCCTGAGCGCGTGCAGCCAATCGGGCGCAGCGTGCAGGTGGCTCTGCGCTTGGACGTGCCTTGCCGGCCTTGCGACCAGGTGCATTGCGTGCATCAGATCCAGCAATACTGTTTGCGGGGCTTGACGCAGCAAGTGGGGGACCCGATTTCCAATAACAAAACGACATTGGTTATTTAATTGGCAATTAATGTGCTAGGCTAAAGCCTATGACACATCTCACCTTTGCCCGCTTATTTGTCGTATCGCTCCTGAGTTTTTTCGCCCAGATCAGCCTCGCGCAGCAGACGCTGGACCTGAGCGGAGCGCAATTTCCCGCCGAAGCCCAGGTCAATGAAAGTAAATTAGTCTTGCACGGCGCCGGCATCAGACACCGCTTTGGTTTCAAGGTGTATGCGGCTGGTTTGTATACCGCCGGCAAGTTCGGCAGCACCGATGCCTTGCTGGCAGACCCTCGGGCCAAGCGGCTGCAATTGATTTTTTACCGCGAAGTGGAGGGCAATGAATTGGGCAACCTGTTTGTCCGAGGCATTCAGAACAATATGCCGCCCAACGAGGAAATGAGCAAAATCATCCAGGGCGCGTCGCAAATGGGCGATGCCATGGGCGCTTTTTTTTCAGGCGGCAAGAAGCTGCTCCCTGGCGATGTTTTGCACCTCGATTACGTTCCCAATGTCGGCACCAGCATGACCCATAACGGCAAGCCGGTCGGCAGCCTGATCCGAGAACCTCGTTTTTATGCGGCTTTGCTGCGGATTTGGCTGGGCGCCGACCCAGCCGACGCCCAGCTTAAACAGTACTTGATGGGGGCGGCGCCCCCGGTAGAGGCAGCACCACGGTCCAAGTCCCGCTCCTGAGCGCCCGAGCCCGCCGCCACGGCGGCGGCCCCAGCGGGCGGCCCTTTAGAATCCCGCCATGTCCTATATCGTCCTGGCCCGCAAATACCGTCCGCGCAATTTCGCGGAAATGGTTGGCCAAGACCATGTGGTGCAAGCCCTGGGCAATGCTTTGCGCACCCAACGCCTGCACCATGCCTACCTTTTTACCGGTACCCGCGGCGTGGGTAAAACCACGGTCTCGCGCATTTTGGCCAAGTCGCTGAACTGCCAGGGCCCCGACGGCACCGGTGGTATCACCGCAACGCCCTGCGGCGTCTGCCAAGCCTGTGTGGATATCGATTCGGGCAGATTTGTCGATTACACCGAGCTGGATGCCGCGTCCAACCGGGGGGTGGATGAAGTGCAAGCTCTTTTGGAGCAGGCGGTGTACAAACCGGTGCAGGGCCGCTTTAAGGTCTTTATGGTCGACGAGGTGCACATGCTCACGGGCCACGCCTTTAACGCCATGCTCAAAACCCTCGAGGAGCCGCCCGACTACCTCAAGTTTGTCTTAGCCACCACCGACCCCCAAAAAGTGCCGGTCACGGTGCTATCGCGCTGCCTGCAGTTCAATTTGCGCCCCATGGCGCCGGAGACCATCCGCGACCATTTAGCGCAGGTATTGGGCCACGAGTCGGTGAGCGCTGACGCACAGTCTTTGCGTTTGCTGGCACGCGCTGCGCGCGGCTCCATGCGCGACGCCCTCAGCCTAACGGACCAGGCCATCGCTTTTGGCGGCGGCGCCCTGGCTGAGGCGGCGGTTCGGCAAATGCTGGGCAGCGTGGACCGCTCCTATGTGTTTCGTCTCTTGGAGGCGCTGGCGGCGGGCGACGGCCGCACCGTGGTTCAAACCGCCGACACCTTGCGCCTGCATGGGCTGAGCGCAGCCTCTACCCTCGAAGAAATGGGCACCGTGCTGCACCGGATGGCCGTTTTGCAGTCCTTGGGCGCCAGCGCAAGCTCCGAAGATGCCGCCGATCCCGAGGCCGCAGATATTGCGCGCCTTGCGCAGCAGCTGCCGGCCGATGAAACCCAGCTTTTGTACAGCATTTGCCTGCACGGGCGGGCCGATTTGGGCCTCGCGCCCGATGAATATGCCGCGCTGACCATGGTGTTGCTGCGTTTGCTGGCGTTCAAGCCGACAGCCGCTTCGAGCGCTGCAACCGTAGCACCTGCCACTTCGCAGGAAAAAAAAACTCTGAATGATCCCGGCCCGAGCGCGCCAGCCGTGCCAGCGCCCATGCCAAGGGCTCAGCCTGCGCCTGCCCGGGCCCCAGCGCCTGCCCAGGCCATTACGCCAAGCCCGGTCATCCCACCCGGGCACCACCTGCCGGTGAATGAGCCTGATCAAGGCCGCCGGCCCCCCCTTGCCCAAGGCAATGACGAGGCCCCGGCCAGCCACCCGACGACAGCGCAGCGCCTGGTCAGCGTGCCGGTACGCGTGGCCCAGGAAAGCCGCCTCGATACCCCTGCGCCGGATAAACCCGTAGGCTTTGTCGCCAGCCCAGAGGGCGATTTTTGGTACGACACGGTACAAAAACTCGTGCAGGCCCAGGCTATCAATGCGCTGGTGCGCGAGTTGGCGCTGCAGTCGCAATTGGTGGCGCGTGACGAGGACCAATGGTTGCTGCGGGTGGAGCGCGAGTCCCTGAACCAAGCGGGCAACCGCGAGCGCCTGAGCCTGGCCCTTAAAGAGGCGGGCTTTGCGGTGGGTGTGGCCGTGGAGGTCGGTCGGGTCAGCGACAGTCCGGCCCGGCGTAACGCCAGTGCCAGCGCCGAGCGCCAAGCCGCCGCGGAGCAGTTGATTTTGGAAAACCCCATGGTGCAAACCTGGATGCGCGACTTTGGCGCGAAAATCGTCCCCGGTAGCATCCGCCCGGTGTAGCGCTCGCGCGCAGGGGCGTCGCGTCTGCAAATACATACCAACACAAGGAAATTGACATGTTCAACAAAGGACAACTGGCCGGCCTGATGAAACAGGCGCAGGCCATGCAGGACAACGTGAAAAAAGCCCAAGACGAATTGGGTCTTATCGAGGTGAGCGGGGAGTCAGGCGCTGGCCTGGTCAAAGTCACCATGACCTGCAAGCACGAGGTCAAGCGCGTGGTGATCGACCCCAGCCTCTTGGCCGACGATAAAGACATGCTCGAAGACCTGGTGGCCGCGGCATTTAACGCCGCCTTGCGCGTAGCCGAGGAAACCTCGGCACAAAAAATGGCCAAGATCACGGCTGGTCTGCCGCCCGGCATGAAGCTGCCCTTCTGATCGGGATGTCCGATACCCACTCCCTTGACGCCCTGATCCAGGCATTGCGTCGTTTGCCCGGCGTGGGCATCAAATCGGCGCAGCGCATGGCCTTTCATTTGCTGCAGCGCGACCGGCCCGCCGCCCAGGCGCTGGCCCGTGCGCTGACTGAGGCCACCGAAAATATCCAGCACTGCAAACTGTGTAACACCTTCACGCAGGCCGAGGTTTGCGCCAATTGCCTGGATGCGCGGCGCGACCATACCCAGCTGTGCGTGGTGGAAACCCCTGCCGACCAGGCCGCCATGGACCGCACCGGCGCCTACCAAGGCCTGTATTTTGTGCTGATGGGCAAGCTCAGCCCGCTAGACGGCATTGGCCCGCACGAGCTGGGTCTGGACAAGTTGTTTGCCCGTGCCTGCGATGGCATTGTTCGCGAAGTTATTTTGGCCACCAACTTCACCGCCGAGGGCGAAGCGACTGCCCATGTGATTGCCGAGGGCCTGCGCGCCAAAGGCCTGCAGCCGACCCGGCTTGCCCGAGGCGTGCCGGTGGGCAGCGAACTGGAGTATGTCGACCTGGGCACCATTGCCCATGCTTTGGTGGACCGGCGCTAGAGTCGCTTAGGCTTTTTTCTTAGCAGCGGCTTTTTTGCCGGCCACTTTCTTGACAGCACGTTTGGCTTTGGGCGCGGGCTTGCTGTCCGACAGCGCCTTGGATTCGCTGCCCGCAGGCAGGGTGACAAACAAGCTTACGCTCTGTCCGGGCTTGAGTTTGGCGGTGGGGGCCAGCTTGTTCCATTGGGCGACGTTGGCCGCACTGACGTTAAAGCGCTTGGCCAGGGTGGCCACCGTGTCCGCTTTGCCCGCGCGCACGGTTTTGCGCACCGTAACCATTTCGGGCGCCAGGCTGACCTGGCCCCGGTCGGCAATGGATTCAGTAACGTCTTGCTGTGCGCTGTGGCCCCGGGGCACCAGAAGAGTCGAGCCCGCCTTGATCAGCATGCGCGCCGGGATATTGTTGATGGCGCGCAATTGCTCTTCGCTCATACCGACTTTTTTGGCCGCCTCGGACGCTTTCAGCGTGGCGGGCGCCACCCAGACTGTCCAGCTTGCCAGCTGCGGGCCTTTGTAGTTCTGCACGTTTTGCTGGAAATCATCGGCGCTGTCCCAGGGCAAAAGCACCTGGGGCGTCCCGGCCGCCAAAATGACCGGCTTGTTCACCGAGGGGTTGAGCGACTTGAAGTCCTCCAGCCCGATCCCGGCCAGTTTGGCCGCCAGCGCCACATCGATATCGCGCACGATGCTGACCGATTTGAAATAGGGGTGGTTGCCGATTTCGGGCAACTGCGCCCCAAATTGCTCGGGCTGACCGACGATGTTTTTGATGGCCTGCAGCTTGGGTACGTAGTACTGCGTCTCTTGCGGCATGGTCAGGTCGGTGTAGGCGGTGGGCAGGCCTAGTTTTTGGTTCTTCTGGATCGCCCGGCCCACGCTGCCTTCCCCCCAGTTGTAGGCGGCCAGGGCCAAATGCCAGTCGCCAAACATACCGTAGAGTTTTTGCAAATAGTCCAGCGCCGCGCGCGTAGAGGCCAGTACGTCGCGTCGGTCGTCGCGAAACACGTTTTGCTTGAGTTCGAACGATTTGCCGGTTGCCGGCATGAATTGCCACATGCCAGCGGCTTTGGCGCTGCTGACCGCCTGCGGGTTGAAGGCGCTCTCCACAAAAGGCAGTAGCGCCAGCTCGGTGGGCATATTGCGCAACTCCAGTTCCTCGACGATATGGAACATGTATTTGCGCGAGCGCTCGGTCATGCGAAAAATATAGTCCGGCCGGTTGGTGTACCACTGCTCGCGGTCGCGCACCAGATTGCTCTCCAGGTTGGGCATGGCGTAGCCGCGGCGGATGCGCTCCCACAAATCCGTGGTGGTGGCCGTGGGCGTTACCTGTTGCGGGCGGATTTCTTGTATTTCGAGGGGCTGCAAGCCCGCCGGTGCTTCGGAGGCCTGGGCTGCAATGCCCGCGATGGCGCCAAAAATCAGGGCCATGGCGGCCCGTAGAAGTGCAGAAGTCATTAAAACGTGTTTTTCCAGGCGCGCAGGGTGGCAAAAACGCCTTCCCGCGCAACCATGTCCGCATCGTGGGCACTGGCGCTGGCGTGCAGCGCGGGCTCCGTACTGCGTAAAAAGGGGTTGATGGCCAATTCCGTTGCCATCGTGGAGGGCAGCGTGGGCTTGCCCTGTGCGCGCAAAGCTTCGCAGTGCGCTTGGTAATTTTGCAGCGCGAGGTTGGCTGGCTCCACGGCGCGGGCAAAGCGCAGATTGCTCAAGGTGTATTCATGCGTGCAGCAAACGCGTGTGTTGGCCGGCAAAGCCGACAGTTTGCTGAGCGAAGCGAGCATTTGCGCCGGCGTGCCTTCAAACAAGCGCCCGCAACCACCGCTAAAAAGGGTGTCGCCACAAAACAGCACGGGTTCACCGTCCACGCCTGCGCAGTAAAACGCAATATGGCCGGCGGTGTGGCCGGGGACATCGATCACCTCCCATTGCAAACCCAGCGCACGCACCTGGTCTCCTTGCTCCAGGCGCTGCAGCGGTTCGGGCACGTCTTCGCGCGCGGGACCGAAGACAGACGCGCCGGTGCGCTCACGCAAAAGGTCGACGCCGCCGGTGTGGTCGGCATGGTGGTGGGTGACTAGAATGCCCTGCAATTGCAGGCCTTCGCGGGCCAGTGCGTCCAGCACGGGCTGCGCGTCGCCGGGGTCTACCACCCAAGCGGATTGGCCATCGTGCAACATCCAGATGTAGTTGTCAGAAAACGCAGGCAGCGGTATTAATTTCATGAGTGCGTCAATTATAGATTTCCAAGGCTGGCCCCATACCCCCGCAGGCCAATACCTGCTGGACTGGGAAGCTGTGCAATTGGACGCGCTGGTGGCAGACATGTTTGGCTACCATGCCATCCAGCTAGGCCTTCCTGCCTTGTCTGCGCTCGCACACAACCGCATGCCACACCGCTGGCTGGCGGCGCAAGAAAGCCTTGCCCCACAAGCAGCGCATGCCGATGCGTCGTCTTCACCGCCCGCCGTACCCCACCAAGCGCGGCCGGATTTGGTGACCGACTTTGCGGCCTTGCCATTTCCGGCCGCGAGCTTGGATTTGGTGGTGATGCCCCATACGCTGGAAGTGAGCGCCGACGCGCACGCCACACTGCGTGAGGTCGAGCGCGTGCTGGTGGCCCAGGGCAGGGTGGTCATTTGCGGTTTTAACCCGGTTGGCTTGTGGGCTTTGCGCGAGGCGCGCGCCCGTTTGTGGACCCACCTGACAGGCGGACGCTGGCCAGGCCGGGCCTACCTTCCGCAGGTGGGCGAGTACCTGGGCTATTGGCGGCTGCGCGACTGGCTGCGCCTGCTAGATTTCGAGGTCGAGGTCGTGCGCTTTGGTTGCTACGTGCCTGCGGTGCACAGCCCCAAGTGGCTGGGACGATTTGCCTGGATGGAAGCCTTGGGCCAGCGCTGGTGGCCTATTTTGGGCTCCGCCTATGTGGTGGTGGCCGTCAAACGGGTGCGCGGGGTGCGGCTCATGGGCTCTTTATGGAAAAACACTTTAGCGCGTGCGGCCCGGCCCGTGCCCGCCGCCCACAGCAACCAAGATGCCATGCACAAGGAGCCAACAGAGTGAATACGGTGGTGATTTATACCGACGGGGCCTGCAAAGGCAACCCCGGACCGGGCGGCTGGGGCGCTATCTTGCGCTCGGGCGATGGACAAGAAAAAGAATTGTGGGGGGGCGAGCGCGAAACCACCAACAACCGCATGGAAATGATGGCGGTGATTTCGGCGTTGGGCGCGCTCAAGCGCCCCTGCCATGTCATTTTGCATGTGGACAGCCAGTATGTGCTCAAAGGCATGACCGAATGGTTGGTGGGCTGGAAAGTCAAAGGCTGGCGCACCGCATCCAAACAGCCCGTGAAAAACGTGGACTTATGGCAGCAACTGGACGCACTGGTCAATACCGCCGGCCACCGCATCGAGTGGCGCTGGGTCAAGGGCCATGCCGGCGATCCGGGCAACGAGCGGGCCGACGGCCTGGCCAACCGGGGTGTGGAGCAAATCGGCGCAGCCTAGCCCGGGCTGGCTAGAGCAAACCGGCGAACATCATCACCTCAACGGTGTCGCCTACCGCGACATCGCCGCGCGCATGTTCTAGGACCATCAGGCCATTGGCCTGCACCATGGAGCTGAGAACGCCCGAGCCTTGTTGGCCCGTGGTTTGGACGTACAAACACCCATCAGCGCCGACACTAACGCGCACGCGCTGGTATTCGGTGCGGCCGGCTTTTTTGCGAATCGCTTCGCTGCTGCGCGCTTGTAACAGCGGTATTTGCAGGTGCGGGTCATCCTCCACCGCGCCAGCCATCCGCCACAGGGCAGGGCGCACAAAGGCCAAAAACGTCACCATGACCGCCACCGGATTGCCGGGTAGGCCAAACAAAGGCACTTTGCCAATGCGCCCCACCGCCATCGGCCGCCCGGGGCGCATAGCAATGCGCCAGAACGCCACACCACCTTCACCAGGCGAATCGCTGTGGGCTAATTGACGCATCATGGCTTTGGTGTGGTCGGCCTCGCCCACACTCACGCCGCCGCTGGTAACGATGGCGTCGGCGCGCTCGGCGGCCTGCCGAAAAGCCTTTTCCAGTGCCTGCGGGTCGTCGGGCACCACGCCCAGGTCCAGGCAATCCATGCCCATGTTGTGGAGCATGCCGCGCACGGTGTAGCGGTTGCTGTCATACACGGCGCCCTCGCGCGGGGCATCACCCAGGCTCAATATCTCGTCGCCGGTCGAGAAATACGCCACGCGCAGGCGACGCACCACCGTGACCTGGGCCAGGCCCAAACTGGCGACCAGGCCGACGCAGGCGGGTGTGAGCACGCGCCCGCCTTGCAGCGCGACACTGCCCTGGGCCACATCTTCGCCGCGCAGGCGCCGGTTATCGCCCCGGCGCACGCAACCGGCGGGAATATGAATCTGCCCGCCTTCTGCGCGCACCAGTTCTTGGGGCACAACCGTGTCCAGACCGGCAGGCAGCACCGCCCCGGTCATGACCTTGAGGCACTGGTCAGAGCCCAAAGTTGCAACGCCAGGGCGCCCGGCGAGTACGGTGCCGGCCACCTGCAGTGTCAGCGGCTGCCCGGTGTGCAGGGCCTGTCCGTCCAAGGCGTAGCCGTCCATGGCCGAGTTGTCGTGCGCTGGCACGTCCAGCGGGCTGACGATGTCCTGGGCAAGCACCCGCCCCAAGGCATCTACCAAGGGTAGGGTTTCTGTGGCGCGCAGCGGCTGCACCATGGAGCGCAAGAAGGCCTGTACGCCGTCCACCGAGAGGGCCTGCGGGTCATAGCCCTGCAGTTGTGCGGCAATGTCGTCGAGCGATTGCATAGGGCTTGGCGGCCTCAGCCGCCGATGTAGCTCATCTCGACCCGGCGCGCACCCGAAGACGCGGTGTCGGGTCCCATGGCGGCGCGCAGCATGGAGTAGCGGTCGTCACGCTGTGCCCAGATGCTGGCAATGGCCCCGGCCAGCGCAGCATCGTCTGCGCCAGAGCGAACCAGGCTGCGAAGATCATGGCCTTGACTGGCAAAAAGGCATAAATACAACTGCCCTTCGGTGGAGAGCCGGGCGCGGTTGCAGTCGGCGCAAAAAGCCTGGGTTACGCTGCTGATGACGCCTATTTCACCCGCGGCGGGGTCGGGCCGCCCCGCAGCGTCCAGGTAGGTCCAGCGTTGGGCCGTCTCGCCCGGTGCGAAGGCCTGTAGGGGGGCCAGCGCAAAGACGCTTTGCAGGCGCTCGATCACCTGCGCCGAGGGCAGCACCTGGTCCATGCGCCAGCCGTTGGTGGCCCCCACGTCCATGTATTCAATAAAGCGTAAGACCACGCCGCTGCCCCGAAAATGGCGCGCCATGGGAATTATTTCATGGTCGTTCACGCCCCGCTGCACCACCATATTGACTTTGATCGGCCCCAAGCCCGCCGCTTTGGCCGCCTCGATGCCGTCCAGCACGTCAGCCACCGGGAAGTCCACGTCATTCATGCGCTTGAACACCTGGTCGTCCAGGCCGTCCAGGCTGACGGTGATGCGCTGCAAGCCGGCCTCGCGCAGGGCTTGGGCCTTTTTGCGCAGCAAAGAGCCGTTGGTGGTGAGGGTCAGGTCCAGCGCACGTCCATCGGGGGTGCGCAGCTGGGCCAGCTGGGCTATCAGGCGCTCGATGTTTTTGCGCAGCAGCGGCTCGCCGCCGGTGAGGCGGATTTTTTCAACGCCCAGACCCACAAATTGACGTGCTACACGTTCGATTTCCTCAAAAGACAGCAGCGCCGACTGCGGCAGGTAGAGGTAGTCTTTGTCAAAAACTTCTTTGGGCATGCAGTAACTGCAGCGAAAGTTGCAGCGGTCGGTCACGCTGATGCGCAAATCGCGCAATGGGCGCGCCAAGCGGTCCTGCAACGGCCTGGCCAACGGCAGCGCCTCAGCCAACGGCAGCGCCATCGCCGAGGCGCGCGCAAGCGTTCGCTGGTCATGCAGGGGGATAAGGCGGTGCGAACGGGGCGCTGTCATGGGCCGCTATTATCAGCGCCCTATGAAAGTCCGTACGCCGGCCCCTGACGCTGAACCGCTGACCTGGCTGGGCGCGTTGCGCCAGTTTCTAGGCCGTTGGGGCCTGCCGGACGAGCCGTCGCAGGCGCAAGCCGCGCCGCCTGCACAAGCCGCTCCTCAAACCAGGGCGCCTGACTTGGCCGCGTCCTTGGCCGGCCAGGACGCGGCTTGGCGGGCCGCTGAATCATCTCAGCCCCAGGATGCGCTGGCACAGCGCGCAGCTTTTTGGTCCACGGCCACCCATGACCTCTGCCAGCCAGCCCAGGCCCTGGCCTTGTTCATCGACCGCTTGCAGCGTCTGCCTGCCGACCCCAAGGCGCAGCAAGTGCACGCCTACCTCGATTCGTCCATGCAGGACTTGACGCGCTTGCTCAGCGGATTGCTGGAAGTAGCCCGGCTTGATGCCGGACAGGTGCAGCCTGTGTTGGCGCCGGTGTCGGTCGATGCGCTGCTGGCGCGGGTGGCGCAAGACATTGCGCCCTCTGCGCAGGAAAAAGGCTTGCATGTGCGTGTGCGCAGTGCAGGGCAATGGGTCCAGTCCGACCGCGCGATGTTGGAGCCGCTGGTGCTGGCTTTGGCCCATAACGCGGTTCGCTTTACCGATCGGGGCACTGTTTTTTTAAGCGTGCGCAGTGCTGCGCAAGGCCGCAGCCTGCGCTTGGATGTCAGTGACAGCGGTGTTGGTATCGCTGAGCGCGACCATGCCAAGGTGTTTGAGCCTTTTGCGCAGCGCAACGTGGCGCGCCAAAGCCCGGTGTTGCGCCCCTCACTCAGCCTGTACATCGCCCAGCGCAATGCGGTTTTGCTGGGCAGCCACTTGCAGTTGCGATCCGCCTTGGGGCGGGGTAGCCGATTTTCTTTGGTCTTGCCCAAGGCGGACGTGCCGGCGTCTCCGCCTGGCAGCGAATGGCACACCGATGCGGTGCATGCCAACCGCATGGACATTGTTTTGGTAGACGGCGATGCGCCGCGCCGCGCCCAATTGCAGGCCTTGTTGACCTCGTGGGGATGCACCGTGCACAGCGCCCAAACCTTGTCCGACTATGGGCTCCTGGGGTCTGAGCAAGGCCTCAGGGGCATCGTTGTCGCCTGGGACGATGCGCAGGGACAAGACTTTATGCAGGCCATACAAGCCTGGCACGGCACCCCTCTGCCCGTTTGCGTGGTCTACGCCAAGGCCTCTGCACTCCAAGGCCCGCCACTGAGCCAGCAAGGTGGTGTGTTTTTGCCAGAACCCTTGCAAGCAGCCCCTTTGCGGGCTTGGCTGCGTCGCTTGCCGCCTTCTGATAAAGGGACAGAGCGCTGACTAGCGTGGCGCGCTGTAAGCGTAATTTGCGGCTGCCCGTACCACCTGGGTACGGTTGTCTGCGTCGAAATACCGCAGGATGGCGCTCACATGGGTTTTAACGGTTTCCTCAGACACGAAGAGCGCTTTGGCGATTTCTCGGTTGGTCTGCCCGTCCATCAGCAGGCGCAGCACCTGCTCTTGTTTCTTGGACAGGGGCGCTGTTGCGCTGAAGGCTGCCGGGCTGGCCTGGGTGCGCATCTCTTGGGGAATATAGATTTCACCGGCCATCACCTGGGCGATGGCTTGGCGCAAATCTTCGGTGTTGCCGGATTTGGTTACAAAACCCGCCGCACCCGCGCTGAGCGACTGGGAAATCAGTTGCAGCGTGGTACTGCCAGAAATCATCAATACCACCAGCGAGGGCTGGATTCGCCCCATTTGACGCAATACATCGAGTCCGTTGATATCGGGCAAATGGTAGTCCAGCAGCACCAGGTCAATATCGCGGTGGGGCAGCAATAAATCGATCGCCACGGCACCCGTGCCGGCATGGAGCAAAACCAGGTCGGGGTACATGCTCAGAAGTACTTGGCCAAGACCTTCACGAACCAATGCGTGATCGTCAACTATCAGTATTTTCAAAATAAATGTTATTTAAGGTTTATTCATGCGCTATTCAATGATTATTACACCTCAAAATCCGGCGACCCTAGGTCGGCCCAACCCATAAAAAAACCTGCAGGACGCTATGCACGTGCTGCAGGTCGTGTCCTTGAGGCGCCCTTGTCGGCGCCCCGAGGCGCTGGGCTTAACCGCCGTGGATTTTCATCATCACCGGCACGATCAGTAGTGCCACGATGTTAATGATCTTGATCAAGGGGTTGACCGCAGGACCGGCCGTGTCTTTGTAAGGGTCGCCCACAGTGTCGCCAGTCACAGCGGCTTTGTGGGTGTCAGAACCTTTGCCGCCGTGGTGTCCGTCTTCAATGTATTTCTTGGCGTTGTCCCAGGCACCGCCGCCGGTACACATAGAAATAGCCACGAACAAACCGGTGACGATGGTGCCCATCAGCAAGCCGCCCAAAGCCGCTGGGCCCAAAACCAAGCCGACCACAATGGGTGCGACGACTGGCAACAAGCTGGGGATCATCATTTCTTTGATGGCTGCCGTGGTCAACATATCAACCGCCGTGTCGTACTCGGGCTTGCCGGTACCGTCCATGATGCCTTTGATTTCCTTGAACTGGCGGCGCACTTCCACCACCACGGCACCTGCGGCGCGGCCCACGGCCTCCATCGCCATCGCACCGAACAAGTAAGGAATCAAACCGCCGATGAACAAGCCGATGATGACTTTGGGGTCGCTCAAGTCAAACTTGATGTGCGCGCCCAGGCCTTCCAGCTTGTGTGTGTAGTCAGCAAACAGCACCAGTGCGGCCAGGCCGGCAGAACCGATGGCGTAGCCTTTGGTCACTGCCTTGGTGGTGTTACCCACGGCATCCAGCGGGTCGGTGATGTCGCGCACGCTGGCGGGCAATTCGGCCATTTCGGCAATGCCACCGGCGTTGTCGGTGATGGGGCCGTAGGCGTCCAAGGCCACCACGATACCGGCCATGCTCAGCATGGAGGTGGCCGCAATCGCCACGCCATACAGGCCGCCCAGGTTAAATGCGCTGTAAATCGCGGCGCACACAAAGAGCACGGGCCAGGCGGTCGAGCGCATGGACACGCCCAAGCCGGCAATGATGTTGGTGCCGTGGCCGGTGGTAGACGCTTGGGCAATGTGCTGCACGGGCGCGTATTGGGTGCCGGTGTAGTACTCGGTAATCCAAACCAGTGCGCCGGTCAGGATCAGACCGATGGCGCAAGCGCCAAACAGGCCGTCAGCGCTGAGCACACTGCCATCGGGCAAAGGAATCGCCGCCGGAAAGAGCGACTGTGTCACAAAGTAAAACGCCACCAAGGACAGCACGCCCGAGACGGCCAAGCCCTTGTAGAGCGCCGGCATCACGTTGGTCATGCCGGGGCTGGCCTTGACAAAAAAGCAGCCGATGATGGAGGCCACGATAGACACGGCGCCCAGCGTCAGCGGGTACAGCACGGCATTGGGGCCGCTTGAACCGGCCAGCAAGGCACCCAGCACCATGGTGGCAATCAGAGTCACGGCGTAGGTTTCAAACAGGTCGGCGGCCATACCGGCGCAGTCGCCCACGTTATCGCCCACGTTGTCGGCGATCACGGCGGGGTTGCGCGGGTCATCCTCGGGGATGCCGGCTTCAACTTTTCCGACCAAGTCCGCGCCCACGTCAGCGCCCTTGGTGAAAATGCCGCCGCCCAAGCGTGCAAAGATGGAAATCAGCGAGGAGCCAAACGCAAAGCCCACCAAGGGGTTGAGCATGCCGGCAAAGGCCTTGCCGTCAGCGGGTACGCCGCCGCTGGTGAGGTACCAGTAAAAGCCGGTCACGCCCAAGAGGCCCAGGCCCACCACCAGCATGCCGGTGATGGCGCCGCCGCGAAAGGCAACATCCAGCGCAGGCCCGATGCCACGGGTGGCCGCTTGTGCGGTACGGACATTGGCCCGCACCGACACATTCATGCCGATAAAGCCGCAGGCGCCGGACAAAACCGCGCCCAAGACAAAGCCAACGGCACTTAAGGGGTCTAAAACGACATAAATCAGGATGGCCAAAACGGCCCCGACCATGGCAATGGTCTTGTACTGGCGGGCCAGATAAGCGGCTGCGCCGGTTTGAATGGCAGCGGCAATTTCCTGCATGCGCGCATTGCCGGCGTCTTGCGAAAGAATCCAACTGCGGGCCCAAACGCCGTAAATCACGGCAATCAAACCACAGACAAGCGCCAGTATCAACGCTGTGTTACCCATCATAAAAAACCTCCAAACGAGCTTGATTCGCGGACAAAGGAGTAACGCTGGCGGTACTCCCGCTGCGTTGCTTCCTCCGTCCCCAACCGAAAAAGTCGAGGGGCTGATTGGCCAACTGGCGTGAATGTAGCCGCAAACCGGCGCCCTGGGGCCGGCCCGCAAGGGCTAAGTCAGTAAAATCAGGGTTAATACTGAGGTAAATCAGTATTTCTCATTTCAATTACTACGAGCAATTTTTATGTCACTGGACAAAGTCACCCCCGGAAAAAACGCGCCCAAAGAGTTCAACGTCATCATCGAGATCCCGATGAACGCCGATCCGGTGAAATACGAGGTGAACAAAGAAACCGGCGCCATCTTCGTGGACCGCTTCATGAGCACGGCCATGCACTACCCGACCAATTACGGCTACGTGCCCAAGACGATTTCGGGCGACGGCGATCCGGTGGACGTACTGGTCATCACCCCCGTTCCGCTGATTCCCGGCGTAGTGGTTCCCTGCCGGGCCATTGGCATTTTGAAGATGGAAGACGAAGCCGGCATGGACGGCAAAGTGCTGGCCGTGCCGATTGACAAGATTTTGTCGCTCTACACCCAGTGGCAAAAGCCCGCCGACCTCAACCCCTTGCGCCTGAAAACCATCGCCCATTTCTTTGAGCACTACAAAGATTTGGAAGAGGGCAAATGGGTCAAGATATTAGGCTGGGAAGGCCCCGAGGCGGCCCACGCCGAAATCCAGGACGGCATTAACAACTACCTCAAAGAGCTTGCCGCCTAAACGCGCTGAGCGCCGTGCCGCGCTTAGCCAGCCTTGAAGGGCGAGCGTTCGCGCAAATGGTCTAAATACTGGTCCACGCCCTGGCCCTCGCGCTCTAGAAAGCGGGCCACGGCATCGGAAAAAGCAGGGTGCGCCAGCCAATGCGCGCTGGTCGTGGGCACGGGCATCAGCGCCCGAGCCATCTTGTGTTCGCCCTGGGCGCCGCCCTCGAAGCGGGCAAAGCCCTGGGCGATACACCATTGCAGGGGCTGGTAGTAACAGGCCTCAAAGTGCAGGCAATCGACCCGCTCCAATGCGCCCCAGTAGCGTCCGTAGGCGACTTGGGGCTGGCCAGGACCTTCGGCGCTGAGCGCGATCAGGCTGCTGGCCATGGGCTTGCCACCGCGCTCGGCAATAAAGAGCAGCCAGTTTTCGGGCAT
>CANGNS010000028.1 GCA_947455465.1 Comamonadaceae bacterium | reverse complement strand
GCGAGCTATGTGGAAGACGCCCGGGCCAGGCCAGATGGGGCTTTGGCATCCACACCCAACTACCAACTTCCTGCCGCGCCCACGCACCCCTTTCGCATGACAGGAAAGGCCTTTGACTTAAGAGGCTGGACGCCCAAGGCGCCCATGCTGCTGTGTGGTGGCCACGGCGATGCCATGGCTATTTATGCACTGAACACTGCTGCCATGAAGACGATTTGGAAAGACTTGGGCCCACAAATCACCGAGTTAGATATTGACTCCGACCCGAGTGGCACAAACGATCCTTTTGCCGCCATCAAGCGGGGTTTTGTGCAACAAAAAAATGCGGTTTACCAAGCGTATTTTCAGAATCTAAAGACCCTGGGCAGAACCGATTCCAACGCCGCAAGCAATGCGGCCGCCTATGTCCGGTCTATTTACCACCCGCTGCTGGTGCCCGGTTTTTGCGGAGCCGCGGTGAACGCCTACTTTGGACGTTTCTAATTTAGGTATTGGAATCCGGGAAGGACGCCTTGCGCCGGTTGACGTAGTCCAAGATGGCCTCGTCCGTGGCCGGGTCCATGGCCGGCGCCTCGTACTCGGCCAGGTTTTTCTTCCACAGCGCATTGGCGCGCACCGACAGGTCCACGCCGCCTTCGGCTTCCCATTGCTCAAAGCTGTTGTTGTCGGTAATCGGCGAGCGGTAAAACGCGGTTTCGAAATTGGCCTGGGTGTGGGCGCAGCCCAAAAAGTGCTTGCCGGGGCCCACTTCGCGGATAGCGTCCATGGCCTGGCCGTTCTCGCTCATGTCCACGCCAGCCATCAAGGTGTGCATCATGCCGGCCTGGTCGCAGTCCATGATGAATTTTTCATAGCCCATGGACAGGCCGCCCTCTAACCATCCGGCGGTGTGCAAAACAAAGTTCACGCCCGCCAGGCAGGTTGGCAGCATGGTGTTGGCCGACTCGGAGGCCGCTTGCGCGTCGGCAATCTTGGAGCCGCACAAGCCGCCGCCCGAACGAAAGGGCACGCCCAAGCGGCGCGCCAATGCAGCCATGACGTACAGCACCAACGCAGGTTCTGGCGTGCCGAAAGTAGGCGCACCCGACTGCATGGACACCGAGGACGCAAAACTGCCCATCACCACCGGCGCACCGGGGTTGACCAATTGCACAAACGCCATGCCGGCCAGGGCTTCGGCCAGGGTCTGGGCACAGGTGCCGGCCACGGTGACCGGCGACATGGCGCCCGCCAAAATAAAGGGCGTGATGATGGTGGCCTGGTTGGCCCGCGCATAAACCTTGGCCGCGCCCAGCATGGTCTCGTCAAAGGTCATGGGCGAGTTGGCGTTGATCAGGCTGATGCACACCGTGCGGTTTTTGCCCGTGGCCGGGTCGATAAAGTTGTCGCCAAACAGCCGGGCGGCCATTTCCACCGTGTCCTGGGCGCGTTCAGGCTTGGTGACCGAACCCATAAAGGGCTTGTCGCTGTACTTCATGTGCGCGTAGACCATGTCAAAGTGGCGCTTGTTGACCGGCAGGTCTACCGGCTCGCAAATCGTGCCGCCGCTGTGGTGGATCGGGTTGGCCATATAGGCCAGCTTGACGAAGTTTTGGAAGTCGTTGATGGTGGCGTAGCGCCGCCCCTGGTCCAGATCGCGCACAAAGGGCGAGCCGTAAGACGGGGCAAACACCGTGTTTTTGCCGCCGATAACCACGTTGTGCGCCGGATTGCGCGCGTATTGGGTGAACTCGCGCGGTGCGCTGGCTTGCACGATGGCGCGGCACATGCCGCCCGGAAAGCGCACCCGCTCGCCGGTGACTTCGGCGCCGGCCTTGCGCCAAATGTCCAAGGCCTCGGCGTCGTCACGAAAGTCGATGCCGATTTCCTCCAGGATGGTGTCGGCATTGCGCTCAATGATGGCCAGGTTTTCGGCGTCCAGCACTTCATAGAAGGGAATGTTGCGCGTGATGAAGGGCGCGCCCTGCGCGGCGCGGCCCGAGCGCAGGGCGCGCTTGGCTTCGCGTCCACCGGCGCTGCGGCGGGTGCGCGGGGCGCTCTGGGGGCTGTTCAAGGTCACAGTGTCATCCATGGCTCATCTCCAAATCGTTCATGACTTCAGGCTTGCAATGAGTATCCCCAGTGCGGCAAGCATTCCCCAACCCTGGTGCGACACCTACTTGCATCTAAACGCCACAGGGCCTGTCGCCACGGCATTGCCCCGCGTCGTATGGCGAACAATCCCCCAGGCACCGGCAGCACGACAATCATCGCTTGTTCCCTGTGCCACCATAAGGGTATAGCCATGTCCCTGAGTGTCTTTGACCTCTTCAAAATCGGAATCGGTCCGTCGTCCTCGCACACGGTGGGGCCGATGAAGGCTGCAGCCCTGTTCGTGCAGGCGCTGCGCACCGACGGCCTGCTGGCGCAAACCACCCGGGTCGAGGCGCGCCTGTACGGCTCACTAGGCGCTACCGGCAAAGGCCACGGCACGGACACGGCCGTCATGCTGGGCCTGGAGGGCCTGCTGCCCGACAGCATAGACCCCGACAGCATCGCCGGTCGCCTGCAAAAAATCCGCAAAGACAAAACGATCTGGCTGGGCGGCACCCAGCCAGCGCCTTTCACGGAAAAGACCGACGTGCTGTTTTTGCGGCGCGAAACCCTCTCATTTCACCCCAACGGGGTCAAATTTATCGCTTTTGACGGTGCCGGTGCGGTGCTTTCAGAGCGGCGCTACTTCTCGGTGGGCGGCGGCTTTGTCGTCTCGCAAGAGGACGCGGACGCCGAGCACGCCGCCACCCACGAGGCCCCGCGCATCGTGGCCGACCGCACGGTGCTGCCCTACCCCTTTCACAGTGGCGACGAGCTTTTGGCCATCACCCAAAGTACCGGCATGACCATCGCCCAGGTCATGCGCGCCAACGAGCACGCCTGGCGCGACGACGCGGCGGTCAACGCCGGCCTGGACGCTATTTGGGAGGCCATGCGCGCCTGCGTGGCGCGCGGCATACGCACCGAGGGCCATTTGCCGGGCAACCTGATGGTCAAGCGCCGCGCCGCCGAACTGCACCAATCCCTGAGCAGCCGCCCCGAGGCCGCCTTGCGCGACCCGCTGACCATCCTGGACTTCGTCAACGTCTATGCCATGGCCGTGAACGAGGAAAACGCGGCCGGCGGGCGTGTGGTGACTGCCCCGACCAATGGCGCGGCGGGCATTATTCCGGCCGTGATGCACTACTACGAGCGCTTTATCGGCGGGGCCCATGCCCAGGGCATGCGCGACTTTTTGCTCACCGCCGGAGCCATCGGGCTGCTGTACAAAGAAAACGCCTCCATCAGCGGGGCCGAAGTGGGCTGCCAGGGCGAAGTCGGCGTGGCCTGCTCCATGGCCGCTGCCGGGCTGGCCGCCGTCATGGGCGGCACGCCCGCGCAGGTGGAAAACGCCGCCGAAATCGGCATGGAACACAACCTGGGCCTGACCTGCGACCCGGTGGGCGGGCGGGTGCAAATTCCGTGCATCGAGCGCAACGCCATGGGCTCGGTCAAGGCGCTCAACGCCGCGCGCATGGCTTTGCGCGGCGACGGCACGCATTTTGTGTCGCTGGACCAGGTCATCAAGACCATGCGCGATACCGGGCGCGACATGATGACAAAATACAAAGAGACCAGCCGTGGCGGCCTGGCCGTCAATGTGATTGAGTGCTAAACACCCGTATGCCTTCCCTGAAATATCTCGGACCTTCGCTGCTGCTTGGCTTGTGCGCGCTGGCCGGTGCCGCCGCCACAGCGCAAGAGGCGGACGCCTGCCGCAGCCTGTGCCGCTCCGAAAAATCGCAATGCGGCAAAAACAACAACCCCAGCGCCTGGCTGAGTTCGGCCACCCTGTTTTTCCGCGACACCCTGAACGCCTGGCGTCCGCGCAACGGCACCTTGAGCGACTCCTCGCAATGGCTGCAGCAGCGCAGCGACAACCAAAGCGACCTCAAAAGCGCTACCCAAGAGCTGCAACAACAGTGCGAAACCCAATTTACGCAATGCGCGCGCGACTGCACGGCCAGTACCGTGCCCGCAGCGCCGTCTTCACAACCTCAGCCGCAATGAAAGTACCCCTGTGAGCCACTTTTCCATCTTCGCGCTGGCGCGCAACGCAATGTCCTACCACGAGAACTGGCAAAAGCAGTGGCGCAGCCCCGCGCCCAAAGCCAGTTATGACGCCATCATCGTTGGCGGCGGCGGCCACGGCCTGGCCACGGCCTATTACCTGGCCAAAGAACACGGCATGCGCAATATCGCGGTGGTCGAGCGCGGCTGGCTGGGCGGCGGTAACACCGCACGCAACACCACCATCGTGCGCTCCAATTATTTATGGGACGACGCCACACACTTGTATGAAAAAGCCTTGCAACTGTGGGAAGGTCTCTCGCAAGACCTGAACTACAACACCATGTTCAGCCAGCGCGGCGTCATGAACGTGGGCCACTCGCTGCAAGACATGCGCGACATCGAGCGCCGCGTCAATGCCAACCGCTTGAACGGCGTGGACGGCGTAGTGCTCACGCCGGCCCAAATCAAGGCCATGGTGCCCATCATGAACACCAGTGACAGCCTGCGCTACCCGGTGATGGGCGCGTCCTTTCAGCCGCGCGGCGGCGTGGCCCGCCACGATGCCATCGCCTGGGGTTTTGCCCGCGCGGCCGACCGCCTGGGCGTGGACATCATCCAAAACTGCGAAGTGGTGGGCGTGCAGCGCGAGGGTGACCAGGTGGTGGGCATCGAGACCACACGCGGCGTCATCAAGAGCAAAAAAATCGGCGTCGTGGCGGCAGGCCACAGCAGCGTGATCGCCAGCATGGCCGGCATCCGTTTGCCGCTGGAGAGCCACCCGCTGCAAGCATTGGTCTCTGAACCCATGAAGCCCATCTTGCATACGGTGGTCATGTCCAACGCCATCCACGCCTATGCCAGCCAGTCCGACAAAGGCGATTTGGTGATCGGCGCCGGTATCGACGCCTACGTGGGCTACGGCCAGCGCGGCAGCTTTCCCATCATCGAGCACACCTTGCAAGCGATTTGCGAGCTCTTTCCCATCTTCAGGCGCGTGCGCATGAACCGCCAGTGGGGCGGCATTGTGGACGTGGCGCCCGACGCCTGCCCCATTATTTCCAAGACCGATATCAAAGGCCTGTACTTCAACTGCGGCTGGGGCACGGGTGGCTTCAAGGCCACGCCCGGCTCGGGCTGGGTCATGGCGCACACCATGGCGCAAGACCGGCCGCATGCGCTCAACGCCGCCTTTGAACTGAACCGCTTTAACACCGGCCACCTTATCGATGAGCACGGCGCTGCCGGCGTCGCCCACTGAACGGACTATTTCCCATGTTGAAAATTACCTGCCCCTGGTGCGGCCCGCGCGCCGAAAGCGAATTTAGCTGCGGCGGCGAGGCGCATATCGCCCGCCCGCTGAACACCGACGCCCTGACCGACGCCCAGTGGGGCGACTATTTGTTTATGCGCAAAAACCCCAAAGGCCTGCACCGCGAACAATGGCTGCATTCGGC
The DNA here is from genome assembly GCA_947455465.1 of Comamonadaceae bacterium. Classification (GTDB taxonomy): domain Bacteria; phylum Pseudomonadota; class Gammaproteobacteria; order Burkholderiales; family Burkholderiaceae_C; genus Allorhodoferax. The sequence goes on along the minus strand of CANGNS010000028.1, from coordinate 27,371 downwards.
CGGTTGCCGCCGCTGGTTTAACGCCGAGCGCAACACCGTGAGCTACCAGTTCACCAAGTTCTACAAGCCCGGCGAGAACCCTGACGCCTCGCCCAGCGCCGGAGGTGCAGCATGAGCGGCCAACGCATCGTTGCCCTGGGCAGCCGCATCGACCGCAAAGCGCCGGTGCGCTTTACCTTCAATGGCCGCAGCTTTAGCGGCTATGCCGGCGACACCCTGGCCTCGGCCCTGCTGGCGGCGGGCGAGAGCCTGTTTTCGCGGTCCTGGAAGTACCACCGCCCGCGTGGCATCGTCACCTCGGGCATTGAGGAGCCCTCCGCACTGGTGCAACTAGAGCGCGGCGCGCACACCATCCCCAACGCCAAGATGCCCGAAGTCGAGTTGTACGAGGGCCTGTACGGCGAGAGCGTGAACGGCTGGCCCGGCTTGCTCTCGCGCCTGCTCAGCCCCAACCGCTGGGGCACGCCCTTGTTTCCGGCCGGTTTTTATTACAAAACCTTTATGTGGCCGGCCAAGGCCTGGATGTTTTACGAGCGCTTCATCCGCAAAGCCGGCGGCTTAGGCGCAGCGCCGCAGGTGGAGGACAGTGCCACCTATGTGCACCAAAACCTGCATTGCGATGTGTTTGTGGCCGGTGGCGGTATCGCCGGACTGGCAGCGGCCCTGGCGGCCGGGCGCAGCGGCGCGCGCGTGGTACTGGCCGAGTTGCAAGCCCATTTGGGCGGCGCAGCACACCGCTGCAACGGAACCATCGACGGCCAATCGGCCAGCGACTGGGTGCGCGCAGCGGTCGCGGAGCTGGAGTCTTTGCCCGAGGTGCGCATCATCCGCCGGGGGGTGGTCTTTGGCTACCACGACGGCAATTTCCTGACGGTGCGCGAAGCTTTGAGCGACCACCTGCCACTGGCCCAGCGCCGCGGTTTTCGGGAGCGTTTGTGGCGCATACGCGCCACGCAGGTCATTTTGGCCACCGGCGCCCACGAGCGCCCCATGGTCTTTGGCAACAACGACCTGCCCGGCGTCATGCTGTCCTCCGCACTGGCCGATTACGCCGCCCTGTACGGCGTGCTGGCCGGGCGCAACATCGTTTTGCTGACCAATAACGACAGCGCCTACGCCGACGCCCTGACCCTGCGCCACGCCGGTGCCCAGGTCAGCGTGGTCGACACCCGCGCCGGTGACCTGCCCCCCGGCGGTTTGGCCGAACAAGCGCAAAAAGCGGGCGTTACCGTGCTGCGCAACCACGTGCCGCTGCAGGCCCAAGGCAGCGTGCGGGTGAGCGCCATCGAGGTCGCCGCCTGCAAGGACGGCCAAGCCCAAGGCGCGCGCCGCGTATTGGCCTGCGACACGCTAGGCATGGCCGGTGGCTGGAACCCAGCTATTCATCTGTATTCGCATGCCGGTGGCAAAGCCGTGTGGAACGACAGCCTGTGCTGCTTTACCCCCGGCGCTGCGCTGGCCGACCAGCGCATTGTGGGCGCAGGTGCAGCCCAGTTTGGGCTTTCGCACACCCTGGCCGCAGCCAGCCTGGCTGGCGCCGAGGCTGCGCAAAGCGCAGGCTTTGCGGCCAGCGCGGCAAGCTACCAGGTCAGCCAAGCGCAGGCCGAGCCCATCGCCCCCTTCTGGATTGCCGAAACCGGCGAGCCCGTCTCGCGGCGCAGCAAAGCCTTTGTCGACTACCAAAACGACGTGGGCGCCTCGGACATCGAGCTGGCCGTGCGCGAGGGCTTTGAGTCGATCGAACACATCAAGCGCTACACCGCCATGGGCTTTGGCACCGACCAGGGCAAGCTAGGCAATATCAATGGCATGGCCCTGGCCGCGCGCGCTTTGGGCAAGCCCATCGCCCAGGTCGGCACCACCACCTTCCGGCCCAATTACGTCCCCATCACTTTTGGTACGTTTGCCGGTGTGGACCGGGGCGATTTGTTCGACCCGGCGCGCCACACCAGCCCGCACCAGCAGCACATCGCCGCCGGCGCCTTGTTTGAAGACGTAGGCCAATGGAAGCGGCCCTGGTACTTCCCCAAGGGTAATGAAGACATCCACCAAGCGGTGCACCGCGAAGTGCTGGCGGTGCGCGAGGGCGTGGGCATCATGGACGCGTCCACGCTGGGCAAGATTGACATACAGGGCCCAGATGCGGCCAAGCTGCTCAACTGGATGTACACCAACCCCTGGCTCAAGCTGGAAGTGGGCAAAGCCCGCTACGGCCTGATGCTGGACGAAAACGGCATGGTCTATGACGACGGTGTCACCGTGCGCCTGGCCGAGAACCATTTTGTGATGACCACCACCACCGGCGGCGCAGCGCGCGTGCTGGGCTGGATGGAGCGCTGGGTGCAAACCGAGTGGCCCGATATGCAGGTCTATATGACCAGCGTCACCGACCACTGGAGCACCTTCGGCCTGGTCGGCCCCAAGGCGCGCGCGGTGCTGGAAAAAGTCTGCCACGACGTGGACTTGTCGCTGGCCGCCTTCCCTTTCATGAGCTACCGCGAAGGCACGGTGGCCGGCGTGGCGGCGCGCATCATGCGCATCAGCTTCTCGGGCGAGTTGTCCTTTGAGGTGAACGTACCTTCGCACTACGGCGCAGCGGTTTGGGCTGCGCTGATGGCCGCAGGCGCGGAGTTCAACATCACGCCTTACGGCACCGAAACCATGCACGTGCTGCGGGCCGAAAAAGGCTACATCATCGTCGGCCAGGATACCGATGGCTCGGTCACGCCGCATGACTTGGGCATGGGCGGCATGGTGTCCAAGACCAAAGACTTTTTGGGCCGCCGCTCGCTCACCCGCAGCCACACCGCCGGCCCCAACCGCAAAGAACTGGTGGGCTTGCTCACCGACGATCCGGCCACAGTGCTGCCCGAGGGCGCACAAATCACCGAAGTGGACGCGCCCGCCACCACGCCGGTACCCATGCTCGGCCATGTGACCTCGAGCTACTACAGCCCTACCCTCAAGCGTTCGATTGCCATGGCATTGGTGCGCAGCGGACAGCAGCGCAGTGGCCAGAAAGTGGCCGTCCAGCTGGCCGATGGCCGCACCGTGCTGGCCACGGTCAGCAGCCCCGTGTTTTACGATCCCGAAGGAAAGCGCCACCATGTCTGATCCCGTACTGCAAAGCCCCTTGGCCCCCTTGCTCGGTGGCGGACCGCGCGCCCTGACGGTGGACGGCCAGGCAGTCAGCCTGGGCGAGACCGCGCTCATGGACATGCTCAATCTGCGCGGCAACCCCGCAGACCCGGCCTTTGTGGCCGCAGCCCAGGCCGCCAGCAGTCTGGCGCTGCCGCTCCTGGCCAATACCGCCAGCCTGGGCGCTGACCGCCAATGGCTCTGGCTGGGCCCTGACGAGTGGCTGCTGCAATGCCCCATGGGCCAAGGTGAGGCCCTCGAGGCCGCACTGCGCAGCGCTTTGGCCGGCCAGCACGTCTCGGTGGTCGGCGTAGGCCACGGCAACACCGTGCTGCGCGTGCAAGGCCCCGGCGCTGCCGCCCTGCTCTCGCGCGGCTGCCCGCTGGACCTGCACCCGCGCAGTTTTGCAGCTGGGCAAATGGCCCAAAGCCATATCTCGCGCGCCAACGCCACCATCGTCTGCCGTGAAGCGGGCACGCACTACGAGATCACCGTGCGGCGCAGCTTTGCCGACTACCTGCTGCGCTGGCTGTGTGCAGCGGCCGGCGCCTAAGCGGGACGCCTGACCATGGCCTACGCCCTGGGCATTGATACGGGCGGCACGTTTACCGACGCCGTCTTGCTCGGTGCCGACCGCCAGGTGCTGGCCACCTCCAAAAGCCTGACTACGCGCTTTGACCTGGCCCAGGGCATCGCCGCGTCGCTGGACGGCCTGCCGGCGGCCCTGCTCGCCCAGGTCGATCTGGTCTCGCTCTCGACTACGCTGACTACCAACTCGGTGGTCGAGGGCAAGGGCGCGCCGGTGTGCGCACTCTTGGTGGGCTATGACGCGCACCAGATCAAAACCAGCGGCCTGGCCGACCTGATTGGCTTGGACGCCATCGAAAGCCTGGCCGGCGGCCACGACGCCGGCGGCCTGCCCCTGTGTGCGCTGGACGAGGCGGCCTGCCGGGCTGCCATCGCCCGCCACGCCCCGCGCGTGTCGGCCTTTGCGATTTCGGCTACGTTTGCGGTGCGCAACCCGGCCCATGAAGTGCAGCTGCGCGACTGGGTGCAATCCATCTGCGATGTGCCGGTCACGTGTGGCCATGAGCTGGCCTCCAGCCTGGGCGCACCCCGGCGTGCACTGACGGCGGCCCTCAATGCACGCATGATCTCGCACGTCAAAACCCTGATCGATTCGGTGCAGCGCACCCTGGCGGCGCGGCGTATTGACGCGCCGCTGATGCTGGTCAAGGGCGACGGCTCGCTCATCAACGTGGCCAGCGCCCTGCTGCGCCCGGTGAGCACCGTGCTCTCGGGCCCGGCGGCCAGCGTGCTGGGCGCCTGCGCCCTGAGCGGCGTGGACAACGCCATCGTCGCCGACATGGGCGGCACCACCACTGACATTGCCGTGGTGCGCGGGGGCCACCCGGCGCTGAGCTTTGACGGCGCCATGGTGGGCAACTGGCGGCCCATGATCGAGGCGGTCAAGGTCTACGCCATTGGCCTGGGCGGCGACAGCGAAGTGCGCCTGCAAGGCGGCGAGGGCCTGACCATCGGGCCACGCCGCGTGCTGCCGCTGAGTTTGCTGGTGCACCAGCACCCGCAGTTTTTGGCGGTGCTCGAACGCCAGCAAACCGAAATCCCCCACGCCAGCCAAATGCGTTTTGCGCAGGCCTTGTCCGCCGACAGCGCGCACCTGGGCCGCCTGAACGATGCCGAGCGGCGCGCCTGGGAGCGCCTGTGCCAAGGCCCGGTGGACCTGGAAGCGGCCAATATGCACGACCGCGATCTGGCCCGCGCTGTCGCCCGTCTGGAGCGCAAAGGCCTGGCCATCTACACCGGCTTTACGCCCAGCGATGCCGCGCATGTGCTGGGCATGTCCACGCACTGGAGCGCCCCGGCCGCCGTGTGCGCCGCCCGCATCTGGGCACGGCAAATGCGCCATATGTACGGCCTGGGCAAATGGCCACTGGGCGACGCCCAAGCCCCGGCCCGCGATGTGGTGGCCAAAGTCACCGACACGATTTGCCAAAAACTGATCGAGGCCGGCCTGAACGATGCCGGCCAGATGAACGAAAACAATGCCGGCAAAGTTGCCAGCCTGCTCACCGCCATGGCGCTGGGCCACAACGGGGCTGACAAGGCGGCCAAACCGGTCTTTGCCCTGCAATTTGCCCCCGACATGCCGCTGGTCGGCGTGGGCGCGCCGGCTGCCAGCTACTACCCGGCCGTGGCGCACGGTTTGGGCGTGCCCTTGGTCGTGCCGCCGCACGCCGAAGTGGCCAATGCCGTGGGCGCCGTATTGGGCCAGGTGGCACAGCGGGTGCACATCACCATCACACAACCGGTGCGCGGCACCTTCAAGGTGTTTACCCCCCAGGGCCCGCAAGACTTGCGCACCCTGCCCGAAGCACTTGCCCTGGCCCGCAACCTGGCCGGCGCGCAAGCGCAGGCCAGCGCCTCGGCCGCAGGCGCGAGCGAGGTGCAGCTGGCGTTTTCGCAAGCGGATAACCAGGTGCTCAACGAGATCGACGGCGACGTCTTCTTCGAGGCCACCGTCACCGCCACCGCCTGGGGCCCGCCCCGGCGCAAATCTGCTTAAGCGGGCATGGGCCGGATAGAAGCTTTAAGCGCCGCGCTCCCGCCTTATGGCTTGCAGCTGCGCGGCGGCTTTTGCCCCGACGCCCAGGAAGCTATTGCGTTGCCTGACGGCCGCAACGCGGCGCTGCTGGTCTTGGTGGGTAATGTAGGCGGCGCCATGTGGTCGGTGTTTGCCGCCTCCCCCATGGCCCGTGACGGCCTGCCCCACCCGCTAGACCGCTGGAGCCGCCAGGTCGGCGATGCGCTAGCGCAGCACTGGGGCGCCATTGCGCTCTACCCTTTTAGCGGCCCGCCAGCACAGTCGCATTACCACCCGTTTCAGCAATGGGCTTCGCGCTGCGAGGCGGTCTTTCCCAGCCCGCTGATGCTGCGCATTCACCCCCAATATGGCCTGTGGCATGCCTACCGCTTTGCCCTGGCATTTGCCAACGCCGACGCATCCGACCTGGCAACACTGGCCGCGCCGCCGGCGCACGCCAACGTCAGCCCTTGCCTGGACTGCGTAGACCAACCCTGCCTGCACGCCTGCCCGGTAGACGCCTACGACGGCCAGGGCTTTGACGATGTGCGCTGCCGCAACCATGTGCGCAGCCCCCAAGGCGCCGACTGCGCCGCCCAAGGCTGCCGGGCACGCAATGCCTGCCCGGTGGCTGCCTCTTTGCGCTACAGCCCGGACCAATTGCGTTTTCATATGGCGGCTTTTACCGCCCCAAAGCACTAAGGCGCGGCGGCCAAGTCCAGCCCCAGGCTGGTTTTGAAGGCGCGGTAATTGCGCTGCGCCAGCCCCCAATGCAAAAGGCCAAACCCCGCGCCGCAACCAAACCAGAGCAGGACATTGACCAGGGCTACCGAAGGCAAAAACGCTTCGCCGCGCAGCAAAGTGTGCACCGGGTACATAAAAATAAACATGGGCAAGCCCCAACCCACAACACCCCGACGCAACACAAAGCGCAAGACGCCAACTTTGCGCTCGCGCTCCCAGCGGGCCACAGCGACCAGGGCCACCCGGTCGCCCGCCAGGGCCGCCGCGGCAGGCGTCAACCAATGCGGCGGCAGCTCGGAGCGGACGAAAACCGCGCGCACTTTTTCTGCCGACCAGCCCCACAGCCAGCGCGCCAAAAGTGCATTGAGCAACCAGCCCAAGGCGTAGCCAGCCACCACCTGTAAGGCCAATGCGCCCAGCAGTGCTGCTAACCACCAGCGGCCCTGCGGATGGTCCAAAAGCCGTGTGGCAGCAGGGATGCGGGGCAGTTTTTCGAGCCACAGGGCAAAGAAATAGCTGGGCACAGCGGCCACCAACATCATGGCCACCGGCAGCACACTCAGGGCGAGCTGAAAGCGCGGCCGCATGAGCGGGGGCACCAGAATATTGCTAGCAAGAAATGTCATGCCAGCATCTTACGCAGAGGCCATGCAATGCAGAGGCATCTCCAGGCCACTCCAATGCAACTCGCTGCCCCTTGAGGCTGTGTCGCCACACGCGGCAATACGCCGCCAGGTACAAGCTGTTGCGCGATGGAACACCTTGCCCTTGGTGGGGGTTTTTCCGGCAAAGGTTGTAAACGCGAATAGTTCGCATTTACACTGCGCCTACCCGCATCACTTCAAGCCACCCACCATGAAAACATCCAACTGTCTGCGGCTGGTATCTGCCGCCGCACTTTGCGCAGGATTGGTCCTGCCCCGTATTGCCAGTGCAAGCGAGTTGCAATTGGTCATCAAAGACCGCCAATTCCTGCCAGCCGAAATCAAGGCGCCCGCAGGCCAAAAACTTCGCTTGGTGGTTCATAACCAGGACAGCACACCCGAAGAGTTCGAAAGCCACGCGCTCAAGCGAGAAAAAATTATCGCCGGCAATAGCAAGGCGACCATTTTGCTAGGCCCACTCAAGCCAGGTCGTTACACATTTTTTGGCGAGTTCAACCCCGCCACGGCCCAGGGCACCTTGGTCATCGAATAACCCCGCAGAAACCACCCGGAGGCGCGTATGTTTGGCAGTGCATTAATTGTGTTTCGAGAAACTCTGGAGGCTGCTTTGTTTATCGGCATCGTCGCTGCTGCGACGCGCGGTATTGCGGGGCGCAGCCACTGGGTAGCGGTCGGTGTCGCCGGTGGCCTGATAGGCTCATTGCTGTTGGCCGCCGGCATGGACCAGCTCAGCCACATGGCCTCTGGCGCGGGGCAGGATCTCGTCAACGCGACATTTCTGTGCTTGGCGCTTGGCATGTTGGCCTGGCACTGCATCTGGGTTTCACCCCATGCCCAAGAAATGGTGCAACACGCCCATCGGGTGGGCCAGGCGGCGAACAACAACCATCAGGCCCTGTGGCCCATTGCGCTCGCAGTAGGCCTTTGCGTTTTGCGCGAAGGCGCCGAGACGGCGTTGTTTATCGGCGGCATCGCTGCCAGCGCCCAAAGTGGCTGGCCCGCCATGCTTGCGGGCGCTTGCATTGGTTTGGCCGCCGGAATTTCCCTTGGTTTGCTGCTGTACCTGGGCCTGACCCGCATCCAAATACGGCATGTTTTTTGGGTTAGCAATGCGCTATTGCTGCTGCTGGCTGCGAGCATGGCCAGCCAACTGGCCAAAGTACTCTCGCAAGCTGGTTGGGTGCAAGTCGGTACCGAAGTCGTATGGGACGGATCTGCGGTACTGCCCAATGAGTCAGCGCTTGGGCTGTTGCTGCATGCGATGGTGGGCTATGACGACAGCCCCACCAGCTTGCAACTCGGCCTGTACACAGGGGCCATTCTGGCCATGGGCGTCGCGACCCGGTTTGTGCACGCCCGCATCGCAGCAGAACGGCAGGCCCCGGTCACCGCCAAAATTTAGCCGTAAAACAAAAAGAAACCATTGAGCGAGCACAAGGTGCCCAAGAGACCCAAGCCCAGGCCGCCGAAATACAGGGCCGGCAAGGAGCCGATGATGGACACCGACAGCAGCACGATGGCAATTTGCAGCGCGCCTTCCGCATAGTCAAACCAGGGGTCTTGCCGAATGGCGTGGTCGCGCACCAGTTCGTGTTCTTTGGCGCGCTCGAGCAGCTCTTTTTTGCCCTCGCCTTTTTCGGGCTCGGACTCATAGCGTTCGACGGTCTTTTTGTAATCGTCAATCTTTTTGAGCATGGCCTCTTTGGCCGGTGCATTCATACCCGGCTCGCGCAGCATTTGCAGCTCCATGTCGGTGGCGGCAATCTTGAGCGCGGTCTGGCGAATCGACTTGGCTTGGTAGAAGGCGTAGCTATTGGCCGCCAGAATGTTTTCCTGCGTGATTTCCTTGCCCGCATTGGAGCCGCCCAGACTGGTGATGGCCAGCACCATGGCAAAAATCGAGATGGTCAGGGCCGAGCGGTTTTTCTGGTGATGGGCCTCGCCCGCCTCTTCAATCAGTTCCGATGCTTCATGTGCTTCCATGCAATTGCTCCTTCAATCAGAGAAAAAAACGCAGTGTAGACGTGCTGCGTGACAGGGCGGCGACCCCGTGGCGCGTCCACTTAGGCGCTGGCCTGCCCGTCCAGAGGCGAGCGCAGCGTGCTTTCACCGCCAAAACGCCGGTCACGCTGCGCGTACCAGGCGATGGCTTTGTCCAGCTCGGCGGGGGTGAACTCGGGCCAGAGCAGGTCGGTGAAATACAGCTCGGTGTAGGCCATCTGCCAGAGCAAAAAATTGCTCATGCGCGATTCACCGCCGGTGCGCACCATCAAATCGGGCGCCGGGCCGTCGGCCAATTGCAAATACGGCTCCAGCGCTGCCTCGTCCAAGGCAGTGACGTCCTGGTCCGGATGCGCGGCCTGCCAGGCCTGCATGGCCTGCAAAATGTCCCAGCGTCCGCCGTAATTGAGCGCCAGGTTCAGGGTGATGCTGCGGTTGTGCGCGGTGGCAGCCACCGCATCGCGGATCAGGGCCTGGATGCGGCCGTCAAATTTGGAGGTGTCGCCGATCACGCGCAGGCGCACACCCTGGGCATTGAGGTCTCCGATTTCTTTTTGCAGGTAGAGGGTGAGCAGGCGCATCAGGCCGCGCACTTCTTCCAGGGGGCGGCGCCAGTTTTCGGTGCTAAAAGCAAACAAAGTGAGGTGGCCAATGCCGCGCTCGCCGCAGGCCTGCACGATGGCGCGCACACGGCGTGCACCCACGGCATGGCCGGCCGCCTTGGGCAGGCCGCGCGCACCGGCCCAGCGGCGGTTGCCATCCATAATGATGGCGATGTGCTGCGGCAGGTCGGGGACGTTAGAAGTGGGCACGGGTAAGTCGCGTGGAGGGCCGGTGTTGCCTAAGGCAAGCATGCGCCACGAAAGCGCGGCGTGCGAGCGCAAATTCTAGCGGCGCGCGCCCAGAAGCGGGGAGTTTTATGGGCCCCGGCTTCGGGGACAATGGGGTTACGGCCCGCAGCGGCGGCGTCTATTGACTTGAGAGACCTGTTTTGAGCATACAAACCGACGATTTTTCGCCTGGACCGGCCGTCCGCATGGTGTCCGCGGCCCCGGTGTCCGGCCCGGAAGAGGCCATCGAGCGCGCGCTACGCCCCAAAATGCTGGACGACTATGTCGGCCAGGCCAAAGTGCGCGAGCAACTCGAAATCTTTATCCGCGCGGCGCGCAAACGCGAAGAGGCGCTGGACCATGTGCTTTTGTTTGGCCCGCCCGGCCTAGGCAAAACCACGCTCAGCCACATCATTGCGCACGAATTGGGCGTCAATCTGCGCCAAACCAGCGGGCCGGTGCTCGAAAAACCCAAAGACTTGGCTGCGCTTTTGACCAATTTGGAAAAAAACGACGTGCTGTTTATCGACGAGATCCACCGCCTGAGCCCGGTCGTCGAGGAAATTCTCTACCCGGCGCTGGAGGACTACAAGATTGACATCATGATTGGCGAGGGCCCGGCGGCGCGCTCCATCAAGCTCGATTTGCAGCCCTTTACGCTGGTGGGCGCCACGACGCGCGCGGGCATGCTGACCAACCCGCTGCGCGACCGTTTTGGCATTGTGGCGCGGCTGGAGTTTTATACGCCCCAAGAGTTGCAGCGCATCGTGACGCGCAGCGCCGGCTTGCTGCAGGTGCCCATGGCCGAGGAAGGGGGCTTTGAAATCGCCCGGCGTTCGCGCGGCACACCGCGCATTGCCAACCGCTTGCTGCGCCGGGTACGCGACTACGCCGAGGTCAAGGGCGCGGGCACCATCACGCTGGACATTGCCAACCTGGCGCTGGCCATGCTGGACGTGGACCCGCAGGGATTTGACGTGATGGACCGCAAACTGCTCGAGGCGGTAATCCACCGCTTTGACGGCGGCCCGGTTGGGCTGGACAACATCGCCGCGAGCATCGGCGAGGAGCGCGAGACCATCGAGGATGTGATCGAGCCCTACCTGATTCAGCAAGGCTATTTGCAGCGCACGCCGCGCGGGCGTATCGCGACGCTGGCAGCCTACCGGCACCTGGGCGTGGCCGCACCGGCTGGGCCCGCCGCCGATTTGCTGGGCTAGAGGGCCAAAGGGCTAAAAAACGGCACGATGCCCAGCGCGCCCAAGGCCGCGTAGCAGGCCGCCTGCAGCGCCAGCACCCGGGAGGCCGGCATCTGGTTTTGCAATGCGCGGCCGCTGGCCCCACTGGCCAGACACAGCGCCACGCAGACCAGCGCCGCATCGCGCAGCGGCATGGCGTCGGCATTCCACAAAAACACCGTACCCGCAGCCATGAGGCCCAGATACTGCACCAGCGCAAAACGCACTTGGCCAGCCGAGAGCGGCGGGTCAAAGCGCTGCACCTGGCCGATGTCAAACGCAGGGGCGGGCAGGGCATCGGCCGGTTGCCAGCCCGGCGGTTTGAACCACACGCGCAGTTTGTCAGGCCAGCGCGCCGTGCGCCAACTGGTGGCCAGCAGGCCGGCATACACCTCGGCATTGGCCCATAGCGGGTCCCAGCTGTTAAGGGGTTTGCGCGTGCCATACACGCAAGGCGCCTGCTCTTCCTGGAAGCTGCCAAACAAGCGGTCCCACACCACCAAAATGCCGCCGTAATTGCGGTCCACATAGCCATCATTCACCGCATGGTGCACCCGGTGGTTGCTAGGTGAGCAAAACACGCGGTCAAACCAGCCCAGCTTGCCCACGTACTCGGTATGCACCCAGAACTGGTAGAGCAAATCGACCAGCGCGACGATGCCAAAGACCAGCGGCGGTACGCCGAGCACCGCCAGCGGCAGGTAAAACACCCAGCCCAGCAAACCGCCGGTGGAAGTTTGGCGCAGCGCGGTCGACAGGTTGTAGGCCTGGCTTTGGTGGTGCACCACATGCGCTGCCCACAACAGCGCCACCTCGTGGCCAGCGCGGTGCAGCCCGTAGTAGCACAGGTCGTAGATCAGCAGGGCCAGCAGCCAGCCGTACCAGTGTTTCCAGAGTTCGGCATCGGGGAAAAGCGCCAGGTGCTCAAACGTCAGCGCGTAGGCGGCCAGCCCGATGAATTTGAGCAGCACGCCGGTGACTTGGCTGAGCAGGCCCAGGCTCAGGCTGTTAATGGTGTCGTTCAGGGCATAGCGGCTGTGCGCCACTTTGCCCAGGCGCAGCTGTCGCCGGTCCCACCACCATTCCAAGGCCATGGCGGCCAGAAACACCGGGAAGGCAAAGACGATGATTTTGGACATGGGCGGGCCGTGCGCTAGCTGCCAAACTCGTCGCGTGGGCCTTCGTCCAGATGGCCGGTGTCCGACCAGCCAACCAAGCTCAGGCCCTGGGGCGTCCACAGCAAGCGGTTGATGGCGCAGTTGCCTAACTCCCAGGTGCGCGGGGCATGCAGCTCCTGGCCAGTGGCCAGGCGGTAGAGCATATCGAGCACACCACCGTGGGTGACGATGGCGATGTGCTCGCCCGCATGGCGCGCAGCGATTGCGTCAACGGCCGCCCGCACCCGCAGCAGCACCTGGGTGGACGATTCCCCCTGGGGCGGCGCCCACAGCGGGTCGCGTTGCTTCCAGCGCAGCGCTTCTTGCGGGTGCAACTCGCCAACCTGCGCGTAGGTCAGGCCCTCCAGGCTGCCAAAGCTGCGCTCGCGCAGGCCCGTATCGCGCACGATAGCCTGCGGCGCCACGCCGGCGTGGCGGGCTATGGCCTGCGCGGTATTGAAGGCGCGGCACAAGTCGCTGCTGTAAATATGCTGCAGGCCGCTGTCGGCCAAAGCCGCGCCGACGCGCTCGGCCTGCCAGCGGCCACGCTCATGCAGGTCGATATCGAGCTGGCCTTGCAAACGCGTGATGGCATTCCAGGCCGTCTCGCCATGGCGCACAGCGGTAATGCGGGTGGGCGCTGGGCTGGACATAGCGGCAGACACAGCGGCCCAGGGACTCAGGCGGTGGTGACGGGGATGCCCGTCCACACCCGCGTGCTGGGCAAGGGCAGCGCATCAAAAGCGGTATCGCCGTCGGCCTCGGGCACGCCGGTGGTGCGGATGTTTTTGAAGTCGTGGTGCGTGGTGTCCATCAGGTGCGAGGGCACCACGTTTTGCAAGGCGGTGAACATGCTCTCGACGCGGCCGGGGTATTTTTTCTCCCAGTCGCGCAGCATATTGCCGATTTGCTGGCGCTGCAAATTGTCCTGGCTGCCGCACAAGGTGCAAGGAATGATGGGGAACTGCCGGTGCTCGGCCCAGCGGGTCAGGTCTTTTTCGGCCACATAGGCCAGCGGGCGGATCACGATGTGGCCACCGTCGTCGCTGACCAGCTTGGGTGGCATGCCTTTGAGCTTGCCGCCGAAAAACATATTGAGGAAAAAGGTTTGCAGCATGTCGTCGCGGTGGTGGCCCAGCGCGATTTTGGTGACTTTAAGCTCGTCGGCGACGCGGTACAAAATACCCCGGCGCAAACGGCTGCACAGGCTGCACATGGTCTTGCCCTCGGGGATGACTTTTTTGACGATGCTGTAAGTGTCCTGCGTCTCGATATGAAAGGGCACGCCCAGCGCTTTTAAATAGGCAGGCAGCACATGGTCCGGGAAGCCGGGCTGCTTTTGGTCCAGGTTGACGGCGACCAAATCAAAGTGGATGGGCGCGCGCTGCTGCATCTTGATCAAGAGGTCGAGCATGCCGTAGCTGTCTTTGCCACCCGAGACGCAGACCATGACGCGGTCGCCCTCCTCGATCATGCCGAAATCCATGATGGCCTGGCCGACCTGGCGGCACAGGCGCTTTTCTAGTTTGTGGGTTTCGTGCGCTTCATTGGACATGGGTTTTCCTCGGATTTACCACTGGCCGGTTTCGACCCGGATGGCCACTTCGCAATCGTCAAAGATTTTGAGTTTCGCAATTTTCACACGCACGCCCAGCACGCCGGGCAGCTGCAGCAGGCGGTTGGCCAGCTTGCCGATCAGGCTTTCAAGCAGGTTAACGTGCTCGGCGGTGCATTCGGCAATGATGATTTGGCGCACTTTGCGGTAGTCCAGCACATGGTTGATATCGTCATCGGTGGGCAAGAGCGGCTGGGCGCCCAGGTGCAACTCGGCGTCCACTTGGATGGGCTGGGGCGCAATCAGCTCGGACTCCAAAATCCCCAGATTGGCTTCAAAGCGCAGCCCGTTGAGCGTGAGGGTTTGTTTCCCGCGAAACGGGGGGGTCGAAGGGTTGTGAAGGGTCGACATCGCAAATTCCTGGATACGGCGGCGCGGCTTAGGCCGGCGCGCGCAACTGAAAAACTTCCACCCCGACTGCTTCGCAGTCAGGGTACACATCGGGTTTGCTGGTGCGCACCCGCACCGCGGCCACCTGCGCGGGCACCAGGAGCGCCCGGGCGATGGCGTCGCACAGCGTTTCTTGCAAATTGATGTGGGCACGCCCAGCCAGATCGGCAATCGTGGTGCGCACAAAGTCGTAGTCCACGATTTCTTCGATGCGGTCCGCCTGCGGGCTGGAGTAGGCATAGGGCACATAAAGCTCCACATCAAAGCGCATGCGCTGGGGCGCCTGCAGCTCAAAGTCGTGGATGCCAATGCGCACCGGGATTTCATAGCCGCGCAAAAAAAGCTTGCGGCAGTCGCGCATCAGCGCCTCTTCAGTGATCGGCATGGGGCTCCTGGCTGGATAGGGTGTCGGCGGCGAACATGACATCGCGCGCCATGGGGACCAAATGCTGGCCGCTGTCCACACAAATGCTCACACCGGTAATGGCCGGATTGCCCGCCAAAAACAGGCAGGTGGCGGCCACCTGGGCCGGATCGGTGGGGCGACGCAGCACATTGACACGGCTGGCGCGCGCAAAGTTCTCCTCGCTTTGCGGGCCGCTGGGGTAAATCAGGCCGGGCGCCACGCCGCAGACCCGCAGCCCGGGCGCCAGCGCCTGGGCCTGCAAGCCCACGCTGCGCTCCAAGGCCAGCTTGCTGGTGGTGTAGGAGAAGTAATCCGGGTTCAGATTGAAGACTTTTTGGTCCAGCACATGGATCAGGCAGGCGTCGGCCCCGGCGCGCTGGGCCTGTTGGCGCGCCAACTCGCGCCCGATCAACAGCGGGGTGACCAAGTTGACCTGCATTTGCTGCTGCAGCAAGACCGGGTCCATGTCCAGCCCGGTATCGGGTTCGAACAAAGATGCGTTATTGACCACTGCACGCAGGCCGCCGCTAAGCTGGGCGATGTGCGCCATCATGGCCAGCACCTGGGGCTGATCGGCCAAATCGGCCGCCACGGTGTCCACCGCCAGGCCCTGCGTCGACAACGCGGCCTGCAGCTGCTGAGCCGCCGCCCCCGAGCGGCCATAGTGGCACCACACATGCCAGCCGGCGCGCGCAAAGACTTCCACCAGGGCGCGGCCCAGGCGGTGTGCACCACCGGTGATGAGGACGTGATCAGGCATAAATCGGGGTGTGCGGCGCTCAGTGCTGGAGGGGTCAAACAAGTCGGTCGGTCGGCGCGGGTCGGGTAAGTGACAATCGCGGCCAGGCGGCGCATGCCGCAGACCTTGCCCCTAGTTTAACGATGCCCCCACGCCCGGACCGCCCCGACAGCGCCCTGCACGCCCACATCAGCCGCGCCATCACGCAAGCGGGCGGCTGGATCGGCTTTGACCGCTTTATGGAAATGGCGCTCTACACCCCCGGCTTGGGCTATTACGCGCGTGAATCGGTCAAATTCGGCGCTCTGCCCGGCCTCGGTGGAAGCGACTTTGTCACCGCCCCGGAAATCAGCCCGCTGTTTGGCTACGCGCTGGCGCAGCAGGTGGCGCAGGCGCTGGACGACAGTGGCTGCGACGAAGTGTGGGAGTTTGGCGCCGGCAGTGGTGCCCTGGCAGCACAAATTTTGCAAGCGCTGGACGACATGGGCGTGGCGCTGCGCCGCTACACCATCGTGGAGCTGTCGGCCACGCTGCAGCAACGCCAACAAACCCGCCTGGCGCCCTGGGCCGGGCGCGTGCACTGGGCCCATGCCTGGCCGCAGCAAATAGAAGGCGTAGTGCTGGGCAATGAAGTGCTGGACGCCATGCCGGTGCAATTGCTGGTGCGCACATCGGGCCAGTGGCACGAACGCGGCGTGGTGTTTGACGACGACGCGCCCAGCGGCTTTGCCTGGCAGGACCGCCCCAGCGCCCTGCGCCCGCCCATCGAGCCCGAAGGCGCGCACGATTACCTGACCGAAATCCATCCGCAGGCCCATGCCTTTATCCGCTCGCTGGCCGAGCGCCTGGTGCGCGGCAGCGCTTTTTTGATCGACTACGGTTTTGGCGAGGACGAGTACTACCACCCGCAACGCGCCATGGGCACGCTGATGTGCCACTTTGCGCACCAAAGCGATACCGATCCGCTGCAGCGCGTGGGCGAGAAGGACATCACCGCCCATGTCAACTTCACCGGTATTGCGCTGGCCGCCCAAGACGCCGGCTTGCAGGTGCTGGGCTACACGAGCCAGGCGCATTTTTTGATGAACTGCGGTATTGTCGATTGGATGCAGGCAGCCGCGCTGCCGGTGCGTGTGGCGGCGCAAACCCTGATCTTGGAACACGAGATGGGCGAACTTTTCAAGGTGATCGCCCTGGGGACCGACCCCGATGCGGCGCCGCTGGGATTTACGCGCGGCGACCGCAGCCACCGGCTCTGAGCGCGCCGCAACGGTAACCGGCTGGTAATGCCAGGCCCGCCAGTCGCGCTAGGATGCGCGCAGGCCCATGGTGGGCCGCTGTTTTTCTTTACGCTTTAGCCTTATGACGCTTGCCGAACCATTGCATTTCCCTGCCGACCTGGGCACCGTCGCCGGGGTGGATATTGGCGGCACCAAGGTCGCGCTGACGCTGGCCGATGCCAGCGGCATCCGGGGCCGCTGGACCGAGCCCACGGCCAAAGAAGGCGCGCCCGAGGCCTTGGCCCAGCAAATTTTGCGCATGCTGGAGCAGCATGGCGCCCAGATCGGTTGCACGGTGGAGGCGCTGAGCGCGGTAGGCGTCGTCTCTTGCGGGCCTTTTGTTCGCCAAAGCGGCATGGTCGCTCTGGCCACGCCCAATATTTGCGGTGGCCTGGCCCCGGCTACCGAGGCCGAACGTTTGCCCAACAACTGGACCAGCGTGCCACTTGAGGCGCCGCTGCGCGCCCGCATCGCCACGCTGCATCTGGAGAACGATGGCATAGGCGCGCTGCAGGCCGAACGGCGCTGGGGCGCTTTGCGCGGCGCCGACCATTGCGCCTACATTACCTGGAGCACGGGCATTGGCGTAGGTGTGTGCGTGGACGGCCGTCCCTTGCGCGGCAAAAACGGCAACGCCGGCCACTGGGGCCACAGTTTTGTGCGCGAAGACGACAGCGCCCTGTGCGGCTGCGGCAACCGGGGCGACGTGGAAAGCCTGATCGGCGGCAAGGCACTGGCCCGGCGCTTTGCCAGCCAAGGGTTTGCCGACGCTGCCGCCCTCTTTGGCGCCGCGCGTGCCGGCCAGCCCCAGGCCCTGGCCATTGCCGAGGATGTGTGTTCGGTGATGGGCCGGCTGGTGTTCAATCTGGTCGCCGGCCTGGACTTGGAACGCATCAGCCTGGGCGGCAGTGTGTTCCAGCACCACCAAGATTTTTTGCTGCCCCGCTTGCAAGCGCAGCTGCAAGCCCGCATGCCGGCAATGACAGCCGGCGTAAAGCTGTGCGCGGCTGGTCTGGGCGACAAGGTAGGCGACTACGCTGCGCTGGCCTTGGTCCTTTAGCCGCCTGGTTTGCAGTAGCGTGGCTTTTAAGACAGCGCGGCGCTGATCGCCTGCACCCGCGCACGCGCCAGCGCCCGACCAACCTCCGGGCCCTTGGCGCCTGCAGCCATCGCCGCCTCGGCCACACCCGCACTGTCCACGCTTTGGGCCGCCTGCAAGGCTGCCGACAGGCGTGGCGCTTGCGGGTAGGCGTCGTGGCTGCGGCCCAAACGCCCGCGCGCGTCGCATTGGCAGGCCAGCAAAATCTCGGCAAAACGGGCGGGTTTGCGAAAGGCGTCGCAGCGCTCCAAGAGGCGCAACACCGCTTCGGGGCCCAAGTCGGCGCTGCGGTGCACATTGCCGTGTTCGCGCGCCACGACCTCGGCCAGTTCGGCGCAGGCCTGCGGTACGCGCAAACGCTTGCACAAGGCTTGGAGCGCCCGCACGCTGCGGCCTTCGTGGCCGATGTGGCGCGGCCACTGCGCCGGATCGGTGCCGGCTTTGCCCAGATCGTGGCCCAGGCAGGCAAAGCGCACGGCCAGGGGCGCGTCGGCGGCGGCGGCGGCATCGAGTACCAGGCCCAGGTGCACGCCGGTATCCACCTCCGGGTGGTGCTCGGGCGATTGGGGCACGCCCCACAAAGCATCGACTTCGGGCAAGACTGCGCGCAGTGCACCGCAACTGCGCAACACCTCTAGCATGCGCGCCGGGCGCTGCGTCATCAGGCCTTTGGCCAGCTCCTGCCAGATGCGCTCGGGCACCAGGTGCTGCACCTCGCCGCCGTCCACCATGGCGCGCATCAGCGCCAGGGTTGCCTCGGCCACCGAAAATTCGGGAAAGCGGGCTGCAAAACGCGCCACCCGCAGGATGCGCACCGGGTCTTCGCTAAAGGCGTCGCTGGTGTGGCGCAAAACCCGGGCCTGCAGGTCACTGCGCCCGCCAAACGGATCCTCGATCGCCTGCAAATCGGGCAGGCGGCCGTCGGCAGCGGGGGGCGCGGCCATGGCGTTGATGGTGAGATCGCGCCGCGCGAGGTCTTGGACCAAGCTCACTTCGGGCGCGGCGTGGACCACAAAGCCACGGTAACCGGGCGCGGTTTTGCGCTCGGTGCGGGCCAGGGCGTATTCCTCGTGGGTTTGCGGATGCAAAAACACCGGGAAGTCGCGGCCCACCGGCACAAAACCGGCGGCACCCATGGCCTCGGGCGTGCTGCCAACGACGACCCAATCGCGGTCATGCACGGGCAAGCCCATCAGGGCATCGCGCACTGCACCGCCGACCAGGTAGGTTTGCATCGCGCGCTGCCCAGCCTAGCGCTGCAGCCGATAGGGCTCTTCGAAGTCCAAAAAGTCCTGCTCAGCCAGCGCACCCTGGACCCAGGCCTGCACACCGGGCAGTTGGCAGACGCGCTCCATGTAGGCGCTGATGTGCGGCGGCACCGGCAGGCCATAGGTTTTCAGGCGCATCACCACCGGGGCGAAATACGCATCCGCCACGGTGAAAGCGCCAAACAACAGCGGGCCACCGTGCGCTTGCAAAAGGCCGCTCCACATGTCCACCAGGCGCTGCACATCGGCACGCACGGCGGGCTGGTCGCGCCAGATCAGGGCGCCACGTTCCGGTAAATGGGCCTCGATATTCATCGGGCATTGGCTGCGCAGGCCGCCAAAGCCACTGTGCATTTCGGCGCAAATACTGCGGGCATGGGCGCGCGCCGCTTTATCGGCGGGCCACAGTGCTTTGTCCGGGAAGCTTTCGGCCAGGTATTCAGCAATGGCCAGGGTGTCCCAAACAGAGAGAGCGCCGTCTTGCAAAACCGGCACTTTGCCCACGGGCGTGATGCCGGCCAGCGTTTGCTTGAAGGCCGACCCCGGCGTGAAGGCGTCAAAGCGCACATAGACCTCTTCAAAGGCGATACCTGCCTGCGTCATCAGCACCCAGGGGCGCATGGACCAGGATGAGTAGTTTTTATTCCCGACAAACAGCTTGAGCATGGTTTTTTCCTCCTTGGTGACGTTGGTGGCACGCGGCCTCAGGGCAAGTCCAGGCCGGTCTCGGGTGTCGCCGCGTCGGGCGCCCCTACGGCGCCCAGCCGCGCTTTGATGGACTGGGGCTGCCCGGTTTGCATCACCGCGTACAGCGTGGCGTTGGAGAGCACTTTTTTGACGTAGTCGCGCGTCTCGTTGAACGGGATGTTTTCAGCCCAAATGGCCGCCTCGATGGCAGGTGCGCCGCTGGCACCGCGCCATTGCCGGGCGCGGCTGGGGCCGGCGTTATAAGCGGCAGCGGCCAGCGGCATGGAGCCCTGGAAGCTGTCAAGCACCAGCTTGAGGTAGCCGGTGCCGATGGCGATATTGGTGTCGCGCTCATTAATTTTGGCGGGGGTGAAGTCGCTCAGGCCGATTTTCTTGGCCGTCCATTTGGCCGTGGCGGGCATGACTTGCATCAGCCCCGCCGCACCGACGCCGGATTTGGCGTCCATGACAAAGCGGCTTTCCTGGCGGATCAGACCGTAAACGTAAGAGGGATCCAGGCCAATGCTTTGGGCCCGGGCCACAACCGCCTGCTTAAAGGGCATGGGAAAGCGCTGGTCCATGTCGATGAGTGCGCGGCTGCGCTCGCTGCTGTTGATACAGCGGTCCCACACCTCGGCCTGGCAGGCCAGATCAGCAGCGGCCAGCAGGCTGCGGTCATCCATGCCGCCCTTGGTATGCAGGCTGATGGTGTAGTTCCACTCGCGCACGCCCTCGGGGCGCAAGCCCGCTTCGATGGCGTAGAGGGCGCGCTGCAAGCCAGGGTTTTTGCGGGCCACCTCGCGTTCATCGGGGGTGGGCGGCAGCGGCCGTGGCGGCAAGGCGCTGCGCTGGCCCAACTCATCGAGGGCCAGTTGCTCATAAAAGCCCCGAATGCCGGCGATGCTTTGCAAACTCGCCATGGCTTGGGCACGCGCCGCATCGGTGGGCTTTTGCGCCAAGATGGCGCGGGCCGACCAGTACACCCAGGTGGGCTCGGCGCGCAATGCCGCCGGCATGGCCCCAATCGCAGCCTGCACTTGGGCCCACTGGCCCTGGCGCAGGGCGGCGCGGGCGGCCCACTGCAAGTGGTCCTCGTGCATGCTTTCCAGCAGGCCTTTGGCGAAAAAGCCCAGGGCGTCGTCCTGCCCTTTTTGGGCGGCGCGCTTGCCGATCACGCCCCAAATCCAGTGACGCTCTTCATGGGTGAGCTGGGCGCGCCAACGCAGTTTCTCCACCTCGGCGGCTGCGCTTTGGTGGTCTAGGTAGGCTAGGCGTATCAGGGCCAGCGACACAAACTCGCGGGTCTGCGGGCGCAGGGCCGTGAGTTTATGGTTGAGGTATTTGGCAGGGTCTTGGTAAATGGCGTTAACGGTTTTGCCCCATTTGTCGTTCAGGGCTGCCGCCGCCTGGGTGACAACGCGGGGACGGTCGTTTTCCATGCCCAGGCGGGCGCGCAGCCAGGCGGCTTGCTCGGGCATTTTGCGGGCTTTGATCAGCACTTGGGCGGCGTCGGCGCAGGCCTCATCGGCCTCGCGCTGGGCCAGCCAGATGTCCTGGACGGCGCGGGCGACCTCAGCGTCGTTGCGCAGGTAGTCGCTCCATAGCGCATAGCATTGGACCGAGCGGTCATCGCCCATGCGGTAGAGCGGCCACTGGGCCCGAAAGGTGGCCCAGTCGCGGTTGCGGCCCAGTTGCAGCAGCCAGTCGGCGCGCAGGCGGTCTTCTTGGTAGCTGCCCGCGTAGCGGGCCAAAAATGCCTCTATCTCACTTTTGTCGGCCTGGTCCAGGCGCAGCGCGAGCTCCCAGTAGGCGGCCCAGGGCTCCAAGGGGCTGCCTTTGGCCTGCGGCAATAATTGGGTCAGCCGTTTATGGTCGCCTTGCTTGTAGGCATGGGCCATGTCCAGCACGATTTGGTCTGCACGCGGCAGGTCCAGGCTTTGGGCGCGCGCCGCATAGCAGGGCAAGGTATAAAAAAGAATGCAGCTTGTTGCTGCCACAATGGTTCTAAATATCCGCATGGGGTGATTATGGACAACTCTATGGACCGTAAGGCGCAAGAGAAAAAGGCCTTACGCAAGGCTTTGCTCGACGCGCGCATGAATTTGCCGGACCGTTTACACCGGGCCGAATTGCTGTTGCGCGTCATGCGCGTGTGGTTGGTAGGCCGTTCGGACACCACGATTGGGGCGTACTGGCCGATCAAAGGCGAATTTGATCCGCTGCCCGCGCTGCACCGCTGGAAAGAGGATGGCGAGCTCAACGACATCGCGCAGCGCCGGCGCATCGCACTGCCGGTGGTCAACAAGGCGCATAAAACCATGACTTTCCATGTCTGGTACCCCGGCTGCCCGATGGAGGAGGACGCCTACGGCATTCCCAAGCCCAAAGACACCGAGCAAGTCATGCCCAGTTTGCTGTTTGTGCCCTGCGTCGGTTACAGCGCTGGCGGCTACCGCCTGGGCTATGGCGGCGGTTTTTATGACCGCATGCTGGCCAGCCTGGACCCCAAGCCCTATACCGTGGGCCTGGGTTTTGGAACCAGCTACATCCCGGACCTGGAGCCCGAGGCGCACGACATTCCGCTCGATGCGGTGCTGACCGACTACGGCACGGCCTGGCCGCTGGACCACCCCAGCCGCATCGGTCGCGACTAAGGTTTTTGGGCGGCAAGCATGCGCACCTGCTGCTCGTAGTCCTTCAGGTAGTCGGCCATGTGCCGGCGCTGGGCCAGGCTGGTTTGGGCATGCACCTGGGCAAAAGCCTGGCAGGTTTGCGCGGTGACCTGGGCGTAGTACTCGCGGTACGCCGGGTTGGCCGACTGGGAAAACATCTTGATCCAAGCCACCAGCGCCGCTTGTGCCGTGGCAGCGTCGGCATTACGCAGTTTTTCCAGGGTTTGCAGGGTGATTTGCTGGCGCGATTGGACTTCCTCCAGATACCGCGTGCTGTCAAAACCGGTGGTGGCCATGGCATCTTGGAATAGGCGGCGTTGGGCGCTGCTCAGGCTGCCGTACAGGTCTTCGAGACGCTCCAAGCTTTTGAGGGTGCGGTTATCCATGCCTTGGGCCTGGGCGCTGCGCCATTCTTCGCGCATTTTGCGGTTGCTTTTCTCATAGGCCTTGGCCAGATTGGCCAGCTGCTGGCTGCTCAGCGTGGTGACGATGGCGGCGGCGGCAGGCACCGCGTGCAGGCCGATGGCCTCGCTGCGCTGTAGCACGGCCTGGTTGAGTGCGCACAATTGGGGGCCGCTGGGAGTTTGCAGGGCCAGCGTCTGCGCGCTTTGCAACAGATCGGCGATCAAAGGCAGCTCTTCGCTGCGGTGCCAGCGCAGCAGCTGCTCGAGTTCGGCGCTGACGCGCTTGCCCTGGGCCTTGTCAAAGTCCACATAGCGGTCCAGCCAAAAGTAGGCGAGCTCGGGTGCGTTGTTATAGGCCAGGCGTATCGAACTGCAAGCGCCCAAGACCAAAATCAAGGCGCCCATCAACAGGCGACGCGGGCCGCGCGCACCGATAATGGCGCGCATCGCGCTACGCGTAGCGCAAGATCCAACATTGATAAAGGACATCAAGTGAGTCTAATGGAGCACCGCACCCCTGGCGTGCCCGCGCCTGCCGGCCTTGCCATTGATGTGGTCATGATGGCTGCGGGCAAGGGTACGCGTATGAAAAGCGCAATTCCCAAAGTCTTGCAGATGCTGGCCCACAGGCCCTTGGCCGGCCATGTGCTGTCGACCGCGCAAGCGCTGCATGCGCGCTCGGTGGTGGTGGTGACCGGCCACGGCGCGGCGCAAGTGGAGGCGGCATTGCCCGCGTTTGCCGGCGACACCGCTTTGCATTTTGTGCGCCAAGAACCGCAGCTTGGCACCGGCCACGCGGTACAAATGGCGGTGCCAGCGCTAGCCGACGATGGGCAGGTGCTGGTTTTATCGGGCGATGTACCGCTGACGCGGGCATCGACCTTGCAGGCCTTGGTCGCACTGAGCGCGGGCCAGCACCTGGCCTTGCTCACGGTAGATTTACCCGACCCGAGCGGCTATGGGCGCATCGTGCGCGAAGGGCTGACCGTGCGGGCCATTGTTGAGCACAAAGACGCCAGCGAAGCCCAGCGCGCCATTAGCGAGATTTATGGGGGAATTTTGGTGGCGCCCGCACGTTTGCTCAAGCGCTGGGTGGCCCAGCTGGACCAAAACAATGCGCAAAAAGAGTTTTACCTGACCGATGTGGTGCGCATTGCTGTCAGTGAAGGCGCCCAGGTGGTGGCCCACAAGGCAGCCGATGCCCTGGAAGTAGCCGGCGTCAACAGCGCACAGCATTTGGCGGAGCTGGAACGCGCCTACCAGCACCGGGGGGCGCTGGCCTTGCTGGAACAAGGCGTGCGCCTGAAAGACCCGGCCCGCATCGACGTGCGCGGCACCTTGGAGTGCGGCACCGATGTGGATATTGATGTCAATTGTGTGTTTGGCGGGCGGGTGGTGCTGGGCGATGGGGTGCGCATAGGCGCCAATTGCATAGTGTCGGATTGCACGGTTGAAGCCGGCGCGGAAATATTGCCGTTTTGCCATATCGAGGGCGAAGGCGTGGGCGTGCGTGTAGGTGCGGGCGCTCGGGTGGGTCCATTTGCCCGTTTGCGCCCGGGCGCAGACTTGGCGCAGGAGGTACACATCGGTAATTTCGTCGAAGTGAAAAATGCCAGCCTGGCGCGCGGCGCCAAGGCCAACCACTTGGCTTACCTAGGCGACGCCACGGTAGGCGAGCGGGTGAACTTTGGTGCGGGCAGCATCACGGCCAACTACGACGGCGCCAACAAGCACCGCACCGTCATCCAAGCCGATGTCCATGTGGGCAGTAATTGCGTTTTGGTCGCTCCAGTGGAACTTGGTGCGGGCGGCACGATTGGTGCGGGCTCGACGATTACCAAGGACACCGCAGCAGGCGCTTTGAGCGTGGCCCGAGGCAAACAAGTGGGCATTGCCAACTGGAAACGCCCCACAAAGCCATCCAAAGGCTGATTCTGCAGCGCCTGGGATTTGCCTTGCCAATGTGTTTTTACCGAATTTAAATACCTTTTAATCGCTTTTGACATGATTTTACGCATTTTTGGCGAACTCCATGGCTGAAGGCAGTTGCTAAAAGCAGGAGATTCTTATGTGTGGCATTGTGGGCGCGGTTTCGCGTCGCGACATCGTTCCGGTGCTGGTTCAGGGGCTGCAAAGGCTTGAATACCGGGGCTACGACTCTTGCGGCGTCGCCGTGCATACCGCTAGCTTGGAGGCTTTGCGCCTCGGCCCGCGGCTTCAACGCGCGCGCAGCACGGACCGGGTTTCAGAGCTTATGGCCCAGGTTCAAACCGAGTCCATCACAGCGGGAACCGGAATTGCGCACACCCGCTGGGCCACCCACGGCGCACCTGTCGTGGGCAACGCACACCCGCATTTCAGCGTCGGGCCCTGCGACGCTGCTGACGCACCCGGGCGCGTCGCCTTGGTGCATAACGGAATTATTGAAAACCATGACGAGCTGCGGCTGGAACTCCAGGCCAAGGGCTATACCTTTCTCAGCCAAACCGATACCGAAGTGATCGTTCATTTGGTGGACAGTCTTTACGCAGGCGATCTTTTTGCTGCGGTTCAAGCGACGGTGAGCCGCCTGCACGGCGCTTACGCTATTGCGGTTATCCACGCCGATGAGCCTCACCGTGTCGTCGGCGCTCGGCAAGGTTCACCATTAATTCTCGGATTAGGCAATAGCGAAAACTTTTTGGCCAGCGACGCGATGGCCTTGGCCGGCGTCACTGACCAAATCGTCTATCTGCAAGAAGGCGATGTCGTCGACGTGCAAATGGAGACGTGCACCGTCGTTGATCGCGACGGCCAATTTGTACAGCGCCAAGTGTATACGGTGGCAGCGCACAGCGGTGCCGCCGAGCTTGGCCCGTACAGCCATTACATGCAAAAAGAGATTTTTGAACAGCCACGCGCTATTGCAGACACTTTGGAAGGCGTGCAAGGCGTTGTCCCTGAACTATTCGGCGCAATGGCCGCGACCGTGTTTGGTGACATCGACAAAGTATTGATTTTGGCCTGTGGCACTAGCTATTACAGCGGCTGTGTTGCCAAGTACTGGCTAGAGGCTTTGGCAAAAATCCCCTGCGCAGTGGAAATTGCCAGTGAATACCGATACCGCGACTCCGTCCCCGACCCCAAAACCTTGGTGATAACGATTAGCCAATCCGGAGAAACCGCAGATACTTTGGCTGCGCTGCGCCACGCGCAGTCCTTGGGGATGCACCGGACGCTGACCATTTGCAATGTTTCCACCTCGGCCATGGTCCGAGAATGTTTGCTGTCTTACGTCACGCGTGCCGGCACCGAGGTAGGTGTCGCCTCTACCAAGGGCTTTACAACCCAATTGGCCGGACTTTTTTTGCTGACTCTCGTTCTGGCGCAAAGCAAAAAACACATTTCGGCATCCGAAGAGACTGAACAGCTGCGTGCCATGCGCCATTTACCCAGCGCACTACAAGCAGTTCTAGCGCTAGAGCCGCAATTGATCGCCTGGGCACAAGAATTTGCAGCAAAAGAAAATGCACTTTTCCTCGGGCGCGGGGTCCACTACCCTATCGCTATGGAGGGCGCGCTCAAACTCAAAGAAATTAGCTACATCCACGCGGAGGCTTACGCCGCCGGGGAACTTAAACACGGCCCCTTGGCCTTGGTGACCAGTGAAATGCCCGTGGTCACGGTAGCCCCCAACGACGCACTGCTCGAAAAACTCAAGAGCAATATGCATGAAGTGCGCGCACGAGGGGGCGTGCTTTACGTTTTAGCGGATGCAGATACCCGAATTACGAGCAGTGATGGCATTAACGTTATACGCATGCCAGAAAATTATGGTCTGCTATCGCCGATATTGCATGTGGTTGCACTGCAACTATTGGCCTACCACACGGCATGCGCACGCGGAACCGACGTCGACAAGCCTCGCAATCTAGCAAAGTCTGTCACCGTCGAATAAGCCAGAAGGAACTTTCAGGCAAAAAAAACGCCCAGTCAAATGACTGGGCGTTTTTCGCTTTAATAGCCTGAGAATGTCCTACTTTCACACGGGTATCCGCACTATCATCGGCGCTGAGTCGTTTCACGGTCCTGTTCGGGATGGGAAGGAGTGGTACCAACTCGCTATGGTCCTCAGGCATAACTTTTTGTCACCCTGTGCTGCCGAAAAGCAAACACAAAGCAACCAATTTATAGAGCTAATCAGCATCATCGATTTCTCGACCTCGATATTTTCTATCGAGGATTTTGAATGCGTCAACTTGGCATAACTTCCCTGAAACGCATGGTATTTTTCAACACAAGCCAATCAAAGTTATAGGGTCAAGCCGCACGAGCAATTAGTATCAGTTAGCTTAACGCATTACTGCGCTTCCACACCTGACCTATCAACGTCCTGGTCTTGAACGACTCTTTAGGGGGCTCAAGGCCCCGGCAGATCTCATCTTGAAACGAGT
>CANGNS010000027.1 GCA_947455465.1 Comamonadaceae bacterium | reverse complement strand
CCAATCGCGCGAGGTCTTGCGATCCCCCGCTTTCATCCGTAGATCGTATGCGGTATTAGCACAGCTTTCGCTGCGTTATCCCCCACGACTGGGCACGTTCCGATATATTACTCACCCGTTCGCCACTCGCCACCAGGATTGCTCCCGTGCTGCCGTTCGACTTGCATGTGTAAGGCATGCCGCCAGCGTTCAATCTGAGCCAGGATCAAACTCTATAGTTCGATCTTGAATTTTTTGCGCCTTTCGACGCCACTCATAAATTGGAATCGACGTGAATTTCATCTCTGATTTCCACATCTATTACTTCATGAGCGTTTGTTAGCTAATTAAAGCTAAGTTCCAAAGAACTTGGCAATCGCCTTCAAACGCCCACGCTTATCGGCTGTAAGTTTTTAATGAACTAAAAAGCTTTTGCTTTTTTTTGCTTTGCTGCGATCAGCGAAGCTCTCTACTATAACACAGCTTTTTCGGCTGTTTCGCTTATTTTGAAATTTATTTTCAAACTGCTTGTCTTGTTGGACTTGCTTCAGCGACTTAGGTCTCATGACCGAAGCCCTCGATTATGACACCATTTTTGAGCCTGCGCCAATCTTTTTGAAAAAATTTTGCAATCGGGTCTTTGGATGGCGTTGCCGGCACTGCGAGGCGGCGCCCTGTTACCCCCTCTGTCGCCCCCCTCTGTCACCCCCCTCTGTCACCCCCCTCTGTCACCCCCCTCTGTCACCCCCCTCTGTCACCCCCCTCTGTCACCCCCCTCTGTCACCCCCCTCTGTCACCCCCCTCTGTCACCCCCCTCTGTCACCCTATAGACAAAGCCGCCTCGCCAATTGAAGTCCAATGCGGTCTATGGGACAAATCTATCTGGTAAGGCACGGCCAAGCCTCGTTTGGGCAGGCTGACTATGACAATTTGAGTGCGCTCGGCGCCCAGCAGGGGGAGCGCCTAGGCGCCTATTTCCAGCGCAAGGGTATTCGATTTGGCGCGGCCCTGCGGGGCAGCTTGCGCAGGCACGAGCAGACGCTGGGCGCGATTGTTCGAGGCGCTGAAATGTCCTTAGAAACCCTGGTGTGGCCTGGCCTCAATGAGTACGACAGCCATGCGCTTATTGGCGCCATTCACCCGGATCCCTTGCCCGCGCCGGACACGCCCGAGTTGTACCGCCACCACTTTCGCCTGTTGCGCGAGGCCTTGCACCACTGGATCCAGGGTAAGTCAGCGCCCAAGGGAATGCCCTCTTACCCGGACTTCGTGGCGGGAGTTATGGGGGCCATGGACCACATTCGCAGTCAGCGTGAGGGCAACGTCTTGGTGGTCAGCAGCGGGGGGCCGATATCGACCATCGTCAGCACGCTCCTGGGCGCGCCGCCGGAAACATCGGTAGAGCTCAACTTCCGAATCCGCAACACCTCTGTCACCGAACTGGACTTCAACCCTAAGCGCTTGGCCTTGCTCACCTACAACACGCTCCCGCACCTGGACGAGGCAGACTTACAGTCTTGGATTACCTACGCCTAGCGGGCGGATTTGCAGGCCTGGCCCGCAGCTATTCGACGAGCGTGCTCAAGGGCAGGGCCTGCATCTCGGCCAGCAGTTGGGCCAGCGCGCGGCCCGCCGCATCCAACAGTTGGCAGCCCTTTTCAACCGTCGCCGCACTGGCGTCCCCCACGGCTCCGCTGGGGTTGTAGTCCTGGATCTGCCAGGCCATCTTGGCGGAGCGGCCATTACCCAATATTTCGAAGCTTTTGGCCCGATCTTGGGCAGTGGACGGGAAATCGGCCACAGCGACACGGTCGACGCGCTGCCCGTCCAAGGCCAGCATGAGCGAGGTTTCGACAGCCCCCGCATGCACTCCAAAGCGCTGCTCCTGGGGCGAAAACAAGGCATTTAGATCCTCGCCCTGGGGCGACTCCAGCGGCAGCCCATACCAATTGGCGGTATAGACCAGCATGCGGTGGCGCGCGCGCAGGTCGCGCGCCACGATGTCCATGAAGTTGGCCTGCCCGCCGTGCGCGTTAAAAATCAGCACCTTGCGCACCCCGGTGGCGGCGATGCTGTCGCCAATATCGGTCCACAGGCGCAGGACGGTCTCGGCTTTGAGCGTTAAGGTGCCGGCAAACCGCGCGTGCTCGGGGCTAAAACCCACCGCCTGGGTGGGCAAAAACAGGGCTTGCGACAAGGGCGCCCGATGGGCCAGCGCCGCGGCGATGACGCCGTCCACGATGGAGGTGTCCACTTTCAGGGGTAAGTGCGGGCCGTGTTGCTCAGTTGCCGCCACCGGCAGCACCGCAATGACATCGGCAATCGCACCGCGGTCGCGCAAGCTTTGGAAGTGCGTGGTGGCGCAGTCGGCCCAAAACGGGGAAGGATGCACTGGGTGAACGCTCATGGTCGTCGCTTTCAGGAAGTGTTGTCGTCGGGCAAGACCGCTGCATGTCTTTGCTGGCGCTGGCTATGGCCGGCCGCAACCGGCTGGTGGGCATGCGCGGCCCGCTGGGCGCGGCTGAGCAGCGCCTTGAGCGCTTGGGGCCGGGCCCGCGCGCCACTGGCCAGGTAATCTGCCAGCAGCCGGGCCTGCGCGCGCTCGGGCGGCACCTGCTTTTGGCTGCAGAGGTAGTCATAGAGCGCATCGACCAGGGCCTCGGGCGTGAAGCCACTGGTTTGGCCGGTGTGGGCCCAAAGCCAGTCAGCAAACTGCGCAAAGGCGGCGAAGGCCGACGGCCCTTCCAGCAAACAGGGCAAGGTTTTGGTAAAACGGCCCGAGTTGGCCACCAAATCCCAGTAACGCGCCAGCCGGACAAAGCGCTGAACTTGCGCGCCGTCTAATGCGTCCGTGCTTTCAATGGCGTATGGCGGCTCGGGCGCAAACACCATGTTCGGGCCGGCGGTCAACGCCAGGGGCGTGCCGCGCAGGCGTTTGAGCACGCCAAGCTGAATTTCATGCGGGCCCCAAGACCACAAAGTGTCAAAGCCCTGGGCAAAACTCGCCCAACTCTCGCCAGGCAGGCCAAAAATCAGGTCCGTGTGCAGGTGCGCAGCGCTGTGGGCCACCAGCCATTGCACATGGGCCTGGGTGCGCACGCTGTCTTGGCGGCGGGAAATGGCTTTTTGCACCTCGGGATTGAGGCTTTGGATGCCAATCTCAAACTGCAGGGTACCGGGGGCAAAGCGGGCGATACAGGCCTTCAATGCGTCGGGCAAATGGTCCGGGATCAACTCAAAATGCACAAACACCGGGTCTTGCGGCGCCTTTTCCAGGCATTGCAGAAAAAACTCCAGAATGCGCACCGAAGCCTCGACTTTGAGGTTGAAAGTCCGGTCCACAAATTTGAAGGTGCGCGCACCGCGGTCGTACAAACGGGCCAATTCGGCCAGAAAAAGGTCTACATCGAAGGCCCAAGCCGTTTTGTCTAAGGCGCTCAGGCAAAAAGCGCACTTGAAGGGACAGCCACGCGAGGCCTCCACATAGAGCACGCGGTGCGCCAAATCATCGTCGGTGTAGAGCCCGTACGGCAAATCCAGCGCGTCCAGAGGCGGCTGCTCGCCGGCGATGACCTTCATCAAGGGCTGCGGACCATGCACCAAGGCGCGGCACAGGCGCGGGAAGCTGACGTCGCCCCAGCCGGTAATCAGGTAATCGGCCAGCCCGACGATGGGCTGGGACTGCCACTCGTGACTGACTTCCGGCCCACCAAGCACCACGCGGATGTCGGGCCGCTGGGCCTTGAGTTGACGCACCACTTCGGTGGTTTGCACTACGTTCCAGATGTAGATTCCCAGCCCCACGATATGCACCGCGCCCGCCTGGGCAGGCCCACAGGCTTGAACTAAGGTGTGCACGACCTGCTCTGGCGGGGTGTGGATGGTGAACTCATGCAGTGCGGTGACAGCGTGCAAATCGGGCCCGCCATGGCGCAGCATATTGGCCTGCAGGTAGCGCAAACCCAGCGAAGCGTGGCTGTATTTGGCATTGAGCGTGGCCAGAAGAATGCAATGGGGCATGGCCTTATTATGGAAGCATGGACCACGGGGCTGACAATTCCTTCTTCCGCTGGGATGGCGACACGCTGGTCGTCAACATCCTGGGAAAGCCCGCTGCGGCCAAAGACGCGGTGGGCAAGCCCAAAGGGCCGCAGCTCAAGGTCAGCGTCACCGCGCAGCCGCTCAACGGGCGCGCCACCGACCACATGGTGCGCTTTTTGGCACCGCTGTTTGGCGTGGCCGTGCGCGATATCGAGGTGGTTTTTGGGCGCGAAAGCATCCACAAACAGCTGCGCATCCGCGCGCCTAGCCGTTGGCCCCCGGTTTTCGGGCCCTGGACGGGGCCAGGCGCCTAAAGTAGGACAATTGCCCTGGCCTGTTCCCCGTGCCCACTCTTTGGATTGCC
The DNA here is from genome assembly GCA_947455465.1 of Comamonadaceae bacterium. GTDB lineage: Bacteria > Pseudomonadota > Gammaproteobacteria > Burkholderiales > Burkholderiaceae_C > Allorhodoferax. The sequence continues at coordinate 29,125 of CANGNS010000027.1, read as the reverse complement.
GCCTGTGACCTCCTTCGCACCCTCGCGCGCTCTGGCGCGGCCTGCCACCCTGCCGTGGCGCTCTGTCTTTCGCACCGTTTTGTACACCCTGGTCCTGGCCTTGGGTACCCAGGCCTTGGCCAAGCTGAGCCTGCAAAGCGCAGCCGTGGTGGACAACCCGCAGGTGCGCGCCCAATTGGTGGCCGACGCCCCCGCTGGCGTTGGGCCCGCCAAAGCGGTGCACGTGGGCTTGCTGCTGCAGCACCAGCCCCACTGGCACACCTACTGGATCAATCCGGGCGACTCGGGCCTGGCCACGCGCCTGGAGTGGACGCTGCCACCCGGCGTCACCGCCGGCGAAACCCAATGGCCTATCCCCCGCAAAATTGACGTCGGCAACCTGGCCAATCTGGGCTACGAGGGGCAGGCTTTGCTGCGCAGCACACTGACGATTTCGCCCCAATTCAAGCCCCAGGGCCCTACGCTGCCGGTGCGCCTGCATGCCGCCTGGCTGGTCTGTAACCAAGAATGCATCCCGCAAGAGGGCGACTTTGCCCTGGACCTAGCCCTCCAAGGTGCGTCTAGCACCCACGGCGCCCTATTCGCGCAGGCGACGCCCACCGGCGCGCTGAGCAGCCCCCTGGAGGCGCACTTCGAGGGCGGCCAGCTACGCATTGCTACGGCTGGTTTGCCGCAAGCCTGGCGGGGCAAAAATCTGGCGGTATTCCCCGAGACTGCCGCAGTTTTTGCCGCCAGCGCGCTGCCGTCGCCCCAGGCGCAGGCGCAGGCGGGCGCGGGCGTACAACGCTGGGAAGGCGCTCAATGGAGCGGTGTGCTGGCCTTGTCGCCCCAAAGAATCACCAGCCCGACCACTGTCGCGGTGCTTTTTGCGATGGGCGAGCAGGCAGTACGCGGCGAGGCCAAGATACAGGAGCCTTGGCCTGCGCCAGCCCCTGCGCTTGCGCTTGCGGATGCGACGCCGCAGCCGCTGCCCGACGCCCCGCAAGACCTGGGCGCCTATCTTTTGGCCTTGGGCGCGGCCTTTTTAGGCGGGCTGTTGCTCAATTTGATGCCTTGCGTCTTTCCGGTGCTGGCCATTAAGGCGCTGGGCTTGGCCCAGTCCCAGGGCAGCCGCAGCCAACGCATGGGCGAGGGCTTGGCCTATATGGCTGGCGTCGTCCTGAGCATGGCCGCGCTGGGCGCCTTGCTCTTGGCGCTGCGCGCAGCTGGCCAGCAGCTGGGCTGGGGCTTTCATTTGCAGTCGCCGCGCATGATTTCTGCCTTGGCGCTGCTCTTTACCCTGATCGCACTCAATTTGGCAGGCCTGCTCGAGTTCAATGTGTTGCCCGGCCGCCTGGGCGCTTTGCAGCTGCGCAACCGCATGGCCGATGCAGCGCTCTCGGGCGCCTTGGCCGTGGTGGTGGCTTCCCCCTGTACGGCGCCGTTTATGGGCGCCTCCTTGGGCTTGGCCCTGACGCTGCCCGCCGCCATGGCCATGGGCGTGTTTTTGGCGCTCGGTCTGGGTCTGGCGCTGCCCTTTGCGCTGCTCAGCACCCTGGAGAGCCTGAGCCGGCTACTGCCGCGTCCGGGCATGTGGATGGAGCAATTGCGCCAGTTCATGGTGTTCCCGATGGCGGCAACCGTTCTGTGGCTGCTCTGGGTGCTGGCCAGCATGGGCGGCGTCAACGCCGCGCTGGCGATGGCAGCCTTGCTGCTGGTACTGGCCATGTGTCTTTGGGCCGCAGGCCTGCAAGGCACGAGCCGACGCGGCTTTGTGGTGCTTTCGCTGCTGATCGCCGTGCCGGTGGCTTGGACTGCCCTACCCATGGTGTGGGAGGCGGCCCAGGACCCAGCCCCTTCCAGTACCGCACAAAACCAAACCGCGCATGCCCAGTGGCAAGTCTGGTCGCAGGCGGCTGTGGAGCAAGCGGTGGCGGCGGGCCAGCCCGTGTTTGTGGATTTCACCGCCGCCTGGTGCATCACCTGCCAGTTCAATAAGCAACACACTTTGGCGCGCGCCGACGTGCTGTCCGCCTTTGCGGCCAAGGACGTGCTGCTGTTACGCGCGGACTGGACGCAGCGCGACCCGGCCATCACCCAGGCCCTGGCAGCGCTAGGGCGCAGCGGCGTGCCGGTTTATGTGATTTACCAAGCGGGCCAGGCACCACAGGTGCTCTCAGAAATCTTGCGCGCTGAGGATGTTTTGGCCGCGCTGGGGGCCATTTAGGCCGCCTCGGGCGCGTGGTAGGAGCGGATCAGCGCCATCAGCTCTTTTTCGGAATAGGGCTTGCCAAAGTAGTGCTGCACGCCCAGGCTTCGCACATGGTCGCGGTGCTTTTGGGCGGTGCGCGAGCTGATCATCACAATCGGCAAATCGAAATACTCGGGATGCTCGCGGATGTTGCGCGCCAAGGCGAACCCGTCCATGCGCGGCATCTCGATATCCGAGATCACCAGCAAAGGCCGCTCCTCCTGCAGTAGCTGCAGCGCCTGTTCGCCGTCATTGGCCAAGGCGACCCGGTAGCCGGCGCGCAACAGGGTGCGCTGAATCACGCGGCGCACGGTGATGGCGTCATCGACGACCAAAATCAGAGGCGCCTGCGGGCCGCTGGCCACGGGCGCGACCAGGGGGCGAAACAGAACGCCGGACATATCGACCTGTCCCTGCAGGCCGCGCTCAATGGCGCGGGCGCTTGAGCCGTAGACCGCCGCCAGAGCAATCGGGTTGTAAATCAGGACCGTCGCCCCGGAGGGCAAAAGCGTCATGCCCGCCAAGCCCGGCAAGCGGGCCAGTTGGCGCCCAAGGTTTTTGACCACCACCTCCCGGTTGCGCAGTACCTCATGCACATGGCAAGCCAAATATTGCCCGGCACTGCGCAAATGCAGCACCGCGTGGTGATCGCCTTCGAGGATCTCGGGCGGTGCCGACAAGTGCAAAAGTGCGCCCATCCAGAAAAAAGCCGCTTTTTGCCCGTCAGGGCCTTGGAATTGCCCGGCGGCATAGGCGGCCTGCAGTTCGGCGGCGGGCAGGCGCTGCACATGGGCCACCATATTGGAGGGAATACCAAAGGTGAAATCGCCAATGCGCACCATGACCAGCTGGGTAACAGCGGTTGTCAGCGGCAAAACCAGCCTGAAAGTGCTTCCTTTGCCGGACTTGGTAGCGACCTCTATGCGCCCGCCCAGGGCTTGGACTTCCGAGAGCACCACATCCAGACCAATGCCGCGCCCCGCCAGCTGGGATACGCCGTCAAAGGTACTAAAGCCGGGCGTGAACAGGAATTTGGCCAGCTCGTCCTCGCCCAGCTGCTGGTGCGCTTGCAGCAAGCCGCTGGCTATTGCTTTGTCGCGGATGCTGCTCAGGTTCAGGCCAGCGCCGTCATCGGCCAAGGTGAGCAGCACGTCATTGGCATCTTGGACCAGGCTGATGCGCAAGCCACCGGCTGCGGTTTTGGCAGACTGCATGCGCTGGTCGGGGCTTTCGATGCCGTGCACGACTGCATTACGCAGCAAATGCTCCAGGCACGGAACCATGCGTTCGAGCACGCCACGGTCCATTTCCAGACGACCACCATCAATGACCAGGGTGGCCGACTTGTCGCACTCTTTGGCCACCTGGCGCACCAAACCATGCAAGCGCTCGGCAATGTGGTCAAAAGGCACCAGGCGCGTGCGCAGCAAATCGCGCTGCAGTTCGCGCACCCGTCGCGACTGCTCTTGTAACTCGTCGCGTGCGCCTTGCAAGTTGACCAAAAGGCCTTTGTGCAAAGCCTCCACATCGGCGACCGATTCGGCCATCAAACGGCTGATTTCCTGTACGCGGGTAAACCGGTCTAGCTCCAGCGGGTCAAACGCGGGGGCGGCGCCGCTGGAGCGCGTTGGACGCGATTGCATTTGCAAGTCCGACTGCAACTCCAGCTCGCGCAGTTGCGAGCGCATGCGGTCCACGGTAAGGCCCAGATCGGTGCTGGCCGCAAGCATGTGTTTGGCCCGCGCCGCCAATTGCGAGCGCGTCATCATGATCTCGCCCACCTGATCAAGCGCGCTTTCGAGCACACCAATGCGCACGCGGACCGTTTTGGCCAAGGCGCCGGGCGAGGCCTTGGCGGGCTTGCTCAGCGCCAGCGGTGGGCGCACAGCGGCCGTATTGGGCACACTAGGCGCAGGAATGGGCTTGGGGGTGGTCGGTGCGGGCACGTCGGCAGCTTGGGCCCAGGACTGCACCAAGGCGGCAAAGTCGTGGCCTATCCGGTCAAACTGCGCCAAGATGGCTTCCAGGTGCGTGGCATCGAGCGTGTCGAGGCTCTCGAGCTGCGACTCCATCGCGTGGCTGAGGGCACCGAGCTGCATCGCACCGGCCAAACGTGCGCTGCCTTTCAAGGTGTGCAAGGTGCGCAGAACCTCCGCTTTGGCGGGCGCCTGCTCGGGCGCAGCCTGTAAGCGCCGCAGCGCAGCGCCCAAAGTCTGGAGCAATTCGGCCCCTTCCTCTTGGAAGATGGGCCACAAATCAGCATCGATGTGGTCCGCTACCTCGGCGGGCAAGGACTTCATTGCCGGTAGGGGTGGCGCGGCCTGCGCGCCCGCGTCCGGGGCCGGCGGCTGCACCTCCGTGGCGCTGGCCGGGCCCTGCGCCGGATCCTCCCAATGCGCTGGCGTGGCGGTGCTTTGGGCAATGTGAATAAGGTTTTGCAGCAATTGCGCATCCGGCTGGGGCATGCCGCCTTGGGCAATGAGCGCCAGCCCGTCCGCCAAAGCGCTGGTGGCCTGCGCCAGCACACTGGCATGGCGCACCGGGTCGTGGTGGCTCACCTGAAGGTAGTCCAGCGCCTGCTCAATGGCCTGCGCCAGGTCGGCCAGCACGGTATAGCCGGCCGTGGCCGCGTTCCCCCTGATGGAGTGGGCCAATGTTTTGGCCTCCAGGCTGCTGGCGCCCGGCCCCTGGCTGGGCCAGGCCTGCGCGATGCCCTGCAAGCGCTGGGTCCATTGCGTGGTTTCGGTCAAAAATATGTCCAAAAACTGCGGGGAATGCGCTTGGCTGGCGCCAGTCAAGGCGTCCAGCGCATCGCCGGGCGTCCGCTGTTGGGCTGTGTCGGGGTCCTGCGGCGCGCTGGGCGCTGGCGGCGGCGCTATCGCCTGCAGCGGCAGCGCACGGTCCTGCAAACGCATGGCATCGGCGGCCGCTTTGAAGGTGTTCGCCTCCCAGGAGGGCGGCGCGTCCTGTGCGATTTGGTCAATCCACTGCGCCATGCTGCGCAAAGCCTGGTCCAACAACTGGACAAAAGCCTTCTTGGCCGGTCGTTTTTGGGCTAGCCAGACATTGAGCAGCTGCTCAAAGGCCCAGGCGGCATCACTCAAGCCCGGCAGCGCAACCATCCGGGCGCTGCCTTTGATCGTGTGGAACACCCGACGCACCTTCACCAAATGGGCTGCATCATGGGTGGACGCACTGAGCGCTGGCAGCAAGTCCAGCACCTGCGCAATCGATTCCGCCGCTTCGACCAAAAATACGGCGAGCAGCTCGGGCGGCACCACTACATCGGGCTCGGGTGGCGGGGGGGGCAGCGGCGTGCTGGGGCCACCCGGCTCGGCCGAGGCAGCCGATGGCAGAGGGCGCATCCTGGGGGCGGGCTGTGGCGTCAACGCCACCACCTTGCCCGCTCCGCCGGGGCGGTAGCGCAGCTCTTGGGTGTCGTGGTCATACACGAACAGGGCTTTAACCAGGTCGATTTGGTAGGCCAGCATGTCGATGAGCAAGCTCATCACGCCAAAGCTGTTGGCGATTTTTTCCAGCAAGACATCCGGGATGGCATTCGATTTTCGCCCCGCCACCAGGTAATCGGTCAGACTGCTGCGAATGCGCGAGGCCGCCAAGGCCGGTTGGTCCAAGCCCAAAATCGAGAAAACCCCATGCATGCGCGATAAATAGCCGGGAACCCCATTGAGCGCAATCAGATCGGCCCGGTTGCGGGCATAGGTTTGCAAAGCATCTTCGAGCGCGTCTTGCAGCGTGCGCAGCTCCGACGTGACGTTATTGATGCTTTGGCGCTCATTGTTGCGCCGGTACAACTGCGCGATCCAATCATTGATGGGGGCGGCCGTCTGCCCGGCGCAAACCTCTTGGAGTCGTCCCGCCAGCACATTAAAGCGCTCTAGCAAAATGTGTTGCTCAAGGTCCAGCGTGTCATAAGCCGCTTCCACAAACAGGACGGCCGTGGCCACTTCCATCGCCAGATCGGGCGACGGCGCGACCGCACTTTGGGCGACCTGGTTAGACGCTTGCAACAGCGCCTGCGGCAACGCGGTACTGGCCGGATGCAAGTTGCGTAAAGACTCGGCCACCATCGCCATTTGCTGGTTCACCGAGGGCAAACGCGCTACATCTCCGCCTGCCAAAGCCGACCAGGACTCCGCCAGGGCCGCCGTGCGTTTGCGCAAGAGTTCAATCTGCTGCGGCTCGAATTTGCCGTACTGCGCGTCGTCATAATTGACAGGAAAGGCTTTCACCAAAGGATAGGCCTTTTGGACCATGCGCAGGAAAACCGCTTTATCGGTGGCTCGGGGTCGCGCAAAACAACAAAAAAAAGCAACTTCCTTACCCAAGCTTGCGACGCGCTGACTTTGCTCTGCGGGCGTTTTCCCAAGGTACTGCAATATTTGGGCGGCGGTGCGCTTGACATACACGTCTTGCGGCAAGAGCCCGCAGGAAATCGCATCGAAAAAACCGGCAGCCAAGGCCATGAAGGCATTGCCATCGGGCCGGCCCTGGACCTTGGTCAAACTGGCACAGGACTGCGCCAATTGGGCCGCGGCGACGGGCTCGACCTGGTGCAGCAAACGCAGCAGCGATTGCTCCATGCGCCGGCGCATGGCTTTTTGCTCGTCAGGGTCAGTAGGCGCAGCCGGCAAGTCCAGTTCCACCCACTCCCAGGAAACCTCCCACAAATCCGCGGGGTGGATACGCGCAGCGCCCAAACGCTCTTGCAGCGCCCGGTATTGCGCAAATAAAGCCACCGGCGAGGCCAGCGCGCCGCGCAAGGTCACATCCAGCATATTGAGCGTACCGGCGCCGGCCTGCTCCAACACGCGCACGGCGTCATCGGTGCAGCTGAGCGGCTTTTGCAAAAACTGGCCCACCAGCGCGTCGATCAGCGAAAACATCTTGGCCGACACACCAAAACCGAGCATGGTCAGGCTGACTTGCCCTTGCGCTAGGCACTTGCGCGCCTCTTCGACCTGGCGAAGCGTGCGCGGATCCAACGGAAAACTATCGCCGGCCCGCGCCTCCAAGGCAAAGCGACGCACAGCCGTTTGGACCATTTGCAAAGACCTGCCCAGGTCCGGCAAAACCCACGACAGGGGCGCCAGGTCGGAGGGCAAAGCGCTGAGGTGCGGGGTTTGGCGGTGCCGATCCATGGAATTCGAAAAGCTTTAATCAATACGCTCGCGCCTGTCAGCGCTGCGTCATTGGACCCGAAAGCGTGCGACCGACTGGCGCAGCTCTTGGGCCACCTGTGCCATCTGGTTCACTTGCTTGGCTGCGGCCAACATCCCTTTTTCGGTCTGCTCGGTCACCACAAAAATATGCTGAATGCGCTTGGCGACACCATTGGCCAGTTCGGCCTCGCGCGAAGCGGATGCCGAAATTTCCTCTACTTCACGCGCCACCTGGCGCGAGGCCGTATCGATGTCTGCCAATGCAGCCCCCGCGTTATCCGAGAGGTTGGCCCCCTCGACCACGCCCTGGGCCGATTTTTCCATCGCGCCAATCGCATCAAAGGTGTCGTTTTGAATCAACTCCACCAAAGCAGAGATCTGCTGCGTGGCCTCGGCCGAACGCACCGCAAGCCGCTGCACCTCCTCGGCGACCACCGCAAAGCCCCGACCGGCCTCGCCGGCCGAAGCCGCTTGGATGGCGGCATTGAGCGCCAGCACATTGGTTTGCTCGGTAATTTCCGAGATGATGGCCGTAATTTCGCCAATTTCCTGCGAGGACTCGCCCAGGCGCTTGATGCGCTTAGAAGTTTCTTGAATTTGGTCGCGCAGACTGTTCATGCCGTCCATGGTGTTTTGGACCGCAGAGAGCCCGGAGCTCGCAGCTTGCAGCGACTGGCGTGCAACCTCGGCGGAGCCCTGCGCGCGGGTAGAGACCTGGTTGATACGCGCCGCCATTTCCAGCACCGCCCGACCGGTCTGGCGTATCTCTTGCAGCTGGCGCCCTGATTGTTGCAACAGTGCCGTCGAGGCCGTGCCCACCGCGCCGGTGGTCTGGGTCACCCGATCCGCGGTGGTTTGCACATTGCCCACCAGGGCGCGCAACTGCTCGACAGTGAAGTTCACCGAATCAGCAATCGCACCCGTCATGTCTTCGCTGACGGTGGCCTCGCGGGTCAGATCTCCTTCCGAGACGGCCTGCAGCTCATTCATGAGCCGCAAAATAGCCGCCTGGATGGCATCATTTTCGGCGCGGGCACGGCGCTCCAGGTCCTCGGCCTTGAGCCTTCGCTCCTCGGCACTTGCTTGACGCGCCCGACCGGCCAATAGCTGCACATAGACCAAGCCAGCGATACAGACCAAAACCGCCACCCCTGCCAAGGACACGCTGACCATGGAATTAGCTCCGCCCTGCGCATCTTCGAGTACTGCGGTGCCTAACAGGCTGAGCTCCACGCGCAGTGGCTCGCTCCCCTTGACAATCTGGACTTGTGCCTCCCGGGCGCGCGCCAACTGGGCCAGGTTGTCGGTGATGACCGAGGCCTGCTTACGCATCACCTCAAATTGGGCCTGAATTTCTTGCAGCTGGGATTTTTCGCCAGCGTCACGGGTAGAGCTCAAACGCAATGCCGCGTTTCCATTCAAAAGGTCTTGGGCCAGATCGTTAAAGGCGCTCAAATCCTTGCGTAAGAGAAAAACCGCCTGCGGGTTAACGCGCTCGCCGTAAATGAACTCGTTGGCAGAACGCGAGATCCTTTGGCTGTAGGCACCCAAGTCGCCTAAGGCCGAGATTTCTGAACCGGGCGCGGAGCGCTTTTGGCGCGTGGTGGACAAAATTTGTATCCGCTCCAGCAAATCGTCGGTCTGCTGGTTGATTGCTTTGAGCGCCGCGTGCACACGAATCAGCACCTCTTTTTCAAGCAAAAGGTCTTTGGAGCGCTTTTCCGCGTTGCTTACCAAAGGCGCTACCGCTTGCAAACGGGCTGTGAGTTCGGCAGACGGCTTCCCTGCGCCGAACCAGGCCTCAGACTCCTGAAGGACCGCATGCGCCTGCGTCAATTCCCGCGACGATTCGGCCAACTCCACAAACGCTGGTGCAGCTCCCCCCATCGCTTGGTTGGCCGTTTTGGCCAAGCGCTGCGCTTGCATGAGCGAATCGCCAACCGCCTTGACTTTGACTGCCAAATTGTCCGAGCGCTCTTGGTTGCGCAGAACCAAAATAAAGGTGACGAGCAAAGTCAGGCCAAGGACCAAGACCAAAATGCGCTGCACAGTGGACAGCCTGACGGGGCCAAGCAGCGGGATAGGAATGCTTGGAACATCGTCAACCCAGTTCGCAGCAGCGGGACCGGCCAACGCGGGGGCGTATTTCGGCGCAACGATGGGCTTGCCATCGTTCGAAAAAAACGCCAAGACAGATTCCTGAAACTGCGAAGTTTCCCCACCCTCACCCGCATTTTCCGCAGAATGTGGAACGGAATTAGCCGATGCCATGAACACTTACCTCCTTTTTTGCACCAATGTCCAGAAAGACATCGGTCTCGCCCAGCGCCTCGAGATCTACTTCCTGCCAAATACCTGCTTTGTCGTCCATCCAGCGTGTTTTAAACACTTCTTGTTCCGTATCCAAAAATTGAGCTGCGCTTTCAAAGTCTGCCAATGATTTCAGCCCCAAAACGGCGTCGATGCGAAGCGCGCAGTTGAGCTCTAAAACAGGGTTGAAAGCCACCATCAGCCATTCAGCCTGCGGCAATCGGGAGGAAGAAGAGGCGTTATTTGTGCCCACAAATTCAAGCGCCTCAACAAAATATTGAAAATCAATGACGCCCAAAATCTTCCCCCGGCTATTGATAACCCCACCGAACCACAAGCGGGTGTGGGGCACCTCTTGCGGCGCAGGCGCGTTGAAAACATCGCCCACCTGCCCCAAAGGAAGCAAATAATTAATCTGCCCGCACCGCACAGCAAGCCAGCGCGCCGCTGTACTGGCCGAGTTGGCTTGCTGCAGTCTCTGCGCCAGGCGCGACTGAAACTGGGCCAGGCTTTCTCGCTCGTGGACCATTTATGCAGCTTGCAGAGATTTGATCTTTCCCAATAGAAGCGCGGGGTTTAATGGCTTGGTCAAATAATCCTTGGCGCCTTGGCGTAAACCCCAAAATTTGTCGGATTCCTTGTCTTTTCCACTGCAAATGAAAATGGGAATGCCGCCGTAGTCACTATGGTGGTGCAATTCACGCGTCAATTGGAAGCCGTTCTTCCCAGGCATCACGACGTCCATCAAAATGAGGTCCGGACGGTCTAATTTGAGACGCTCCAATGCCTGATCGGAGTTTTCAGCACTGCTGACGGCATAACCCTGACCGGCCAAGACTTCGGTCAAATAATAGGTTTCCGTCTTCGAGTCGTCCACGATTAAGATTTTTTTGATTGATGTCATTCTGAAACTCCCTGTACCGCAGAAAACTGCTGAATTACTTCTAATAACTGCATCTTTGTGAATGGCTTGGTTAAATAATGGTCAGAGCCAACAGCCCGCCCCCTGGCGCGGTCAAAGATTCCATCCTTGGACGACAACATAATGACGGGCACATCTGCATACAAACTGTTTCTTTTGATAATTGCGCAGGTTTGATACCCATCGAGGCGGGGCATGGCGATATCGCAAAATATCAAGTCGGGCGATTCGGCGTTGATTTGGGTTAAGGCGTCAAACCCGTCCTCGGCCAACACCACATGGAAGCTGCTTTGCTCTAAGAACAGGGCCGCACTTCGGCGAATGGTGTTGCTGTCGTCAACGACCATGATTTTTTTGGGCATTTGGTCGTTTTTCATGCTGCTCCTACCCTTTGTTAAAAACTGTCACCCCGTGGTGCCAGGGAATCTTTCCCCGGCGCTTCATTGGCATACACCCCTGTCTAGCCAGTCGTACAACTTTACCGCATGATTTCATTTTTGACAATGAAATTGTCGATTCTTGGGGTTTCTGCGGCCTAGCGTGGCCTGTTTGCGGCTTGGGGCACAATGTTGAAATTCCTTAAGTGCCTCTCCCTCCATGAACGCAACACACTCCACTTTTGACCAAAATGCGCTGGATCTGACTTTTTCGGGCCTGGAAAATTCCCAGTTTCTGCGCGCTTGTCTGCGCCAGTCCACGGCGTACACGCCCTTGTGGCTGATGCGCCAAGCGGGCCGCTACCTGCCCGAATACCGCGCGACACGCGAACGCGCCGGCAGCTTCATGGGCCTGGCCACCAACCGCGACTTCGCCACCGAAGTGACGCTGCAACCGCTGGACCGCTTCCCCCTGGACGCGGCGATTTTGTTCAGTGACATCCTCACCGTGCCCGATGCCATGGGCTTGGGCCTGAGCTTTGCGCAGGGCGAAGGCCCGCGTTTTGCCCACCGGATGGACTCCGAGGCCGCTGTCGCGCGCCTAGAGGTGCCCGATATGGAGCGTCTGCGCTATGTATTTGATGCCGTCAGCAGCATACGCGCCGCGCTTGAACAGCCCAACGGCCGCGCGCGGGTGCCGCTGATTGGTTTTTCGGGCAGCCCTTGGACGCTGGCGTGCTACATGGTCGAAGGCGCGGGTTCGGATGACTACCGCCTGGTCAAGACCATGATGTACGCCCGCCCGGACCTGATGCACCGGATTTTGGCGGTCAATGCCCAAGCGGTGGCCGCCTACCTCAATGCCCAAATTGACGCGGGCGCCCAGGCGGTGATGCTGTTTGACAGCTGGGGCGGCGTGCTGGCGGACCAGGCCTTTCAGACTTTCAGCCTGACCTATATGGCCCAGGTGCTGGCCGGGCTCAAGCGCACCGGGCCCGGTGGCGAAATCATTCCGCGCATTGTTTTCACCAAAGGGGGCGGTCTGTGGCTGCAAGACTTGGCGGCACTGGACTGCGAAGTGCTGGGCCTGGACTGGACCGTCAACCTGGGCGCTGCAAGGCGCGCCGTGGGTGGCGCCGTCGGCGGACCGGGCAAAGCGCTACAAGGCAATATCGACCCCAACGTCCTGTTTGCGCCGCCGGCGCAGATTGCCCAGGAAGTGGAGCGGGTACTGCACAGCTTTGGGCAACCGCACCAAGGCGCGGGCAGCGGGCCCACGCATATCTTCAATTTGGGCCACGGAATCAGCCAATTTACGCCGCCTGAGCATGTGTCAGCGCTGGTGGAAGCGGTCCACAGCCAATCGCGCGCCATGCGCACCTAAAACTCCACGGACCCCAGCGCGTGCGCAGCGACGCCCTTTTGCCCAACGGCGTGCAGGTCCTGGAGCGCGGCTGGCTCTCGTCCAACAACATCGTGCTCACCGGCGGCGACGAGGGCCCGGCGTTGGTGGACAGCGGCTACTACCTGCACAGTGCGCAGACGGTGGCGCTGGTCGACCAGGCGCTGCAAGGGCAAGCCCTGCGTTTTTTGCTCAACACCCATCTGCACAGCGACCACTGCGGGGGCAATGCGGCCTTGCAGGCCGCCTACCCGGGCCTGCATACGTCCATCGCGCCGGGCCAGGCCGCTGCCGTGCGCAACTGGTGCCCGCAAACGCTGAGCTATACGCCCACCGGACAGCACTGCCCGCCTTTTACCTATGACAGCCTGCTCGCGCCGGGCCAGGAGCGGCGCTTGGGCCTGCAGACCTGGCAAATCCACGCCGCGCCCGGCCACGACACCCACGCGGTACTGCTTTTTGAGCCGGTCCACCGGGTGCTGATCTCGGCCGATGCTTTGTGGGAGAACGGTTTTGGCGTGGTTTTCCCCGAGCTCGATGGCCAAGACGCCTTTGACAGCGTGGCCGCGACCTTGGACCTGATCGATGCGCTGCAGCCCGCGGTGGTGATTCCCGGGCACGGCAAGGTTTTCTCCGATGTGCCGCAAGCCCTGGCGCGGGCACGCAAACGGCTCGATTATTTCGTGCAGCAACCGGCGCGGCACCGCAATTACGCGGGCAAAGTACTTCTGAAATTTCGGCTTTTGGAATTGCAGCAAGTCCCTAGCGCGGACTTGCTGGACTGGGCATGCGCTACGCCCTACCTGCAAGCGCTGTGGCAGCGCTTCCATGCGGACCAGCCGCTACAGGCTTATGTGTTGGACTTGCTAGAACAGTTGGTCCAGGCCGGTGCCGCCGCGCGCCAGGGAGCGCTTTTGGTCAACCAAGACTGAGAAGGCCGCGTCAGCTGCCTTGGCGCTTGCTGCGGCTGGCATCCACGCCCAATTGCTTGAGCTTGCGGTACAAATGGGTCCGCTCCAAGCCGGTTTTTTCGGCAACGCGGGTCATAGAGCCCGACTCTTTGGCCAGATGGAATTGAAAGTAGGCCCGCTCAAAATCATCGCGCGCATCGCGCAAGGGGCGATCCAGGTCAAATTGCTGGTTGGCGGGCGCTAAGGGGCTCTCCAGAGCCGCCTCGGGCGCCGACGCACGGGCCGTGGTCGCAGCGGCTTGCACCCGGGGATCATGTTTTTGGATACTGTTGCGCGTCAAGCCTTGCTCTACGGCCTTGAGCAATTTTTGCAAAGTAACCGGTTTTTCCAGGAAAGCCAAGGCACCAATGCGGGTGGCTTCGACGGCGGTCTCGATCGTGGCGTGGCCGCTCATCATGATCACCGGCATGGTCAAGAGGCCGCTGGCAGCCCATTCTTTGAGCAAGGTGACGCCGTCGGTGTCGGGCATCCAAATATCCAAGAGCACCAAGTCGGGCCGCTCTTTGAGGCGGGCGGCGCGCGCCTGGGCGGCATTTTCAGCCAGCTCGACGGTGTGGCCCTCATCGTTGAGGATTTCTGAAAGCAGCTCACGGATGCCGTGCTCATCATCGACGACCAATATATTTGCCATGGTTTATGCGTGGTCCGAAAAAATAGTTGCCATAGGTGAAATCGTTTCCGTGCAGGCCAATGATAACGAGACTTGCGCCCCGACCACGTTGGCGCCAGCCATGCGGTTGGTGATCTCGATGCGCGAGCCGTGGTCGTCGGCGATTTTCTTGACCACGGCCAAGCCCAGCCCAGTGCCGCTGCGCTTGGTGGTGACGTAGGGCTCAAAGGCGCGTTTCAAAATATGGTCAGCAAAGCCGCTGCCCTGGTCCAGGACCTGCAAACGGGCGCGCTTGGAGTGGGCCATCCATTGCGTCTTGACAAGGATATCGGCCTGGGCCGGCGGGGCTGTACCTTTGGCCAGGGCGTCCAGACGCGCCTGCTCGGTGGCGTCCTGGGCGTTTTGCACCAGGTTGTGCAGCACCTGGCGTAGCTGCTGCGGGTCGCCCAGCACTGGCGGCAGGTCCGGGTCCAGCTCCAGGCGCAAAGCTACCGGCGAGGACTCATAGAGGTGCGAGACGTCTTCTACCAAAGCGTTGAGGTCCAGGGATTCCAGCAAGGCCGAAGGCAGGCGTGCGTAATCCCGAAAGTCATTGACCAGGCGTTTCATGGCGTCCACCTGGTCGACGATGGTTTTCACCGACTTGGTCAGAATTGCCTGGTCGGCGGCCTCCAGTTTGCCGTCGAGCTTGCGCTCGAGGCGCTCGGCCGAGAGCTGGATCGGTGTGAGCGGGTTTTTGATCTCATGGGCCAAGCGGCGCGCGACCTCACCCCAGGCGCGGGCGCGCTGGGCCGAGATGATCTCGGAAATATCGTCAAACACCACGAGCCGCGTCTGGTCGGGCAGCAGCGCACCGCGCGCCACCAAGGTCACCGACTGGTTAGCCGTCGCCCCGGCCAGTTCGGGCGCCACACCCAACTCAAAGGACTGCTGCCAATGGTCTGCTTCGGCCGCTTGGCCGGCGCCTTCAAACTGCTGAAATTGCTGCTCAATGCCCTCACCCAAGGCCTGCAGGCCAGGCATATCGGCCAGCCGGGCATCGCTCAGGTCGGCCAAGGGCAGCTGCAAAATGCGCGCCGCGCCCGGGTTGGCCGAACGCACCCGTCCGTCAGCATTGAGCACCAGAACGCCGGCAGTCAGGTTATCCAAAATGGTTTGCAAGTGCGCGCGCGCCGCGTCCAGCTGCGACATGCTGTTTTGCACCGTATGGCGGGCATCGGCCAGTTGCTGCGTCATGGAGGCAAAAGCGCGGGTCAGTCCGCCCAGCTCGTCACGGGTTTGCAAGGCCAGTTTGGGCCGCAAATCGCCGGCAGCCACCTGGCTCACGCCCTCGGTCAGCACCAGCAATGGCCGGGCGATTTGGTTGCCCAGCACGATGGCCAACAAAATCGCACCAAACACTGCCAAAAACAGGCTTAGCGTGAGCGTGCCGATATACATGCGTTTGAGGCCCTCGCGCCCCAGCGCACGTTCCTGGTATTCGCGGTTGGCGCTGACCACCGCATTGGCGTTGGCCACAAAATTGGCTGGCAGGCTGCGTTGCACCAGCACATAGCGCTGCTCGGTGGCCAAGCCCAGGCTGCTGCTCGAGAGCGGCGCCAGCGCCTTGATCGTCGCTTTGCCAGGCTTTGCTAAGGCGCCGTCCTCCAGGCCTTCGACCCAGGCATAGGCGTGTTCGGTACGCGCGGCGCGCATCTGGCTGCTGCTCGGTTTGTCCGGGCTGAGCTGGATACCGCCGCTGCCCACCGTGGAAACTAGGTTGCCGCTGGCGCTCCACACGGCGACTTCGCTGGCACCGAGTTGCTCCATGACCCGACTCAGGGCGGGTTCGGCCAAGGCGTCGGGGTTGTCGGACAACTGGGCCGCGGCCACGCGGGTTTTGCTGGCCAGGTCATTGGACAAGGTATCTAAGGTGACCCGGCCCAGGCTCAGGCCGGCATCCAGCGCGCCTTCTACCTTGACGTCAAACCAAGTCTCGATCGAGCGGGAGACAAACTGGTAAGACACCACATAAATCAGCAACCCGGGCGCCACGCCCACCAGCGCAAAAATCGCGGCAATTTTCACCAGCAACCGGCTGCCAAAGCGTCCCTGGCGCATGCGGATGTACAAGCGCACACCCACCCAGGCGATGGCCAAGACCAAAATACCGGCCACCACCACGTTGACGGTAAAGAGCTGCGCATAGTTTTGCTCGTACATCTGGCGGTTGTTGGTCGCCTGGGTGAGCAAATACAAGAGTAAGAGACCGATCAACACCATGAGCACGGCGCCCAGGCCCACCAGGCGCGAGAGGCCGCGTCGGGGCAGGGTGCTTGCTGACTCCAAAGGCACTGGTGGGACCGGATTCATCGCAGACCCTCGGTGCGCAGCGGGTTGCGGGCGCTGACGCTGATGTCCCATTCCGACTGCCCTATGGCGCCAATCTGAAATGGGCGTGGCAATTGCGAGAGGTCGAGCCGAAAACGAAACTCGGTCTTGATTTTGGCGGTCAGGTCCGACTCACCCAGATCGGCCACTTTCCATTGCGAAATCTGCTTCACCGCGGCCATGGCCTGCGCCAAAGTTTCAAAGCTTTGGTTCAGCGCCAAGCCCTGGGCGTTGTCACTGCCCATGCCCGAGCCTATGTTGACGCGCCAGCGCCGCGTCAGCGGCTGGTAGGCCAGGCGCAATTGGCGCTGCGCGCTGGAGATGCGCTTGTCATACCAGTACCAGCGGTCGTAATACAGCTCGGCTTCGGCCAAAAAGTACACCGGCACGCCTTTGAGCAAGGCCTCCTCGACTGCAGTGGGCAAATCAAACGCGACGGTGGCGGATACAAAAACTTCGTTGCCCGCACGTTCAGCGCGCAACTGGCTCACCTCGGCATTGGTTTGGGCCTGCGCTGCCGCACCGAACCAGCCCAGCCCTAGCCAAGCCACGGCCAGGGCGCAGCGCAGCAGCTTAGCGATGGCGCTTTTCCAGCAGGGCATAGAAAAAGCTGTCATGGTCCTCTTTGGGCGAAAGTGTGCTGGCAAAAGGCGCGCTGTCGGCGCCCGCCCGCATGTGGCCAGGCGCTGCCAGCGCGTGGGCGTCATTATGGCGGGCCAAAAAGCCGCTGATTTGTTCGCAGCCTTCGGCAGCAAACAGCGAACAAGTGCAATACACCATGCGTCCACCGGGCGCCAACAGCGGCCACAAAGCCTCCAACAGACGGCGCTGCTGCGCCGCCAACTGGGCAATGTCCGTGGGGCGGCGCAACCAGCGCACATCGGGGTGGCGCCGCACAATGCCCGAAGCGGTGCACGGGGCGTCCAGCAAGATGCCGTCAAAAAGCTGCCCGTCCCACCATGCCGCCGGCTCGGCCGCATCGCCTTGGCGCAACTCGGCTTGCACACCCATGCGCTCCAGGTTCTCGCGCACGCGCAGCAAGCGCTGTGCATCGACATCGAGTGCCAGCAGGGGGCCGTCGGCCAGATCACGCAAATGGGCGGTTTTACCGCCGGGTGCGGCACAGGCGTCTAAAAGACGCGCCCCCGGGGCCAAGCCTTGCAATAGCAGGGGCGCTGCAATCTGCGCGGCGGCGTCTTGCACGGCCACCCACCCTTGGGTGAAGTGCGGCAATTGGCTTACCGGCACGGCGCGGGCCAGGTAAATCGCCGCACCTGCGCCGGCCTGGGCCTCAATACCCGCCTGCGCCAGCTGCTCCAGGTAATGGGCTACGCTGCAGTGACGCAGGTTGACGCGCAAGGTCATGGGTGCGCGGCCATTGGCGGCGCGCAGCAGCGCTTGCCAATGGTCTGGGTATTGGGCCTGCAAGAGCGCAATCCACCAATCGGGGTGGTTCCATTGGGCCTGCAGCTTGCCATCGGTCGCTTCCACCAAGGCATCGCGCTCGCGCAAGAAGCGGCGCAGGCAGGCATTGATAAAGCTGGCGTGCGCCCGCCCTGATGCGCCCTGCTTGAGCGCCTGAACCGCTTGGTTGACCAGCGTATGGGCGTCATACGGTGCGCTCAGCGGATCCCATACCAAGGCCAGGGCGGTACACAAAAGCGCATCGGTGGCAGGCGGCGGGCGGCGGTCCACCAAGACATCACGCAAGGCCTGCGCCCGGCCCAGATTGCGCCAGACTTGAAAAGCCAAAGCCTGCGCGCCGGGGCGCTGCGCGGGGTCGAGGGCCTCGAGCGCCGCCGTGCCCGACTGCCCGCGCTGCACAGCCAGCACCACGCCGGCGGTCGCCTGCAATTGCTGCCATAAGGGTTGGGATGCGCCGCGGACCTGCATACAAGGCCTACAAAGCCAAAGCCGGATGAAAACCCAGCACCGGCGCTACCCAGGAGGCCGGCGCTTGTTCCAGCGCCTGGCTGTAGTCCGCGACGGTTTGCGCCAAAGTGGCGCGGGCAAAAAGCGCTTGGTTGCGTGCCTCTTCGGCGCGCTGGCGCAACGCCTGCAAAGCCTCTTCAGACAGCGACTGGGCGCTGTGGGCCAAAAATTCGGTCCACCCTGTTTCAAATGCCTCCCACTGTCCGGCCACGGCCAGGGACTGGCCCGACTTGGCAGGCATGAGTTTGGCGCTGTTCATGTCCTTGAGCGCAAGCGAGAGCTGCATGGCTGCGATATTGAGCGTTTCATGGCCATCGGACAGGGGCTGCGGCTGCTCGAGCGCTTCCTTGGCCACGCCCAGCAAGAGCTGCAGGGCACGGTCGAGCTGGCCTACAGCGTCCCAACACGCGGTGCGCAGCCGCGTGAGGCGGTTGTGCACCCCCAGCAGCCAGCACAGCGTCAGCGAGCCCAGCAACCACAGCAGAACAGGCACATTCATGCGTCACAGTCCTCAAAAAAAATGCCCCACACCTCTGCGAACAAAGGCCTGGGGCATGGAGCAATGCGCAGAATTTACTCCGCAGGATTGCCTTCGGAGGCCTGCGCCTCGGCGTCCGCCGTTTCCTCGGTCGCGCCCGCCAGCTCGGCAGCGTCAGCCTCGGCAATGGCGCGGCGCTCGGAGTCGTCCATTTGTTCGCGCACCAGGCGCGCTTCATGGTAGGCCAAGCCGGTGCCTGCGGGAATCAGGCGTCCGACAATGACGTTTTCCTTCAAGCCGCGCAGTTCGTCGCGCTTGCCCATGATGGCCGCTTCGGTCAGCACGCGCGTCGTTTCCTGGAAGGATGCGGCGCTGATGAAGCTGTCGGTGGACAAGGACGCTTTGGTGATACCCAGCAGCAAGTTGGTGAAGGTCGCAGGAATCTTGCCCTCGGCGCGCAAGGCGTCGTTGGTATTGAGCATTTCCGAACGCTCGACCTGCTCGCCATTGATGTAATGCGAATCGCCTGCGGCCTCGACAACCACGCGGCGCAGCATTTGGCGAACAATCACCTCAATGTGCTTGTCGTTAATCTTCACGCCTTGCAAGCGGTACACGTCTTGCACTTCGTCGACGATATAGCGGGCCAGCTCTTCGGAGCCCAGCAGGCGCAAGATGTCTTGCGGGTCGGCCGGGCCGTCCACCACAGATTCGCCTTTGTTCACCACTTGGCCTTCGTGCACCAGGATGTTCTTCTCCTTGGGCACCAGCTCTTCCCAGACCTTGCCTTCGGGGTCGGTAATTTGCAAGCGCACTTTGCCCTTGGTTTCCTTGCCGAAAGAAATGGTTCCGGTTGCTTCGGCCAACACGCCTTTGTCTTTGGGCGAGCGCGCTTCGAACAACTCGGCCACACGCGGCAGACCACCGGTAATGTCGCGGGTTTTCTGGCCTTCGATCGGGATACGGGCCAGCACTTCGCCAGGGCCCACGTCCATGCCATCACGCACTTGCACCAGCGCGCCGACCGGGAAGCCGATGGTTACCGCATGGTCCGTGCCTGGAATCTTGACTTCTTTGCCCGATGCGTCGATCAGTTTGACCTGTGGGCGCACGATCTTGGCCGAGCCACGGCGCTTGGGGTCAATGACGACCAGTGTGGATAGGCCGGTCACCTCATCCACTTGGCGTGCCACGGTCAGGCCTTCTTCGACGTTCTCGAATTGGGCACGACCGGCAAACTCGGTAATGATGGGACGTGTCAAAGGATCCCAGTTCGCCAAGATGGCGCCGGCTTTGATCGCTTGGTCCGCCTTAACGCTCAGCACCGCGCCGTAAGGCACTTTATGGCGCTCACGCTCGCGGCCATGCTCGTCCTGGATGACGATCTCGCCCGAGCGAGAAATCACCACCAACTCGCCCTTGCTATTGGTCACGTAACGCATCGTGGCGTTAAATCCAATATTGCCGGCTGATTTGGCTTCCACGCTCGAGGCGATGGCGGCGCGCGATGCGGCGCCACCGATGTGGAAGGTCCGCATAGTCAGCTGGGTACCCGGCTCGCCGATGGACTGGGCTGCAATCACACCGACAGCTTCGCCGTGGTTGATCAGGCCGCCACGGCCCAGGTCGCGGCCATAGCATTTGGCGCAAATACCAAAACGGGTTTCGCAGGTCAGCGCCGTGCGCACTTTGACCTCGTCCACCCCGAAAGTTTCGAGCTCTTCGATCAGATCCTCGTCCAGCATGGCGCCTGCAGCGGCCACCACCGAGCGGTTTTCGGGGTGCAGGACGTCTTCGGCGACGGTACGGCCCAAAACGCGGTCGCGCAATGATTCGATCACTTCACCACCTTCGACGATGGCGCGCATCAGATAGCCGTTGTGGGTGCCGCAATCTTGCTCGGTGACCACCAAGTCCTGGGTCACGTCCACCAAACGGCGGGTCAGGTAACCAGAGTTCGCGGTTTTGAGCGCGGTATCGGCCAGGCCTTTACGCGCACCGTGCGTGGAGATGAAGTACTCCAACACGTTCAAGCCTTCACGGAAGTTGGCGGTAATAGGCGTCTCAATGATAGAGCCATCAGGCTTGGCCATCAAACCGCGCATACCGGCCACCTGGCGAATCTGGGCAGCAGAGCCGCGCGCACCGGAGTCAGCCATCATGTAGATGGAGTTGAAAGACTCTTGCTGCACCTGCTTGCCATGACGGTCGGTGACCATTTCCTTGGACAGCTTGGCCATCATGACCTTAGAGACTTCGTCGCCCGACTTGCCCCAGATGTCGACCACTTTGTTGTAACGCTCGCCGGAGGTCACCAGGCCGGAAACATACTGCTTCTCGATCTCTTTGACCTCGGTTTGGGCGCGACGGATGATTTCGTGCTTTTCCTGGGGAACCAGCATGTCATCAATACAGATAGAAATACCAGCGCGTGTCGCCAAGCGGAAACCGGCTTGCAAGAGCTTATCTGCAAATACCACCGTCTCTTTCAATCCGCACTTACGGAACGACACGTTGATGAGCTTGGAAATTTCCTTCTTCTTGAGCGCCTTGTTGATATTGGCAAAAGGCAGGCCCTTGGGCAGGATTTCCGACAACAAGGCACGTCCGGCCGTGGTCTCCCAGAGCTTGGTGGTGGCGACAAACTCGCCCGTTTCCTTGTCTTTGATGTACTCGGTCAGGCGCACATTGACACGTGCATTGAGCTCGACCTCGCCCGCATCAAACGCGCGCTGCACTTCGCCGGTATCGGCAAATACCAAACCTTCGCCCTTGCCGTTGATACGGTCGCGGGTGGTGTAGTACAGGCCCAAAACCACGTCTTGCGAAGGAACAATCGAGGGTTCGCCGTTAGCGGGGAAGAGCACGTTGTTGGAAGCCAGCATCAAAGTGCGCGCTTCCATCTGGGCTTCGACCGACAAAGGCACGTGAACGGCCATTTGGTCGCCGTCAAAGTCGGCGTTAAAGGCCGAGCAGACTAAGGGGTGCAATTGAATAGCCTTGCCTTCGATCAGGATAGGCTCAAAGGCCTGGATGCCCAAACGATGCAGCGTAGGTGCGCGGTTGAGCATCACGGGGTGCTCTTTGATCACCTCTTCCAGAATGTCCCAGACCACCGGCGTGCCCGATTCGACTTCCTTCTTGGCCGCCTTGATGGTGGTGGCAATGCCCATGGCTTCCAGGCGCGCGAAGATAAAGGGCTTGAAGAGTTCCAGCGCCATCAACTTGGGCAGACCGCACTGGTGCAGCTTCAGCGTTGGGCCCACGGTAATCACAGAACGACCCGAGTAATCCACGCGCTTGCCCAGCAAGTTTTGGCGGAAACGGCCCGATTTGCCTTTGATCATGTCGGCCAGAGACTTCAGGGCACGCTTATTGGCGCCCGTCATGGCTTTGCCGCGGCGGCCGTTGTCCAGCAGGGAGTCGACAGACTCTTGCAACATGCGCTTTTCATTGCGGGCAATGATCTCGGGCGCTTTGAGCTCGAGCAGGCGACGCAGACGGCTGTTGCGGTTAATAACGCGGCGGTACAAGTCGTTCAGGTCGGAGGTGGCAAAGCGGCCACCGTCCAGCGGCACCAAGGGACGCAGGTCCGGCGGCAGCACGGGCAGCACTTCGAGCACCATCCACTCGGGCTTGATGCCCGACTTCTTGAAAGCTTCCAGCACTTTCAGGCGCTTGGCATTTTTCTTGATCTTGAGTTCCGAGCCGGTCAGGTCATTGCGCAGCTTCTCGATCGTGCCTTCGATGTCAATGGTTTGCAGCAATTCCTTGATGCCTTCGGCGCCCATCTTGGCTTGGAACTCATCACCGTATTCCTGGAATTTGGCGTCAAAGTCGTCTTCGGACATGATGCTGAATTTTTTCAGCGGGGTCATGCCGGGATCGGTCACGACATACGCTTCAAAGTAAAGCACACGCTCGATATCACGCAGCGTCATATCCAGCACCAGGCCCAAACGGCTAGGCAGGGACTTGAGGAACCAGATATGGGCGCAAGGTGCAGCCAAATCGATATGGCCCATACGCTCACGGCGCACTTTGGTCTGGGTCACTTCAACGCCGCACTTCTCGCAAATCACACCACGGTGCTTGAGACGTTTGTACTTGCCACACAAGCATTCGTAGTCCTTGATGGGCCCGAAAATCTTGGCGCAAAACAAGCCATCGCGCTCGGGCTTGAAGGTACGGTAGTTGATGGTCTCGGGCTTTTTCACTTCGCCAAAAGACCAGGAGCGGATTTTCTCCGGCGATGCCATGCCAATTTTGATGGCATCAAAGTGCTCATCGGGCGTGAACTGCTTGAACAGGTCGAGTAATGATTTCATGGAAATTCCTCTTTAATCATGCAAGGGGCGGCACGCACACAGGGCGGCCGCCACGAAAGGGCTCAAACTGCGTGCTTAACCACGCTCCAATTCGATATCCAGGCCGAGGGAACGAATTTCCTTGACCAGCACGTTGAAGGACTCAGGCATTCCCGCTTCAATGGAATGCTCGCCCTTGACAATGCTTTCGTACACCTTGGTACGTCCCTGCACGTCGTCGGACTTGACAGTGAGCATTTCCTGCAAGACATAAGAGGCACCATAGGCTTCCAAAGCCCAGACCTCCATCTCGCCGAAACGCTGGCCACCGAACTGCGCTTTGCCGCCCAAAGGCTGCTGCGTCACCAAGCTGTACGGCCCGGTGGAGCGCGCGTGCATCTTGTCGTCCACCAAATGGTGCAACTTCAGCACATGCATGTAGCCTACGGTCACCGGGCGCTCAAACAGGTCGCCCGTGCGTCCGTCACGCAGGTAAGCCTGCGTACGGGTGTCAGTCAGGCCTTTGGCCTGGGCGACCGCTTCCGGATAAGCCAGTTGGAGCATGCCGCGAATTTCTTCTTCGGACGCACCGTCGAAAACCGGCGTCGCAAAGGTAGCGCCGCCTTCCAGGTTGGAGGCCATCTCCAAAACCTGGGCATCGCTCAGACCGGTCAGCTCTTCTTTGCGGCCCGAGCCGTTGTACAAAGCGTCCAGGAACTGGCGCACCTCGGCGGCCTTGGCCTGCTCTTGCATCATGTCGCCAATGCGTTGGCCCAGGCCTTTAGCAGCCCAGCCCAAATGCACCTCTAGCACCTGGCCCACGTTCATCCGCGAGGGCACGCCCAGCGGATTGAGCACGATGTCGCATGGCGTACCGTCGGCCATGTAGGGCATGTCTTCGACGGGCACGATCTTCGAGACCACACCTTTGTTGCCATGGCGACCGGCCATCTTGTCGCCGGGTTGCAGGCGGCGCTTGACGGCGATGTACACCTTGACCATTTTCAAAACACCTGCTGGCAGCTCGTCGCCTTGGGTGAGTTTCTTGCGCTTTTCCTCAAAGGCCAGGTCAAAGCTGTGGCGCGTCTGCTCCAGCGATGCCTTGATGCTTTCGAGTTGGGACGCTACGGTGTCATCGGCCGGGCGGATATCAAACCAGTGGAATTTTTCCACCGAGTCCAGATAGGCCTTGTCGATTTTGCTGCCTTTGGCAAGCTTATTAGGACCACCGTTGGCGACTTTGCCGCTGAGCAACTTGGCAATACGGTCAAAAGCGTCGGCTTCAACGATACGCAGCTGGTCATTCAGATCCAAGCGGAAGCGCTTGAGTTCGTCATCGATGATCTGCTGGGCGCGCTTGTCACGCACGATGCCTTCACGGGTAAAGACCTGCACGTCGATCACGGTGCCCTGCGAGCCTTGGTCCACGCGCAGCGAAGTATCTTTCACGTCGCTGGCTTTTTCGCCGAAGATAGCGCGCAAGAGTTTTTCCTCCGGCGTGAGCGTCGTCTCGCCTTTGGGTGTGACCTTGCCGACCAAGGTGTCGCCCGGCATGACTTCGGCGCCGACATAAATAATGCCCGATTCGTCCAAGCGGTTGAGCTGTTGCTCGCTCAGATTCGGGATATCACGGGTAATCTCCTCGGCACCCAGCTTGGTGTCGCGGGCCATCACTACCAGCTCTTCGATGTGGATCGAGGTGTAGCGGTCTTCGGCCACCACGCGCTCGCTGATCAAAATCGAGTCTTCGAAGTTGTAGCCATTCCAAGGCATGAACGCGACCAGCATGTTCTGACCCAGAGCCAATTCGCCCAGGTCGGTGGATGCGCCATCGGCAATCACGTCGCCTTTATCCAACTTGTCGCCTTTTTTGACGATAGGACGCTGGTGGATGTTGGTGTTTTGGTTGGAGCGCTGGTACTTGATCAGGTTGTAGATGTCCACGCCGACCTCGCCGGCCTGGGCTTCCGCATCATTGACACGCACCACCACACGGGTTGCGTCGACATAATCGACCACGCCGCCACGGTTAGCAGTCACCACGGTTCCTGAGTCCACCGCCGCAACGCGCTCGATACCCGTGCCCACAAAGGCTTTCTCGGGACGCAGCACTGGCACCGCTTGCCGCTGCATATTGGCGCCCATCAAAGCGCGGTTAGCGTCGTCGTGCTCCAAGAACGGAACCAAGGACGCCGCCACCGACACGATTTGAGCAGGCGACACGTCCATGTACTGGACGCGCTCTGCACCCACCAGTACCGATTCGCCTTTTTCACGGGCAGAAACCAGCTCACCCGTGAGCATGCCATCCTTGTCCAGCAAAGCATTGGCCTGGGCAATCACGTACTTGCCTTCTTCGATGGCCGAGAGGTAATCAATCTCGTTGGTCACCTTGCTGTCCACGACGCGGCGATAAGGAGTTTCGATGAACCCATACTCATTCAGGCGCGCATACAAGGCCAGCGAATTAATCAGACCAATGTTGGGACCTTCAGGCGTTTCAATCGGGCACACACGGCCGTAATGCGTCACGTGCACGTCGCGGACCTCAAAGCCAGCGCGTTCACGCGTCAAACCGCCTGGGCCCAGGGCAGATACACGGCGCTTGTGCGTGATTTCCGACAAAGGATTGGTCTGGTCCATGAACTGCGAGAGCTGCGATGCACCAAAAAACTCTTTGAGCGAAGCAGAAATCGGCTTGCTGTTGATCAGATCGTGGGGCATGAGCGGCTCTTGCTCGGCTTGGCCCAAACGCTCTTTCACTGCCTTTTCGATACGTGCCAATCCCGTACGGTATTGGTTTTCGGCCAGCTCGCCAACGCAACGCACGCGGCGGTTGCCCAAGTGGTCAATGTCATCAACGTCGCCACGGCCGTTGCGCAGATCCACCAGAATTTTCACGACGGACAGAATGTCTTCGTTGGTCAGCACCATTGGGCCGGTCGATTCGGCGCGGCCCATCTTGGCGTTGAACTTCATGCGACCCACACGCGAAAGGTCGTACGTATCCGGGTTGTAGAACAAGCGCTGGAACAAGGCCTGCACGGCGTCTTCGGTTGGCGGCTCGCCAGGGCGCATCATGCGGTAAATGGCCACGCGGGCAGCGAACTCGTCGGTGGTCTCATCGGTGCGCAGGGTTTGCGAGATGTAAGCGCCTTGGTCCAGCTCATTGGTATAAATGCACGCCAGATCGGTGATGCCGGCCAAACGCAGCTTTTTCAGCAGCGCTTCGGTCAACTCTTCATTGGCTTTGGCCAAGATTTCACCGGTCTCGGGCTCCACAATATTGCGGGCCACCACGCGACCGATCAAGAAGTCCTCAGGAACGCTGATGTGCGTCGTGCCTGACTGCTCCAATTCGCGGGTATGGCGGGCAGTCACACGCTTGTCTTTGGCGACGACCACTTTGCCGGACTTGTCGGTCAGATCAAAACGGGCGACTTCACCACGCAGGCGCTCTGCGACAAATTCCATTTGCGCACCGCTGTCCATAAGGCGGAAGTTGTCGTTGACAAAGAAATTGGCAAGAATCGATTCGTTGTTGAGACCAATGGCTTTGAGCAAAATCGTGACCGGCATTTTGCGGCGACGATCCACGCGGAAATACAAAAGATCTTTGGGATCGAACTCGAAGTCCAACCAAGAGCCACGGTAAGGAATGATGCGCGCCGAAAACAGCAGTTTGCCGGAGCTGTGGGTTTTGCCCTTGTCGTGTTCAAAGAACACGCCAGGTGAGCGATGCAGCTGAGAAACGATCACCCGCTCGGTACCGTTGATGATGAAAGAGCCTTTGCTGGTCATCAAAGGCACTTCGCCCATGTAGACCTCTTGCTCTTTGACCTCTTTGACCACCTTGTTTTGGCTGGTGGAGGCTTCACGGTCATAAATAATAAGCTGCACTTTGGCCCGCACCGCCGATGCATAGGTCAGACCACGGGTCTGGCACTCACGCACATCAAAGCCGGGTTTGGCCAGGTTGTACTCCAGGTACTTCATCTCGACAAAACCGTTGTGGGAGACGATAGGAAATGCCGCCTGGAATGCAGCCTGCAAGCCTTCCAGCGTACGTTTCTTAGGGTCCATGTCGGCCTGCAAAAACGCGGTGTAAGCGTCTTTTTGCATTTGCAGCAGGTAGGGGATTTCAAGCACGCTGTCGCGATTGCCGAAATTTTTACGTATGCGTTTGCGTTCTGTATATGTATAAGCCATGAGATCTCCGGGCAAAGTCTGAGGAATCCTGGGGGTCCTAGGCGACTGTGTTTCTTGCTTGGTGATTGGCCGCTACCAATCATTGGCGGACGGTTGCGCATTGCACGCAACCCGAACCAAGGCGTCTTCTGCAGTCGGGATCAGAAGACACTTGACAGGCGGGCCTAAAGGCTTTCCTGTCAGCTGTAATCTGAAGGCACAAAAGCCGCCCTTGCAGGCAGCCCTTGCGAAGTACACCCAAGCGCCGGACCGCGAGGTCCGCCGCAGGGTTAACCCATGCTTACTTGAGCTCGACCTTAGCGCCGGCTTCTTCCAATTTCTTCTTGGCTGCTTCAGCGTCGGCCTTGGATGCGCCTTCTTTGACGGCCTTAGGCGCGCCATCGACCATATCCTTGGCTTCTTTGAGGCCCAAACCGGTGATCTCGCGCACTGCTTTAATCACGGACACTTTGTTGGCGCCAGCTTCAAGCAACATCACGTTGAACTCGGTCTTCTCTTCAGCCGCCGGGGCAGCAGCGCCACCGCCAGCAGCAGGTGCCGACATCGCAGCTGCGCTCACGCCAAATTTCTCTTCGATGGCTTTGACCAAATCGTTGAGTTCCATAACCGTCATGCTGTCAAGCGCGGTCAAAAATGCGTCTTTATCGAATGCCATTTTCATTTCCTACAGTTACTCGCCAATCCATATGCGCGTCGCGCTGAGGTGGACGATGGTTAATTTTTTTATCGAAAGGGCAAGCGCTTATGCCGCAGCTGCCTCGGCAGCTACTTCGCCGCCACCACGCTGCTCCGCCAAAGCCGCCAGCACACGTGCCGTACGAGAGATTGGCGATTGCATCAAGCCCAGCAACTGCGCCAGCAACACTTCTTTCGAAGGAATGCTTGCCAATTGCTTCACGCCGTTCACGTCCAAAGCTTTTCCAGCAAACGCACCGCCGCGAATCACCAATTTGTCATTGGTTTTTGCGAACTCGGACACCACTTTCGCGGCGGCCACTGCGTCAACAGAGAAGCTATAGATCAAAGGACCGGTCATCTGGTCGGCCACAACCTCAAACGCACTGCCGGCAACAGCACGGCGCGCCAGCGTGTTTTTCAACACACTGAGCGTCACCCCACTGTCGCGCGCGGTGGTGCGCAACTTGGTCATGTCAGCGACCGTGATACCACGGTACTCCGCGATCACGAGCGTTTGAGCTGTTGCGGCGAGGCTGGTCACATCCGATATGACCGCTTCTTTCTCACTGCGATTCAAACTCAAGGTCTACTCCTTAACTTGCGTTTTGTGGCTCACGCCACGCACGCACCCAAAATGCAGCGATCAACTGTGGAAGGACTCGCATCCATCTGCAGCGGGATCGCCATCTGCGTTGGTTTTCACTGATTAAGCGCAGCCGAACTGCACACCAACGGTCTTGGATGGCCCCCCGCAGTTCCTAAAAACCACCGGGACCCACCACATCAGGCACCTCTTGCGAGGCACCTAAATTCACTATCTTTTTATCAAGCCGCCAAGGACTGCACGTCCACGCGCACGCCCACGCCCATGGTGGAGGAAACCGCCACTTTGCGCAGGTACACGCCTTTGCTGGTCGCAGGCTTGGATTTATTCAAGGCTTCGATCAGTGCAACCATATTGCCCTGCAGATGCGCAGAGTCAAAAGAGCGGCGGCCAATCGTCGAATGCACGATACCGGCTTTGTCCACACGGAACTGCACCTGGCCTGCCTTGGCATTACGCACTGCCGTCGCCACGTCGGGCGTCACTGTGCCGACCTTGGGGTTAGGCATCAGACCGCGCGGGCCCAAGATTTGACCCAAGGT
>CANGNS010000026.1 GCA_947455465.1 Comamonadaceae bacterium | reverse complement strand
CCAGGCTGTGAGCGAAGAAAGCGCCCACAGCCCACAACAGGTAACCCTGTATGTAGTACTGGTGGAACTCTTGGGCTTCTTCGTCTGTCAGCCCTGAGGGGTTAGCTGCATCAGTCATAGTTAGTGCCTCTCTCAAAACGCCTTGCGGCGACTCCCCGCACCCGGACGGATACGGAACGGACTGCCGCAGCACAAGTGCCGTGGCAGATGGACCTTCGGACAAGCCGAAGGATTGATCAAGCCGGCCAACGCCGCTGCACCGCTTTTAGGCAGGTACTGCTGCATGGGCTTGCCCGAACAATTCGTTAAATCTTTGCGCCTGTACTTGCGCGTCACCGCGCTCACGGGCATCCCGTTCCGCCTGGTCGCGCATGCGCTTGGCTGCGGATATGCGCACCAACACCGGTTGGTGCTCCAATAGATCTTCCATCAGTTGCTGCGCCTGCGGCT
The DNA here is from genome assembly GCA_947455465.1 of Comamonadaceae bacterium. Classification (GTDB taxonomy): domain Bacteria; phylum Pseudomonadota; class Gammaproteobacteria; order Burkholderiales; family Burkholderiaceae_C; genus Allorhodoferax. The sequence continues at coordinate 40,523 of CANGNS010000026.1, read as the reverse complement.
CCCAGGGCAAGCTTGCGTCTTGCACAGCGCGGCTGGGGCTCGCTTCGATCTTGTCCAACTCGGTGCCCAGTGGCAGGATGTGGAACAGTGCGTCAAACAGCGCGTTGCAAAATTCCTGAAGGATGTAGGTCGCCCCGGCATAGCCCATAAAAGGCGTGCCGGTATGGCGCCGGATGATGGGTAGCGGAAAACTGGCCGGAATAAAGCTGGTTTTCATCATGCCGCCCCCGCCACATTCCGCCAGGTAGATGCGCTCGTTGTAGCTTCCGTAGAGCACCAACGGTGTTTTCTCGGTGACCAGTTTGCGCACCTCGGCGTTATCGGTTTTGGCACCAGCAAGCCGTGACACCGCAAAGTTGCAAGGCAGACCCATTTCGTCTTCCAGGAAATGGCGAATGCCGCGCGCATAAGTCTCGTTGGCTACCACGCCGAAATTGGCGGTGCCGAAAAAGTCTTGGGTCACCGAGCGCCACAAGTCCCATATCGGCTTAATGGTGCTGTGTTTTTCGCGCTCTATAAAGGGCTCGGGGTCCAGGCCCAGCAGTTCGCCCAGTTTGCGCAAAAACTTGGTGGTACTGTGCAAGCCAATGGGCGCTTGCAGATAAGGTCGCTCCAGCGCCTCGCAGAGCATTCGGCCAAATTCACGGTACATGCAAATGTTCACATCCGCCTCCACCAGGCGCGATACATCGGCCAGATGGCTACCCAGCGGGAAGACCATATTGACCTCAGCGCCTATGCCTTGCACCAACCGGCGGATTTCGGCCAGATCGCTGGGTGAATTGAATGTTCCGTAGCTCGGGCCGATGATGTTCACGCGCGGGCGCTCACCGGCTTTGCGTTCGCGCTTGGGCACTTCGCGCAGACCATATTGCTGCCACAGCCAGAACATGGCGCGGTTGGCGCATTGCCATTGGTCTTCGTCAATCGTGCGCGGCAAAAAGCGCTGCAAATTTGTGCCTTCGGGCGTGACGCCGCCACCGATCATTTCGGCAATTGAACCAGTCACCACCACCGAGGGCAGGTCTGGGTCCAGCGCCGCATGGGCACGGCGCATCGCACCTTCGGTGCCTTCGCGTCCCAGTTGTTCTTCGGCCAGACCGGTCACCACAATCGGCAATTCGTGGGGCGGCAGCGCGTCGGTGTAATGCAACACGGAGGTCACTGGCAGGTTTTCGCAGCCCACCGGCCCATCGATCACCACCTGCAGACCCTTAATGGCGGTAAATACATACACCGCGCCCCAATAGCCGCCAGCACGGTCGTGGTCTAACACTAGCATGGCCGACCCCCCGATGGCAGGGTGACAGGTGCGCAAGCGTGGCTCATATCATGGCCTCCGCTTTGCGTTTTTTGGCTTGCTTTTCCAGCAGGCGGCGCGTTTCGGCTTTGAATTCGGGACGGTCTTGTGGCACGCCTTGTGCGCTTTCCCACACGCCGGTGGCGTGTCCGCTACCTGCATCGCCGAAAAAGGCTTTCATTTCGTCAAAGCGGGCTTTGTTACCAATGGCCGCGTTAATCACTTGTGCCAGGGAGCCAGCACCGGCTGGCCCCATCAGGGGGCGTGCTGAAATCAGGTTGGTGAAGTACAGGCCTGGGATGCTCAGCTCCTTGGCCGCTTGCACCACCGGTGTGGTGCCTATGGCCAAGTCAGGCTTCCATTCGTGCATGGCGGCCAGATCTTGTTCTAGCGAGGCGCGGTACTGCACATGCACGCCATGGGCTTGCAGCCATTGGCAATCAGGCTCGCTCCAGACCGTGCGCGGGCAAGCCGTGCCTACATAGCGCAAATCCGCGCCGCTTTCCACCAGCAGGCGCGCCACCAGCAGTTCCGAGCCTTCGTAACCGCTCAGCGTAATGCGCCCTTTGATCGGCATACGCGCCAAGCCGCCTTTAATCGCGGGCAGCATGCTATTTTTCACCATGTCGATTTGCGCTTGCGGCACATTGGCGGCATTGCCAATGGCTTGCAGCCAGGCTTCAGTGCCATCATGGCCCACTGGGGCTGAGCCGACGATAGGCCGACCTGCCGCTTCAAATTCGCGGATGCTCGCGGTGTAAAACGGATGAATCGCTCCGACGACCGCGCAGTCGAGTGCGGCATACAGCTCGCGCCATTCACGGGTAGGCACCACCGGCCCGGCGGCTAAGCCCATGGGCTCGAGCATGCGGCCGATGATGACCGGATCGGCGGGGAACATCTCGCCAAGCAATGCAACCGTAGGCTTGTCGGCACGCCCGTTGCGCGGCGCCTGCACCGGTCCGGCCATGATTTCTTCGCGGGCAAATTTGAGCATGGCGCCCGCGAGCACATCTTTGGCCTCGGCATGGGTGGGCACGCCAAAGCCGGGCACGTCGATGCCAATAATGCGCACGCCGTTGATTTCTTTTGGCAGCAATTGCAGCGGCACCCCACTGGCCGTCGGTACGCACAAATTGATGATGACGATGGCGTCGTAATTGGCCGGGTCGGCTTCCTTGTAGACGGCTTCGCGAATATCCTCAAACAGCTTGCCAGTGACCAGTGTTTCCGAATTGAAAGGCACATAGCCCACGCTGCGCTTGGCACCGTAAAAATGCGATGTAAACGTCAGCCCATACACACAGCAGGCCGAGCCCGAAAGAATGGTGGCAGTGCGCCGCATCCGCAAGCCTACGCGCAGTGAGCCAAATGCGGGGCACATGCTTTGCGGCTGATCGTGCGGGCCGGCTTTGGGGTCTACGGGATAGTCTTTGGCGTATTGCGCCAACACCTCGGACTTACCCGACGCTTTGGCAGCGGCCAGCAATTTCTCGCCACCGGCGTGGCAGCCCATGCCGTCGCCCTCGATGGCCGTATGCAGGGCCGAGGGCGCTTGCGCGCTGACGATGGGGATGGTCTTGCTCATGGTGCGATGCCGCCGGGGTTTCAGACTTCGTCGTAGACCACTTCGAGCGTGGGCTTGGTGTTTTCGGTGCGTCCGCACATATCGAATTGCGTAGCGGGCTCGAGCACCACATCGCGACCTACGGCGGATGCGGCAAAAAGGCCGAGCAGCTGGTCTTGTGACAGCGGCTTGGGGCGCACCGGCTCAGAGGTCGCCACGTTTTGGGCCAGCTCTGCAAACATGGGGCCCCACACCGAATCGGGCCGACCGATGATTTCGTAGCTCGCACTCTTTCTGCGGATGTCTTCGTTGGCCGGGATGGTCGATAGCACCGGAATTCCCACCTGCGTGGCAAACTGCGCCGCCTCGCCCGTGCCATCATCCCGGTTGATGACCATGCCGGCCACGCCGACATTGCCACCCAGCTTGCGGAAATACTCCACCGCCGAGCACACGTTGTTGGCAACATACAGCGACTGCAAATCATTGCTGGCCACCACAATCACTTTTTGGCACATATCGCGGGCAATGGGCAGACCGAAACCGCCGCAGACCACGTCGCCCAAAAAGTCGAGCAGCACATAGTCAAAACCCCACTCATGAAAGCCGAGTTTTTCGAGTAACTCAAAGCCATGGATGATGCCGCGTCCGCCGCAACCGCGCCCCACTTCGGGGCCGCCGAGCTCCATGGCGTAAACGCCGTCGCGTTTAAAACACACATCGCCGATAGATACGGCTTCGCCGGCCAGCTTTTTCTTGGACGAGGTCTCGATGATGGTGGGGCATGCGCGTCCGCCAAACAGCAAACTGGTGGTATCGCTTTTTGGGTCACAGCCGATGAGCAGCACTTTTTTACCCTGCTGCGCCATCATGTAGCTCAGGTTGGCCAGCGTGAAGCTTTTGCCAATCCCACCTTTGCCGTAAATCGCAATGATTTGGGTTTCTTTGGTGACCTCTTTGGTACTGACTGGAGGCGGCTCCATGGCCGCTTCGGTGCGCAAGATGTCGCGCATGAAATGAACAGGGGCTGCCGCTGGAATTGAACTGGCACTCATGCTATTTGTCTCCAATCAAGAACCATCTTTAGGCAATCGGCATCGCCAAACGCGGTGCGGTAAGCCGCATCGGCCTGGGTGGCTTCGTGCTGGTGCGTTACCAGACCATCAAGGGAAAGTCGTCCGTCACCGGCCATGGCGATCACGGCGGCCAAATCCGGCGGCGACCATTGCGCCGCAACGCGGATGCGTGCCTCGCGCATAAACGCGGGCGGAAATACAAAAGACAGAGGCGCTTCATAAAAGCCCGCCAGCACCACTTCGCCACCAGGCGCTAAGCGACTGATCAGGTCATCAAGCAAGCTGCTCACGCCGCTCACATCGCAAATGCATTGGTAATTGCGCCGGGTGTCCGAGGCCGGGTCTATCACCTCGTAGCCCACGGCACCGCCGCGCCGCGCCGGGTTGGTGTCCCACACCACTGGCGTATGCCCGGCCAAAACGGCCAGCCGCGCAATCATGCGTCCCAGCACGCCGTGGCCCACGATAAGGTCGGGCTGACGCATCCCGGGCGCGCTATGCGCGTGGTAAGCCGTAGCCGCCAGCGCAAACAACACACCCTGCTCCGCCAAAGACTCTTTTATGGGCAAGGCACGCGCCGCAGGCACCACCAAGCGCGAGGCCGAGCCACCAAACAAATTGCGCGCATCCTGAAAACACTGCGAGCCCGGCACATACACGCGGGCGCCGACGCCTAAATTGGCCCTGTCACCGGCAGCCACGACGCGCCCGACGGTTTCGTAGCCAGGCACCAAGGGGTAGCCCATGCCCGGAAAGGTCGGCATCGTGCCCTCCCACAACAGGCGCTCGGTACCGGTGCTAATGCCGCTGAATTCGACCTTGACCAGCACATCCTCGGCACCCATGGCGGGTAGCGTGAGGGCGCTCAAATCCAGGGATTTGGGCTGCTGAAAGACAATGGCGTTCGCTTGCATGAGTGTATATTTACATTGACACTGATTAATGTCAATGATTATTTACAGTATTTGTACTATGTACGGGTAAACCCTTGCATTTGCGGCCAATCACAATTTGTGTCTGCAAGGGCATCGGGTTGGGCACGATCTCCAGGTGCGCAAAGCCCGCTTGGGCCATCATGGCCATCAGCTCGCGCGGTGTGCGCAGGCGTCCAGCGCCCATGGCCAACAGGTAAAAGTGGAAATAGGCATCGCCCTGGGGCGTGTCGCCGGGCTCTTGGGCCATGGGCTCGGAGAGCAACAAGGTGCCGCCGGGCGGCAGGGCCTGGTAAATGGCGGCCAACAGCGTGTGCACATCAGCGTCCGGGTGGTCGTGGGCAACGCGGATCAGGGTCACCAGGTCGGCGCCCTGGGGCAGCGGATCTTTCAGGAAGCTGCCGGGGTGGGCGCGCGCCCGCGCATCGAGGCCCTGGCGCGCAAAGTTGGCTTGGGCCAGCGCCGCCACCTCGGGCAAATCAAATAGCTGCAGCTGCAAATGCGTGGCGTGCAGGCCCAGCCGCGATAGAAAAGTGCCCTGGCCCCCGCCCACGTCCAGCACGCAGCGGTGGTCGTCAAAACGGTAGCTGGCCAGTATCTCGTCGACCACAAAGGGCTGCGAGGCCGACATCAGGTTGGAGTAGCGGGCGTATTTTTCGGCCTGCGCCTGGGCCGCTTGCGCCGCTTGTGCGCTGTGCTCCTGCCCTTCCAGGGTGTAGGGCCAGTATTGGGCCATGGCGCCGGGCTGGCCCGGGCCTTGCAGCATGGCTACCGGGTCTTGCATGTCCTGGTAGAGCACCGCGTGGTGCTCGATCATGGCGCGAATGCCCGCGTGCCCGGCCACCGGCGCACCCAGCGGGCCCAGGCCGTAGCGGCCCTGGCTGCGCAGATTGAGCAGGCCCAGCGCCAGCGCCGACTGCAGCAGACGCTGCAGACCGGCAGCGGGCAGACGCGTCCATTGCGCCAACTCGTCCAGGCTGCGCGGCTGCTCGGCCACCGCCTCTAAGATGCGCAAGCGCACGCAGGCCAGCAGCACTTGCGAATAGACAAAACCGGCCATCAGGTCAAACACCTGGCGCACGCGGCGGCGTGTCATCCACCGTGTCAAGGGGTTGGCCACGCTCCAGCGGTACAGGGCGGCGCTGGTCATCCAGCGGTCCAGTAGTGCGCCCAGGCGGTCGGCCAGCGGCGATTTGCGCTGGTGGGCCAGCGTTTGTGCGGCCAGGTCCAGGGTTTTCATGCGCTGGCCGCCTGGGTGGCCGCCTGGCGGTAGGCGTTGCAGGCAGCGCGCGGCACCAGGCGCTCGGACTCTTGCCACACCAAATCGCGCATTGCCTTGGCGGCAGGCCCTTCGGGAATGGAGTCGGCGGCGGCTTGAATCAGGGACTCAAAATGCTCGATCGCGCCGGACAAGCCCAGGTTGGCAATGGCATTGGGGCGCGCGTGCTGCGCGTCTTGGCCCACGGGTTTGCCCAGCAAATCGGCCTGGCCCATGACGTCGCGGATATCGTCGGCCACCTGGTAGGCCTCGCCCAGGCAGTCGCCCAGAGCCTGCCACTGCGTGGGGTCGGCGCCGGCACTGAGCGCCCCGGCGCAGGTGGCCGCGACAAACAAGGCGCCGGTTTTGGCGCGCTGGTACTGCATCAGCGACACGCGCGACTCCGACTCCCAGGCCTGCCCGGCCACGATGCCCGAGGGCATGCCCACGCCGGCGGCAATGATTTGCAAGAGCCCCGGCAGGCGCAGCGGCGACTTGCCCGCCGCCGCAGCCAAGGTCTGAAAAGCCATCACGATGAGCGCATCGCCGGCCAGCACCGCCAAAGGCTGGCCAAAAGCCCAGTGCACCGAGGAGCGGCCGCGCCGGGTAGGTGCGTCGTCAAAACAGGGCAGGTCGTCGTGCACCAGCGAGGCGCAGTGCAGCAGCTCGATGGCCACGGCGGCCGCATCACTGAGCGCCGGATCGTCCTGCCCGCAAGCCTGGGCCACGGCCAAACACAGCTGCGGGCGGATGCGCGCACCGCCCGGAAACACAGCATGGCGCACGGCCGAGGCCAGCTTGGGCGGGCAACTGGCGTCCTCGGCGGCGGCCAAGGCCATGGCCAAAGATTGCTCGATGCGGGTGATTGCCTTCATAGTGGTGTCTCCGTGGGTTGACCGGGCCGTCCTGGAAGTGACAATTTTACTTGTCACTCTTTGATGTAAATCAATATAGACACAAAGCTGGCATTTGTCAACGCGCATTGACGTGGGCAAGCCCTTTTTTTGGGGTGTGCAAGGGTGGGCAGGCGCGGCTTAGCCCCGGCGGCCCGTGCGGGCGACGCCTCAGAACAGGCCCAAGGCCTTAGTGCAGGGAGTGCAGGATCAGGTCGGCAAAGCGCTGGGGCTGCTCTTCATGGGCCAGGTGGCCCAGGCCAGGCAGCACCACGACAGAAGGCGGGGTTTGGCGCTGCAGCGCCTGGGCAGCCCGCTGCGCCACCGAGGGCGGGACGATCAAATCGCCCTGCCCCACGACCAAACGCAGCGGCGCCTGCAACTGGGGCAAACGTCCCCAAAAGCGATGCAGGTCCCAGTGCGCCATCATGGCCAGCGCCCCCGCACCGTGCGAGGGGTTGGCGATCAGCTGGCGGTAAAGCGCTCGCCCTTGCGCGTCCAGCTGCGAGCCGGTGCCTTCGAGCAGCCACTGCAAGAAGGCCGGCTGCGCCGCCTGCCAGGAAAACAACTCAGGCACCCAGGGTGCTTTGGCTAGCAGCTTGGCCATCGGCGAAAAAAACTGACCTGCCAGCCCGTCAAGCGGCACCAGCGCACCATTTACCGAAACAATGCGCTGCGGCTGCAGATGGCCGTCCAACGAGAGCATGCAGGCCACGGCCGCACCCGCCGAATGGCCGACCACGGTGTGGGGCACGATGCCCATCTGCGCCAGCAAAGCTGCCACACCGGCGGCCATGCCGGGCAAGGAAAACAAGCACGCTGTGTCCTGCGGTGCGGGCATGGCACTAAACGCATGGCCCGGAAAATCGAGCGCCAGCACGCTGCAGCGCTCGGTCAGCAGCGGGAACACGCCACGCCAGGAGTGCGTGGACGCGCCGGTGCCGTGCAACAAAACCACCGTCGGGGCCAGGGCGTCGGCGTGGGGCGCGTATTGCACATGCCAACGCAGCAGCGGTGTTTGCACGAAGCGCGAATACGGGCGCAGGGGCCAATGGGCGCCGTCGCGTTCCCAGTCCAATCCGTGGCGCGTGCCCATGGTGCGCGGCACCCCTTAGGCCCGCCCGGCCACGGCGCGCACTGCATGATTGAGCGCCTGGGCGCCCGCATACGGCAGGGCTACATACTGCGCGCCCATAGCCTGCGCCAGGGATTGGGCGATGGCCTGGGGCTGCGGCGAGGTGTCCACCAGCAAAGTGCTGATGCCCGCAGCGCGCAATTGCGCAGCGGCGGCCAGCGCGTCGGCCCCAGCAGGCCCCCGTCCAGGGCGGCCGTCGCGGGCGATATTGGCTTTGCCGTCGGTGAGCAGCACCACGATAGGCGTTTCACCCTTGCGGCGGATTTGGGTGGCCAAGGCCGCCGCTGCGTCTATCGCCGTGGCCAAGGGCGTGCCGCCACCGCCAGGCAAACCCGCCAGGCTGCGTTTGGCGCGGGCCAGCGAACGGGTGGGCGGCAGCAACACTTCGGCCGCCTGGCCCCGGAACGCGAGCACCGCCACGCTGTCGCGCCGCACATAACAATCGGCCAGCAGCAACTCCACCGCACCCTTGGCTTCGGCCAGCCGGTTCAGCGCGGAGGAACCCGAGGCGTCGACAACAAACACGGTGGTGGTCTGGCCCAGTTGGCGAAAGCGCGTCACATGAAAATCTTCTTTACGCACCACAATGCGCGGCGCTTGGCCCGGCGGCAAGCTGCTTTTGCGCAGCCTTTGCCAGGGCGCGGCGGCGCGCAAAGTTTCCAGCACGTTGATACGCTGGCCGGCGCGGGGCTCGCCTTTGCGGGCACCGACCGGGCGACCCCGCAACGCATTCTTTTGCTGCGCGCCCGCGCTGCCCGAGGTCGGTGTTTTGGCGCGCTGCAAGGCGCCGATCTTCAAGCTGGCGAGCAAGCCAGCGGGGATGGCCGCTTGCGCTGCTTCGAGCACGCGCTCGGCCAGCTCCTGCGGGTCCGGGGCGGGCTGGTCGGCCGCGTCGGAGGCGTCGGCCTGGGCATCTTCTTGCGCGTCGGGCGGTGTGTCAGGCGGAGCATCCGCTGCGTCGTCGGGCGCTTGCGCGGGGGGCTCGGTTTCTTCTTGCGGCGGCTGCGCTTCTTGCGCCTCTGGCGTCGGCGGCAGGCGCGTGGCGCGTGGCGCCAGCACCAAGCGGGCGGCCACGGCAATGTGCTCCTCTTCTACGGTGTCGCAGCCAGCCAGCGCGGCTGCAGCGCGGGCCGCGCGGGCGGCAAACAGGCTGGCACGCACAGAGTCAATGCCCAGCGCCATGGCCGCTGCGCACAGGGCCTGCACCGCATCAGGTGGCATCGGTATCTGCCCCAGGCGCTGGCGCGCAGACTGCACTTCCTCAGCGCGCCACTGCGGGCTGTCCTCGCCCTGCCCTTGCGCGTCCAAGCGCAGGTGAAAGGCCAGGCGTTCGGCCAGGCTGGTGGGCAATTGTTCGTCCTCGCTGGCGCCCTCATCCAGCGCGACCAGGCCGACCTGCGCCGGCAGCACGCGGTCCAGCCCATCGCGTTGCAGCAGCACCTGCCCGCTGTCCAGTACGCTGCCAAAACGCGCCGCCGCACCGGCGCTCATGCGCTCGGCCATGGCCAGCAGCAGCACGCCACCGTGGGCCTGCGCCAAGAGGCCTTGCAAAGCCACCGGGCGGCCCGCCTGCAGCGTGGCGCCCAGGTCCAGGCCGCCGAGCAAGGCGGTATCGCCGGTATTCAGGGGCACGCGCCGCATAGGGCTGTGTGCGGGTAACAAAGTGCGCAGCAAAGCCAGCCATTCATCGCGCGCTGCGCAGGCCGGGGCGCGCAAGGCCACGCCGCCCAGGCCGGCCGGGTCCACGGCCAGCAGGGCAGCTATCGTGGCAGCGTCGCCTTGCATGGCAAAAATCGCTTCAAAAAGGTTTTAAAAGTGTTAACCGGTGGCCAGTTCGGCCAGCGCGCGCTCCACCCGGGTCGATGAGCCCGCATCGTCCAGCGGATTGCGCCGCAGACGGTGGCGCAAAGCCGCAGGCGCGACACGCTGCAAATGGGCTTGCGTGATGGTTTTGTCGCCTTGCCAAGCAGCCAGGGCGCGGGCGGCGCGCACCAAGGTGAGGTCACCGCGCAGGCCGTCGGTGCCCAGCGCCATACACAGCTTGGCGGCAAAGTCGCGGGCGCTGTCGGGTATTTGCACTGGGGCGAGGCGCTTGCGCCCGGCAACGATGCCTTTGCGCACTTTGTCGTCCTCTTTTTTCCATTGTTCGGTAAAGGCTGGCGGGTCTTGCTCAAAGGCATCGCGGCGCTTGACCACCTCCACGCGCTCTTGCAGGGTACCGGGGGTTTTGACCTCGACTGACAGGCCAAAGCGGTCCAGCAGCTGGGGGCGCAATTCGCCCTCTTCCGGGTTGCCACTGCCGATCAGCACAAAGCGCGCCGGGTGGCGCACGCTCAGGCCCTCGCGCTCGACCACGTTTTCGCCCGAGGCGGCCACGTCGATCAGCAAATCCACCAAATGGTCTTCCAGCAAATTGACTTCATCGATATACAAATAGCCGCGGTTGGCCCGGGCCAGCAGGCCAGGCTCAAAGGCCTTGACGCCTTGGGACAAAGCGCGCTCCAGGTCCAGCGCGCCGACCACGCGGTCTTCAGTGGCGCCCAGCGGCAGATCGACCACCGGCACGCCAACCAACTGGCTGGGCCGTGCTTTCAGGCCGGCCGCGGCCAGGCAATCGGGGCAGCGGGCGGCGTCGGGATCGCAGCCATACCGGCAGCCGGTGACGGCGCGCATCTTGGGCAGCAAGGCGGCCAAAGCGCGCACGGCGGTGGACTTGCCGGTGCCCCGGTCGCCAAAAACCAGCACGCCGCCAATCGTCGGGTCGATAGCGGTCAGCACGATGGCCAGTTTCATATCGTCCTGGCCGACGATGGCGGAAAAAGGAAAGGTCAAAGCCATGGGGTGGTGCATAAAAGGTGAGGAAACCCGGCAGAAATCCGTGCCCAAGAAAAGCGGTTTTTCAGACAGACAAAGACGGTTGCCATGCCCGCATACTAACCAATTCACGCGAGAAGCGATATTTTCGTCCCAAATTTCTGACAGCTTCAAGTGTCAGTCAGGCCCCTGGCACGCACCAGGGCGCCGTGTTGTGGACCAGGCCCATCCAGAGCGCCCAGGCTGCACTGGCACAGAGCGCCAGGCCGGCCAGGCGCACCCCCCAGTCGCCCGGCGCGCGCCCCCGTGGGCCGACGAATTGGACAACGCCAGGCGCCTTGCGCCCTGCCACTCGCAACCACAGCCACGGCCCTGCCACCATGCTGAGGCTGGTGCCCAGAGCAAACAAAGCCATCAAAGCAGCCCCGCCAGCGATGCTGCCAGCCAATGCCGCCACCATCAGCGCCGAGTACAAGAGCCCGCACGGCAGCAGCGCCCACAAGATGCCGATCAGCCAAGGCGCCGCGCCGCTGCGCAAACCCAGGCGCTGCGCGCCTTTCCACAACCAGCGGCCCAGGCCCTCGAGCCACAGCGGCTGCTGGGCACGCCACAGCAGCACCAGGCCCAAAGCCATGGCGCCCACATGCAAAAAGGTCCACAGGGGGCGCAGCGCGGCGGACTGCACCGTCAGCCAACCTAGGCCTTGCATAGAGGCGGCTGCCAGCGCGCCGGCACCGGCATAGCCCGCAATGCGGCCCCCCTGGAAAGCCAGGACCGCGCGCGTGCCGCTGCCTGCGCCTGCGCCCAGGCCCGCGCAGGCAGCGCCGCACATGGCAACGCAGTGGGGGCCGCCGACCAGGCCCATCAACAGTGCGGTCGGGGCGAGCGAGACAAAGACAGAAGGCATCGGCCGATGCTAGCGTCTGTCAGAGGATCTTGGAAAAGCGGGTGCGGTTGATATCCGATTGCAAATTGCGGTCAAACACCATCGCCACGGCACGCACAAAGTACCAGCCCATGGCGGTGACCTGGATGCCGGCCGCGTCCACCTCCACCATGCCCTGCGCTTGCAAGGGCGCCAGCGCCTGCATTTCAAGGGCAAAGTAGCGCGCAAAGTCGATCAAATAGGCGTGGGAAATAGCCTCAAAGTGCACCGCACCTTGGCACATCAGCGCCATGATGACGGCGCGGCGCAAGATGTCGTCGCGGCTCAGGGCCAGTCCGCGCACCACCGGCAGGCGGCCGTGGTCTATCAGGTCGTAGTAGTCGTCCAGGGTTTTGGGGTTTTGGCTATAGGTAGGGCCCACACTACCAATAGAAGAGACGCCCAGGGCGATCAGGTCGCAGTCCGGCTGGGTGCTGTAGCCCTGGAAATTGCGGTGCAGCCGCCCCTGGCGTTTGGCCACGGCCAGCGCGTCTTGCGGCAGGGCGAAATGGTCCATACCGACGTACACATAGCCGGCCTCCTGCATGGCCTGGAGCGAGCGTGCCAGCATGGTCACCTTCTGGCCGGCGCCGGGCAGCTGCAAGGCGTCGATGCGCCGCTGGGGCTTAAAGCGCGTGGGCAGGTGGGCGTAGGCGTACAAGGCCACGCGGTCGGGACGCAGGCGGGCCAGCTCGGCCAAGGTGCGGTCAAACGAGGATGGGGTTTGCTGGGGCAGGCCGTAAATCAGGTCCACATTGACCGATTGCATGCCCTGGGCCCGGGCTGCTGCAACCAAGGAGAACACCTGCTCGGTGTCCTGTACCCGGTGCACGGCTTTTTGGACGGCGGGGTCAAAATCCTGGACGCCAAAGCTCAGGCGGTTAAAGCCCATGGCAGCGATCGCTTCAATACGTTTAGCGTCCACGGTGCGCGGGTCGACCTCGATGGAGATTTCTGCCTCAGGCGTAAAGCGAAAATTAGCCCGCAGCAGCGCCATCAGGCCGCCTAGCTCGGCATCGCTCAGGAAGGTGGGGCTGCCTCCACCCAGGTGCAACTGGCCCACGGGCTGGCCTTTGCCAATGCGCTCGGTGTGCAGCGCAATTTCGCGCTCCAAATAGCCCAGGTACTGCGCGCCGCGCTCGTGGTGCTTGGTAATGACTTTGTTGCAGGCACAGTAGTAGCACAGCGATTCGCAAAACGGGATATGGACATATACCGACATGGGCGCAACCCGGCTGCCGGCGCCAAAGCGCTGCTCCAAAGCCAGGCCATAGTCGGCATCGGTGAAAGCTTCGATAAAGCGATCGGCGGTAGGATAGGAGGTGTAGCGCGGTCCCGCCACATCAAAACGGCGCAACAAATCTTCGTCAACAGGCGGGCTAGCAGTCATGGCAGGCGACCAGGGAGTAACATGGCTTTACTGTCGCCTAAACCGGCTCCAATGCTTTTGACGTGTATCAAGCGATACGCATCGAAGGAAAAATTAGATTCGTTGTGAAAGGTAACTATGTTTGACCCCCGCAATCCGACCCCCAGTGGCCCGACGCCCGCCAGCGCCAGCCCAACACTGCGCGGACAGGTGATTGCCATCAACTCGCAAAGCATCAAAGTCGCCTGCTCGAGCTGCAATCTGCGCGAACTGTGCATGCCCATGGGTCTGAGCAAGGACGAACTCGACAAGGTCGACACCTTGGTCGAAACCCGCCGCAAAGTCAAAAAAGGCGGCGCGCTGTTCCATAACGGCGAAAAATTCACCAGCCTGTATGCCATCCGCACCGGCTTTTTCAAGACCTGTGTGGCCACCGAAGACGGGCGCGACCAGGTGACGGGTTTTCAGATGGCCGGCGAGGTCATGGGCCTGGACGGCATCGTCAACGACCGGCACACCTGCGACGCCGTGGCGCTGGAGGACGCGGAGGTCTGTGTGCTGCCCTTTGACCGCATCGAGGAACTCTCGCACGACATTCCGTCCATGCAGCGCCATGTGCACAAAATCATGAGCCGCGAAATCGTGCGCGAAAACGGCGTCATGCTGCTGCTAGGCAGCATGCGCGCAGAAGAGCGGCTCGCGGCCTTTTTGCTCAACCTAGTGCAGCGCCTGCATGCACGAGGGTTTTCTCAATCGGAGCTGGTGCTGCGCATGACGCGCGAAGAAATTGGCAGCTACCTGGGCCTCAAACTCGAAACGGTGAGCCGCGCGTTTTCCAAGTTTGCAGAGGACGGGCTCATCGAGGTCAAGCAGCGCCATGTGCACATCCTTAATAGCGAAGCCCTGCGCGATCTAGTGAACCGCCCGGACTGCGAATAGCCGGCCAGCCTAGGGCTTGGGCGTGTTTTGCACGCCTGTGGCCGCATGGTTGCGCGCCATCAATGCAGGCGCCAGGCTAGGTGCCTGGGCGCCTTGGGCCTGCACCGCATGCGCGCCAGGACGGAAATCGGCCTCAGTTACCACCACGTCCATGCCCGCATAGGCCAAATAAAACGTGAAGAAACTGGCGAGCACCACCGCCAGGGGGCCGGAAACTACCAGCCACACATGGCCATACTTCCACCAGGGACCATCATCCGATTGGATTGCTGAGGACATACAAACTCCTTAACGGGGAACAATAAAAACGGCTTTTTCTTTGAGAACGGTGGTGTCGTCTTGTCCGTCAATCTCAAAATGGATGGGGTGCGAGCCGGGCGCGGTTTGCCCCGGCGGCAATTGCAAGCGCAGCACAAACCAGCGCGACTCTGCGGGCCCGACGGTGAGGCCTTCATCGGTCACTACCTTGAGACCTGGCAGGCCATCGACCTGCACGTGGACACGCAACTCGGCCTCGGTGACGTTCATGATTTGCAGGCGGAACACATTCTCAATCACGCCGCCTTGCACCTCGCGGGCCAGCGACTTGCGGTCGCGCTCCACATCGACCTTAAAAGGCGCGCGCGCCAATAAACTGATGCCCACAATGGCGATGATGGTCCACACAAAGGTGGTGTAAAGCATCACGCGCGGGCGAAAAACCTGCTGCACGATGTCGCCAACACCCCATTGGTTGTGCATGGCGTTTTCAGTGGAGTACTTCACCAGGCCGCGCGGGTAGTGCATTTTGTCCATCACTTCATCGCAGACGTCGGCGCAGGCGCCGCAACCGATGCATTCGTACTGCAGGCCATTGCGGATATCTATGCCCGTAGGGCACACCTGCACACACAGGCTGCAATCGACGCAAGCGCCGAGCGCCGATGTAGCCAAGTCCACTTTCTTGGAGCGTGCGCCCCGCGGCTCGCCACGGGCTGCGTCGTAGCTGACGATCAGGGTGTCTTTATCGAACATGGCGCTTTGAAAACGCGCATAAGGGCACATGTGCTTGCACACTTGCTCGCGCATATAACCGGCGTTGCCGTAGGTGGCAAAGCCGTAAAAAAACACCCAAAAAACTTCCCAGGAGCCCAGGGAGAATTGCGCGATTTCGCTGGCAAGCACGTGGATCGGTGTGAAATAGCCGACAAAGGTGAAACCCGTCCACAGGCCCACGCCAATCCACAACAGCTGCTTGACCGCTTTGCGCGCAAATTTCTCAAGCGTCCAAGGCCCTTGGTCGCGGCGCATGTGGGCGGAACGGTCGCCCTCGGTTTGGCGCTCTATCCACATGAAAATTTCGGTGTACACGGTTTGTGGGCAGGCGTAGCCGCACCACAGGCGCCCCGCCACTGCGGTGAACAAGAACAGCGACAGCGCACAAATCACCAGCAAGCCGGTCAGGTAAATAAAGTCCTGCGGGTAGAGAACCAGCTTGAAAATATAAAAACGCCGCGCCACCAGGTCAAACAAAACCGCTTGCCGGTCGCCCCAGGGCAGCCAGGGCAAACCATAAAACAAGAGTTGCGTGAGAAACACCGTGTACCAGCGCAGCCGTGAGAACAGCCCGCTGACGCTGCGTGGGTAAATTTTTTGGTGCGCTGCGTACAGCGACACCAACTCGGCGTTGGCACCCGGAGGGGGCGCGATCGGGCTGGTGTCAGCGGATACAGCAATGGGAATAACAGGGCGCGCCGGGCGCTCGGGAGGTTTCAAAGGACGAACTCAACAATCATGGCGTGGACCCTACAGCCCGCTTATTTATTGGAAAAACCCCACACGTAGCCGGTCAGCACATGGATTTGTGCCTCGGTGAGCTTGCCCGCCTGGGCCGGCATTTGGTTGACCTTGCCCTGGTTCACCATCGCAATGATGGCGCTCTCGCCATAACCATGCAGCCAGGTGTTGTCGCTCAGGTTGGGGGCGCCTAAGGCTTGGTTACCAGCGCCGTTGGCACCATGGCAGGCGCCGCAGGCACTGAATTTGGGTTTGCCCAAGGCGGCGCGCAAGCTGTCATGTGGGCTGCCCGACAGGCTCAGGACGTAGTTGGCCACATTCTTGACGTCTTCCGAATTGCCCACCGCTGCAGCCATGGGCGGCATTTGTCCGATGCGACCTAGGGTGATGGTTTCTTTGATTTTGTCGGGGCTGCCGCCATGCAGCCAGTCGCCATCGGTCAGGTTGGGAAAGCCCTTGGAGCCTCGGGCATCCGAGCCGTGGCACTGGGCGCAGTTGTTCATAAACAGCCGCTCGCCGATTTGCTTGGCCTGCGGATCACGCGAAATTTCTTCGGGTGTCATCGCTGCAAATTTGGCGTACAAAGGCGCCTCGGCCGCTTGGGCTTTGGCCACTTCGGCCTCGTACTGACCGCTCGAAGACCAGCCCAGGTTGCCCGCAAAAGAGCCCAGCCCCGGATACAGCACCAGGTAAGCGAGGCTAAAGATCACCGACATCACGAACAACCACACCCACCAGCGCGGCAGCGGGTTATTCATTTCGCGCAAATCGCCGTCCCACACGTGGCCGGTGGACTCGTCACTGGAAGCGCTAACGCGCGCCTTGCCAGTGCGCCACAACAAAACCATGCAGCCGACGATGCCGATCAGCGTAATCGCGCTGATGTAATAAGACCAAAAACCACTGGTGAAGTCGCTCATATCAAATTCCTGTCCATGCGCCTGTGCGCTCAATCCTGCTCAAAGGGAAGCTGTGCGGCTTGCGCAAAATCGTCGTCGCGTTTGCCGGAAAAAGTCCACCAGACGATGCCTATGAAGACGACAAAGCTGATCACGGTCACCGAAACACGCAATGTGGTGATATCCATGGTGCATCTCTCCTTGCGATTTATTTCAAAGCCAGGCCCAGCATCTGCAAATAAGCGATGGTGGCGTCCAACTCGGTTTTGCCCTGCAGCTCTTGGCTTGCGTTGGCGATTTGTTCATCGGTATACGGCACGCCGACGCTGCGCAAGGCACGCATATGGGCGGGCATGCTTTGGGCATCCACCGCTGTGGTGGCCAGCCAGGGGTAGGCCGGCATATTGGACTCGGGCACCAGGTCACGCGGGTTGTTCAGGTGAATGGTGTGCCACTCGTTGCTATAACGTCCGCCCACGCGGGCCAGGTCCGGCCCGGTGCGCTTGCTGCCCCACTGGAAGGGATGGTCATACACCGACTCGCCCGCCACCGAGTAATGGCCATAGCGCAGCGTTTCGGCGCGCAGCGGGCGGATCATTTGTGAGTGGCAGCCATAGCAGCCTTCACGCACATAAATGTCGCGCCCGGCCAATTGCAAAGCGGTGTAGGGCTGCACGCCAGGGATGGCCTGGGTCGTGGATTTCTGGAAAAACAGTGGCACGATCTCGACCAGGCCGCCGCCCAGCAGTACCAGCAAAATCAACACAATCATCAGAAAGTTGTTGGTCTCTATCTTTTCGTGGCTAAAGCCACCGGAGGGATTTTGGTTTGCCATAGTGGGCTCCTAACTTAGGCGTGCGCTGGCGCAGCGGGCACTTGCACCGAAACGGCATGGCCGGCGGCAGCGGTTTTGACGGTGTTCCACAGCATGATCAACATGCCGCTGAGGTACAGCAGTCCGCCCATCAAACGCAGCACATAGAAGGGAAAGGTTGCCTTGACCGACTCGACAAAGGTGTAGGTCAGCGTTCCGTCGGCGTTAACGGCGCGCCACATCAGGCCCTGCATCACGCCGGCAATCCACATCGCGGCGATATAGACCACGATACCCACGGTAGCGATCCAGAAATGCATCTCAATGGCTTTGACGCTGTACATCTGCTTTTGTCCGAACAAACGCGGTATCAGGTAGTACATGGTTCCCATGGTGACCAGGCCCACCCAGCCCAGGGCGCCCGAGTGCACATGACCGATCGTCCAGTCGGTGTAGTGGCTCAAAGAATTGACGGTTTTGATGGCCATCATGGGGCCTTCAAAGGTGCTCATGCCGTAGAAGGACAGCGAAACGATCAGGAAACGCAAAATCGGGTCGTCGCGCAATTTGTGCCAGGCGCCGGACAAAGTCATCACGCCGTTGATCATGCCGCCCCAGCTCGGCGCCAGCAATATCAGCGAGAACACCATGCCCAGGGACTGCGTCCAATCGGGCAAAGCCGTGTAGTGCAAGTGGTGCGGGCCGGCCCACATATAGGTAAAGATCAGCGCCCAAAAGTGCACGATCGACAAGCGGTAGCTGTACACCGGCCGCTCAGCCTGCTTGGGGATGAAGTAGTACATCATGCCCAAAAAGCCGGCGGTCAGGAAAAAGCCCACCGCGTTGTGGCCGTACCACCACTGCACCATGGCGTCTTGCACACCGGCGTAGGCCGAGTACGACTTCATCCAACCGGCGGGAACCGCCGCGCTGTTGACCAAATGCAAAATAGCCACCGCCAAAATAAAGGCGCCGAAAAACCAGTTGGCAACGTAAATATGCTTGACCTTGCGGGTGCCGACGGTGCCAAAGAAAACCAGGGCATAACTGACCCAGACCAGGGTGATCAAAATGTCAATCGGCCACTCCAATTCGGCGTATTCCTTGCCCTGGGTATAGCCCAAGGGCAGTGAAATAGCCGCCGCCAGGATGACCAATTGCCAGCCCCAGAAGGTAAAGGCGGCCAACCGGTCCGAAAAAATACGCACCTGGCAGGTGCGCTGCACCACGTAATACGAAGAGGCAAACAGTCCGCAGCCCCCAAACGCAAAAATGACCGCATTGGTATGCAGTGGCCGCAAGCGCCCGTAGCTAAGCCAAGGAATGCCAAAGTTGAGCTCCGGCCAAGCCAGTTGGGCGGCGATGATGACGCCCACCAACATGCCCACCACGCCCCAAACCACGGTCATGATCGCAAACTGGCGTACGACGGTGTCGTTGTACGTTGCCGCCTGCTGGTTTGCAAATGCCATAAATACCTCTCTCAAAATGTGCGTTGGGACACAGTGTGGCGCTTAGCTGCAAGGCGCGCCTTGACACAAGTCAAGGCGGCGGCAATTGGCCCACTGAAACTGAAAAATCGATAGAAATGGGTCAGGATTCGTCCAAAATCCGACGGCCTTCGGCCTCGATATCCTCGAATTGGCCCCGGTCAATCGCCCACCAAAGGCCTCCCAGGATGAAAAAAACCAGGCTGACCGACAAGGGGATGAGTAAATAAAGAATGTCCATAGGGCCATTAAAGCGGTGAAATCGGGACCATCGGGGTCACTGGCATACCAGCGTCTGCCGGGGGCTGCAAAGCGGTTGTCGGCTGGGGGGTGCGCGGCCCGCCCGCCAGGCGCGCGGCATTGGCGACCACCAGCAAGGAGCTGCCTGCCATGCCCAGACCGGCCAGCCAGGCAGGCAAAAGACCCGCTACGGCCAATGGCACACAGGCGGCGTTGTAGGCCAGCGCCCACGCCAGGTTTTGCCAGACGACGCGCATGGTTTTGCGGGCCAAGGCCACGGTTTCGCTCACTGCCAGCAGGCGCTCGCCCAGCACCACAAAATCCGCCTGGGACTGGGCCATGGCGGCAGCTTGCCCGAAGGCAAAGGACACATGCGCACCGGCCAGCACTGGCGCGTCGTTCAGGCCGTCGCCGACCATGGCCACGGTGTGGCCCTGGGCCTGCAGACGGCGCAAAGCAGTCAGTTTGTCCTGCGGCGTACAGCGCGCCTGGGAGGTGGCAATGCCCAGTTGCAAAGCTGCGCGCGCCACCGCCGCCGGTGCATCACCCGAGAGCATGTGCACCTGCAGGCCCAAGACGCCCAGCGCTTGTACGCAGGCCTGGGCATCGGGGCGCAACATTTCGGTCAGTGTGAAAGTAGCCGCCCAGCCTTGTTCGTCGCGCAGCAGCACCTCGCTGGTGTCGCTCTGTTGCCCAGGTAAATCACAAAACATGGCCGAACCCAAACGCAGGCGCTTGGCGCCCTGCCCTGGCCCATCTTGCCCGCTATACACACTGCCTTGCATGCCCTGGCCGGGCGTTTCGTGGACGGCGTCGCAGCGCCACGGTGCGGCCGACGCAGCTGGCCCTGCAGCGCGGGCCGCCAAGCGGAGCGCGCTGGCTGCCGGGTGGCGCGAATGGGCGGCCAGGGCACAGGCCCAGGCCAAGGCCTCGCCAGGCGCTAGGCCGTCGCGGGTTTGGATTTGCTGTACACGCAAGGCGTCGTGGCTGAGGGTGCCGGTTTTATCAAACACCACGGTGTCCACACGGGCCAGGGTTTCCAGGGCCTGCAGGCGGCGCACCAGTACGCCGGCGCCCGCCAGGCGCCCGGCCGCCGCCAGCATGGCCGCCGGGGTGGCCAAAGACAAAGCGCAGGGGCAAGTGACCACCAACACGGCCACCGCGACCATCAGCGCGTGTCCGGGGTCGGTGGGCCACCACCACGCGGCCGCCGCACCCGCCGCCAACAAAACGCCCCACAAAAAGGGCTTGGCCAGGCGATCGGCAACGCGGGCCAGTTGCGGCTTGTCGGTGGCCGCGCTGGCCATCAGGGCCAGGATGTGCGCATACCGGGTGTCCGCACCGACTTGGGTCACACGTACCCGCAGCGTAGCGCCCAGGTTGTGGCTGCCGGCTAGCACGGTATCGCCCACGCCGCGCGCCAGCGGGTGTGATTCGCCGGTGAGCAAGGCCTCATCGACGGCGCTGGCGCCTTCGAGTATCTGGGCATCGGCCACAAAAGCCTCGCCCGCCTGGACGCGCAGCACGTCACCTGCGCGCACCCGGCGCGCCGCGATGTGCTCGTAACTGCCATCAGCGCACTGGCGCTGCACGCTGTCGGGCAGGCGGTTAAACACCGCATCCAGCGCACTGGCCGTGCGTGCGCGCAGCCGCAGCTCCAGCCAGCGGCCGCTGAGCAAAAAGAACACAAACATGGTGAGCGAGTCGAAATACACCTCGTGCCCAAAGCGGCCTGTGGGCTCAAAAGTCCCTAAGGTGCTCAGGACAAAAGTAGCGCCGATGCCCAATGCCACGGGCAAATCCATCCCGATACGGCCTTGGCGCAGATCGCGCCAGGCACTGGCAAAAAACGGCTGGCAGGAGAACAAAAGCACCGGCAGGCTCAGCACCCAGGAGGCCCAGCGCAGCAGCTGCGCCGCCTCCGCGCTGATGTCGCCCGGCGCAGCGGTGTAGGCCGGGTAGGCGTACATCATGACCTGCATCATGCACAGGCCGGCCACCGCCCAGCGCCAGAGCGCGGCGCGCTGCTCGAGGCGGCGCTGCTCGGCAGCAAAAACATCGTTGGCCGGCACCAGGGTGTAGCCAGCGCGCTGCACCGCAGCCAACCAGGCCGAAGGCAGTACACGGGCGGGCTCCCAGCGCAGGCTCAGGCGCTGGGACGCCGCGCTCACCCGCGCGCTGTGCACACCGGGCAAAGCCTGCAAAGCCTGCTCCACGGTCAGCGAACACGCGGCGCAGTGCATGCCTTGCACCACCATGTGCGATTCCCACAGCGTGCCTGCGGCATCGAGTGCGCTGCCAAAGGCAGGCCATTCTTGCGGATCGTCCAAGGCCGCCCAGCGTGGCGCAGGCGCAGGCATGGCTGCGCCCGGCGCAACCACAGGCAAATCCAAAAGCGCCGCAGATGACATGCCCCGAGTGTGCCAAAACCGGCGCCACAGGCCCTTGATCCAAGTCAATGCGCACCGGCGCGGGGGCACTAGGCTTGGGCCAACACCACCCAACCGCAAGGAAAAACCATGTACAAACGCATTTTGGTCGCCACCGACGGCTCCAAACTCTCCAAAACCGCCGTCACCAGCGCCATCGGCCTGGCCGCTGCCTGCGGTGCCGAACTGGTGGCCATCCAGGTGGTGGCGCCCTACCCAATCAGCTATTTTGAAGGGGGCATGGCCGTCGACGCGGCCGAGGTCAAGCGGGTCGAAGCCCAGTGGGCAGCCAAAGCCATGGCCAGCCTGGAGTCCGTCAAAAAGGCAGCTGCGGCCAAAGGCGTGCAGGCCAAAACCATGGTCAGCAAGTCCGACAGCGTCTCTGATGCCATCATCCGGGCCGCCGAGAAAGGCGGCTGCGACCTGATCGTCATGGCCTCGCACGGGCGCCGGGGCATCAAGCGCTTGCTGCTGGGCAGCGAAACCCAGCACGTGCTGACGCACGCCAGCCTGCCGGTCTTGGTGCTGCGCTAAAGCGACGCGGCGGGCTGCGCTGGCGTATCGGCCAGGCGCTCGCCGATATCCCGTACCCGGGGCCAGGCGGCCAGCAGGGCGTGCACGCAGGCCGGATCAAAGTGCAGGCCGCTTTGCTCACGCAAGTACTGGGCGGCATCCTCCAAGGGCCATGGTTTTTTGTAGGGACGCTGCGAGGTCAGCGCGTCCAACACGTCAGCCACGGCAACAATGCGCCCCAGCAGCGGAATAGCCTCCCCAGCCAAGCCATGGGGGTAACCGCTGCCGTCAAACTTTTCATGGTGCGTCAGCGCAATCGTGGCGCCGGCCTGCAACAGGGCGGAGCTACTGTCTTTGAGCAAGTCGTGGCCAATCTGGGGATGGGTGCGCATGATGGCCATTTCGGCGTCGTCCAAGCGGCCCGGTTTGCACAAAATATGGTCAGGAATGCCCACTTTGCCGATGTCGTGCATGGCAGCGGCCTCGCGCAGAACGGCTTGCTGCGCGGGCGCCAAGCCCAGCCCCTGGGCGATCAGCTCGGCATACAGGCCTACGCGTGAAATGTGGGCACCTGTTTCGTAATCGCGGTAGCCCGCGGCCTTGACCAGCGCCAGGATGGTCTCGCGTTCGCGCTCGCGCAGCTCGGCGGTGGCGGCGGCAACCTCGTTTTCCAAGGTGGCCGCATGGGCGTTCAGACGCACCTGGGCCTGGCGCAGCCGCAGCATATTGCGGGCGCGGGCAGCAAACTCCAGCGCATCGACCGGCTTGGGCAAAAAGTCATAAACGCCCGCTTCCAGCGCGCGGTAGCGCACTTCTTTCTCGTCATGGGCGGTAATCATCAGCAGCGGCACATCGGCCATAGTGGCAATAGCGCCCAAGGCCTCAATGAATTGCAAGCCGTTGAGCGAGGGCATCAGGTAATCAATGACCGCCAAATCAAGGGTGTGCGTGCGGGCACATTCCAGCGCCGCTTGCGGGTCCTGAAAAGCCAGCGCCTGCACGCCAGGCAAGCGGCCGACCAGGATTTGCAGCCATTGCAAATTGAGCGGATCGTCGTCGAGCAAAAGAACGGTTTGCATGCGCGGGTGCCGGCTTAGAACGCGGCGGGGCGTTTTTCGAGAAAGGCCATCACGCCTTCGCGGTGCTCGGGGTGGTCGGCATAGGCATAGGCCTGCGGCGCGGGGGCCAGCGCCACGGGCATACGCAAGCTTTGCTTGTTGCGCCGGCCTGCCAGGGGCGAGAGCGTTTGTAGGCGCGCGCACAGGGCCTGGGCCTGCACGGCCAGTTGCGCAGGCGGGTGCACCCAGGTCAAAAAGCCGCTGCGCTGCATCGCAGCGGCATCGAGCACCTCGGCGGCGAGCAACATGGCAGCGGCTGGGCCGCGGCCCACGGCCGCCAAGACCAGCGCCGCCTCGCGCTCGGCCATCGGAAAGCCCAGTTTGGCAATCGGCGCGCCATAGCGGCTGTCTTGCGCGCCCAGGCGCAGGTCGCAGCAACTGGCAATTTCCAGCCCCGCGCCCATGCAATTGCCAGCAATCGCCGCGACCACGGGCACCGGGCAATCGCACATGGCCTGCAAAGCACCCCAGACCTCGCGCTCATGAAATTCCTCGAGCGACTGTGCGTCAAAGCGAAAGCCGGGGTATTCGCTAATGTCGCCACCGGCGCAGAAATCAGCGCCCTCGCCCTGCACCAGCACGCAGCGCAGCCCGTCCTGGGCCGACAAGTCCAAAAAAACGGTGCGCAAGTCGCGCCACATGGCCCGTGTCATGGCGTTCATCTTGCCCGCGCGGCGCAATGTCACGGTGGCGCGCGTGCCCTCGCGCTGGCAGTCGATGGTGCCCGGCTGGCGCATCGCGTCCTCAGGCCCCGTCACCCGGCGCCTTGCGGCCGGCCCACAGCCAAAGCGCAAGCCCCAGCGCCACCATGGGCACGCACAGCCATTGGCCCATGCTCAGCCCCATTTGCAACAGACCCAGGTGCGCGTCCGGTTCGCGGAAAAACTCCACCACAAAGCGCAAAACCCCATACCCGGCCAAAAACAGCGCAGCCACCCTTCCGGTGCGCGGCCCGGTGCGGGCGTACAGCCACAAAATCGCAAAGAGCAGCAAGCCTTCGAGCAAAAACTGGTAAATCTGCGAGGGGTGGCGCGGCGCATCACCCGCCCCGCGAAACACCATGCCCCAGGGCAGCGATGGATCGGCCACCCGGCCCCACAGCTCGCCGTTGATAAAGTTTCCAATGCGCCCGGAGGCCAGACCGGTGGGCACGCAAGGCGCGACGAAATCAGCCACCTCCCAAAAGCCCCGTTGGCGGTCGTAGGCAAACCAGGCCATCGCGGCGATGACGCCTAGCATGCCGCCATGAAAACTCATGCCGCCACGCCAGGCATACAAGATTTCCAGCGGGTGGGCGGCGTAGTAAGCCGGGTTGTAAAACAGGCAATAACCCAGGCGCCCGCCCAGCACCACGCCCAAAACACCCAGAAAAAGAATGTCCTCCACATCCTGGAAAGTCCAGCGGCCACTGTGCGCATACGGGGCATGGCGCAAGCGGCGCGCGCCCAGTGCCATGAACAGGCCAAACGCGACCAGGTAGGTCAGTCCATACCAGCGCACAGCCACCGGGCCGATTTGCAAAGCAACGGGGTCGATCAAGGGGTGAATCAGCATGGCGCCTATTGTGCCTTGCTGCGACGACAGGCCTGGCCTCGCCGTCGGGCGCTGAAGCCTGGTAATTACATAAAATTATAGAATCCATTTTTATTTCTAAATTAAATATGAATTCCAAAAACACCATTCAAGCGATTGAAGCGCAGCTCCACACAGTGATGGTGGGCAAATCTGCGCAAATCGCTGATGCGCTGGCGTGCTTGCTCGCGGGCGGGCATTTGCTGATCGAAGATGTGCCGGGGGTTGGCAAAACCACGCTGAGCCAGGCTTTGGCGCGCAGCCTGGGCTTACCGTTTTCGCGGGTGCAATTTACCGCCGACCTCATGCCCAGCGACCTGCTGGGCGTCTCTGTCTACGAGCGCGTTTCAGAGACCTTTGTTTTTCACCCCGGCCCGGTATTCGCCTCGGTGCTGCTGGCCGATGAGATCAACCGTGCCAGCCCCAAGACCCAAAGCGCGCTGCTCGAAGCCATGGAGGAAAAGCAAGTCAGCGTTGAAGGGGCGACACGGCCCTTGCCCCAGCCGTTTTTTGTCATCGCCACCCAAAACCCGCAGGAGCAGCATGGCACCTATCCCTTGCCCGAGTCGCAACTGGACCGCTTTCTGATGTGCATCGCCCTGGGCTACCCCGACCGGGACAGCGAGCGCGCCTTGCTGGCCGGCCAGGACCGCCGGGCCTTGGCCGGCCAATTGCCCAGCGTCCTGGACCCAGGCGCATTGGTGCAGTTGCAAGCACAGGTGCAGCAAGTGCACGCCAGCGAGGCCCTGTTGGCTTATGTACAAGACCTGGTCGAGGCCACCCGCTCGGGCCAGTGGTTTGCCCAGGGCCTGAGCCCGCGCGCCGGTGTGGCGCTGCTGCGCGCAGCCAAGGCCAAGGCCCTG
This sequence comes from Comamonadaceae bacterium, assembly GCA_947455465.1. GTDB lineage: Bacteria > Pseudomonadota > Gammaproteobacteria > Burkholderiales > Burkholderiaceae_C > Allorhodoferax. The sequence goes on along the minus strand of CANGNS010000026.1, from coordinate 14,601 downwards.
ATGGCCGGGCGCGACTATGTGGCACCCGACGACGTGCAGGCCGTGTGGTACCCGGTGGCCGCGCACCGCTTGGTGCCGCTGCGCCATCCCACCGCCTCGCACAGCGCGCAAGTGCAGGCCTTGCTGGCCTCGGTGGCTTTGCCGTGATGGCCGCCGCGCTGCGCCAACGCTGGGCGCAGTGGTGGCTGGCACGCCACCGGCCTGCCGAACGCTTGCTACTGACCCAGCGCAATGTCTACATCCTGCCCACGGCGGCGGGCTGCATGCTGGCGCTCACGGTGCTGGTGATGCTGATTGCCTCCATCAATTTCCAGCTCAATATGGGCTATTTGCTCACCTTTTTGCTCGCTGGCAGTGCGCTGGCAGGCATGCTGGCCGGGCATGCCAATATGCGCGGCCTGACGTTGCATTTGCACGCGCCGCAGCCGGTATTTGCAGGCCAGCATTGCTTGCTGCGCGTGCAAGTGCACAGCCCGCGCCAGGCGCCGCGCTTCGGCGTGGGCCTGGGCCTGGAGGGACTGGCCGATAGCGACGGCCTGTGCACCACGGTGGTGGGCACCGCCACGCTGGAGCTTGCCTGGCTGCCACCGGCGCGCGGGCGCCTGGCCCTGCCCCGCCTGCGGGTGTTTACGCGCTTTCCCATGGGCATGTTCCGCGCCTGGGCGCTGTGGCAACCGGCACAGACGGTGCTGGTCTACCCCGCAGCGCAGCCCGATGCGCCACCCCTGCCCTCGGGCCCAGCGCCCCAGGGCGCAACACAGCATGCTGCGACCGCACCGGGCGCCGACTTGGAGGGCCTGCGCGCTTACCGCGCCGGCGATCCGCGCAAATCCATTGTTTGGAAAAAAGTCGCCCAGGCCATGGCGCGCGGCAGCGCGGACCTGGTCAGCCGGGACAGCGCCTCGCCGCAAGCCGGCGGCGAGGTGCTGCTGGACCTACCCAGCACCGGTTTGCACGACCGAGAGCAGGCACTCTCGCGCTTATGCGCCTGGGTACTTATGGCCCATGCGCGCGGGCTGCGCTTTGGCTTGGTGCTGCCCGGGCTGAGCCTCGCCCCGGATGCCGGTCCGGCCCACCGAGACCGGTGTCTGCAGGCGCTGGCCCTATGCTGAAAAATCAACCCCTGGCACCGCGCCAGCGCGACGAACTGGCGCTCCTGCTGGTGCTGGCGGTCACTGTGCTGCCCCATATCGTGGCGCTGCCGCTGCTCTGCAGCGCCTTGGTCATGCTGGCCCTGCTGATGCGCGGGGCCTTCGTGTTCGGGGCGATGGCGGCGCCCAGCAAGTTTTTGCCCTTGGGCATGCTGGTGCTGGGCGTACTGGCCATTCGCTGGCAATTTCATACCTGGTTTGGCACCGAAGCAGGTGTGGCCCTGGTGGTTTTGCTGCTGGCGCTCAAGACCTTGGAAATGCATGGCACGCGCGACCTCTTGGTGTTGTTTTTCCTGGGGTTTTTCACCATCTTGACGCAGTTTTTGCATGCGCAAACCCTGCCCGGGCTGGTGCTCATGCTCGCGGGCGCCTGGGGCTTGCTGACCGTGCTGGTGCGCGCGCACATGCCAGGCCCCGCTACCTCGGTGCGCCAGGCCGCCGGTGTGGCGCTGCGGCTGACGGCCTGGGGAGTGCCGGTGATGGCTTTGCTGTTTGTGCTGTTCCCGCGCATCGGTCCGCTGTGGGGGGTGCCCGATGACAAATCCACAGGCCGCACCGGCCTGTCCGACGCCATGGCGGTGGGCAGCATGTCAGAGCTGACCAACAACCCAGCCGTTGCACTGCGCCTGCGCTTTGAGGGCGAGGCGCCCGCGCCAGCCCAGATCTACCTGCGCGCCCATGTGTTTGGCCATTTCGATGGAAGACAGTGGACCAGCCTGGCGCCCGACCTGCCCTCGCCCAGCCACGCGGCACGCGACCTGCGCGTGCAGGGCGCGCCGCTGCGCTACGAGGTCACGCTGGAGCCGCACCACCTGCAGTGGCTGCCGGTGCTCGAGTCGAGCCCCATGGCGCCCGTGGCCGAGGGCCTGCACATCAGCCCGGGGGCCGACCTGCGCTGGCTCAGCCACCAAGCAGTCGACGAGCCGCTGCGCTACCAGGCGCAAAGCTACACGCAGTTTCGCTATGGCAGTTCGCTCATCGCCCAGGAACTGCAGGCCTGGACGCTGCTGCCGCCGGGCTACAACCCGCGCACCCTGCAATGGGCTGCCTTGCTGCGCAGCGACCCGGCGCTGCGCGGTACCGATGCCACCGCCTTGAGCCAGTGGCTGCTGCGCCAGATCAACCAAGACGGCTACCGCTACACGCTGGCGCCGGGCAGCTATGGACGCAACAGCGTCGACGAGTTTTGGTTTGACCGCAAAGCTGGTTATTGCGAACACTTTGCCTCGGCCTACGTGGTGATGATGCGCGCCATGGGCGTGCCCGCGCGGGTGGTCACCGGCTACCAAGGCGCCGAACGCAACCCGATCGATGGCCTGTGGACGGTGCGCCACAGCGACGCCCATGCCTGGGCCGAAATCTGGCAAAGCGGCCAGGGCTGGATCCATGTGGACCCCACGGCGGCGGTAGCGCCCTCGCGCATTGAGAGCGATGGCCGTTTGGCCGACGCAGACGCTGGCTCGCCGCTGCGTGCGGGCGCCGGCGGCGGGCGCTTGTGGCTACCTCTGCGCCAAGGCTGGGAGGCGGCCAATTACCGCTGGAATTTATGGGTCACCGGCTATGACCAGCGGCGGCAAATGCAATTGCTCTCGGACCTGGGCGTGTCCAGCCCCCAGTGGCAGGACCTGGCCTGGTTGCTCGGCGCCGTGCTGGCCTCGGGCATCGCCGCCGTGGCCGTGGCGTCCTGGCGCCACCAAAGCCGGCGCAGTCCCTGGCTGCGCCTGCGCACCGCCGCAGACCGCAAGCTGGCCGCACTGGGCCTGGCGCCCCAGGCGCACCACACCCCGCGCCAACTTGGCGCCTTGCTGACGCAGCGCTTTGGGGCGGCCAGTGCGCCCATCGTCCAATGGCTGACCGCGCTCGAACAAGCCCACTACGCAGCAAGCTCGGCGGCCCCCGATTGGCCGCAGCTGCAGCGCCGCCTGCGGCGCCTGCCCTGGGACGACCTGCATCCAACCAAGGCCTTGCGGACTTGACTACACTGTGGTGGTGCCAATGTATGGCACCAGCATGGGCGATTAGCGCATGCGCGCCACCCAGCGCAGACCACGGCGGGCGATCGTATGAACATCACTCTCATCATCCTGATCTTCTTTTTTCTGGCGGCGGTCATCACCGCGTCGGTGTTTTATTACCTGACGCTGCAAAACCTGGCCGCCGTCAAGCGCGAAGTCGACAAGCTGCGCACCCAGGCCGACGACGCGCGCGCCAGCGCCGTGCTGCGCAATGAACGCGCACGCTGCTACCAGCAGCTGCTGGCCCTGGAGTCGAGCCTGCAAAGCCAGCCGCGCGACAGCCTGGGCGCCGAAGAACTGGCCATGGTGGACATCAACCGCGAAGAAATCCGCAATTGCGTGGAAGCCCTCAAGCGCTCGGGCAACTGGATGGGCCTGCCTTACGACCTGGATTGGCAAGACATGTGGGAAAACCTGCCATCGCTCCAAAAACTGTACCGCGCCACCGTGACGCAAGAAGCCGGTCTGGGCACAGCCCCTGCAGCCAGCCCCGGTGCACCTGCCCCGGCAGTCACCAGCCCAGTCGTCCTGCCCCCGGCGAGCCCATCAGCCAAGGCCCCCAGCGGGGGCCAGCCAGAGATGATGGCGCAGGCCGTTAAGAATATGATGAACCGCTAAAGGACCCTGCAATGCGCCAAACAGCTGCTCTGACCCTGCTCACGCTGTGCCTGCTGGCGGGCAGCGCGCAGGCCGGTCTGTGGGAAGAAGGCTACGAGGCCTACCAGCGCAAAGACTACGCCACGGCCGTGGCCAAGTGGCAAGCCGTGGCCAACACCGGCGACCGCGAGGCGCAGTCGCTTTTGGGCATCATGCACTTTGCCGGCCAGGGCACGCCGCAAAGCTACCCGCAGGCCATTGCGTGGCTGCGCCGCGCAGCCGCCCAGGGCGAGCCCAAAGCGCAGTTCAAACTAGGCAATATGTACGCCAACGGCCAGGGCTTTGAGCGCGACTACCAAAAGGCGGCGATGTGGTTCATCATTGCCGACCTCTCGGGCCACCCCGAGGCCGGTAAATCGGTGAAAAAAGCCGCCGCCGAAATAAGTGAGTCCGATATGGTGGTGGCGCGCCGCTGGGCGCAGACCTGTATCAAGCGCGAGTTCAAGAACTGCGAATAAGCGCCCTGTCAGAGCGCGCTTATTCTTTCTTGACCGTGATGCTCATGCGCCGGTTGCGCGGGTCTTTCGGGTCATTGGTATTGAAAGGCACGGTATCTGCCACGCCCTCAATTTGCACAAAGCGGTCGGGTTTGATGCCGTTCTTCTCCAGCGTCGCCCGCGTCGCCTCGGCCCGCTCGACCGACAGCAGCCAGTTGTTGCGGCCCTCTTTGTTGGCAAAAGGCGTGGCGTCGGTATGACCGCGCACGGCAATTTTGTTGGGCATGGCCGCCAGTGACTTGGCGATCTCGGCCAACAAGGCCTGCGCTTTGGGCTGCAGCTTGGTGGTGCCCAGCGGGAACATCGAGAATTCCGCCTTGTCGATCACCTCAATGCGCAAGCCGTCTTTGTCGCGCACAAATTGCACCTGGCTTTGCACCTGCTCCAGGGCCGGATTGGAGGCCATCATTTCTTTGACGTCCTTCTCCATTTGGTCCATCTTGCCTTTTTCGCTGCCCTGGGCGCCGCTTTCACCCTCACCGGAGCCGGGCGATTGGTTTTGCGACTTGGCGTCGTTGTCGCGCGCGTTCTCGCTGTTGGGCGAGGGGTCGTTCTCGGTGGGGCCGCCCTCGGAGCGCGGTGTTAGGCGCTCCATCGGCGCCGTTTGCTTGGCGGTATAGGGGAAGCCGTCGGGGTCGATGATGGAGCGCCCGCCCATGATGCCGTTGGAGCCTGCCAGCGCACCCATGGTGATTTGGCTTTGTGAGGCGGGTTTGAAGTAATCGGCCACGCTTTTGCGCTGCGAATCGTTGGTGGCGCCCAAAATCCACATCAGCAAGAAGAAGGCCATCATGGCTGTCATCATGTCGGCCAGCGCGATTTTCCAGCCGCCGCCGTGGGCGCCGCCGTGGCCTGCGGCAATTTTCTTGACAATAATGGGCGCAAGGGGCGCGTCTTCCTCGGGCGCGGCAACGTCTTCTGCGCCCGGCGCCGCAGCGCCTTCGGGGATTTCTTCTTCTTTCGGCGCTTCAGTGGCCATGTTTACTTACCGCGTAGACCGTCAAATACTTCGGCAAAGCTCGGTTGGTTATGGTGGCTGATACACACGCGCGCCGCCTCCAAAATCAGCGGCATGGGGTGCCCGTGCAAGGTGCCGATAATAATTTGTTTGACCACGCCATACATGCAGGCCTCGTCCTCGATCACTTGCTCCAGGCGTTTGGCAAAGGGCTCAAAGAAGCCATAGGCCAAGAACACCCCGATAAAGGTTCCCACCAGCGCCGCACCCACCAGGCCACCCAAAATGGCAGGCGGTTGGTCGATCGCGTCCATGGTTTTGACCACGCCCATCACGCAGGACACAATCCCCAGCGCCGGCAAGGCACCGGCCAGCGTGGCAATCGCCCCTGAAGCTTTGAGTTCATCGTTGTGGTGGGTTTTGATGGCGCTGTCCATGATTTCTTCCACGGCCATGGGGCTGATCGTGCCCTGGGAGACGACCATCAGGCGCACCGTGTCACAAATAAGGTGCAGCAAGGCATGGTCGGCAACAATTTTGGGGTATTCACCAAAAATAGCGCTGGAATCAGGGTTTTCGATGTGCGCCTCCAGGGCCACTGCGCCCTCGGTCTTGAGTGTCTTCATGACCTTGGAGACGCAAAAAATCGTGTTCAGGTAGTCGTCTTTGTGGTACTTGGAGCCTTTAAAGCATCGCCCAATACCGGCCAAAACCGCTTTAATCACGTCCGGACTGTTGCCAATGAGCATGCCGCCCACCGCCGAGCCGAAAATACACCAGCCTTCAATGGGCGCAGCGTGGATGAAAGGATGCAAGTTGCCGCCGCCGACAATAAAGCTGCCGAAGACGCAAACATTCAAAAACACAATCCCAATGATGCCAAACATAGTCGTTCCCAAAAGGACGGTGTGCATCTAACCACTAGTACGCACAACCGGTAAAGGGCCACACGATGGTGGCCCGTAAAAAATATCCGTCGCTGCCGGCCCCCATGGACCGGCATTGTGCCCTTAATGCAGCTTGGCTTGCGCCGGCAGCAAAGTGGGCAATTGCTCCCAAGCCATGCGGATTTCCGACATCAGGCCATGCACTTCCTTGATGGCTTCCATGTCATTGTGCGCATTGGCGAAAATCAGACGCCGGGTCACATAGTTGTACAAATCATTCAAGTTTTGTGCCAACTCGCCGCCTTTGGTGAAATCCAAAGCACCCTGCAGGCCTACCACGATACGGCTGGCGCGGGCAATGCACTTGCCTTTTTCCTGAATAGCCCCATGGGCCAAATGGCCTTGGGCCTGAACCAGGCTGTCGACCAGGCCGTCAAACAGCATCTGGATGAGCGCCACGTTGTTGGCCACGGACGCCTGGGAGGCCAAATTGTCTGATCCGTAAGAATCCATCGCCTTGAAGTGAACTCGCATGTCTTTTTCTCCTACTGGGTTGCTGTACACAGTAGACATCGACGCACTCTTCAAAAACTTGAGGGATTTGGCAATATCGGTCACGGCGCCACCTTTTGTGGCTTGGATTTGGCCCGCTCCTCGATGCCGAGGGAGACGCGCAGCTTTTTCACGATGCCGCTCAGAAGCTGGCTGATGCGCGACTCGGTCACCCCCAAAACTTCCCCGATTTCCTTGAGATTGAGCTCTTCCACATAGTAAAGAGACATCAAAAGCTGGTCACGCTCGGGCAAATCGGCGATGGCGTCGGTGACGGCGCGCATGAAATCTTCGTGCTCGACGATGGCGTCGGGCTGGCGCGAGCGCTCGTCGGCGATGCCCAGCACCTCGTCGTTGATCACTTCCATGGACAAAGTCTCAAAACGCTTGGCATTGCCGCGTTTTTTCTGGAATTCTTCCAAATCGTCGCCCATGTGCTCGGCCAGTTCGGCCTGGGTGGGCGCCCGGCCCAGCTCGCTGGCCAGGAAATGGGTCGCCTCGTTCTCCGATTTGTTAAAGGCCACGGCCGAGCGCGGCAGGTAGGACAGCTGGCGCACCTCGTCCAAGATGGCGCCGCGCACCCGGCTTAGGGCATAACTCTCAAATTCGACGCCTTTGGAGGCGTCATACGACCGCGCCGCCTCTAAAAGACCAATCATGCCGACCTGAATGAGCTCGTCGAGCTCCATGAAGGGCGGAATACGCACCTTCAGGTGCAGCGCCACGCGCTTGACCATGCCCAAATGCGCCATCACCAGCGCTTCGCTGGCGTCGTGCGTATCTTGGTACAGGCTTGCCGCGTTGACCATGGACATCAGGCTTGGTGGCGCACCAGGCGTTCAACAAAAAACTGCATTCCTCCCGAGAAATTCTCGATAGGCGGCATTTGGGTCACCGATTTGGCCAGGCGCTTGAAGTCGCGCGCCGCGTTGCTGCGGGGGGCGAACTCCAATACCGGCTCGTATTTTTTGTGCGCCGCCAAGATGGCGTCGTCGTTTTCGATGGAGCCAAGGTAATGCGTCGTGAAATTGAGGAACTGGGCGCACACCTGGTTGATACGCCGGTACAGGTTTTGCCCGTCGGCCTGGCTGTTCACCGCGTTGGGGACGATGTAAATCTCGTTAAGGTCGTAGTCCTGGATCAGCACTTTGATGGTGCCGTAGGCGTCGGCAATGGACGAGGGATCGTCCCGCACCACGATAAAGCGGCGCTGGCAGGCGCCCATAAAGGTCAGCACCGTGGGCGAAATACCGGCCGCCATGTCCACAATCAGGTAGTCAATCTCGTCTTCCAGCGCGCTGAAAGATTGCACAATGCGGGATGCTTGCACCCGTGTGAGCGAGGCCAGCTCTTTCACGCCCGAGGCGCCCGGCACCAGGGTAACGCCGTGGCGGGAGGTGACGATGATCTCTTGCAGCGTCTTTTGGCCACTCATAAAGTGACTCAAATTAAAGGGGCACACGCAGCCCAGGGCGATTTGGGCGTTGGCCAGCCCCATATCGGCGTCGAACAGCATGACCCGGTGCCCGGCCATTTTGAGGGCGATCGCAAGATTGACCGCAGCGGTCGTCTTGCCAACGCCCCCTTTGCCACTTGCAATACCGATAACCTCTGTACGCGACGTTTTATTCATTGTGACCCAGCAAAAACTCAGTTAAAAGGCCCGCGCATCCCTCGGGGGCTGGCAGGCGTAAACAAGCGCGGCGACGGCGGCGGCAGCTTGGAAGACACGGGTTTGGATACCTGAATCGGGGCGATGGCCGAAATCGGCCCTATGGTCTGCGGTGCCCTCGAAATCTGGGCAACTGCCATTTCCACCAACGAACCGGCACTCAAATCTTGCTTCAAAGCCCCCAACTGGGCTCCATCGCTCGCCGCCGATAGCGCGAGAAAATTATCGCAGAGAAACTCCACCAGGGGCCAAGGCTGCACCGATTCGTCCAATTTACTGACCATCAGGCTGTTCCAGCGGATGCCCGAGGCGCGCAAAGCGCGGCGCAAAGTAGCTGTGGAGGCGTCTGCCGCCACCAGCGCATGGGTCTGGCATGCGGGGCAAACCGCCTGCACTTCCGTGACCCGCTCGGCCATGTGGGTGCCCGAGGTGTCTATCAATACCAGTGTGCGCGAGGCCAACTGGCCCAAAACGGCGCTCAGGGCGGCGCTGCTGTCGGCGACAAAACATTCCACCCCGGCCTGGGCGGCCAGCGCCTGGGTCTGCGCCCATGCGCCCACGCGCTCGTCGCGATAGCTAACGATGGCGACTTGGCCTAAGCCGTGCTGCGCCGCAGCATGGCGCGCCAAGCGCACCGCCATGGTGGTTTTACCTGAACCGGAAGGCCCGGCAATCAGGTGCACGCCGCTGCTAGGAAGGGGGGCGCTGGGGCGGTGCGCGACTTGCTCGAGCTGGCCGCGCACGGCCAGCAAGGCCTCGTCTTCGCTGCGCATGTCTTTGACGGTGTCGAGCAGCAAGGTGCGCAAACCGGTCGGCATGCCCGACTGGGTGAAGGAGCGCATCATCTCCTCGACCTCGGGGGCCAGGCGGTGGCCGCTGTGCCAGCCGGGCTGCTGTTGCGTCATGTGAAATTCGCGGCGCAAGGCAGCCAGTTCATCGCGGATCAGGTCCATGATTTCGCCACTGGCGAAATCATTGCCGGTTTTGGGTTCGGCCTGGCGCACCGGCAGGCTGCGGTCTGCTGCGGCGTCTTGGAACACCTCTTTGGCGCCCTCTTTGGCTGCGGCGGTCTTGGGCTGCGACTGGGCTTTGGCCAGTTGCTGCTTGAAACCGGTGGACGAGTTGAGCAACACGGCTGCGCTGGCGTCGCCGCCGCCGGCCTGGCTTGGCTCTTCGATATCAATTGCCACGACCAGCTCGGTCTGGCCGCCCACGCTATGGTTGGAGATGACCAGCACATTGCGCCCGTACAAGGCCATGGCCTTTTCCGTGGCACTTTTGGTGTCATTGGCCAAAATTCGTTTGAGTTCCATGGTGGGTGTCTCTCAGAGGTAATTAGATAGGGGCTGCCAGGACAGAGGTCCTGTTATTGCAAGCCCTCTTTGGGTTCGGCGTGTACGGTGTGGATGACTTTGACCGACTGGTCGTCCGGAATCTCGGCATACGACAGGACGGACAACTCGCTTACGCGGTGGCGTGCGGCCTTGGACAGCCAGGGGCGAATCGCCGGGGAGACGACCAGCACGGCGGCGTGGCCCAGGTCTTCGACCGATTTGGTGCCGTCGCGCAGCGCAGAGAACAGGCGCTCGGCCAGGCCGGGCTCGATGACCACATTTTGGCCCTGGCTTTGCTGCTGCAACACGTTGTGCAGCAACTGCTCCAGGCCGGGGTCCAGGGTCATGACCGACAAGGTTTCTTTGTCGTCGAGCAGGTTTTGCACAATCATGCGGCCCAGGCGCGGGCGCACCAAGGCGGTCAGCTGCTCGGGCTCTTGGGTGCGGGCGGCCACTTCGGAAAGCGTCTCGACAATCGTTCGCATGTCGCGGATAGAGACCGAGTCGTTGAGCAGGCCTTGCAAAGTGCGCGTCAGCACGCCCAAAGACAGCTTGGAGGGCACCAGGTCCTCGACCAGCTTGGGCGACTTGGCCGTCAGCTTGTCCAGGAGTTGCTGGACTTCGTCGTGGCTGAGCAAATCGGAGGAGTTTTCGCGCAGCACTTTGTTCAGGTGGGTGGCAATGGCCGTGGCCGCGTCGACCACGGTGTAGCCCATGGAGCGGGCATGGTCGCGCTGCGAGGGCTCGATCCACACCGCGTCCAGGCCGAAGGCGGGCTCTTGGGTGGGCGTGCCTTCCAAATTGCCATACACCTGGCCGGGGTTGATCGCCATTTCGCGGCCCACTTTGATCTTGCCGCGCCCGCGCACCACGCCTTTGAGCACAATTTGGTAACTGTCCGGGTCGATGCTCAAGGCATCGCGGATGCGCACAGGCTGGATCAAAAAGCCCAGTTCGGCCGACAATTTCTTGCGCACGCCTTTGACGCGCGTCATCAGCTGGCCGCCGGTTTCGGCGTTGACCAGGGGGATGAGGCCGTAGCCGATTTCCAGGCCCACCAGATCGACCTGGTCCAGGTCTTCCCAGTCCAGCTCTTTGGGCTGCTCGGAGGCGGCCACGGCGGCGGCCACTTCCTCGGTGGTTTCTTTGGTCGCTTCGCGGCGCAACAGCATCCAGCCCGCGCCCGCGGCGCAGGCGGACAAGACGATAAACACCAGATGCGGCATGCCGGGCACCAGGCCCAAGGTGGCCATGATGGACGAGGTCACAAACAAAGCGGCCGGATTGCCCAGCTGCGAGGTGGCCTGCTCGGTCATGGACTCGGTCGTGGTCACCCGGGTCACCACGATGGCGGTGGCCAGCGAGAGCAACAGCGAAGGAATCTGGGCAACCAGGCCGTCACCGATGGTCAGCAAGGAGTAAATCCGCCCCGCTTCGCTCAGCGACAGGCCGTGCTGGCCAATGCCAATGGCCAGGCCGCCGACCAGGTTGATGATCAAAATCAGGAGGCCGGCCATGGCGTCGCCGCTGACAAATTTGGAGGCACCGTCCATGGAGCCGAAGAAGTCCGACTCCTGGCCCAGCTCAGCGCGGCGCTGGCGGGCGGTGTCCTGGTCGATCACGCCGGCATTCAGGTCGGCGTCAATCGCCATTTGTTTGCCGGGCATGGCGTCCAGGGTAAAGCGGGCATTGACCTCAGAGACGCGGCCCGCGCCCTTGGTCACCACAAAGAAGTTCACGATCATCAGGATCGCAAAAATAATGAAACCGACGACGTAGTTGCCGCCAATCACGAATTCACCAAAGGCGGCCACCACCTTGCCGGCCGCCTCGTGGCCTTCGTGGCCGTTGACCAAAATTACCCGCGTGGAGGCCACATTGAGCGCCAGGCGCAGCATGGTCGCAAACAGCAGCACCGAGGGGAAGGACGAGAATTCCAGCGGCTTGCGCACCTTGATGGCGATCATGATGATCAGCACTGCCGTGGCAATATTGAAAGTAAAGAGCACGTCCAGCAGCATGGGCGGCAGCGGGATGACCAGCATGCCCATGATGATCAACACCAACGCCGGAATGCTCAGGTCATTGAAATTGAATTTGGACAAATTTTGTCGAATTGTCGACAGCGTGAGCGTGCTCATAGTCAGTTTTCGGTGGGAATCGTGCGTTTAGGGGCTAGGGCAAGTTCAAATAAAGGGCTTCAGAGACCCTGAAAGCAAGCTCTATGCCACCGGTCCAGGCCCGCGCCCTGGCATGCTGCAAAGCGGCAAATCCTTTCCCGTCACGTTTCTTGCGTTACACATGGCATTGCCACATCCCCGTGGCCACCATTAGGAAGACGACTTCATGGACCCGACGATGAACTTTTTGACCGCCCCGACCGCTGCTCCGAGGGGAGGCGAGCTACCCAGCCCCGGCGCGGGGACCGATTCGAGCCCCCAAAGCAGCGAATTTGCCGGCGTTTTCAACGGCCAAATGCTCAAGCTCGAGCGGCAAGCCCTTGCCAGCGCCGCGCCAGCGGCGGCCGGTTTGCAGGTGGTGCCGCTGGGCAATAAGCTCAGCGTCATCACCACCGACGCGCCCCTGCCCGACATGGCGACCCTGGCCGACTTCGCCCGGGCCCAGGGATTGGGCGAAACCGCCGTCCAAGCCCTGTTTGGCGCCACCAGTGCCAAGTCTGATGCCAGCACAGCCCTGAGCGGCGCCGGCATCGATCTGCAATTGGCAGGCCTGGCAGGCCTGGCGAGCACGGGCAGCCCGGCTGCCGGTCTGACCATCTCGGTGGGCAACAGCACCGCGGCGCCTGGCGCCGTAAACGGCGCGCCATCCCTGCTGGCCCAATTGGCCGCCTCGGTGGCGCTCAAAGACGCCCATGCGCCAGGCAGTGCACAGGCAGCAACAACAAACCTTGCGCCCAGCGTGGAGCCCACCTGGTTTGGCGCCCTGGCAAGCCCCAAAGCAAACCCGTCAGCAAGCACTGCGCCTGCAGGTATCGACCTGTCCGCGCTCGCGTCGCAGGCCGCTGCAACTGCCGCCGCCGCAAGCGCGCCGGTCGCCTTGCCAACTCCAACTCCAACTCCAACTCCAACTCCAACTCCAACTCCAACTCCAACTCCAACTCCAACTCCAACTCCAACTCCAACTCCAACTCCAACTCCAACTCCAACTGCAAGTCCAGCTCCAACGGCACCGAGCACCCTGGCGGCGGCCAGCAACGCCCTGTCCTGGGCTGCGCAGCAGACACCTGCGACGGCAACGACAGCCAAGCCCGCTAGCGCGCAGGCCAAGGACAAAAACCCCGGCGAGCCAGGCCAGGACGGCGCCGAAGCGGCCGCCTTTGTCCCGGTGGCGCTGATGTTGAACACCCGCCTGGGCGCCTCGCCCAAGGCCGCCAGCAGCGATGCCGATGCCATCCCGTCCACGCCCACAAGCCCTGCCGACGCCACGAGTGCGCAGCCTTTCAACCTGGCTGCAGCGGTGCAAGCTGGCTTGGCCGTCGCAGCCAACGCGCAGCCTGGCGCACCAAGCACCTCTGAGGCACCGAACGTGCAGATCACCGCGCTGTCGGTCACCGGCAAAGCCAGCACGCGTGCTGATGCCGCCGCCTTGCTGCCAGTGGCCAGCGCCGTCAGCCTGGCCGTGCAGGCAGCGACCGCGCCCAGCCCGGTAGAGGCGGACCTGCCCCCCGCGCCGGCACCGACCAGCCTGCGTCTGACGCTCACGCCGCCCGACCAGGCCATTACCCGCCGATTGGCCCAGGCCTCGGGCAATAACAAGCAAATCAGCTGGGCTGCGCTGCTCTCGGGCGCCAAGGTGTCGGACGTACTCGCAGGCCTTACACCCGCCGCAAACGCGGCCGCTGCGCCGCTTGCCCCGGCACTGCCCTTGCCCGCCGCCCTGCCCGCACCCGCAACGCCTCTTGCCGTGGACGCAGCGCCCGCCGGCAGCCCGGTGAGCCCGACCCTGCCCACCGCCCAGACCCTAGGCGCCAGCGGCACGTCAACCAAGTCTGACGCGACCAACCTGCCCGCTGTAGCAACCCAAGCTGCCACTTTGGCCACGCCTGCAACGCTCGCCGCAGCCACCAACGCCGCAAAGACCTGGGAAAACGTACACATCGAAGTACCCCAAGGCCTGGACCTGGAAGCGCTGCAAGCCGAACGCCTGTCGGCCTCCGATGCCGAGCCCAGCGCCCCAGCGGCGCTTGGCAGCGCCGCCCAGTCCAGCGCCGCGCCCCAGAATGCCGCCGTGGTCGCCAAAGCAGAGGCCGCCACGCCCCAGGCTTTGGCCGAGCAGCGCGCCGCGCACTACCAGCAACTGGCCGACCGCGTGGGCGAAGCCATCGCCCAGCGCCTGATCGCCCAAATTGAGCGCGGCCAGTGGAAGATGCAAATGCGCATGCAACCGGGCGCCTTGGGCCAGATCGACGTCCAGCTCGATATGCATGCCGCCGGCCTGGATGCCAGTTTTAGCACCGACAACGCCATGACCCGTGAATTGATGGCCCAGGGCGCCCATCGCCTGCGCGACGCGCTGACCGAGGCTGGCACGACAGTTGCTTCCGTCTGGGTGAATGGGGATTCCAGCCGTCAATCCGGCGGAAATCCGACACCTGGCCGAAACCAACAAGGCCCATCGAGCGCTTCTGCCAAGAAAACAGCAGAGCCGGTAGCCGCTACAGTCGCGGCAACCGCAAGCAATGTGGCCGCCGATGGTTTGAACGTCTTGGCCTAAGGTGTTTGCACCCCGCTAAGAATGCAATTGACAACAGATTGAGAGGTATCCCATGGCTGACGCTGCACCCGAACCGGAAGTCGAAGAAAAGCCGAAGAAACCCATCGGCCTGATCATCGGCGTGGTCGTCGGCATCATTGTGCT
>CANGNS010000025.1 GCA_947455465.1 Comamonadaceae bacterium | reverse complement strand
CCTAAGGTGTTTGCACCCCGCTAAGAATGCAATTGACAACAGATTGAGAGGTATCCCATGGCTGACGCTGCACCCGAACCGGAAGTCGAAGAAAAGCCGAAGAAACCCATCGGCCTGATCATCGGCGTGGTCGTCGGCATCATTGTGCTGATCGCAGGCACCGTGGTGGGCACCCTCTTGCTCGCCAAACAAACCGGCTTTTTTGCGCCTCCGCCCAACCCGGACGCCATGCTCGAGGGCGAGGCCGGTGCAGAAGGCGGCCACGGCGAGAAAAAAGCCGAGGGCGGACATGATGCGCCCGCCGAAGGCCATGGCGAGAAAAAGGCCGAAGGCGGTCACGGCGCCCCCGCTGAAGGCCATGGCGACAAAAAAGCCGAAGGCGGCCCGCCCAAACTCAATAAGAAATCGCCCGACAGCCCGCGCTTTGAGTACACCTATTTCCAGCTGGAACGCGAGTTTTTGGTGAACCTGACCGGCTCGAAAAAGGTCATGTCAGTGCAAATCGCCCTGATGACCCGCTATGACGAGCGCGTGATCGAGAACGTCAAGAAACACGAATTTGCGCTGCGCTCGGCCATCATGGACTCCATGCGCATGACCACCGAGGCGGACCTGGCCAAGCCCGACTTCCGCCGCGACCTGGCCAAGAAAATTGCCGACGTGATGAACACTTTGCTAGAAAAATACGAAGATTTTGGTGGAATTGAGGAAATCAATTTCACGTCTTTCATCGTTCAATAACGTTTTTCCAACCGCACTGCGCAATCCTTATGGCCGATAACCTGCTCTCCGCCGACGAACTCTCTGCCCTGGCAGAAGGGGTCAATGACGGCACGATTGCGGTGGACACCGGCTTTAACACCGCCGCGCGGGTGAAAAAGCACGACCTGGCCAGCGAGGACAGCAGCCTGGGCGTCAATATCGGCTCGATTGACATGATCAACGAGCGCTTTATCCGCCTGTTCCGCCCCCAGCTGATGGACGTGCTGCGCACCAGCCCGCGCATCAACCCGACCAAGGTGCAGATCGTCAAGTTTGGCGACTACGTCAAAGACCTGCGTGCGCCTTTGTCCGTGAACATGCTGCGCATGAACCCCTTGCGCGGTTTTTCGCTGGTGGTGATTGATCCGACGATTGTGTTTAGCTCGCTGGACAGCTTTTTTGGCGGATTTGGCAAAGGCACGCTGGGCCAGCTCTCGCCCGGGCGCTTGTTCACGCCCATGGAGACGCGCATCATCAATATGATTTTGGACGTCACATTCCGCAACCTCAAAGAGGCCTGGAGCCCTTTGATGGCGGTGGATTTTGAATTTGTCAGCTCCGAGATCAACCCCCAGTTTGCCCAGATCGCAGATGAGAACGACCTGGTCATCCTGAGCCGCTTTGAGACCGAAACAGCCACGCAGAACATCGGCTTTTTCGATATAGTGCATCCCTACACCTCGCTCAAACCGGTGCGCGAACTGCTCAGCAGCCGCGTGCAGTCGGGCGATGGCAACGAAGAGTCGGACCGCCAATGGCGCGGCGAGCTCGAAGAGGCCGTGGGCGGCGCCTGCATGGAAGCGCGCGTGCAGCTGGGCCTGATCAACTCCACTTTGCGCGTGGTCGAATCCATGCAGCCCGGTGATATTTTGTATTTCAAGAAGCCCGAGTTCGCAACGCTCGAAGCCAATGAAATCCCTGCCTTTGAAGTGCAAGTGGGCACGCTGGGGGCACAGGTAGCGGTGCAAATCGAACGCGCCGTGGTCCCCGGAAATACCTAACGATTGAGGAAGCATGTCATGACCGAAGCACTGACCGACGAGAGCGCAGCCAGCAAGGATGCGGAAAACCAGATCAACCCGGAAGTTCTGCAAAACATCAGCGTGACCCTCAGCATTGAAGTGGGCCGCGCCATGATCAAAATCAAAGATCTGATGCGCCTGACGCAAGGCAGCGTGGTCGAGCTCGACCGTATCGCCGGCGAGCCCTTAGACCTGCTGATCAACAACACCGTGGTCGCCCAAGGCGAGGTGGTGCTGGTCAATGAGCGCTATGGCATCCGCCTCACGCGCGTGGTGCCCGCCTCCGAGCGGATGAAAAACCTCTAAGCGGTCATGGGCACGGCAGGCACGGGCGCGGTCGACTGGCTGCGGTTTTCGGCAAGTTTCCTGCTGGTCTTAGTCCTCCTGGCCGGCATGCTCTGGCTGCTGCGCCGCATGAAATCTTTGCAGGTCCGCCACAGCGGGCCTGCGCTTTTAGAAGTACGCGAAACCATCCACGTCAGTCCGCGCCAGAAAGTGGCGCTGCTGCGCGTGGGAAACAAACACGTTTTGGTGGGCATCAGTGCCCAGCAACTGACCGCGCTGGGCGCATTCGACCTGGACAACGCACCCCAAGGACATGCAATTGAAACGTAAATACTGGTGGCTTGCCGGCCTGGCGGTGGCGCTCTTGGTGCCGGCCTTCTCGTGGGCGCAAGGCATCCCTATGGTCAATGTGAGCGGCACGGGCAAAGACACGCAGTACAGCTTGTCACTGCAGCTCTTGGCCTTGATGACCACGCTGACGCTGCTGCCATCGCTTTTGCTGATGATGACTTCGTTTGTGCGCATCATCATCGTCATGTCTATCCTGCGCCAGGCCCTGGGCACCGGCCAGACACCGCCCAACAACGTGCTGGTCGGTATTTCGCTGTTTTTGACGCTGTTTATCATGTCGCCCACGCTAGAGGCGGTCTACAAAAACGCCGCTGTTCCCTATATGGAACAAGGCATGAAGTTTGACAAAGCCCTGGCCGCCGCCGAGGCGCCGCTGCGCAGCTTCATGGTCAAGCAAACCCGCGAAGAGGACATCGGCATGTTCATGCAAATGGCGCGCAAAAAAGACGTTGCCAGCGCCGATGAAGTGCCCTTTACCACCCTGGTGCCGGCATTTATCACCTCCGAACTCAAAAGCGCGTTCACCATTGGCTTTTTGATTTACATCCCATTCGTGGTGATCGACCTGATTGTGGCCAGTGTGCTCATGTCCATGGGCATGGCCATGCTCTCGCCGATGATGATTTCCATGCCTTTTAAATTGATGTTGTTTGTGCTGGTCGACGGCTGGGCCCTGATCATGGGCTCGCTGGCCGCCAGTTTTGTTAGCTAGCGCCACGGGCGCCGCCGGAGAAATACGATGGATATTGCTGCTGTTGTCGATTTGGGCCACCAGGCCTTATGGATGGTGGTTTTGATTTCAGCGCCCCTGCTGGGCGTGTCGCTGGCCGTGGGCTTGTTTATCGGCATTTTGCAAGCGGCCACCTCGATCAACGAGCAGACCCTGAGCTTCATCCCCAAGCTGGCGGCACTTGCCATCACCTTGGCGCTGGTTGGCGGCTGGCAATTGGCCACCCTGGTCGATTACACGCGCAGCCTGTTCCAGCGTATTCCTACGCTCTTTAGCTGAGCCCGATGCTGCGGGCATGCGTACTCCATGAACATTCTGGCCAGCGACATCATCGAGAGGTTTTACACCTTTCTGTGGCCTATGCTGCGCATTTCTGCGCTCCTGATGTCGGCACCGATTTTTTCCTTGCGCGCGCTCAATGTGCGCATGCGCGTGCTGCTGGCCGTCGCCCTGACCTGGATGATTTACCCACTGTTTGACTGGCCGGTGATGGACCCGGTCTCGCCGTCGGGCTTGGTGGAAGTGTTCAACCAACTGTCGATTGGCCTGCTGATGGGCTTGTCTTTGCAAGTCATTACGGCGGCGATTTTGCTCGCCGGGCAATCGATTTCCACCGCCGTGGGCCTGTCCATGGCCATGTTGATGGACCCCAATTTGGGCAACGTGCCGGTGGTCGCGCAGTTTGTGCTGATTTTGGCCAGCCTGATTTTTGTCAGCTTGGGCGGCCACACCATGCTGCTGGCCCTGGTGGTGGACAGCTTTAGCAGCCTGCCCATCGGCAAAGGGCTGCTGACGGCCGACGCCTGGGCCCATTTCCTCAAATGGAGCTCCATGATTTTTCTGGGCGCCTTGCTGATGGCCTTGCCGGTGATGATCACCATGCTGTTTGTCAACATCGGGCTGGGCGTAGCCACGCGGGCTGCGCCGAGTTTGAATATTTTTTCCTTGGGCCTGCCGGTCATGATCGTGGCCGGCTTTGTGCTCATGATGGTGGCTTTGCCCAGTATTGCAGCGCGCATCGAGTGGCTGTGGTTGCAAGGCTTTATCGAAATTCGCGGCCAAATCGGCCTGCAAGCGGGGTAAGGCAGCATGTCTGACGACAGCGGTGACCGCACCGAAGACCCCACCGCCAGACGCTTGCAGCGCGCCCGTGAGGACGGGCAGGTGGCGCGCAGCAGCGAGTTGCCCGCCGCGGCGGTGATGAGCTGCGCGGTGCTGATTTTGCTCACCGTGGGCGGCGTATGGTTCAAGCAAATTGCCACCTACTTTGCCGCCGGATTTACCTTTGACCGCAAGATGCTGGACTCGCCAGACCTTTTGGCCCTGGCCTTTGGAACTCAGCTGGCACACGCCTTGTTGCTGGTCTTGCCGCTGATGCTCACCACCGCCGTGGTGGCCATCCTCGCCTCCGGGGCCACCGGCGGCTTTTTGTTCTCGCCCAAGTCCATCCTGCCCGACTTCGGCAAGCTGAGTCCGATTTCGGGCTTTAAGAAAATGTTCGGCGCCAACGCGGCGGTCGAGCTGATCAAGTCCATCCTCAAGTTCAGCCTGGTCAGTGGCGTGCTATTTCTGCTTTTGGATCGCCACTTTGACGAACTGCTGTCCCTGGGCTCCATGGCCCTAGAGCCTGCGCTGACCAAAGCGGGCGCCATGATTTCGGAGTCCGTGCTCTGGCTGACACTGTGCCTGGTGCTGATTGCCCTGATTGATGTGCCCTACCAAAAGTACAGCTTCATGAAGAAGATGCGCATGACCAAGCAGGAGATCAAGGACGAGCACAAGGACATGGAAGGCCGCCCCGAGGTCAAAGCCCAGATCCGCCGCCGCCAGCGAGAGGTGGCCACGGCGCGCATGATGCAAAAGGTCAAAGAGGCCGACGTCATCATCACCAACCCGGAACACTTTGCCGTGGCCTTGTCCTACGACCCGACGGCCGACGGCGCCCCGCTCTTGCTGGCCAAGGGCGTGGACCATGTGGCCGCGCGCATCCGCGAAGAAGGCAAAGCCCACGGCGTGGAAATTTTCGCTGCGCCCGAACTCGCCCGTGCGCTGTACTTCACCACCGACTTGGACCAGCCCATCCCCGAAAGCCTGTATTTCGCGGTGGCGCAAGTGATTGCCTACGTGTTTAGCCTGGCGCAAGTGCAGCCCGGCGTGGACCCGATGGCCCGCCCGAATCCGAAAATCCCTGCCTCCATGCTGTACGACACGAACGGCAAAGCTTTGAACCCTGAGGCCGCACCTGTATGACCGAGTTTCATTTCCCTGGCGACGACAGCATTGCGGGCGTGCAGCCCCTGTTTTTCCGCGTGGCCGACCGCATGCGCCTGGAAGGCTATGTATCGGCCTTGGTGCAGGACAACATGAGCCTGTGCATGGTCAGCAGCCATGACGCCATCTTGGACCACTACGGCAAGCTGCTGGTCGCCCGCCTGCGCGAAGCTGCGCCCCACATCGGCCTGGAAGTGTGCTTTCCGGCCAGCGCCGAGGCCTTGATCACCCGGTTTAACGAGGTCTTGCAGGACTACTCCATCGAAGACGCCATGGGCGCCAAGTTCCACAACGCGCCGCCTAAAATCTGGATCGTGCACGACGCGGGCGCCCTGCCGGACAACGAAATCCAGCTGCTCGCGCGGCTGGTGCAACATTTCCCCGGCGCCAATATCCGGGTGGTGATGCTGTTTAACGCCGCCAGCCAAAAGCAAAAACTGCTGACCGCCTTTGGTCGGCGCATTCTGAGCTGGGACATCGAACCGCCCAACCCCGAGCAAGCCGAGGCTTTGCTCGAGCAAGCCCGCGCCCAAGGGCGCGAAGGCGCGGTGGGCGCTTTGCTGCGCCAAATTGCCCCTTACAAAGCGCCCGCGCCGCACCCCATGGCGCTACCACCGATGGTCGCCGAGCCACGCGACGAACCTGCCCCCTCACCTGCCCCCGCGCCCGACAGCGACGAGCAAACGCCCCCCGAAGAACCCCCCAGCCGCAGTGTGTGGCCCTGGGTGCTGGCCATCGGCGCGCTGCTGCTGGTCTGTGGCCTGGGCGTTGCCTTTGTGTACGGTCTGGTACCAACCGGCGACCAGGCCGTGCAAGAGCTGCGCAATGTGCTGCAAGGCAAGCCGGTATCGGCAGAAAAAAATGCATCGGCCGCAGCCCCCGCAGCCGCGCCGGCCTCGGCGGGCGCCAACTCCGCGCCCCCCGCTAACGCGGCAAGCGCTGCCGCAAGTGCCGCACCCGCGGCCAGCGCCGCCCCGGCGGCGGCGCCCCCCAAAGCGCCTGAAGAGGTCGAAACCATTGTTCCCAGCAACCCGCGCGGCAAAGCCGCTGCGGCCGCTGTGGCCCCGGCACCCGAAGTCGCGCCCGAACCCAAGCCCGCTGATGAGGCGCAAAACGCCCAAAACCAGGCCGGCCAGGCCTGGGTGCGTCAAATGCCCGCGGGTACCTTCCTGGTGCAGCACACGATTGTTCCAAGCTATGCCGAGGCGGGCAATTATTTGCAGGCCCACGCCAACCTCAAGCGCGCGCGCATCGTCGCCAACTACCTGCCCAACCAGCCAGGCATCATGTTCTCGGTGGTGTCAGGGCCGTTTGCCTCCTTGGCCGAGGCCAGTGCCTATGCCGAGAGCGGCGGCGTGCCCAAAGATCCGCAAATCCGCTCGGCCCGCTTTATGAAAGAGCAGTTCTCTCCCAGCATTGCCGGCGCCTTCGGGCAGAAAAAACAAGAGGTCAAACGATGAAAGAACCTGAATTTTTCCCCAGCCATGCGCCCCACCATGTAGAAATGCCCGAGGGCAGCAACGTGGCGCGCTCGCCTTCGGCCCACGTCGGCACCGATATCCGCCGCGTGCAGCGTGACGAGGAAGAGCCGGTCGAGGAAATCACCTTGCAAGCACACGAGGTGCTGGTGCAGGCCAATGACAAGACCATCACCAACGTCGTCAAACTCCCGCCCCCAAGCGCCAAGGAGCTCAAGACCGCCAGCATCGGCAGCGCCACAGACGCCGTCAAGGCAGGCCAGGGCAGCACCACGGCCAGTGGGGCCACCGGCCAGGCACAGGAAGAGGAATTCGAAACCGAAGAGGCGGTGGAAATGGACTTCCCCGCCCGCGTGATCCAACTCAAGATCGAAAACGACGTCGTGCGCACGCAGTTGCAAGCGCTCGACGCCATGATGAAAGCGCGCTAAGCCCATGGCGCGCAAACACCCAGAGGTACCACTATGTCTGACCCCAGCCCCACACTGACTGCCGACGAGGCCTCGGCGATCGAAGCGATTGCCGCCGCCGCGCCCGCCCAGCCTGCCGCCTCCGCAGAACACGCCGATGCGCCCGCGCAGGACAGCGCCGATGCACACGCGGAACCCAAGGACGAGGCCCACGACCAAGCGCATGGCAATGAAGGCGGCGCCCTGGCCCACGAGCATGGGCCCGAGCACGCCCACGACGCCGGCCATGCCCAGGAGGCCCCAGCGGCGCACAATGACAAGGCCGAAGAAGACGCTGAATTGGCCGAAATGCGCTCGACCATGCTGGACTCGGCCCAACTGGCCAACCGCGCGGCCGGCATGGCCGCCAAAGCCGCAGGCGATATGCATGGCGCCACGACCCAGCTGATCGAAAGCTCGACGGGTCAAAAAACCTACCTCATCATCGTCCTGGCCGTCTTTGGCCTGCTGATGGTGTTGTCGATGAGCGTATTTGCCTTCATGTCCTTCAGGTTGCAACAGCGCGTCATCCAGGCCGACGCCATGCTGCTGGCCGTGGGTAAGCGCGTGATTGCCATGGACGAATCCCTGGAGCTGTTCAAAGGCCACGGCGAAGCGCTGCGCGAAGTGGCGAGCAAACAAGACGCCATCACCAGCCAGCTCACCAAAATCGAGCTGCGCCTAGACGATGTGGTGCGCACCGTGCAACTGGCAACCGACGCGGTCACCAAGCCCGCCGCCGGCGCCGACCCCAAGGCGCCCGACGTGGGCAAAATGCTCAAAGATTTGGACGGCAAGCTGCAAAGCCAGGCCACGGCGATCACCAATTTGTCGACCCAACTGCGCTCGGTGCAGGCCCCCGCACCGGCGCGCGTAGATCCGGCAGCGGTGCGCAAAGAGGCCGACGCTTTGGTGCGCCAGCTCAAGGCGGCTGAAGCCAGCGTCAAGCCACCACCGGCTGCGGCGCCCGCTGCAACGCCTGCGCCAGCCGCACCGGCCAAACCGGTGGAAAAACTGGTGCAATACCCCCGCGTCCAGGGGCAAGGCAAATCGGATTGAGGTAGGGGGCGCTGCCAGGGGCTAGGCCCTCGCAGCAGGCGCGGCGCTCAGTCGCCGCGCAGCCCGAATTTCTGGATTTTTTCGATCAGCGTGGTGCGCTGCACATTGAGGATGCGCGCTGTTTGCGACACGTTGCCATTGGTGCGGCTCAGGGCCTGGGCGATCAGGTCCCGCTCAATTTCAGCCAAGCGGTGCTTGAGCGATAAGCCCTCGGGCGGCAGCACCGGCAAAGCCTGCGACATAAACGTCATTTGCTCCACCGAGTTGGGCTCGTCCTGGGCGGGCTCGTCTTCTGCAAGCTCGTCAAACAAGCCGCCCGAACTCGGGCCGCCCATCCAGTCGCCGGCCAACATCGGGTCCAAAGTGGGCAACTCGCCCGAATCGGCCAGGGCTTTGTAGCCCAGCATGCCTTTGGGCAGCAGGCTCTTGGAAAAGTTCTTGAGCTCCAGGCACTGCCCGGCAAACAAGGTACTAAAGCGGTCAATCAGATTAGAGAGCTCGCGCACATTGCCAGGCCAAGGGTAAGACTGCAGGGCGTACGTGAAGTCCGGCGCGAAGGTAATCGGTTTCTCGCCTTGCTGGGCATGGTGTTTGGCGAAATACTGCAGCAGCAGCGGCACGTCGCTCGCGCGCTCGCGCAATGGCGGCGTGTTCAGCGGCAGCACGTTCAGGCGGTAATACAAATCTTCCCGAAAGCGCCCGGCAGCGATTTCGGCCTCGAGGTCGCGGTGGGTGGCGGCGATAACGCGCACATCGATCGGAATGGGCTTGGTCGAGCCCACCGGGTCGATCACCCGCTCTTGCAACACGCGCAAGAGCTTGACCTGCAGTTCCAGCGGCAAGTCGCCGATCTCGTCCAGGAAGATCGAGCCGTTGTGGGCCAACTCAAAGCGCCCGACCCGGTCGGTCACCGCGCCAGTGAACGCGCCTTTGCGATGGCCAAAAAGCTCGCTCTCGATCAAATCTTTGGGAATGGCCGCGCAATTGATAGGCACAAAATTGCCCCCGGTGCGGTGCGACAGGTCGTGCAGCGAACGGGCCACAATTTCCTTGCCGGTGCCGCTCTCGCCCGTGATGAGCACGGTAGAGCTGGAGACCGCGACCACCGGCAGCAGATCCCGGATCGCGCGGATGGCATCGCTTTCACCGACAAAATTGA
Organism: Comamonadaceae bacterium; assembly: GCA_947455465.1. Lineage (GTDB taxonomy): Bacteria > Pseudomonadota > Gammaproteobacteria > Burkholderiales > Burkholderiaceae_C > Allorhodoferax. The sequence continues at coordinate 32,650 of CANGNS010000025.1, read as the reverse complement.
TCGAATTGCGTGACATGAAATCCTGGGTTGGGCACCAAAAGGCGGGAGAAAAATCCGGCCTTGCGGGGGTGGACAAGAAAATCATAACAGCGAGTGTCAGTTTTCAGACAGTACACCTATGTTTTTTTCACATTTTTTGTGTTTTATTAACGATTTACACAAATTACACCTGATGAAATAGACAATTTGATGAAATTCAGATAACTGGTACGCAAACTGCATAATGGCTTGTTGGGACGCGTTTTGGCGGACTTTTTTGCACCGCTGAACGCCCCCTCGCAAGCACATGTATGGACCGCGCCACTGAATTAGCCACCGATTTGCAACTCGCCGCACTGAACAACCTGGGGCAGATGTACGCCAACGGGCAAGGCGTGCCGCAAGACTTCCAAGAGGCCTTGGCCTGCTACCAGCAAGCGGCAGAGCGCGGCTTGCCGCAGGCGCAATCGAATTTGGCCGTGATGTACGCCCACGGGCAAGGCGTGGCGCAAGATTTTGCGCAAGCGCACCACTGGTACCGCGCCGCCGCCGAGCAAGGCCTGCCCTACGCCCAATCCAACCTGGCCGTGCTGTATGCCAATGGCCAGGGCGTGGCCCGCGACTACGACAAGGCCCTGCAATGGTATGAAGCGGCCGCCGCCCAGGGCGACCTGGCCGCGCAGCGCGGCTTAGGCGTGATGTACGCCAACGGCCAGGGCGTGGACAAAGACTATGCCAAAGCCATGGCCTGCTACGACAGCGGAGCCCAGGCCGGCGACCCCAACGCCCAGTACGGGCTGGGCGTGATGTATGCCAACGGCCACGGCGTCGCCCAAAATACCTCGCTGGCCTGCCAGTGGTACCAGCGCGCCGCCGACCAGGGCCATGTGCATGCCCTGTTCAACCTGGGCTATCTGTATTCCAACGGCCAAGGCGTGGCCAAAGACATGGACAAAGCCTTGGACTATTACGGCCGCGCCGCCGCGCTGGGCGATGCGGCAGCCCAGTTCAACCTGGGCTTTATGTACAGCAGCGGCCAAGGCGTAGCCAAGGACATGGACAAGGCCTTGGCGTGGTACCGCGCGGCAGCCCAACAAGGCGACGCAGCGGCACAGTTCAACCTGGGCCTGATGTATGCCAGCGGCCAAGACGTGGCGCAGGACGACGCGGTAGCGCTGGCCTGGTACCAACTGGCCGCCGACCAAGGCGATGCGCAAGCGCAATACAACCTGGGCGTCATGATTGCCAACGGCCAGGGCACCATGGCCAGCCGCACCGTGGCCATGCAATGGCTGCAACTGGCCGCCGATCAGGGCGATGCGCTGGCCTGGTTCAATATTGGCGCGCTCGCCCAAGAAGGCTTGGAGCAAGCCCCCGATTACACCCGCGCCCTGCACGCCTACCGGCAGGCGGCGCGCATGGGCCAGGCCGACGCGCAAGCGGCCTTGGGCTGGCTTTACGCCAACGGACTGGGCGTGCTGCAAGACTATGTGCGTGCGCACATGTGGTTCAACGTAGGCGCCGTCAGCGGCCACGCGCAAGCGGCCGCCGGGCGCGAGTTTGTCGCCCAGCAAATGACGCCGGCGCAAATTGCACAAGCCCAGGAATTAGCGCGCCAATGCCTGCAAAACCAATGCGAAGGCTTTGATTAATTAACGCCCCACGCCTGCCTGCGCACGTGCGCTGGCCGTGCCTCTTTTCTGATGAACGCCGCCCCCCCTGATCTCGCCCCCGAGGCCCACTTTGCCGACGCCTACGCGGCGCTGGAAGCGCTGCTTCAGGGCGCGCGCCAAGGCCTGCTGTGCGCCCTGGCGCAGCCTTGCGGGCGGCCGCTGTTTAACTTGCTCTTGCAGGCGCGCCGCCAAGGCCTGGCGCTGCACGTCTTGCTGCCCGACAGCCCCGACGCGCGCGACGACGGCAATGCCTGGGAACGCCTGCAAGTGCTGGGCGCTGAAGTCCATTGGATAGCGCCGCAGGCACTGGCCATGCACACCAGCGTGTGCGTGGTCGACGGCACCCACCTGGCCAGCGGCGCGCTGGCGGGCATCAACCCGGTAGCGCGCGAGGACTTTGCCGGCCTCGTGCTGCACCAGGACGCTGTGCTGGCCGCCGACTGCGCAGCCGCTTTGGGCCGGCACGCTGCACCCCCATCGCGTGAGGCCGCGCCAGAGGCGACGCACACCCTGCGTGATGCGCTGGTGGTCCAGGCATCGGCTAACGCCGGTCTGCAGGCCTGGCAAGCCCAGGTGCTGCAAGCGCAAAACCTGGCCTTGCAGGCTGACATGGACGAAATCGAGCGCCGCCTGCAAGACTTTGACCGCCAGCAAGACGCCAGCATCGGCCCGCTGATGCGCCAGTACCTGGACCTCAAGCGCCAGTACCTGGCCCAATTGCACGCCCAGTTTGGCAGTGAAGAACACCGCAGCCAGGCCCAGCAGGCGTACGACAGTTTTGAGCAATACACCCGCAGCCATCCTGTGGACGAGCCGCCACGCCACGAAAAGCGGCTGGACGAGGACGAGCAGCGCGCCCTCAAGCAGCTCTACCGCAAACTGGCCATGCAATGCCACCCCGACCGGGTGGGCGGCGCCGACAAAGCGGCCGCGCAGGCCTGGTTTCAGCGCTTGCAAAAAAGCTACCAATTGAGCGACCTGGCCGGCCTGCAGCGCCTGCAAACCCAATGGGCGCTGAGCGCGGCGCCCGCCACCAGCGCGGCCCCCAATGCCGCCAACTATCCTAGCGCACCCACCGCCGCGCCAGCGCAAGCGGCCGGGCCGCTGCTGGCCCAGCTGGACGCGCTGCACACCCAGCGCCTGCAACTGCTGCGCAGCCCCACCTGGCGCACACTGGCCAGCCAAAGCAACTGGGACCTGTGGTTCTCGCAGCAAGCGAGCTATTTGCAAGCGCAGGTCGAGCGCTACCAAGAAGCCTTGCAAGCCGCCACGGACAGCGCGCCATGAGCGGCGCTTTGGTACCCCAGTCGGGGCAGGCCTTGAGCGCTTTCGAGCGCGAGCGCCTGGACATGGTGGCCCACACCCTGGCCGGCTTGCACGAGCAGCAAGCGCTGCAGTTTTTTCGCGACTACCCGCAGCTGCTGCAAGCCTGCCTGCAAAACCACTACCCGCTCACCGCCAGCTTGCTGGCCACCCCCGGCGTCACCTGGGACTGGCGCGCCCTGAGCGCCAGCCGGGCCTTGCAATGGGACGCCGATCTGATCGCCCAGTTTGCGGCGCAGTGGGACTGGGACATCCTGAGCAAAAACCCCGCCCTGCCCTGGAGCCGTGCCCTGATCGAGGCGCATGCCGAGCAATGGAACTGGCAGGCCCTGAGCAGCAACCCGGCCCTGCCCTGGAGCCAGGCCTTGCTGGAGCAGCACGTTTACCGCTGGCACTGGGCGCAGCTGAGCCGCAATGCCGACCTGCCCTGGTCCGCCGACTTTGTGCATGCCAACGCCCACCGCTGGGACTGGGCCGCCCTCAGCTGGAACCCCGCCCTGCCCTGGAGCGAGGCGCTGATTACCCAGTACGCCGAGCGCTGGGACTGGACCGGCCTGAGCGCCAACCCCGGCTTGCCCGCCACGGCCGCCCTCGTGGCGCGCTTTGCGCCCTTTTGGCACTGGGGCTGGCTGAGCAAAAACCCCGCTTTGCCCTGGAACGCCGAGCTGCTGAGCACCTACGCCGCGCAGTGGGACTGGCAGGCGCTGAGCGCCCAGCCCCGCCTGCCCTGGGATGCCGACCTGATCGCCACCCACGCCGAGCGCTGGGACTGGCGTGCCCTGAGCGCCAACCCCCAGCTGCCCTGGTCCGCCAGCCTCTTGCAGACCTGGCATAGCCATTGGGACTTTGCCGCCCTTTACCGCAACCCGGCCCTGCCCTGGACCGAGCTGCTCGCCCCGCTGATGGAGGCCGCACCCGCAAGCGCGCCGCCCCGCTCGCCCGCCGGCCTGGGCCCCTGGGATTGGGACGCGCTCAGCGAAAACCCCGCCCTGCCCTGGAGCGCGCAGCTGCTGCACACCTGGCAAGACTTGTGGGACTGGGACCGCCTGAGCTGGAACCCCGGCCTGCCCTGGGACAGCGCGCTCTTGGACCGCTTTGCATCTGCTTGGGATTGGAGCGGCCCCAGCAGCAGTGCCGCGCTGCCCTGGAGCGCCGAGCTGGTGGCCGCGCATGCCGAGCACTGGGACTGGGAACGCCTGAGCGCCAACCCATCGCTGCCCTGGAGCGCCGACCTGATCGCCCCCTACGCCGAGCGCTGGAACTGGGCCACCCTGAGCGCCCAGCGCAGCCTGCCCTGGAGCATCGCCCTGTACCGGCAATTTGCGCCGCACTGGTTTGCGCCCTTGGTGGCAGCGCAACAAGGCCTGAACATCCACCACCTGGGCGCCGACGAAATCACGACACTGTTGCAGGAAAAACCGGCACCTCCACCTGCCTGAAGGGCCAAATCGCCCGCAAACCGCACAAAGCGGCAAGGTTTGCCCGGCATAAATATTGCTTGCGTTACTTGGATTACGACCCGCAAGCAGGGCCCGAGCTGCCATCCCCACCGGGGTGGCACGCCCCCTGCCCGCCCACCGCAACAGGAAACGCCGCCATGACCGATGTGAAGCACCAGCAAGCCCAGGCCCAGCATCTTGAGGCAGCGGCGCATCCCGAGCGCGGTCCGTTTCTGGGGCTGCTGAGCCACAACAGCTTGTTGGTGGCCCGCCAGGCCCATGTGCCGCACGGCCAAAAACTCTATGCCGTCGAACACCAGGCGCACCCGGTGCAGCACCAGTCGCTGCCCATGAACCAGGACCACCAGGAATGAAAAACCTGCTGGCCGACGCCGACGCCGCTTACCGGCGCGGGGACTATGCCAACGCGCTGCGCATTTCGCGCCCGCTGGCCTCCCTGGAGTACGCGGCTGCGCAAAACAACCTGGGCTTTATGTACGCCAACGGCCAGGGCGTGGTTCAGGACTATGCCGAAGCGCTCAAGTGGTACCGCCTAGCCGCGGCCCAAGACTATGCGCCGGCCCAGTACAACCTGGGCTTTATGTATGCCAATGGCCAAGGTGTGGAGCAAGACGCCACGCAGGCCCTGCATTGGTACGAACTGGCCGCCGCCCAAGGCCTGCCCGACGTGCAAACCAATTTGGCCTTTATGTACGCCAACGGCCAAGGCGCGGCGCGCGACCCGGCGCAAGCGGCCTACTGGTTTGAGCGCGCCGCCGTCCAAGGGCACGCAACCGCCCAATTCAACCTGGCCACCATGCTGCTCGAAGGCGAAGGCATGGCCAAAGACAGCGAGGCGGCCCGTAAATGGCTGGAATCGGCTGCCGTACAAGGCCACTGCTATGCGCAGTTCCAGCTCGGCCTGATGCTGGCGCAGGGGCGCGAACTGCCTGCCGACGCCGAACTGGCCGCCAAGTGGTACCGCAAAGCCGCCGACCAAGGTGACGCCCCGGCCCAATACAACCTGGGCCTGATGTACGCCCACGGCCAAGGCGTGGCCACCGACCACGCGCAAGCGCGCCAGTTTTTGGCCTTGGCCGCCGCCCAAGGCCACGCCGATGCGCTCTATAACCTGGGCGTTTTGTGCGCCCAAGACCATTGGCAAGGCGCCCACCTGCAGGCGGGCGCACCGCCGGACGCCGACAGCGAAGACGCCCTGATCGATGCGCAAGAGGACATGCTCAAACACTACCGCAGCGCCGCTGCGCTGGGGCATATCCAGGCGCAGTTCAACCTGGGCACCCTGAGCGCCAACGGGCTGGGCGTGGCCCAGGATTACGCAGAAGCTTTGCAGTGGTACCAAATGGCCGCCGACCGGGGCTTGGCGCAAGCCCAGTACCAACTGGGCGCCATGTACCAACTCGGCCAAGGCGTAGAACAAAACAGCACGCAAGCGCGCCAATGGCTGCACCTGGCCGCCGACCAAGGCCAGGCGCAGGCGCAATGCAATTTGGGCTGCATGTATGCACGCGGTGAAGGCGTCAGCCAGGACTACACACTGGCGCGCCAGTGGTACCAATTGGCCGCCGCCCAAGGCGATGCGCTGGCCCAATTTAATCTGGGCGTGCTCTGGGCCCAAGGCCAAGGCGGAGCGCAAGACTATGCGCGCGCTTATGACTATTTCGCGCAAGCCGCCCAATCGGGCCATGCGCAGGCGCATTACAACCAGGGCGTCGCCCTGGCCCAAGGCCACGGCGTGGCGCAAGACCTGGCCGGTGCCACGGTGTGCTGGCAAAACGCCGCCGACCAAGGCCACAGCGACGCCATGTTTAACCTGGCTTGTTTGGCCGCGCAAAGTGGCCACGACGCAGACCGCGTGCGCGCCCTTTACGAGGCCGCCGCCGACCTGGGCCACGCCGGCGCCATGCACAACCTGGGCGCGCTGTACGCCACGGGCGATGGCGTGCCGGCCGACACCGTGCGCGCCCTGGCCTATTACCGCGACGCCGCACGCCACGGCGACGTGGCCGCCCAATACGCCGCCGCCCTGTTGCTCGAAGAAGGCCAAGGTGTGGAACACGACGCGGTCGCGGCCAAAGCCTACCTGGAATTGGCCGCCGCCCAAGGCCACGCCGCCGCCCAAGAGCGCCTCAATTTGCTGCAAGCGGCCGACGCCCAAACGCCCATCGATTACGCCCAACTCCTGGACAAGTACCTGCGCGCCGCGCAAGCAGGCCAGGCGCTGGCCGACTTCAATGTGGGCCTGATTTTGGCCCATGGATGGGCCGGCGCCCCCGACCTGGCGCAAGCCGCGCACCACTACCAACGCGCCGCACAGGCGGGCATTGCCCAAGCACAGAACAACGCGGCCGTGCTGCAACTGGCGCAAGCGGCCGCCCTCGGGCCGGAGGAACACGCGCAGGCCCTGGCTGGCCTGCAGGCCGCAGCGGCGCAGCAACTGCCGCAGGCGTGGTTCAACCTGTCCCAAATCGCGGCACACAGCGGTGCGCCAGACCTGGCCCCTTTGCGCCAGGCCGCCCAGGCCGGGCTGGCCAAAGCCCAGTTCAATCTGGGTTGGCAGCTGGCCTTTGGCGCGCAGGCCGACTTGGCCCAAGGCCTGCCGTGGCTGGAAAATGCCGCCGCCCAGGACGACCCCGACGCGCTTTACACCCTGGCACGCATGCAACTGCACGGCCAAGGCTTCAGCGCCGATGCCACGGCAGCGCTGCAGCGCTATGAAAAAGCCGCCGTATTGGGCGACGTAGGCGCCCAGTTCAACTTGGGCTTTATGTATGCCAACGCCCAGGGCACCGCCCAGGACTTCGTCCAGGCACTGCACTGGTACCGCTGCGCCGCCCACCAAGCGCCCGTGGCCTTGCCAGCGCCGCCCCCAAGCCTGTCGGTCACTGCGCCTGAGGCAAGCCCTGGCGCGCCCCCCGCACCCGAAGCGGCGCAGCCCGAGACCGCGCTCCAAGCCATGAGGCGCGCCGCATGACCGACAAAACACCCTATTTATCCCCGGCTGCAGGGCTGCCACACGCTCAAGCTTTGGGCGCTGCTGCCGATGCTCCACCAGAGAACCACTAGAAGGATTGACCATGCACACCCTGCGACTTATCACCATGGCACTGGCGGCCGCTTGCCTGAGCGCCTGCCAAGTTGCACCGCTGAACCAGCTCATCAGCGACGTTTTTTCCAGCGATGCCAGCCCAAGCGCCAAAGCCGATGCCCCCAGCGCCGACAAAGCCGCTGCGGAGCGTGCGCCTGTGTCCAAAGCCTCCAGCGAATTGCTGGTGCCCAGCCTGCCGCTGGTCGAGCGCCGCGAAAGCCTTTCGGCCACTGGCTACGCGGTCATCAGCGTGCAAAACCACCGCACGCCGGCGCAGCAACGCCTGCTGGCCATCCGCGCGGCCAAGCTGGACGCCTACCGCTCGCTGGCCGAACAGGTCTACGGGCTGCGCCTGGACGCCACCACCACGGTGGCCGACATGGTGGTGCAAAACGATACCTTCCGCAGCAAAGTGGAAGGCGTGATTTATGGCGCTACTTTGGTGAGCATCACCCCCTCGGGCGATGACACCTACGAGACCACTTTGTCTTTGGACAAAAGCACGGTGCAAGATTTGCGCATGCTGTACCTGACACAGCTGGCATCCAAAGCGCGTTAATACGTTTTGAAGAGACGCCTTGCAAAACCCATGAAGCTCTTGCGCACGCTCTTGACCGGCGCCCTGCTGTGCAGCGGCGCCGCTGTTGTTTGGGCGCAAGCCACTTTAAGCCCGGAAGACAAACTCGCCGCCATCCGGCGCAGCCTGGTGGAGGCGGCGCTCGAAGGCCCGACCAAGGTCACCGCCACGCAATGGATTGATGCCAACGGCGCGCTGCGCGAGAGCAGCACGTTTAAAAACGGCATGGAGCTGCGCGGCGTCAAAGTGATTGGCTACAGCAGCGAGGCCGGGGGCGAGCCCAGTGCCAAACTCCAATGGCAATCGGCCACCGCAGCCAAAGATGGCGGCGCCCCCACCAGTTGCAAAGCACCGGCGGCCTCGCGCTTGTCGCACCTGATCGGTTGGCAATGGAACAACGCCAGCCGCTTGGGCGCTGACGACCTGGCCTTGCTCAATGATTTGCGCGACAAATGGCAAAGCCAGTGGGACGCCTTTAGCGCCCTGACGCCCTTGTGGCGCCTGGTGCCCTACAAGCGCCCCGCAGCAGGCGATGCCTACGAGCAGGCCTTGCTGGGTTCGCCCGTCGATGAATTGCCCTGGCACCTCGAACTGAGCGTGGTGCCCCGGCCCCTGAGCGATCCCAACACCGAATCCATGCTGGCCTCGGCCCCTTCGCGCGACTACCCGGCCAAAGAGCCCGCGCCCGTGCCCGAAGGCGCCCGCCCCAAATCCACCGTTTTTCGCGCGCCCTGGGCAGCCCCGCTGCCCCCGGAGGCCGAGCTCGAAGTGCGCATGACGCTGACTTCGCGCACACCGGGCAAAGCGCTGCTACAACGCTCGGCGCCTTTGTATTTGCAGGCCCAAACCAATAGCTGGGGGCCGCTGCAGCTCAATGAAGAATCGCGCGCCCGTGTGCTGCAACTGGCCGAAACCTGGGCCTTGGACATGTACAAAGCGCTGGCCTGCCTGCCCGTGCTGGCCGAAGTCACCCAAACCACGCCCAATGCGGTGCGTATCAACGCCGGCAGCTTGGCGGGCGTGAAGGTGGGTGACGACTGGCTGCTCGCCGACCCCGCCAAAGTGCCCCAGCGCATGCTCGAGCCCGGCGTCCATGGGCAGACAGTGATGGCCAAAGTGCAGTATGTCAATGCCCACTACGCCCAACTCAAAGTCGTGGCCGGTCCGGCACAAAGCATTCAGCGCCACTGGGCGGCCTGGTTTGCCGAGGACGCGCACTAGGCCCCACAGGCCGTGCTAAGCTTTATCTATGAACGCCGCCCCGCCGCCCCTGCAGTGCCGCCCCGCTGAGCGCTTTGCGCGCCGGTTGGCACACGCGCTGGCCGCCCTCAGCCTGCTGGTAGGCGGGCAGTGCTTGGCCAGTGCACCGGCCGCTGCGCCAGCTGCTGGCGGCACCTACCTGCCCAAAGCGGGCGAAACGCTGGACCAGGTCATCGCCAAAACCATGGCCGACAGCCCCTTGAGCCTGGCGCTGCTGCGCCAAGCCTATATCGACGAGAACCCGCAGGCCATCATCGCCGGCAAGGTGCCCAAGCTGCGCAAGGGCGTGGCTTTGCACATCCCCAACCAAGACCTCTTGCTGCGCCGCGTGCTGGCCAGCGTGATGCCGCCTCCCGCACCCACCACGGAAGTCCCCGTGCGCGCCGCGCCCAGCAGTCCTGAAGAGCGCAAGCGCTGGGTCCAGTTCCCGTGATTCCTGTCACCGATGCGGCGGCCGGTGCCGTACGCATCCCCCCGGCCCTGTTGCAGGGCCCCGCTTCCCCCACTTTGGTAGAGGCCGTCACCGCCCGCAACCTGGGCCTGCGCGACGGCCAGGTCGTGCAAGCCATGGTGCAAATGCGCGGCGATGAGATGGCGCTGTTGCTGCGCGGACGGCAAATCGGCATCGCCCGGGTGCCCGGCTGGGAGGTCGGGCAACGTATCAGTTTTCGCACCCAGACCAACCCCGACGGCAGTGTGAACTTGCTGCCTGTGAACGGCAAAGCCAGCGCCTACAGCAACCCGGGCTTGCCCGAACTCACCGCCCAGTCGGAGGCTGCACCAACGCCCAAGACCCAGGCGGCGCTGCCGGTGGTGGCCGTGCAAAACATGCAAGCGGCCGAAGGCACCGGGCTGACCTGGACCGGCGAATACAGCACCTCGGGCACGTTTTCGCGCCTGGGCGCGCTGCTGTACCGCATGCCGGGCATGCCCGATGTGCGGCAGATTCTCAACCAGGGCGGGCTCGACGGTTTGCTGGCCAAAGTGGTCAAGCAGCCCGAAGTGCAGGGCCAGCTGCAAAACCAGCTCCAGGCCATGCGCTTGTCGATGGAGCGCATCAGCCCCGAGGCCATTAACGCCGCCCTGCGCGCCGCGCTGGGCTCGGAGACCAGCCTGCCGCGCCTGCGCAATCCGCTGCCTAATGACCTCAAACCTCTGCTACACCAGTTGCTGGCCTTGATGGAGGAGACCACCGAGGACGAAGCGGCCAATGTGCAGCAGATCAAGCGCGCGCTGGGCGATTTGGACGCCGCCCAACTGGCGGCGGTGCAGGCGCAAAACCAGGGCGCGCTGTCGATGTCGGTGGTGATTCCCTTTATCGACCATGCACCCGTCGAGCTCAACTTTGAGCGCAAGCGCACGGACGAGGACGGCGAGCCCAAGTACAGCGTCAACATCCATTCCAACAGCCGCGATTACGGCCAACTCTGGCTGCAAGCAGATTTGGTCGGCGCCGAGCAGGTGAGCCTGTCCATGTGGGCGCTGCGCCCCTCGGTGGTCGACTTTGCGCGCGAAGGCCAGGCCACGCTGCGCCAAACCCTGGGCGAAGCCGGCCTGGTGCTGCGCTCTTTCAAAGCGCATTTGGGGCCCCGCCCTGACCCCGAGCCGGTGATCCTGCCCCAGGCCCTGCCCGGCGAAGTGGTGGACTTGCGGGTATGAATATGCGCAAAAGAGCCATCGCCCTGGAGTACGGGAAAAACCGTGCGCCCGTGGTCACTGCCAAAGGCGAGGAAGAAGCGGCCATGGCCATGATCGCCCAGGCGCGCGCCTATGGCATTTACGTCACCGAAGATCCCAAGCTGCTGGCGCTGCTGAGCCGCTTGCAGGTCGACCAGGAAATTCCGCCCGAGCTGTTTACCGCCGTGTCGGTGATTTTGGCCTGGGTCTACTGGCTGCGCGGCATGCGCCCGGGCGATGAAAAAGCCGATGCGCCAAGCAACAGCAGCGCCACCGAGGTGCCCGAGAGCGCCGAGGCCAGCACGGCCGACCTGGAATTACTGGAAGACGAAACCGCTGAAGCGGACAGCCCTCAGGCGTCGCTGTAGCCGGTTTTGCGCGAAAAGCGCGAGATGTGGCCCAAACGGTCATAGACCTCGACCGAGCTGCTCGGGTCTTCCAGGCGCAGGCTTTGTAAAGTTCCCCGAATGGCCTCGAGCTTGCGCTCCATCAGGACCGCATTGCGGCGGTGCGCGTCGCGGCAACCGAGCATGGTTTCGCGAAAATCCTGCCATTCGGGCAGGCTTTGAACTTCTTCGGCGGGGGGGGCTAGGCGGGTGAGCTCGGTGAGCAGCTCGGTTTTGACGGGTTGGAGTTGCTCAAATTTATCCAGGTCTTGCACGCGCAAGGCCTCAAACTCCATCTCCAGGATGTCGGACAGTTGCCGGGCCAGCGCGCCAGCCTGTTCGGTGGACTCGGTCAAACGCGGTCCTTCAAGTGCAGGGCTCGCTGATGCACCATCAGGTGGTGATCAGGTTCTCCAAAGCCACAAAACTCTCGGCAATACGGCGCGGATTGAGCGGGTACTGGCCGTTTTGGATGGCTTGCTTGATCGAATCGACCTTGGAGCGGTCAAAGTCGGGCTCTTTTTTCAGGCGCTCGGTGATTTTCTTGAACCCTGCGACCTCGGCGCTTTGGTCCATCACAGCGGACTTGCTCACCGCCACTTCGCTTTCAGCACTGGGCGCAGTCAGCACGCCACCGGCGAACCCGGCAGCCTTGGAAGCAGCCTTCTCCAAGCCTTTGCGGGAGAAATTGTCCACCGGCACTGGGCGGGGACGGTTGGATATCGGATCGGTCATAGTGGGCTCGCTTTATACATAGAAGTCTGGTTTTGGGCTTCTCTCAAGGATGAATCGGACGCTCAATAGGAAACTTGAGGGCTTTTTTCAACTTTTTTCGATTTATTTTCATAAACCCCTCGCAGCATTGGGTCCGGTGACCACCCCACTTAGTAATCGGCCCGAGTCGGGATTCTTTAAGCGAATTTGTTCACCCATTCTGCCATCTTGCAGCGCCTCGACCCGGGCGGTGATGGCAAAACCGCTGCTTTGGCCAATGGTGAGGATCACCGCCTGCCCTTGTTTGACCAAAATGGCCCGGCGCACGTCATGGCTGCGCAGCGGCATGCCGGCAGGGATTTCACGCACCATTTCGCCGTTTTCCAGGTCTTTGGCCGAACCAACCACCTGCGAATCGAGCCCGGCGGCCGGTACTTCTGTCTCCTGAAGCATATCGACAGTGAGCACCGTGCCGGCGCGCAGCAACTGCTTGGCGACCACAACTTTTCGCATTGTGGGATTGGCGCTGGCCGTGGCTGCCGGACCTTTGGCCGCCGAGGCGCCCAGGTTGGGCTGCGCCGCACTGGCGTTGCCGGGTTTGAGCGCGAGTCGGACATACATTTGCCAGTTCGGATTGCCCAGGCAGCGCACCCGCACCGTCTCGCGGGAGGCAAAAGGCAAGTCCATGGCCAGGGCACGGTCGCAGCTTTGGACCTGCACACGGGGGTCTATGGGCACAAAACCGAACTGGTCAGGGCTCAGTTGCTGGGTTTGCTGGACCCACTGCGCCACCTCGGCAAGCAATTGGTCCTGCGGCGTCGCGGGGGTTGCGGGGGTTGCGGGGGTTGCGGCCGGCGTAGCGGCAAACACGGCAGCCATCCCAAGGAGCCACAAGGCCAGCACCCCGGCAAAACGCCCTTGAACGCGGCTTAAATGGCACAGCAATTGCATGGAACAGCCTGTTATGTTGGAAAAATGACACTTTGCATGATGAAGTCACCCGAGCGCAAGAAAAGTGCCATTGCGCTGTTGACCATCGGCAAATGACCGTTTTAGCACCCCGAGCCTAGTCACTGCCAACTAAAGAGCCCCCCTAGCAGAGCCCCTGTATATATATGTTGCCCCAACCGTCCCTGGTGACCACACCCTCTGCCGCCGCCCAGGCTGCAGCGGCGATGGCGCGACTGGGGCCCGCGCGGCCCGCCGCAGGCAAGGGCTTTTCCCAGGCTATGCAGCAGGTGCAATCGGCCAGCACGCTGCAGGCGGACGCCGGGGACACGCTTATTGGCATGGTGCGTGAATTTGCCAAGGCGCGCGGGCAGACGCTCAGCCCCGCCCAAGAATTTCGCATGGCGCAAAAAGTAGCCAGCGCCAACCAAATAGCCGACCCCAACCGTATTTTTGTAGGGCAAAAAATCGATTTAGCGGTGTTGGAAGGCGATATGCCGACCACGACTGCCGCCTTTGTGCCTGCGGCCTACACGATGCCGGCGGCGCAGTCTGGCTTTCGCTTGCAGACCCCGGCGCAACTGGCGCTCAGCACCCAGGCGGCCTTGGCGCGCGGCCAGACGGCTTGGCCTTCACCGCCCGCAACGAGCGCCCCTGCGGCCGTCCAAGCGCCTGCCGAGGCGACGGGCGCCCTCCCAGCAGGCGATCACCCCGTCCTGGTGCAAACCCTGGATCGGGCGGTGGCCAAGGGTTTCATCCCCTCCGGTGAAAAAAACGCGGTGTACGACAAGATTTTGTCCATGGCGAGCAACCACGGCTTTGCGCCCGACGACTTTGCCCGCATGACGCTCATGGAGAGCGACGGCATGAACCCGCGCGCCAGCAACCAGCGTTGCCACGGCATTATTCAGTTTTGCGACGGCCCGGCGCGTGGCGCCGCCTCCGCAGGCTTTGGCGGCAACCCCAGGGCCATCCTGGACCTGAGCGTACACAAGCAGCTCAGCCTGGTGGACAAGTATTTTGACGACGTGGGCCTCAAGAGCAAGGGGCCGGCCGGTTTGGAAGATTTGTACCTCTCGGTGCTCAATCCGGCATCGCGCAGCCAGTCGCGGGCGGACGTGCCGCTTAATATTCCGGGCCCGCAAGCGCGCAGCCTGCACGTGGACCGCAACAGCGCCGCCCCGATCACGCGCCAGTCCATCCGCCAAGGTTTGCTGCAAAACGCCGCCGAACGCCTGGGCAACCTGCTACCGCCCTCCTTGCGCCAGCAAGCACAGCGCGCGCAGCAGTACGTCCAAAACAACCTGCCCTAAGCCCAATAGGCCACTTTGGCCACGGTCTGCCGACAGCGGCAAGGCTTTGCCGCTGCCCGGCGGCACAGCGCAGGCGCGCCTCACACGCGCCGCCCAGGGGAGAAAAGCCCATGGCCACAAGGGATGCCGGGCCCTTCAAAGCGGCAAGAAACGGGTGGCATACATATTGCATCTAGTCCCCCAATGCCGCATGCCCGCACTTCACAGTGTCGGCAATCCGGCGAAAAACTTGAGTGCAACGGAGCCTTTGGTATGAACTTTATTGACAACGCCTTTAGCGCAAACGAGAAATCGCTTGCGGTGCGCGCCCAGCGCATGGAAGTGCTCGCGCGCAATATTGCCAATGCCGATACGCCGCACTTCAAGGCGCAGGACATCGACTTCAAACAAGTCATGAAAAACACCATTGAGGCGGCGGTTGTTACCACCAAGGACAACCACCTGGCCCAAGCGCCCGATGAAACGGGTAACGGCCTGAAGTACCGCGTGCCCTTTAACGTCTCCTTTGACGGAAACACCGTGGAATTACCGGTCGAGCAGGCCAAGTACGGTCAGTACGCCGCCGAGTACCAGACGACCTTGAGCATTCTGGAAAACCGCATCAGCGGCATTCGCAAAGCATTGCGGGGAGACTAAGCATGGCACTGGACAATATTTTTGGCATCGCTGGTTCGGCACTCAATGCGCAAACCGCGCGTATGAATGCCACCGCCTCCAACCTGGCCAATGCCGGGGCGGTTGCCAGCACCGAAGCAGGCGCTTTTCGCGCCAAGCGCACGACCTTCAAGACCATCATGGAGCAGCAGCTGAACTCGCCCGAAATCAACAAGGGCGGTGTCAAGGTTGCCGGCATCACGGACGATCCCAAGCCGGTGGCCCGTATGTCGGACCCCGGTAACCCGGCTGCGGACAAAGACGGCTATGTCTATCTCTCCAACGTCAACGAAATGACCGAGATGGTCGAGATGATGGCTGCGGCCCGCTCCTACCAAAACAACGTCGAAGTGGTCAATACCGCGCGCCAGCTCACGATGCGCACGCTGGACATCATCAAGAGCTAATTAACCCACTGAGACCGCCATGTCCAACATCAATTTACTCAACAGCTCCGCCGCGACCGACAGCGCTTGGGCCTCTGCGGTGCCAAGCAGCATACGCACCACCGCGCAGGACGCACAGACCAAGCTGACGGCCGCTACGGGCCAAGGCGCCATGGGTCAAAAAGACTTTTTGACGCTGTTTACCACCCAGCTCAAAAACCAGGATCCGCTCGATCCGGTGAAGAACGAGGCTTTTGTGGCCCAGCTGGCGCAGTTTTCGCAGCTGGAGGCGACAACGAATATGTCGCAGTCGCTATCTACTTTCGTGGACAGCATGTCTAGCAGCCAAATGATGGGTGGGGCCAGCTTGATTGGTAAAAAGGTCGCCTTACCTGACGGCCCTGCACAGCTCACCAGTGGCCAACAGGTTCAGGGCATTGTCAGTCTTCCCAACGGGGCGGACGGCGTGACTATGAACGTATATGACTCCAAGGGCATCTTGGTCAACACCGTTACGGCTGGCGCACAGACGGCGGGTGACATGCCGTGGGCGTGGGACGGGAAAGATGATGCTGGAAACGCACTTCCAGACGGCACCTACAGCTTTAAAGCCACCGCAGTAAGCGCTGGTAATCAGATAACACCCCAAGTGAGCACCATGTCACCAGTGATCGGCATAACTCAGCAGCCGGACAAGACGGTAGTCCTTCAATTTAACGGCGGTAAGACCATGAAGCTTGCCGACGCCACCAAGATTTACGGCTAAGCCCTGACGCACTTTTTTAACGAACAACTTTAGTAAAACCCGGAGAAACCAACCATGTCTTTCTATACCTCGCTCACCGGACTGAATGCCGCAACCGCCATGTTGGGCGTTACCGCCAACAACATCTCCAACGTGGGTACCACAGGTTTCAAGCGCTCACGCGCTGACTTCGGTGACATTTTCGCGACCTCGCCATTGCAAAAAGCATCCAGTACGGTCGGTCAGGGTGTTGCGCTCAAACAAGTGAGCCAGGAATTTAGCCAGGGTAATATTTCCTTCTCCTCTAACGCCCTGGACTTGGCGATTACCGGTGACGGCTTCTTCCCGCTGCGCTCGGCAGATGGCTTGACCGATACCTACACCCGTAACGGATCGTTCTCGTTGAACGAACAGTTCAATGTGGTGAACTCAGCAGGCCAGCGTTTGATGGCGGCGACAGTTGACTCGACCGGCAGTGCGAACGTGAATGACCGGGTGGTGCTGACCATTCCGCAAAAGACCTCTGGCGAGGCTAAGCAAACGTCCCAGGTCTCTTTGGGTCTGAACTTCCCAGCCGATGCGACTGTGATTACTAAGTCCTTCAGTCGCACCGATCCCTCTACGTATAACAAGTCTTCAGCCTTTACTGTCTACGACAATGGAGGTAACGGCTACTTGGCGACTATTTACTACGTCAAGTCATCCAACGCTAGCCAAAACGTGCCCTTTAACAAGTGGCAGACCTACGTTTTTGTGGGTGAGGATCAGGTGCCTGCGGCGTTGGCCCAGTCGACCGACATTAACGGCCAACTACAGTACGTCAATCAGTACGGCGAGATCAAGCCCTATTCTGAGGTGAAGGACGAGTTGACGACAGCCAAGACGCAGCTAATCTCGCTCAACGAGCTGACCGACAAGCGCACCTCCGCCTCAGCCAGCCTAACAGGTGTTGGGTCGACCGTGGACCTGAGCGGAAGCTCACTTAAATTTTCCGACCTAAAGAGCCTACCGACGCCAGTTAGCCTCACTAACCTATTCAAATTAAAAGTGGATGGATCTACCGATCCCGTGACCGTGGACTTGAGCTACCTCGCCAACTCCAATACTATCTTGACCGGTGCGACGCTGGCGGCGGAGGCTACCAAGTACATTAACAAGAAGTTTGGAAACGAGACAACCTTCAACTTCACCAGTACCGCAGCTGGTACGAACCCCGATACACTTCTGACCCTTACAGACTCTCGAATCCAAAATGGAGCGCCCAGCAAAGTCCCCCTTGTCCTGCAAGGGTTCCAAGATCCAAGCAATGTCCCCGTCGAAGAACTCACTGCAGTGCTCCAGACGCAGGTGGATAACTCTGTGTTGGGGGGGCACGCCCGGCAACAATTGACTTTTACGGGTACAGCAACTGGCCCAACAAGCTTCCTGGGAGTGCCCATCACTTACACGCCTCCCACGCTACCTGGCGGCTCCGTAGCTGGTACGCCCGTCGTATCGGCAAACGGCGACCTTCCCGCCACGACGGCAACAAAGCTCGTCGCGATGTGGAATAACGTCGACGCGACTGGCGCGACGCCGGGCAAAACTGCGTTACAGGCAGCTGTTTTAGGCCTGGAGAACATCGAACAGAGCACCACCGACCCTACATCGGTAATCGTGACCTATTTCCAGTACCCTAAGTCGTCTGTCGCAATTAGCCTACCCGCCGGTGGCACGGCGTCGACGGGTAAGACAGACTTTTTAGGGGTGACCATCCCAAACTCAGAAGCAGGTCAAACCGCAGTACAGGTAGCCGCATCAATCGTAAAAAATAAAGCGACTCTGTTAGCAGGAACCGCAGCGGTGGCCGCCGGAATTCGGGACATTCAGTTCGATCCTTCTAATTCCTCCAAAATAATTTTGGTCTATAACCAATCGAAGGCCGTCGCAGCAACAGGGGCCCCGCCAGCTTTGGCAGCCTCCAGTAGCGGCGGGATAAGCTTCGCTGCAGCGACTACGGTGAATGTCATCAATCCTGGCTTAATCAGCGATGGCACTACGCCGAACACAATTGCCGCAGTTACAACGGCGGTCGCTGGCGTTCAAACAACCATTTCTTCGCTCCTGACCCCCGGGCTAGCGAGCTCACCCATGAAAGTAGCTTACGACTACAACAGCCAGAGTTTTCAGATCACTGACAGCACGAACTCTGGGGCAAACACTCTCACCATGCAGTCGGGTTCCGGTCTCTCAACAGACGTCGCTAACACTATTCTTAACCTGAACCCCCTCCCCGTGACGCTGGATAGTTCTGGACTGACGGGGCTTAAGATGCTTCCAAACAATAAGAATCCGATTAGGGCGCTGACAGACCAGCGCTATGGGATTAAAGTCTCCTACGACCCGGTCAGCAAGTCTTTCACCGTGAGTTCGGGAACTACGGGGGACAAGTCCTCCATCGAGATATCCAACGTTAGTAGCCAAGGAGCCTCTGCCCTTTTTGGATTCAAGGCTGATAAAGTTTCAACCTCTACGGTAGCGACTCGCGGAATCTCCTCCGAACCCGCTGTCGCGGTCGGTAAGCCACCTACGGTTAACGTTTCGAATAACTTCGCTGTCGACTCGACCAACAACTCATTCATCGTGACGGTGGATGGGGTCAAGGGTACGGTGGTGATACCGCCCAGCCCGACCTACTCCCTGGAGTCCTTCATGCGGGAGCTGCAAAAGGGCATCAATAACCTGGCCTCCAAGGGTGCCAATGATGACTCACAGACGACGGTGAGCGGGGTCAAGGTGACGTTTGACTACACCAATAACCGCTTTGTCTTCAAGACGGGTACGCAAGGTTCTGACTCCTTCATCAAGATCTCCGGCAGCAGCAACTGGGGCCTGGACCAGGTGGAGGCCGGTCGTGGGACCACATCGACATGGATCAAGCCCTCGCAACACAAGGACTTGGTTGGCGGAGCGCTGCAGCCCAAGTACATCGACAAAGACGGCAAAGAGACCACCAACGGCGACGGCTTTACGGGCCTTCCTGCCTGGTCACCCATCTACCTTGACAAGGGTGAGCTGACCTTCAACACCGCCGGTAAGTTGTACTCCCCGCTCAAAGGCACACAGCTCGAAACGGTGTACCTCGCAGGTGGTAAGGGTGCTTTGACGATTAACGTGAACTACGCGGCCTCCACGCAGTACACCTCGCCTTTTGCGGTGCTCTCGCAGTCGCAGGACGGTGCGCCAGAAGGCTCGCTGGTGGGTGTGACCATCGGAAATGACGGTTTGGTGAGCGCCTCGTTCTCCAACGGTACGCAGAAGTCGCTGGCCAAGATTCTTTTGACCAACTTCTCCAGCCCGTCCGGTTTGCGCCAGATTGGTGACTCGAGCTTCTTGGCTTCTGCCGCTTCGGGCAAACCTATATTGGGTACTGCCGGTAGCGCGGGCTTCGGAACGCTGCGTGCTGGTGCAACAGAACGTGCCAACGTGGACTTGACGCAGGAATTGGTGGACTTGATTACCGCACAGCGTAACTTCCAGGCCAACGCCAAGGCGATTGAGACCAGCTCGACGATGACGTCGGCCATTATTAATCTGCGCTCGTAATCGCTAGCACCTTAGATCTGCACACAGGAGCCTGAACCATGGATCGTTTAGCCTTTAACGCGGTGGCCGCCATCAACGAGCAACGTGTTGCCCGTCAGATGTCGACCAACGAACTGGCCAATGTGTCCACTGTGGGCTTTAAGCGCAGCTTTGAGGCCTCGGTGCGCGCCATTCAGGTCGAAGGTCCGGGTTTGAAGACCCGTTTTCAGCCCCAGTCCTTCACCGAAGACTACATCAGCATGAAGCCCGGTACCGTCATGGTGACCGGCAACGACCTGGATGTCGCCCTGAGCGGCGCCTCGGTGATGGGCGTGAGCGCGGCCGACGGCACGCTGGCCTTTACCCGGCGCGGCGATTTGCGTATCAACTCCAGCGGCGTGCTGGAAACCGGCACAGGCCAGTTGGTACGCGCCCAAAGTGGTGGCGCGCTGACGATTCCCCCTGGCCTCAAAATTACCATTAAACCCGACGGCGCGGTCTACGGCATCGATCCGGCCCAGGTGGGCGTGGTGCAGCCGACTCTGGTGGGCAATATTTTGCTGCGCGACAGCAGCAAGACGCCGCTGCAGCGCCGCGAGGATGGGCTGTACGCGGTGGCAGGCTCGCCCCCCGGCACCGACATTACCAATGGCCCCGTAACGCCCCAACTCACCGCTGGCGCGATTGAGGGCAGCAACGTGAACGCCTTGGAAGTGATGATCAAGCTCATGGACCAAAGCCGCTCGCTAGAGCAGCAGGTCAACATGATCAAGGAAAGCAAGACTTGCGACGAGTCGGGCGCGACCATGATGAAATCGACCTGACGGTTTTCCCTGGCCTAGACCTTGCTTTAGATTATTTAGAACGAATTACTTTCATTTTCCAAGGAGCGGACCATGGACGCATCAATGTGGGTGGCCAAAACAGGCCTTGACGCCCAGCAGACACGTATGAACGTGATCTCCAATAACCTGGCCAACGTCAACACCACCGGCTTTAAGCGCGACCGCGCGGTCTTTGAAGACCTGCTCTACCAAAACATCCGCCAAGCCGGCGGCCAAACCAGCGCGACCACCCAGGCCCCTACCGGACTGATGCTCGGAACCGGTGTGCGCGTCGTCGCGACTGAAAAACTCAACGCCCAGGGCAATTTGGTCAATAGCCAAAACCCCTTGGACGTCGCCATCTCGGGCGAGGGCCACTTCCAGGTCACGCAGCCCGACGGCACCACCGCTTACTCGCGCGATGGCAGCTTCAAGGTGTCCTCTACCGGGCAGCTGGTCACTTCCAGCGGCGCGCCTGTCGTACCCGCCATTACCATCCCCAATAACGCCTCGACCATCACCATTGGCCGGGACGGCACGGTGTCGGTGGAACTGAACACCGGCGGCCAGCAGGTGCTGGGCCAGCTGCAAGTAGCCCGTTTTCTGAACCCGGCCGGCCTGATGGCCGTGGGCCAAAACCTGCTCAAAGAGACCCCCGCCAGCGGCGCACCCCAGGTGCAAGCCCCCGGAACCAACGGTGCCGGCAGCCTGATGCAGGGCACTTTGGAGGCCTCCAACGTTAATGTGGTCGAGGAAATGGTCAATATGATCGAAACCCAGCGCGCCTATGAGATCAACTCCAAGGCGATCTCGGCGGTCGACGGCATGCTCAAGTACATCAACCAGAACATGTAATCGGGCAGCCCGATGCACCCCCGACGGCCTCTGTTTTCAGAGGCCGTTTTACTTGGGGCGTGGCGGGAAAGCGGCAATCGGCGTGGCACATATCTTGCAGAACAAGAAGCAATGCCGCCCATTGTCCGGATTCAGGACAGGCAAGCGGCCAGAAATGTGACCCGTCAACCCCCTATTTCGGAGACCCGCCATGCCTTTTACCTCCCTCGCACGGCGCCTGGCTTGTTTACTGGCTGTGGCCGCCCTGGGCGCCTGCACCGTCATGCCGCCCGAGCCGCTGGCCCACTCCGAAGGCTTCAAGCCGGTGTACCCGATCACCGAAAGCCAACCCAAGCAGGCCACGGGCGCTATTTTTAACAGCAACCGCAGCGAAGCCTTTTTTGGCGTCGGCCGCAGCTATGTCGTGGGCGATCTGGTTTCGGTGCTCTTGGCCGAGAGCACCAGCGCCGCCCGCTCGCAAAACGGCAAACTCAGCAAAAAGAGCGGCATCAGCTCGGGCACCAGCGGCACGGGCCTGGTCGGCAAGCTTTTGGGCGACCTGGGCGGCGCAAGCGTCTCTGGAAGCACCACCCATGAGGGCACCGGCGAGGCCAACCAGGAGCAGTCGCTGACCGGCTCGGTCACCGTCTCGGTGGTCGAGATCATGCCCAACGGCAATTTGGTACTGCGCGGCGAAAAGCAGGTGGCCCTGTCTGAAGGCAGCGAAGTGATCCAGGTCTCCGGCGTGGTGCGCCCCGAGGACATCGCCCCCAACAACACCGTACTCTCGCGCCGCCTGGCCAATGCCCAGATTACTTACCGCGGCGTTGGCGACCAAACCGCCGCATCCCGCGCCGGTTGGGGTACCGCTGGCGTGCTCAAGCTGTGGCCCTTCTAAGTCCTGAACCTTGCAGCGAAACACTGACCCCATGAAAACCCTGTACCGCACTCTTTGGCTGTCTCTGCTGCTGTGGGCCCTGCCCTTTAGCGCAGCGCAGGCGGACCGCATCAAGGACTTGACCTCCATGGCCGCCATGCGCGGTAACCAGCTGATCGGCTACGGCCTGGTCGTGGGCCTGCAGGGCACGGGCGACAAAAAAGCCAGCTTCACCAGCCAGAGCATGAAAACCCTGCTCAACCGCATGGGCCTGAACCAAGAGAACGACCTGGACAAATTCACCAACGCCATCTCCAGCGGCGGTGACGAACTGGCCAATGTGGCCGCCGTCATGATCACGGCCGACCTGCCCGGCATGGCCAAGCCCGGCCAGCGCATTGATATCAATGTATCTGCCATCGGCGCGGCCACTAGCTTGCGCGGGGGCAACCTGCTCCTAACCAGCCTACGCGGTGTGGACGGACAAATCTATGCCCTGGCCCAGGGACCGCTGACCTCCACCGGCGTGGACGCGGGCGGTGCAGGCTCCAAAGTGTCGGTGGGCGTGACCACCTCGGCGCGCATCCCCAGCGGTGCGACCGTCGAGCGGGCCGTGCCCAACTCCTTTGACAAGTCGGACAACGTGCTTTTGAATCTGCGCGAGAGCGACTTCACGACCGCCAACAGCATTACCCAGGCGATCAACAATAAATTTGGCGCCGACGTAGCCAACGCTCTGGACGGCGTGTCCATCGTGGTGCGTGCGCCCATGGACATCAGCCAGCGCGTGACCTTCATGAGCATGATCGAAAACATCGACGTGCAGCCGGGGGAGCCGCCCGCACGTGTGGTGGTCAATGCCCGCACCGGCACGGTGGTGATTAGCCGCAATGTGCGCGTGACGGCCGCCGCCGTCACCCACGGCACGATCAGCGTCTCGGTGGCCATGACCAATGAAGTCTCTCAGCCTGGCCCCTTCTCGGGCGGCACCACCAAGGATGTGCAAAACGCCGAGATCAAGGTCAGCGAGCCGAACAAACCTATGTTCTTGTTCCAGCCGGGTGTGGACTTGCGCCAGATCGTGGATGCGGTCAACCAGGTGGGTGCGACGCCCTCCGCACTGATCGCGATTTTGGAAGCCCTGAAAAGCTCGGGCAGCCTGCGCGCCGAATTGGTCATCATCTAAACACGCCCCCTCGCCATGGACTCGCTCTCAAACGCCCTCCCCCCCGCAGCCGCGGCGGCAGCCGCCAACACCACGGGCAGCTACCTGGACTTTGGCGCCTTGGGCCGCCTGAAAGGACAGGCCAAGACCGACGCCAAGGCAGCCACCCGCGAGACAGCGCAGCAGTTTGAGGCCATGTTCTTGCAGATGATGATGAAGACCATGCGCGATGCGATTCCTAAGAGTGGATTGAACGAATCGCAGGCCGAAGACACCTTCCAGGGCATGTTTGACAAAGAGGTTTCGCTGGCCATGGCCAAACGAAATAGCCTTGGTCTGGCCGACATGCTGGTCAAAAACATGCCCGACGCCAACGCCAATTCGCCCAGCACGCTGCAAATGTTGCAAGCGCGCCAGGGTAAAGGCATGCCGTTGCAGACGGCGGCGCAAGCCCCTATGCCACTGCAAACGGTGGCCCCGCCCCTTGCACCGCTGCCCAAAGTCGGTGGCGCCATGCCCTTGAGTGCGCGCGAACTGCCCATTGCCAATGTCACCAGCGCAGCTTCGGCTGGTAGCTCTGATGGAGCCAAGCCATGAGCGATATCGCAGGCATCGCAGGCAATGCGGTTGCGGTCTACCAGCAGGCCCTGACCACGGTTTCCAACAACATTGCCAACGTCTCGACCGAGGGCTACGCGCGCCAGGATGTGGCGCTGTCAGCGCTTCCAGTTACCAAGGTTGGCAGCGTATTCATGGGCTCCGGTGTTGGCTTGGACCGGGTCAAACGCCAGTATGACCAGTTTGTCGAGTCCAACCTGCGCAACACCACCAGCGACCTGGCTGCACAAGGCCCAGTGGTTGACTACGCGAACCGGATTGTGGACGTGATGGGAAGCGAGTCCATGGGACTCAACACCGCTCTGGACGCATTTTTTTCCTCTGCACGCAATTTGTCCGCTGACCCAGCGTCTACCGTTTTACGCAGCAGCTTTGTACGGGACGCAGCTGGTGTGGCTGACCGTTTCGGACAGCTTTCAAGCCAATTGGATTTGGTACAAGACCAAACCCAGCAACAACTTGAAAGTGCAGTAGGCCAAATCAACATGCTGACCGCGCAGATCGCCAAGGTCAATGCCCAGCTCAGCAACAAGAACTCCGAGGCCGCACAGCCACCAGACCTGCTAGACCAGCGCGACCTCCTTCTCAAAAAATTGGCTGACTTCATGCGCGTAAACACGCGTTTTGAAGTCAACGGCCAGGTCACCGTCAGTGCTGGCTCCACCATTAACCAAGACGTACTGGTCGCGAACCAAAAGTCCTTTAATATCGGCACAAATTACAACGCAGCGTCACCCGAAAAAGCGGCGCTTGTACTAGATCCTTACGGCACGCCACAGCAACTGAGTGGCATCACCAGTGGCTCCATAGCGGGCTTGATGACGTTTCGGGAGCAGGTGCTGGGTAATACCCGAAATTCATTAGACAATCTCGCACGCACTTTTGCCAACGAAGCGAATAATCTGCACCGGCAGGGAATCGACGGCTACGGAAATCAGGGCAAAGATCTCCTGAAGTTCGATGCAAGCGTACCGACTTCGGCTGGCGGAATCCGCGTCGCATTCTCGGACCCTATGCTTGTGGCAGCGGCATCACTTTTCCGTGTGATCGAAGGCCCCAATAACCCGAGCGGGACTGATGCCACCCTGACCTACCTCGATCCCATGGCGCCCCCAACGCCTGGTGCGCCGCCGACGACACCGCCGCCCGGACCCGGACCGCTACAAAATGTATTTGCCAATAACGACAATGTAAGTGCTGCCAAGCCCATCGCAGTGTCATCCACCTTACCGGTTACAGCGGTGGCCACAATCCAGCAAGGCATGGCTGATGTCAGCATCTACCTAGATACCATGCAGCCGGGCCAACAACTGCAGGTGATGACCAAGGACGGTCGCCAGCTTATTGGCTCCGCTTTTACCGACCAGAGCCTTCTGGACAACACGCTGACAACCGGAAACGGATTTGCAGCGGGCGCACAATACAGCGCGCTTTACCTGAACCAATCGGGCGCAAACGGCTACAAGGGCATGACCGTCTTCTACGGCGCCCAGGCCTCGGCGCAGGCGCAGCCCGTCTACAACCCCGATGGCACAGTGTCTTCCACGCAGACCAAGAACTTTCCTGCCCTGTTGCAAGGGGACCGTATAGCGGCCATGCACAGCGCCCCGACCGCGGGCCCACCACAAGCGCTTTTCCCGGCGGGAAGTTTCAAACTGAACGGCGTTGCCCTTGGCGCACTGAACTACCCGGTCAACGGGACCAACGTCAAGCCCAGCGAGATCGCGGACTGGGTGAATGCCAAGACGGCACTGACTGGGGTGAGCGCAACCGCATCTAACACCATTGTGGTGGACGCTGCCCAAGTGAAATTCGGACTTCCTCTTTACATTAACGGACAACAGGTCAACGCCGGCAGCGCCGTTACGCTCACCGACCTTGCCAGGGCGATCAATAACTCCGCAGCGGGCGTTAGCGCGAACGTCAACGCCAATGGGAAACTGGTAATCAGTAATGGCGGCGCAAGTAGTGGCGACGAAATTTCCATCGCAGGAAACACAGTTGCGGGATCGACCTCCCTCAATGCACTGGGCCTGGGGACCGGGGTCTATCGCGGCAGTATCAGCCTATCCCAACCCGTCACGGACTCGGCAGTTATTCCAGTTGCCAATCTAAACTTAAACAGCCCCTTAAATATCAACGGGGTACAGATCAACTTAAGCACCGGCACCGGCCAAAATGGCTTGCCGGCGAACCCCCTGGAACTTGTTACGGCCATCAACGCCGGTAGTGCTAAGAGCAATGTCCAGGCAAGGCTGAGCGCAGACCAGACTCAGCTCATTCTGAGTAACGTGCCGGGCGCGCAGGGTAATGCGATTACAGTCTCGCGTGGCACTTCCACTCAAGGCGCGAACGCTCTAGCGGTTAACGAGGGCGTATTGCCAGGTAACGAGGTATCCAATGTAGCCCCCATTCAATTGGGCTTTGGGACAGGGACACCCGCAGACCTGCTCAAAATGGGATTTCGAACAGGCGCGTTCATCAAAGGCCCGGTCAAGGACGACCTTCTGGTGTTTGTCTCGGGAGCCGGAACGGCGATGGTTTCTGCCGGCTACGCAGGCAAGCCGGCAGACGCCAGGCAAGCGCTTCGCGAAAACCCTATGACCGTAACCTTTACCGACGCCACGCACTACAAAATCGTCGATAACGCAACCAACACCCTACTGGCCGAGAGGGTGCTTGACCCCCTGCAGCTCAGCCCAGCCATTCGCTACCAGGGCCTGAGCCTGTCGTTTACCGCTGCGCCCAAGGCCAACGACACCTTCACGTTGGACGGCAATACCGACGGCATCGGCAACAACGAAAATATGTTGGCGATGAGCGCCTTAGAGACGAAGGCCGTGGTCGGAAAAAAGACCCTCTCTAACGCCTATGTCGATCAAATCAATGAGATGGGGAACATTGCCCGCCAAGCCACGATTTCTCAAACGGCCCTGACCGTCGTGCATGACCAGGCCGTCAAGTCGCGCGACACCATCTCCGGCGTCAGCCTAGACCAAGAGGCCGCTGACTTGATCCGCTACCAGCAGGCCTACCAAGCGGCCGCAAAGACTCTGCAGATCGCGGGTCAGCTTTTCGATGCGGTACTGCACGTTAACTAAGGCGAGTATCTACCATGCAAATATCAACCAGCCGTCTCTTTGACCGCGCAAGCTCACAAATGGTCACTATTCAAAATGACCTGGCCAAGTCACAAGCGCAGATTGCAAGCCAAAAACAGGTGCTCAACCCCAGCGATGCCCCTGACCAGGCGGCTGCCATCAGCCGCCTTAAATCGGTTATCGCGCGACAAGACAACTACAGCAAGGCACTCGATGTCGTGCAGGCCCGGCTCGACACGGAAAGCACCACCCTTACAAGCGCCAGCGACATTTTGGTGCGCATCAAAGAGCTGACCATTCAGGCCAGCAATGGCACACAGGGTACGGTCAGCCGACTGGCCATCGCCACCGAGATGAAGGGCCTACGAGATCAATTGGTGAGTTTGGGCAATAGCACGGACCCTAACGGCAGCTATATATTTTCAGGAAGCCGGGTCAAGTCTGCCGCCTTCAAGACGAATGCAGACGGCAGCGTGACCTACCAGGGCGACCAAACAAGGATGAGCATTCCCGTGGGTGACCAGCGTACCCTCGCCATCAACAGGCCAGGCACTACCGCCTTCGTGCCGGTTGTCCGCGACGGTCATGGGGTCAGCTTTTTCGATGCCATCGACAGCCTCATTGCGGGCGTCAAGTCCGGGGATTCCAATGTGATGCAACGCGGCCTGACCGAAATGGACGCCTTGCACAATGGTGTCGTGATGGCCCAGGCCCAGTCTGGAACTGACATGAAGGTCGTGGAGCAGCAAGGCGCTGCTATTGATGACACCAAACTCAGTCTGAAGACGGCCCTGTCCAAAATCGAGGACCTGGACATGTCCACCGCGATCACCGACATGCAAAAGCTGATGCTGTCGTTGGAGGCGGCGCAGAGCAGCTTTGCCAAGACCTCGCAGCTATCATTGTTTAAGTACCTAGGCTAAGCGCCCTCAAGTTTTTGCTTTTGCTGCCGACACCAACTACACACTAGTCTACGCCCATGGTTACCTCTATATCCTCATCGACCTCGTCTACGACTCCGAGCACAACTAGCAGCACCAGCAGCTCGACGAACACGAGCGGGTCGACTTCGAGCACATCGGGAAGCACCACAACCAGTACGACCGCATCTGCCGCCAGCACCAAAGCTGGGATTATTAACAAATTGGGCAGCGGATCTGGAATCGACGTTACGACGCTAGCACAGAGCCTGGTTGACGCTGAAAAGGCGCCGCGTACCGAGGCAATCAATAAAAACATCAGCAAGAACCAGGCAATTATTTCGGGTTACGCTGCTGTTAAGTACGCGCTCAGCAATGTGAAAGCGGCTTTTGATGACCTCAAAGACAAGAGCGATTTCATCTCCATCAACGCCACAACCAACCAAAACGACGTCTTTACCGCCACCGCCACCAGCAGCGCTGTACTAGGTAACCACTCTATCTTGGTTACCCAACTGGCGCAGGCGCAGAGAAGCGGGTCCACACAAAATTTCGCTGCGACTGACACCGATATTCCGGGCCTCACCAATATTGTTATCGGAGGCGACATTGCTAATCCGATAGCCTTAGGTGCTTCCACACCGGCAGGCGTCGTCGAGGCCATCAACCAGTCGGGCAAGGGACTGAGCGCGCAACTGGTCAATACCGGTAACGGCTACAAGATCATGGTCACCGGCTCGAGCGGGAAAGATAACGCCTTCCTCATTGAGACCGACAAACCGAACCTCCTAGACTTTGGTGGCGTTGCTGCTGCCAAACCGCAAATCAGCCAATCGGCCCAATCATTCGCGACCGGCGCGACTCTCATGTCGGGCAACCCTAGCATCAGCCTCACATTGAACGGAAACTCGGGCAGTCCTATCGTGGTGTCTCCGCCTACGCCGGATGCTTTCGTCACGGCCATCAACAGCGCCAATGTGGGCCTGACAGCCGCATATTCTGGCGGAAAGCTCTCAGTCACGAGTGCCTCGGGGCCAACGCATGGATTTACCCTGTTTACCGACGATGGCAGTTCCTTGAATTTTGTGCAAAAACAAGCCGCCAGCGGAACTTCCATGGCAAGCACATTGCAGACCGCAACAGATGCATCCCTGCAGGTAGACGGAATCCCAGTCACCAGCGCAAGCAATTCGGTTAGCGATGTGATCGGTGGGGTCACCCTAGGGCTGATCGGCACCAACGCCACGACCGTCAATGGGGTTACCCAAGCCGTTAACACTGTGGCAACGCTGAATCTGAGTAACGACACCAGCGTTGCAAAAAACAAGATGCTGGCCTTGGTTACCGCCTACAACGACGCCAATAGTCTCCTTGTTGAAGTGACCAACCCCAAGTCGACACTGGGGACCTACGGCGGCACCTTGGCGAACAATTCCACGGTGCGCTCGCTTAGGGACCAACTACGCGCATTGATCACGGGCGAGTCGTCCACTGCCGGCGGGAGCGCAGGGACCGGACCGGCCCATTCTCTGTCGGCCCTGCGCGACATCGGCATCGAAATCGACAAGACTGGCAATTTGACGACCAACTCGGTCAAGATGGACCTGGCCCTCAATTTCAAGTTTGACGATACGGTCACCCTGCTGTCTGGGAACCAAGAAAGCCAGCCAACTTTTGACAAAACCGCCTCGGGCTTGGCCGGAGACGCGAGCAAACTTCTAAATACCCTGATCGGCACCAGCGGCGCCATCACCACCGAGACGGCCAACGCCAACACCCGCATCAGCAAGTTCCAGGACGACCTGACTGCCCTGAATGACCGCATGGACCAGCTCCTGTCCCGCTACCAGAAGCAATTTGCCGCAATGGACAGCATCGTGGGCTCGGCAAAAGCCACGCAAACCGGTCTGACCAGCACTTTTGCTGGCATGATGGCCATGTACACCAACAAATAGGTCGCCTAAAAATATTTTCGCCAAACCCTCAAGTTTGGGAAATTGATGCCGATTCCCTCTGGAAGAGGGGTTCGTGCAGCCTAAATACTGCACCTCTCCAATGTTTCCGGCCCGCCGGATAGTTTGAAAGGACGGTAATTTATGGGACACGACATACAGCAAGTCGCGAGCGTGGGCGTCCAGCTGCAGGCCAAGCCCGCAGTGAACATTTCCGCTGCAGGCGCGCAGGCGCCTGCACACGCCAAGGCCGAGGCGCCAACGCCAATCAAGCTCTCTGTACCCAAGGCGGCGGAAATAAGGTACGACCCTAACCAGGAGCGGCAGGAACTAAGCGCCGCCATCGGCATGCTCAACAAACAGTTGGAGTCCACCAAGCGTGGGCTGGGTTTGTCCTATGACGAATCCAAGCACACGGCGGTGGTTAAGGTGACCGATGCAAACACCGGTGAAGTCGTCCGTCAAATTCCTACTGAACAGGTTTTAAAGATGGCGCATGACATTGACCGGTTTACCGGTATGCTTTTAAATAAAACGGCATAAATTTTGCGCCAACCCTAAAGTTGCTTGAACAGTTGCCGATATAACCGATAACAGAAAAAGCGAACTTTTTGTGACGGTAGGTAAAGAATAATTTTCTTGCTACCTTGTTTAACAATTTTGATTTCATCTACCGTTATTTTGGAGAGTTAATATGCCCGTGATCAACACAAACGTTTCCGCCCAGTACGCTCAAGATGCCCTGAAGGTCAATTCCAAGACTATGAGCTCGGCCATGCAGCAACTGGCCACAGGTAACCGGATAAACCAAGCCAAAGACGACGCTGCGGGTCTGTCCATCGGCCAAAATATGACCTCCCAGGTCCGTGGCCTGAATCAGGCGGTGCGTAATGTTAACGACGGAATTAACATGCTCCAGACTGCAGACGGCGCTTTGGTCGAGACCAGCAACATGCTGCAGCGTATGCGCGAGTTGGCAGTGCAGTCCTCCAACGGAACGAACTCGGACAGCCAACGCAACTATTTGAACAATGAATTCAGCTCCCTGAAGACTCAAATCGGAAATATTGCGACGCAGACGACTTGGAATCAAGCCCCAGTATTTAGCGCGACTGTGGTCTTTCAAGCAGGGATACTTTCCGGACAGACCATTAGTATCGCTATAGGCGCCATGGACGCTACTGCCTTGTCTGTTGACACAAATACCATCAGCACATTTGCAACCGCACAATCGGCTATCACTCAAGTTGATATTGCCATTGAGAAGGTAAACAACGCGCGCAGCGGCATGGGCGCCACCATGAACCAGTTGAACTACTCCGCCGATAATATGACCAACATCTCGACGAATATCGCCGCGTCACGTAGTACGGTCATGGATACGGACTATGCGACCGCCTCGGCCACTCTGTCTAAGTCGCAAATCATCCAGCAAGCGGCTACTGCCATGTTAGCTCAGGCCAATCAGCAGCCACAGAGCGTGCTCTCACTGATTAAATGATTTTCATCTCAGTACTTTGATCTAATTTCCAGGAGACGCAGATGGCTGTAATCAGTACCAATATCTCGGCCCAATACGCCCAGGATGCTCTGGCCGCAAACCAGAAGTCCATGAACTCCGCAATGCAGCAGCTGGCAACCGGCAACCGAATTAATAGTGCGAAAGACGATGCTGCTGGCCTCTCTATCACGCAGAATATGACGTCCCAAATTCGCGGCCTTAACCAAGCTGTGCGAAATGCATCAGACGGAATTAACCTACTCCAAACGGCCGATGGTGGTTTGATAGAAACCAGCAATATGCTACAGCGCATGCGGGAACTTGCGGTTCAGTCCTCCAACGGTACTAACTCTGCAAGCCAGCGCGGCTACCTCAACAACGAGTTTAAATCGCTGCAAGATGAAATTACCCGGGTGGGAAATAACACCACCTGGAATAATATGAACCTCTACGGATCAGTTGCTGCCAGCCCGAACGTATTTGTTTTCCAAGCTGGTACCACCTCCGGAACAACGATCGGCATATCGATTGCTGCAATGAACGCCTCCGCTTTATTGGTCGATGCGAGTGTTGCATTTATCAACACTTTTACTGGCGCCCAAGCGGCAATTACATCAGTGGATTCTGCTTTGGAAGTGGTAAACAATGCGCGCAGTTCTATGGGTGCAACGATGGCACAGTTGAGCTACTCGGCCGATAACATGACCAATATTTCGACGAACCTAGCGGCTTCTCGCAGTGCGATTACAGACACCGACTACGCGGCCGCCTCGTCGCAGTTGTCACGTGCTCAGATCGTCCAGCAAGCGGCCACCGCAATGCTCGCCCAAGCTAATCAGCAACCAAAAATGGTACTGGACCTCCTCAAGTGACCTGAATTGGACGGCGCTACCGACGTCCCGCCCGTACTTCAAAACCCGCCCTCCGGCGGGTTTTTTTCATTCGGTGACCTAAAGTAACTGATATAACTTCCGATGCTCTAAGTAACAGAAAGAAAAAACTTTTTGTGACGGTAGATAAAGAAGCATTTCCTTACTACCTTGTTGAACAAGTTTGATTTCATCTACCGTTATTTTGGAGAATTTATATGCCAGTTATCAATACCAACGTT
>CANGNS010000024.1 GCA_947455465.1 Comamonadaceae bacterium | reverse complement strand
TCCACAACAGTTTTTCTTTACCGATTTGCATAGAGTGCCTCCTGGGTTGTAAAGGTCCCAGATGGCGAATCGGTCAGGGTTCGGAGACAGCCGGGGTAGGGCCATCGTAGGGCTGAGGCTGCAGCCTCCATTGACATAGGTCATGCTTTAGGCGGGCGCACCAGCGTAGGCTTGCGCTGCCATGGCACAAACAATCTACACCCCCAACGCGCTGGAGCCTCTGGACCACATCAGCATGCGCGAGGTGGCCAATCTGTGTGGTTTAAGCCTGGAAGAAGTTCAGGATTTGATCGACTACGGCGCTTTGCAATACGCTTTTGTCCAAGAGGGCGAGCGCTACTTCGCATGCGCGGCCCTGAGCACCCTGGTGGTCGCCTGCAAGCAGCGCCGCGACTATGACTTAGACTTGTTTTCGGTGGTGCTGCTCTCGCAGCATTTGGAGGATATTGCAGCCCTTCAAGCGCAAGTGCGCCGCTACCAGCTTATGTTTTCGCAGTAGCGCCGGCGAGCAAATCTTGCTCGACCATCCACAGCCGGTCTTGGCCCCAGTAGCCGGGCCGGTCGTTCACCCGAAAACTGGGCACGCCCCACAGGTTCATTTCGAGCAGCTCCAGCCGGTTGGTGGCGGCCACGGCGCGCCAGCTGTCATCGGGCAGTGCGGCATCGACAAAGGCTTTGTCCAAACCCGCACGCGCTGCGATGGCGTACAGGCCGCTGTCGGTGCCGGCGTCTAGGCCGTCAGCCCACACGCCTTGCAAAAACGATTGCGCAAACGGCAGCCCCAGGCCGGCTTTCATGGCCTGGTGCAGCACGGCGTAGCCGCGCTCCACGGGCTTGCCCACCGGGTCGACCAGGTAGCCGTAGCGCATGCCCACGCGCTGCGCCTCGCGCGCCACGTCGGCCACGATGTACATGCGCTTCTCCAAGGGCACGGCCAGGCCGCGCATAACCATGGGCAGCACAAAGCGCAGGTGCAGCTGCGCGCCATAGTGCTCGGCCAGCTCGCGCACGCGCGGCAGGGCGATGTAGGTGTAGGGGCTGCGAAACGAGCAAAAGTAGTGCAGCTGCGCCACGGGCTTGCGCCCGGTTTTAACCACCGGTGCGCCGGTCAGCGTGATGTCGCGCACCGGCGCCAGCAGCGCGCTGCCGGGAGCGCGGCACAAGCCCTCGTCGCGCAGGCGCTGCTCCAGGTAGTGCAGACGGTCTATGCCCCAGTACCACTCGCCGCCATAGTAAAAAGTGGCGCCCAGGTAGTGCCCCAGTTGCTTGCGCAGGGCGGTGCCGGCGGCTTTGGCGGCAACGGCGTCTTGCTGCGCCAGAGCGTCGGGCTGGGCTTGCCCGCTCCATAGGCGTGCGCTGATGGCGGCCGCCTCCTGCACAAAGCTGCCCGACTGCGCACAAGCGGCCAAGGCGGCTTCAGCACTGGCCAGAGCCGCTGCATCGGGCTGCGACACAGGCGCTTGCAGGCCATAGGCTTGGGACAGCAAACCGGCATCGCGCAAAGACCATTGGCCCAGGCGTTCGCGCTCGGGCGCAGCGGAGTCTTCGGGGGCATGCACCAGGTGGGCCAGAAGATCGACGTCATAACGGCGTCCCAACTGCTCCAGGACCTGGACGCACAAATGGCTGTAGGGGTCGTCGGCCTGGTGAAAGTAATGCACCTGCGCGGGTGCGCCGCGCAAACGGCGCAGGGCACCGGTGGCCGCGCGGCGCAACTGGCGCGTCGCCGGGTGCGTGAGGATGCGCACGACATGTTTGGTGATGGTGTTCTTCAGAACGGACATACGCACCTTTGGGGTCAGGCCCCGCAAGGCTCGCAGGGCGGCGCTACACCACGCAGCGCCGCCTGAGCATACACAACTGTAGGGTTGCGGCCAGCCCCCGCCCGCTGGGGTTTACCCGCAATTTGTCGCTTAAAGCGCAGGCTGATAAAAGCGGTTTAGGCCAGCAAGGTCTGCGCGGGCACGTAGCCATAGCCAAGGGTGTTGGCAACCGCCTCGTAGCTGACCTGGCCCAGCGCCACATTGAGGCCCTGGCGCAGGTGGGCGTCGTCGCGCAGGGCTTGCTTCCAGCCCTTGTTGGCGATGGCCACCGCGTGGCCGATGGTGGCGTTGTTCAGCGCAAACGTAGAGGTGCGCGCCACCGCGCCAGGCATATTGGCCACGCAGTAGTGCACCACGCCGTCCACCACATAGGTGGGCTCGGCGTGCGTGGTGGCGTGCGAGGTCTCGAAGCAGCCGCCTTGGTCGATGGCCACATCTACCCCCACGGCGCCTTTTTTCATGGCCGCCACCATGGCCCGCGTGACCAGCTTGGGCGCCGACGCGCCGGGAATGAGCACGCCGCCGATGACCAACTCGGCATCGAGCACCGCATCCTCCAGGTTTTGCACGCTGCTGTAAAGCGTGTGGATGCGGTTGCCAAAGACCAGGTCGAGCTGGCGCAGGCGGTCCACATTGCGGTCGATCACCGTAACGCGCGCGCCCATGCCGACGGCCATTTGCAAAGCGTGGGTGCCGACCACGCCCGCCCCCAGAATGACCACATGCGCCGCAGGCACGCCCGGCACACCGCCCAGCAATACGCCCATGCCGCCCTTGGACTTTTCCAGGTGCGTCGCGCCCGCTTGCACCGCCATGCGGCCAGCGACCTCGCTCATGGGCGCCAGCAGGGGCAGGCCGCCGTTGGCGCCGGTGATGGTTTCGTAGGCGATGCACACCGCACCGGACTGCACCAGGGCCGCGGTCTGGGCCGGGTCCGGGGCCAGGTGCAGATAGGTGTACAGAATTTGGCCGGGGCGCAGCATGGCGCATTCCTGGGGCTGGGGCTCTTTGACTTTGACAACCATGTCGGCCTGGGCAAACACGCTGGCCGCATCGGGCACCAGCGTGGCGCCAGCGGCTTGGTAGAGCGCGTCGGACAGGCCAATGGCCTGGCCCGCACCGCTTTGCACCAGCACGCTGTGGCCGTGGCTGCACAACTCGCGCACGCTGGCGGGCGTCAGGCCGACGCGGTATTCGTGGTTTTTGATCTCTGTGGGCAAGCCGATGTGCATGCAGTGTCTCCGGTAAGTGGTGGTGTGCGCCAGTGTGTGTCAGACCCGAAAGAATGAACAGTTTTATGAAAATTAAGCTACATTCATTAGTAACGCTAATAATTGAAAGCCCATGCCCATCTTTGATCCCCACGCGCTCGAGTGCCTGGCCGCCATCGTCGAGGAAGGCAGTTTTGACCGGGCGGCGGTGCGCTTGTCCATCACACAGTCGGCGGTCTCGCAGCGCCTGCGCACGCTGGAGATGCAGGCCGGTGCGGTGCTCATCGTGCGCACGCGACCGCTTAAAGCGACCTCGGCAGGGCGCTATTTGCTCAAGCACGCCTTGCAACTGCGCCTCTTGCGCGCCGACCTGGACCGCGATTTGCAAGCCCTGGCCCCGCGCGAGGCCCACAGCGTGCAGGGGCAAGAGCGCATGGCCATCGCCGTCAACGCCGACAGCATTGCCACCTGGGTGTTACCCGCCCTGCAAGCGCTAGCGCAAAGCGGCATGGCGCTGGAGATCATTACCGACGACCAGGACTTCACGCACGAGTGGCTGCGCGAGGGCCAGGTGCAAGGCTGCGTCACCGCGCTGGCCAAACCGCTGCGCGGCTGCCAGGTGGTACAGCTGGGCGTGATGGACTATGTGGCCGTAGCCAGCCCCGCCTACGCGCAAGCGCACTGCCCCGCCGGCCTGAACGCACACGCCCTGCGGGACATGCGCTTTTTGGCCTTTAACCGCAAAGACGATTTGCAAGCGCGTTTTGTGCGCAAGGCCTGTGGCCTCAAAAATCCTGGCTTGCAACAAAACTTTCTGCCCAGCGCCCACGGCCGTGTGCGCGCTGCGGTGGACGGCTGGGGCGCCAGCGTGGTGCCGCTGGTGCAGGTGCAAGCGCTTTTGCAAAGCGGCCAGCTCTGCGACCTGGCGCCCACGGTGCGCTTGCCCGTGGCCTTGTACTGGCATTGCTGGAAGCTGGAGTCGGCGCTGCTGCAGTCGCTCACCGACGCGCTGCGCCAAGGCGCCGCCCAGGCACTGAAAACCTAGGCGCGGGCAGCGGCCTGCGCCACCCAGTCAGGCAGCTTGAGCCGCTGCACCTTGCCCGACGGGCCGCGCGGCAAATCGGGCACAAAGTAAAACAGCTTGGGCGTTTTGTAGCGGCCCAGGTGCTCGGCGCAAAAGGCGCGCAGCGCGGCCTCGTCGGCGCTGGCGCCTTCGCGCAGCACGATGCAGGCCATGATCTCCTGGCCGTAATGCGCATCGGGCACGCCGGTGGCCGCGGCGTCCAGCACCAGGGGGTGGCGCAGCAGCACTTCGTCGATCTCGCGCGGGGCGATGTTCTCGCCGCCCTTGATGATCAGCTCTTTGATGCGCCCCGTCACAAAGAAAAACCCGTCCGCATCGCGGTGCCCCAGGTCGCCGGTGCGCAGCCAGCCGTCGGGGGTGAAGGCGGCGCGGGTGGCCTCTTCGTTTTTGTAATAGCCCTGCATGACTTGCGGGCCGCGAATGGCGATCTCGCCGGTGCTGCCGTCGGGCAAGGGCTGCAGCTGGGCGTCGATGACGCGGGCCTCGCAGCCCGAGGCTTTGCCCACCGCCCCGAGCTTGCGCGCCTGGCGCTCAAAGGGGTTGGAAAACGAGGGCGCCACCGTCTCGGTCAGGCCCATGGTCTCGATCACGCCGATGCCAAAACGCTGCTCAAAAGCCTGCAAATGCGCCGGCGGCAGCGCCGCCGAGGCGCTGCGGCAAAAGCCGATGCCGTGCAAAGCCTCGGGGGCCGGCGCGTCGCCTTCCAGCAGGTAAGAGATCATGGTCGGCACCACATTGATCCAGGTGCACTGCGCCTGCGTGGCTTGCTGCCAAAAGCGCGCCGCCGAAAACTTCGGCGGCATCGCCAGGCTGCCACCATGCGCCAAAGGCGCCAGCATGGTGACGGCAAAGGCGTTGATATGGTAGAGCGGCAGCACGGCCAGCACCCGGTCGTGGGCTTGCAGGCGGTGCTCGGCGCTGATGGCATGGGCATTGGCCGCCAAATTGGCCTGCGTGAGCACCACGCCCTTGGGCACACCCGTGGTGCCCGAGGTGTACATCAGCAAAGCCATGGCCTGCGGTGCAGGTGCGGCGGTCTGCGTGGGGGGCAAGGCGGATAGCAGGCTGTCGGGCGCGGCGATATCAGGGCTGCACACCAGCAAGGCCACGGCGCGGGGCAGCGTAGCAAGCACCGCCTGCACGCGCTCGGCCCAGTCCGGGCTGGCGATCACCAGGCGGCAATCGCTGTGCTCCAGGACGTAGCGCATTTGCTCGGCGCTGCTGAGCAAATTGACCGGGTTCACGCAGTAGCCGCTGTACATGGCGCCCAAGAGCAGGCGCAAGGTGTTCAGGCCATTGGGCATGACCAGCGAGACGGTATCGCCCGGCGCCAGGCCGTGCTGCGCCAACAGTGTGGCCACCTGCTGGCATTGCTGCGCCAGCGCCCCAAAGCCGATGGACGCGGCGGGCTCGGCGTCCACGGCCAGGGCATACAGGGCTTGCGCGCGGGCGGCCGCTTGCGCGTCCACCAAGGCGCGCACGGTGCCACTTGCGGGGTGGGGGCTGGCGCTGCTCATGCGCGGCCGTAGGCGGCGAAGTAATCGGCCAGCAAGTCGTCCGGGCTGGGGACATGTTCGGCAATCGGCCGGGCGATGCGGGTGATGTTCAGGTAGTGCCGGTAATTCATGTTCTCGGAAAAATTATTTTTGCCCCAGGTGCCGCAGCCCATGGACAGCGAGAAAGGCAGGCCGTTGTCGAAGCTGCCGCCGGTGGCGATGCAGTGGGCCTGGTCCACGATGACGCGCGAGACCGGCAAGTGCAGGCCCAGCGCCAGCGCCCGCTCGGGCCGCGCGCTGTGCAAGCCCACCGAATGGCCCGCACCCTGGAAGGCATACAGGCGCTCCACGGTGGCCATGGCGGCTGCAAAGTCGGCCACGCCGTAAAGCGTGAGCACCGGGCAGAGTTTTTCGCCAGAAAACGGAAAGTCCGGGCCAATGCCCTGTTCGGGCACCAGCAAGATGCGCGGCTGCAACGCGGCCACCTCGGGCAGACCGGCGCGCTCGGCGATCAGGGTGGCGTTTTGGCCGATGACCTCGGAGGAGAGCTTGCCACCGGGCCACATCAGCGCTTGCAGGGCCGCTTTTTGCGCTGCGTTGAGCAAGACCAGGCCTTGCGCTTGCAACGCCTGCAAAAGCGCCGGACGGGCAGCGTCGACCACGACCAGGCTGTTCTCGGAGGAACAGCTGGTGGCGTTGTCAAAGGTTTTGGAGCGCACGATGCGCTCGGCGGCCAGGGCGCAATCGGCCGTCTCGTCGACGATGCCCGCCACATTGCCCGCGCCCACGCCAAAGGCGGGCGTGCCGCTGGCATAGGCGGCGCGCACATTGGCCTGCGAGCCGGTGGCCACTACCAAGTCGCACGCGGCCATCAGCGCAAACGTGGCCTCTTTGCTGATCGGCGCGGGCAAGAGCTGCACCAGATCGCGCGGCGCGCCGATGCGGTCAAAGGCCGCGTGGATGTACTCCAGCAAGCGCGCGCTGGTGGCCCAGCCTTTGGGCGAGGGCGCGACG
The DNA here is from genome assembly GCA_947455465.1 of Comamonadaceae bacterium. Taxonomy (GTDB): domain Bacteria; phylum Pseudomonadota; class Gammaproteobacteria; order Burkholderiales; family Burkholderiaceae_C; genus Allorhodoferax. Next base: position 42,056 of record CANGNS010000024.1, on the reverse strand, counting down.
ATGACCGCATTGGCGCCCTTGAGCGCATTGATGATTTTGTTAGCCGGTGTAGCCGCCGGGTTGGTCGAGGGCGTGATGGCACAGACCACGCCCACCGGGCGGGCGATTTCGGTTATGCCGGTGGCGGCGTCCTCGGCAATAACGCCCACCGACTTGGCGCCCTGCAAATCGCGCAAAAGGCCTAGCGTTTTGCGGTAGTTTTTGCGCACTTTGTCGGGCACGTTGCCAATGCCGGTATCGGCCACCGCCAGCTCGGCCAGCGCCTGGTTGCGCGCGGGCTCCAAGATGGCCCAGCCCGCAGCGGCTACCAGCGCGTCAATGCGCGCCTGGTCGTAGTCCTGGGCGATGCGCTGGGCCGCGCGGGCGCGCTGCACCAGGGCCTGCACCTGCGCCTGGGCGAGCGAGGGAGCGCCGGTGTCCGGGGAATGGGTCGCCATACTTAATCCGCCTTGATGTTGGCGTCTTTGGCCAGCTTCATCCACTTAGGAATTTCTGCGGCAATGACCTTGCCCAGGGCCTCGGGCGTGCCGCCTACGGCGTCGGCGCCTTGGTCCAGCAGCTGGGCGCGCACCGCCGGGTCGGCCAGCACGGTGTTGAGCGCTTTGTTGAGCTTGTCGATGATGGGGCGGGGCGTTTTGGCCGGCACCAGCATGGCGTACCAGGAGTCGACCTCAAAGTCGGCCACGCCGGCCTCTTGCATGGTGGGCACGTCCGGGAAGGCCGGGCTGCGCTTGACGGTAGAGACCGCCAGCGCACGCAGCTTGCCGGCCTTGACTTGCGCAGCAGCGGCCGGAATGGACACCCAGATGAGCGGCACCTGGCCGCCCATCACATCGGTAACGGCCGGGCCGCCACCGCGGTAGGGGATGTGCGCCATCTTGGCGCCGGTGCGAATGACCATCAGCTCGCCAGCCAAATGGCCCGGCGAACCATTACCCACCGAGGCAAAAGAGAATTTATCGGGCGCGGCTTTGGCCTGCGCCACTACATCGGCCACGGTGCGCACCTGCAAATTGGGCGCGGCTGCCAGCAACTGTGGCAGCGAGGCCACCAGGCCCACGGGCTCAAAGTCTTTTAGCGTGTCGTAGGGCAGCTTGGGGAAGATGGCCGGGTTGATGGTGTGCGAGCTCAGCGTGAACAGCACGGTGTAGCCGTCGGGCTGCGCTTTGGCCACATTCTCGGTACCCAGCGAACCGCCGGCGCCGCCCCGGTTGTCGATCACGATGTTTTGGCCCAGCAAGGCCTGCAAGCGCGGCTGCACGATGCGCGCCACCACGTCGGTGCCGCCACCGGGCGGGTAAGGCACGACAAAGCGGATGGGTTTGTCGGGGTAAGCGGCCTGGGCCTGGGCGGCCAGCGGCGCGGCCAAGGCGAAAACGGCGGCGCAAGCCAGCGCCCAAACAGCGCGGGGACGGGCGAAGCTGGCGGGACGTGAAAACGTGTGCATGGTCTGTCTCCTTCTTGGTAGTTTGTGGGATCGCTGCCCAACGCAGATTGTGCACCGGACCCTGGCGACGGACCGGTGCGGCTGCGCAAAACCCGACAGTCGCTACGCGCCCGCGCATGGCACGGCGCTTGCGTACGAGGACACCAAGCCGCAGCAAAGCACCCGCAAGGGGGCAGAACGTCGCGGTTCCGACAGATTGCCACCCATTTTTGCCAGGAAAACCGCCATGACCGCCCGACTGTTCACCCCCGCCGTATCGACCACCACCGGCCGCTGGGCCCGTGCCCTGGCGCTGGCCTTGGGCGTGTGTGCCGCCGGCCTGCAGAGCGGTGCTTGGGCGGCCAGCGCCCCGGCACTCAACCTGGCGGGTCTCAAAGCCAGCCACAGCTACACCCCCAGCCTGGGCGAGAGCCTGGAGCGGATTGTCAGCAAGACCATGCCCAACAGCCCGCTGCGCGCCGAGCTGCTGACCCAGGCCTTTGTAGCCCTGAACCCGCAGGCCTTTGGCAAAACCGCCCCGCTGCGCACCCTGGGCACCGCCGCGCTGCAAGTGCCCAACCACAACCAGCTCCTGCACATCGCCCTGGCCCAAGCCGGCGAGCCGCAACAAGCGCTAGCCACCAAAGCCGCCCCTGCCCCCGAGCGCCGGGAAAACTGGGTGCGCTATGCCGGCGGCCCCGTGAAAACCCCGGCCCCGGCCGACGCCTCGACAGACGAGCGCCGCCACTGGGTGCGCTACCTGGGCGGCACGCTGGCACGCGCATGGAGCGATAGCCCCGCTCGCGCCGAAACCCAGACTTGGGTGCAATACCCCTCGGTCGCGCGCGCCGCCACAGCGCCCGCCGCCCTGCCCGAGACCCGCATAGACACCAGCAAATGGGTGCGCTACGTGGCCAACCGCATCTACCCGCAGCAGCAGTTCGCCCAACTTTTTGACTAAGGCTGAGCCGGTAAGACGGCCACGGAGCCGCCCATCCCGAGCACGGACGCCCTAGGCGTTTCAGGACGCCCCGAGGCGCTCTACAGCGCGCAAACTTGTTTCAATAGTTGCAGTTATTGACATATTTGTAGAAATAATTGTTTTTTTGGGCATAATTTGCAACTTGATGAATTCAATCGAGTTGCCCTGTGCCTCCCCGTCTGCCCATTTTCGCTAAGCATCTGCGCCCCGCGCCGGGCAGCCGTGCGGCCTCGCGCAAGGCACAAAGCGGTTTTAAGCTGCTGGAGTTGGCGGTGACGCTGACCATCATGTCGGTGCTGGCCAGCGTGGGCATGTCCAACTGGTCGAGCCTGACCGAAAAAGAGGCGGTTAAGGGCCACGTCAACGCCCTCCTCGGCGCGATGCGCTTTGCGCGGTCGGAGGCCATCAAAAAAAACGTCCGCGTGGTGATTTGCCCGCGTGACCTGGCTGCAACGCCCATCAACGCCACCAACGGTACCGCCTACCCGTGTAACACCGCCAGTGGCGCACCGTGGGAAAAAGGCTGGATCATCTTTGTCGACCAGAGCACCAACAACCAGTTCAACGCCGCCGACACTTTGCTCCAAGAGCAGGGTACGCTGTCGGGCAGCGGCGGTATCGTTTTGGACAACGGGCCTGGCAGCGGCGACCGCATCGTGTTTCGCAGCAGCGGCATCTTGTACTACGGCGCGTCCAACATCAAGTTTCTGCCCGCCTCGCGTAACACCGCACGTGGGTCCATGGTTTGTATTTCCCTGCAAGGCCGAGCCCGGGTGATACCGATCACTGACGCCTGCCCAAGCTGATGCGCGCCGCACCACTTAGCCGCCAACGCGGCATGGCCCTGATCGAGGTGCTGGCCGCCATGCTGATTACCGCCTTTGGCTTGACGGCGATCAGCCTGCTGCTGGTCGCCACCATGCAGTACGGCAAGATGGCGCAGTTTCAGACCACGGCGCAGCAACTGGCCGCTGGCTACGCCGAACTGATGCGCGCCAACCCGGACGGCTTTGGTGCGGGTCTTTACGATAAAAACGCCAGCTACGCAGCAAGCGCTAACGTGCTACCCGTGCCCACGTGCGCCGACCCTGCCCAATGCACCGCCGCCGAACTGGCCGCCATCGACAGCGCACAATGGCGCAACAAACTGCGGGCCAACCTGCCCGGTGGCGACGCCTATGTGCAGCACAGCGGCAATGCCGCCGACATCTGGGTGATGTGGATGGAGCCAGGCACGCAAACAGGTCTGGACTCTTTGGCACTCGGTGGCGCCACCTGCCCTCAAGCGGCTTTGCCAGCAAGCGGGACTTCGCCGCGCTGCTACTTTTTGCGGGTGTGGCTATGAACCGGTCCCAATACAGGCCCGCGCACCAAGGCGGCTTTAGCCTGGTTGAATTACTGGTGTCCATGACACTGGGCCTGGTCATGCTGGGCGCCTTGGTAGCCTTGTTTAGCACCAGCTTGCAAACCAACAACCAAAGCAGCAGCAGCGCCCAGATGACCGAAGAAGGCGGCCTGGCCATGGAGTTTTTGGCGCGCTATGTACGCATGGCCGGTTTTAGCACGCCGCTGGTTAACGCATCGGGTGCTAGCGTGCTGGTCAATGGCATCCAAACACAAGCGAAAGAAAGTCATTTTGTCGGCGCAGGTGTCAGGGGTTGTGATACCGGCTTCGTCGATGCAAGCCTTGCCTGGGGCAACCTGAGCTGCAAAGCGAGCGGCAGCCCGGCCATTGCCCTGCGCTTTCAGGGGGACCTTTCCAATACGGAGCCCAGCAGCGCAAGTAAGCCCACGGATTGCCTGGCCCAAGCCATTACCGCCACCACGCCCTCGGACTACGACAATACCCAACAAATTACCCTTGTTGAAGCCCGCTTTACTGTCAACGACAAGGCAGAGCTGGTCTGCGGCGGCAACGGCAACGGTTTTGTTGCGCAGCCCTTGTTTGGCAACATCGAAGGCTTGCGCTTGCGTTACGGCATGGCAGCCGATGGCCGCTCCACCCAGGTGCTGCGCTATGTGAACGCCGCCACCGTAGACACCCTGCTGCTGGCCGATGGCACCCCCGCCACCATAGACCAGCGCTGGGCACGGGTGGTCAGCGTAAAAATTTGCATGGTGGTGCGCGCCAGCACGCCGGACCAAAGCCAGCCCCAGCCCTATGTGGACTGCGACGACCAGACCGTCACCCCCACTGACAAGTATTTGCGCCGCAGCATCAGCACCGTGGTGACGCTGCGCAACCGCGCGGCCCTGATCCAATGAAACCGCACCGACCATCACCCCCCACAGCAGCGCAGCAGGGCTTTGTGCTTATTTTGGCGCTCATCATGCTGGTGGTGTTGTCGGCGGCGGCGGCCTGGTCGGCCAAGGCGGCCATTTCGGGCGAGCAAATCACCAACAACTTGCGCATCGTCACCACCGCCCAGCAAAGCGCAGAAATGGCGCTGCGCTATTGCGAAAACCAGATGATTGCCGGCAATCCGGCCGGTCTGACAGTCAATATGGACGGCGCGCCCAACCCCGTCAAATGGCAAACCCGCAGCAACTGGGACACCCTGGCCAACACGCTACCCACCAGCGTCACCAACTCGACCGACAGCGCCGGTATCGCCATGAGTTTGCGCCCGAAATGCATGGTGGAAGAGCTGCGCCTGGCCCAGTCCGACATGCAAAACGCGCAGGCCTACCTGATTACCGCGCGCGGTTTTAGCCCCGACTACACCGCCGACGCCAATGGAAAAACCAGCACCGGGACCGAAGTGTGGGTGCAATCGAGTCTGCGTTTTTGAAAAGGAGATGTTGATGAACTTCTATACATCACTCAAGCACAGAGCCCGCAAAGCACTGGCCATCGCTGGTCTGCTCGCGGGTCTAGGCGCGCATGCCCAGGCCGTCTGGGACGTGGCGGATACCCCTTTGCTGGGGGGAGACAACCTGGTTGCGCCCAATCTGATATTCATGTTTGACGATTCGGGCTCCATGACCAGTTGGTTGGGGAGTCAATTTCCCTATTGCATGGATGCGTACAACCTAGTTGGTCGGTTTTACCCATCAACAGACCCTAATAAAGGTTTTCTGTGGCGATTGTGCTCACTTTATGGTGACAATCTGAAAACACCGTTTGATTTCAACAAATCTAACCGCGTCGATCTTCGAAACTACGCAGACCCCAGTCGCCTGGCAGGCCCCTATCGGGACCTGCGAACCTTGGCGACCTATTCGTATACCTTTAATCCGCTGTACTACAACCCCAACGTGCGCTATGTACCCTGGCCGGGCATGCCCAATGCAGACCCCAAGGCGGCAAGACCCTTGGCAACAGATCCCCCTGTGTTGCAGCGCGACGGCACGATCAAGCCCGCAGCCACAAGCACATTTAACCTAATTAATAACGCGCCACTGAAACAGGAATACATCGACAACGGCCCTGACAGTACCCTCACTATTTTTTACAATGATGAAAATGGCAGCAGGGTCAACTTTCCACCTGAATTTCCAGACTCCGCCGACTGGCAGACTTTTAACTCTAACAACGTCACTCCGAGCTTTTTGAATAGCCGCTCCAATAACCAGCCGCCACCTGGATACGATCGAACTACTTACAACCCTGCATGGGGAGGTGGTAGGCACGACGCGTTTGCCGACTCCTACAACGCGGATTACACGATCTCTACCATCGGCCCGTTTTTTATTGCGCAGTATGTGCAATTTACGGGCGACCCCTGGTCCAACACGGATGTGGTTGACATGAGTAAGTATGTAACCGTCAAAATTGACCAGCCCGCCACAGCAATTCCAGTAGGCAACACCAGCTATCCACCGGACCCCGCCGTCAAAAGCGCAAACCGCACTGACTGTGTCACCCTCGCCAACAAGTGCACGCTGGCTGAAGAACAAACCAATTTTGCCAATTGGTTTAGCTACTACAAAACCAAGCGCGGCCTGGCCATCGGTACGGTGGCCCAAGCCTTTGCCAACTTGCCGGGCAACTTCAGGGTCGGATGGGGTACGCTGAGCAAAGGCAGCAGCTCGGTCGATGGACAGTCTTCCAAATACATCGCGCAAGGTGTGCGCCGCTGGGACCAAACCGTAACGCTGAACGGAAAAACACAAACCACCGCGCAGCATTTCATGGACTGGATCGCCAAAATAGGAACTGCAGGAGATACGACATTACGCGAAGAACTAGAGGCGGTAGGCACCTACTTTAAAAGAATGGACAACGCGGGCCCCTGGGGTAACAGCCCCGGCGACGCTACAGACCAAACCGCTCAACTTAGCTGCCGACGCAATTACCACGTGGCGGTAACCGATGGCGGATGGACCAAATATGCACTGGCAACAAATCGCGGCAATGTGGACGGCACCAACCAAGGGGGTAACTACATAGCTACAAAGCCCTATTCAGACCCATGGTCCAACACCTTGGCCGATATTTCCATGTACTACTGGGCCAATGACTTGCGCCCCGACATGACCGATACGGTCAACGGCACGGCCACCGACCCAGCCAACTGGCAGCATCTGACGAACTACTACCTGATGTTCAATTTATCCAAAACAATCGATGGCGACTCCGCCACCGACATGCAAGCCCTGACCAACGGCACCAAAAGCTGGCCCGACCCAACGAGCGCAACAGCAACAGAATCCCAAAAAATTGACGATACCCTTCACGCCGCCCTCAACAGTCGGGGTAAGTTGTTCCACGTAACCGGACCCGAGTCGGTGGTCAATGCAATCAGCAGCATTCAGCGCGACATGAGCAACTCGCGTGGAGGCAGCGATGCCCAGGTGCAGGTTTCGGGGCAGTACCTGTCACAAACGTCTAAAAAATTCAAACCCTCTTACACGACCATCCCCTGGGGCGGTGATCTGGGGGCCTTCAACCTCAATGCAGACGGAAGCGAAGGTACGCTGGCCTGGAGCGCGACCGACCGCTTGCGCGTAAACCTGCCCGCCGACCGGAAAATTTTTACGATGTCAGGCTCTACGGCGCGAGCGTTTTCAAAAAATGACTTGCCCAGCGTCAACGCTGGGGTGACCCAAACCAGTGCCGACCTTCAAAACTTGACCAACTATGTGCGCGGCGACCGTAGCCTAGAGGGCCAAGGCTACCGCTACCGTGGCAGCGCGTTAGGCGACATCATTAACTCCAGCCCTTTGCTGGTGGGCTCGGGCCTGGATTCACAATACGACTTGTCCACTGGCGCTGGCTATAGCAGCTACCGCAGCTTTCTGGCGGCAAAAAGGGCCCGCCCTGAGCGGGTTTATGTGGGCGCCAATGACGGCATGTTGCACGCCTTTAACGCCAATACTGGCGATGAGGATTTTGCTTACATCCCCAGCAGCCAACTTGGTAAATTTTTTAATTTCGCCAGCCCCACCTATTCGCATCGCTATTTTGTGGACGGGCAAATCACCGAACTTGATGCCTACGACACCACAGCAGCCAAATGGCGCAACATCGTGGTGACAAGCACTGGCGCGGGCGCCAAAACGGTGTTTGCCATCAATATTCCGACGGGTGCCAATGCCGCCGCCCCCGGCGCAACGGATGTGCTTTGGGAGATCAGCGACACCACCAGCGGCTTTTCAGAGCTAGGTCACACCTTGTCCAAATTTGAAGCCGGCCTCATGCGCAACGGGCAGTATGCGGTGCTGATCAACAACGGCTATGCCAGCGCCAGCGGGCAGGCCAGCTTATTCATCGTCAATGCCTTGACCGGTGCGCTAATCAAAAAGATAGATACCGGCGTGGGCGCCAATACCGCTGCTAACAAAAACGGCCTGGGCGGGGTGCGTGTGATTCGCAATGCCGCGCGCGAAATCGTGGCGGCCTATGCGGGCGACCTGAAGGGCAATATGTGGAAGTTTGACCTGTCTGACACCAATAGCAGCAACTGGAACTTAGCCTTTACGCCCCAGGTAGCCAAAAAGCCTTTAATCAAAACATCCTTGCCCATCACGGCGGCGCCGGGGCTCATTGCCCACCCCGTCAAGGGGCTCATGGTGATTTTTGGCACTGGGAAAATGTTTGAATCTTCCGACCCGGGCACGACAGACCGCGGCTATATCTACAGCGTCTGGGACAATGACCCGGTGGGCACCAGTGCGCTGGCCAGCAGCAACAACCTCGCCGACAGCAGCACCCTGGTGGCGCAAACCGTGACTTCGACCGACGTGCAACAGCCCGACGGCAGCACAAAAACGTTTTATACCTCCTCGAACAACAGCGTGGATTACGCCACCAAACGGGGTTGGTATGCGCAGCTTGCTGCCAGTGAACGCGTGATCTACGACCCCCAGCCGGCGCTAGGACGCATTTACGTGGAGAGCGTAGTCCGCCGCACTGCGGCGGCGGGCGATGCCATATCCTGCAACCCCAGCAGCTTTGCCCTCAATGGCTATCTGCTGGACCCATTTACCGGCAGCTACAACGCAGCGCGGCCTACGCTCGATACCAATGGTGACGGTGTAATCAATGCCAGCGACACCACCGCAGTGGTGGGCTATAAAACGCCCACAATTTCACGGGCCAGTGTGACCCAATCCAAAGTAGCGGGCACCAAAGGTGTGCTGGTCTCTGCGACCGACCAAAAGGCCTTTAACGGTAATCAGGCTTTGGTGCGGCGCGCTTGGCGCCAGATCGTGACGCCGCCCTAAAGCAACTTAGTTTTGCATTTTTTCCTACAACACTAACTCAGCAAAGCTTATGCATCAGCGCGGATTTACCCTGGTAGAAATCATGGTGGTGCTGGCCATCGTCATGACGATTGCAGCCATCGCCATGCCCAGCTATACCGAAAACATCAACCGATCCAAGCGCGCCGAAGCCAAAGCGCAGCTTTTGGAGGCGGCGCAGTACATGCAGCGCTTTTACTCGCAAAACGACAGCTATGCGCAAAACCGTGCCGGTAACGCCGTGGCCATTCCCGATGCGCTGGCACGGGTGCCGCGCTCGGCGGCTTCGGGCAGCCAAAACTACAACATCGGCTTTGCCACGCCCGCGCCCACTGTAGCCACCTTCATCCTGCAGGCGGCACCGCGCGCAGGCGGCAGCATGGCAAGTGACAAATGCGGTACCTTTACGCTCACGCAGGCCGGGCAGCGGGGCTTAGCAGGCAATGCGGCAGGCACGACGGCCGATAGCTGCTGGAAGTAAGGGCCTTGTCTCAAGGCCAAGGGCCAGGTACCTGGCGCGAGATGGCCGGTGCTCAGCGCTGCAAGGCCAAAGTGCCCACGATGTCAGCCAATGCCTGGGCCGGGCTTTGTTGCTCCAGATCGAGCACCACGCTGCGCCCAAAAAACGCGCTCAGGTCCAGCCCCAGGCCAATGCCGCGCAGCGCGACTGCGCCCTCGCGCTCTATGCGCCGGGCGCTGTGCAGCAAGTCGCGGTCCAGGTAGTGGCTGTCATTGGCCAGCACGGTGGCGCCATCCATGGGGCTGCCGTCCGAGAACACCAAGAGATAGCGGCGCTCTACCTCCAGCGCCTGCAGGCGCGCAGCGGCCCAGCGCAGGGCTTCGCCGTCCACGCATTCGCGGAACAGCTCGGGCTTGAGCAGCGCAGCCAGTCCGTGGCGTGATCGGCGCCAAGGCCGTGCGCTGTCTTTGAACACGATGTGGCACAGCTCATTGAGCCTGCCGGGCTGCGCGGGTTTGCCCTGGCGGCGCCAGTCGCGCAGGGCGCGCCCGCCGTTCCAGGCGCCGGTGGTGTAGCCCAGCACTTCGGTCTGGGCGCCGGCCATCTCCAGCGCGCGCACCAAGACATCGAGCAGCGGCGCCAGGCGCTCCATGTGCTGCTTCATGGAGCCCGAGCAATCGATGAGCAGCGCCAGCGCCACATCGGCGCGCGGCGCGCTGTGCGGCAGGCGAAACAGGCGCCGCTCGGCCGGTGCGGCCACCAGCTGCGCCAAGCGCCGCCCGTCTATGTGGCCGCTTTCCTGCCCGCTGTCCCAGCCGTCTATGGCCGGGCGGGCCAGCAGGGCTTGCAGGCGGCGCGCCCACTGCGTTGGGCTGATGGCGCGCTGGCGCACCGCCGCGTCCAGCGTGGCGCGCAGCTCTTGCAACTGCGCGGGGCGCACCAGGTCTTGCGCGGCCACTTCTTTGTCGTACTGGGTGGTGAAAACGCGGTAGCTGGGTGGCGCCTGGGCAGCGCTTTCGCGCGCCAGCAAGGCGCTGGCCCAGCCACTGTCCTCGCTGGCCTCAAAGTCCACCCAGATTTGGAGCCAGGCGTCTTCGTCGTCGGGCTCGTCGGGGGCGGTGTTTTTGTCTTGTGCGGCCTGGGTTTTAGCGCTCTCGCTCAGCGCAGCCACGACGGCGGCAATGGCCAGCGCGTGCTCGGCGTACGCGGCCTGGTCGTGGCGGCTGCGGCGCAAGGCGGCCAGGGCGTGGCCGATGTGCGGCGCCAGCCCAAAGCGGGTGGCCTCGAGCATGTCTTGCAGCGCCTCGTCCATAGGCTCGCCGGTCACGCGCGCGCGGCCCACCTGCGCCACGGTCAGCAACAGCAGGCCTTGCGCTGACTCGTGCAGGCGCGCCGTCACAAAAGCCTCTGACCAGGCGCTAAAGCGCGCGTGCAGATTGCGGCGCACGCCCGGCCAGGTGTCGGGCACCAGGGATTCGACGCGGTATTGCTCCAGCACATCAAACACCCGGCGCGCCATAGGCAAGGCCGGGCGCAATTGGCGGTGCAGCTGCGCATCGCTGTAGCGCAGGCGCAGCGCGGTGCCGTCGGCAGCGCCCCGGCCATCGGCAAGGGCGGCGTGCGTGACGTGCTCGGCGTGATGGGGGCGCGCGCTGTGCTGGCTGGCGCTAGGCTCTGCGGCTAACGCAGGTATGTGCAAAGCCGTTTGCGGATGCAAGTGCGGCGCAAAGCTAGGCAACTGCTGCGTGCCGGCAAACCAGTGGTTGGCGCGGCGCTGCACGTCGGTGCGCGCGCTCAGGGCGCGCACGGTGGCGGCGCACAAGGCGTCGAGCCGCTGTTGGCGGCGCACCTGCGCTTGCACCGAGTCGTGGGCGGCCTCGGCCATGCTGCGCTCAGGCGGCGGGGAACAGCGGGCGGTCGAAGCAGCGCTGGAAGTATTCGGCCACCAGCGGCTGCTCGGCCTCGTCACATTTGTTGGCAAACGACAGACGCAAGGCGGTGGCCAGGTCGCCAAAGATCTGCAGGTTTTCAGCCCAGCTGATGACGGTGCGCGGCGACATCAGCGCCGATAAGTCGCCAGCGGCAAAGCCTTTGCGCGTGAGGTCGGCCAAGGCCACCATCTGCGCCAGCACCTGGGGCTGCGCCGCCATGGCAGGCACGCGCGCAGCCACGATGGCGGCCTCTTGGTCGGCGGGCAAATAATTGAGCGCCGCCACCACGTCCCAACGGTCCAGCTGCGCGTGGTTCAGGCGCTGGGCGCCGAAGTACAGGCCGTTGAGGTTGCCCTGGCCAATGGTGTTGCTGGTGGCAAACAGACGAAACTGCGCATGCGGGCGGATAACCCGGTTTTGGTCGAGCAAGGTGAAGTGGCCGTCGCGCTCGAGCACGCGCTGGATGACAAACATGACGTCGGGCCGGCCCGCGTCGTACTCGTCAAAGATCAGCGCCACCGGGCGCTGCAAAGCCCAGGGCACGATGCCTTCTTGAAACTCGGTGACTTGCTGGCCTTCGCGCAGCACCACTGCGTCGCGGCCCACCAGGTCCAGGCGGCTGATGTGGCCGTCCAGGTTGACGCGCACGCAGGGCCAGTTGAGCCGCGCGGCCACTTGCTCGATGTGCGTGGACTTGCCGGTGCCGTGCATGCCTTGGAGCAGCACGCGCCGGTTGTGCGTAAAACCGGCCAGCAAGGCCAGCGTGACGTCGGTGTTGAAGCGGTAGGCCGCGTCCACCTCGGGCACCAGCTCGGCTGGGGCGCTGAAGGCGGGCACCTGCAAGTCGCTGTCAATACCAAACACCGTGCGCACCGAAACGCGGTGCAAAGAGGGTGAGGCGGGCAAGGTCATGGTGGGCAAAGGGCTTAAGCGCGGGCTGCGGCGCTGGAAGTGGCCAGCGGGGTTGCGTCGGCCTCTATCTGGCTTAAGGCCAGGGCGGCTTTTTGCAGGGCGGGCAGCAGGGCCAGGGCTTTGTCGGCGGTCATGCGCATCATGGGCGCTTGGACGGCGATGCATAGGTTGGAACGCCCGCCCAGGGCGGGCACGCCCACCGCGACGCACAAAAGGCCAGGCAAAAACTCTTCGTTGTCCAGGGCAAAGCCTTGGCGCTTGACGCTGCGGATTTCGGCCTCCAGGGCTTCGGGCTGTGTCAGGGTTTTGGGCGTGTAGGCCTCTAACGGGGCGTGCGCCAGCAGGCGCTGGCGCTGGGCCGGCGTCATCTGGCTTAAAAAGATTTTTCCGCTGGCCGAGCAGTGCACCGGCACGCGCGAGCCGGGGTGCAAATAAAAGCGCAGCGGCGCGGGCGTCTCCACCCGGTCCAGGTAAATGACCTCGCTGCCACTCAAAGCCGTGAGGTTGCAGCTCTCGCCCACTTCGCTGACCAGTTGGCGCAGCACCGCGTGGCGTGCGCCATGGGCGGTGTCGTTGAGCAGCAGGTTTTCAGCCAGGCGGCGCAAGCGCAGGCCGGTGCCGTAAAGGCGGCCGTCGCTGCTGCGGGTGAGCAAATGCGCGGCCTCGAGTTGCTGCAGCATGCGGTGCAAAGTGGGCTTGGGCAGCGCGGTCTCGTCAGCCAGGCTTTGCAGGGAGAAGTATTGGTCTTTCGAGGCGATGACTTCCAAAAGCCCAAACAGGCGCAGCGTGGGCGTGTCCCCGTTGATTTCCAGCGGGTTGGAGGACGGCAAGGCAGTCAGCGTAGGCATGGCGGCATGATACGGCAAAAGCCGCTATTGACGCAATAAATGGAATGATTCATACCGTAAAATGGTATTTGGCTTGCATCAAAGGATGGATTTGGCTATAGTGGGCTGCAATTTCCGTTTTTCGGAACGATTTGTACCAAAACACCATGGTTTTGGTGCGATGCAGCAAATTTTTACCCAGGAGACGCTTTCATGCACCAAGCCCCAAAAGACAATCGCACCGTCGTGAGCGGCGTGCAAAAAATGACGCCTTCCGAGGCCTTTGTCGAGACCATGGTCGCCAATGGCGTGACCGACATCTTCGGCATCATGGGCTCGGCCTTTATGGACGCCATGGACATCTTCGCCCCGGCCGGTATCCGCTTGGTGCCGGTGGTGCATGAGCAAGGCGCAGGCCACATGGCCGACGGTTATGCCCGCGTCTCGGGCCGCCATGGCGTGGTCATCGGACAAAACGGCCCCGGCATCAGCAACTGCGTCACCGCCATTGCAGCCGCCTATTGGTCGCACAGCCCGGTGGTGATGATCACGCCCGAGACCGGCACCATGGGCATGGGCCTGGGCGGCTTTCAGGAGGCGCACCAGCTGCCGATGTTTCAGGAGTTCACCAAATACCAGGGTCATGTGAACAACCCCAAGCGCATGGCCGAGTACACCGGCCGCTGCTTTGACCGCGCCATGTCAGAGATGGGCCCGACCCAGCTCAATATCCCGCGCGACTACTTTTACGGCGAAATCCAGTGCGAAATCCCCAAGCCCATGCGCGTGGAGCGCGGCCATGGTGGCGAAAACAGTCTGGCCGCTGCTGTGGAAATGTTGGCACATGCCAAGTTCCCGGTCATCCTGTCGGGTGGCGGCGTGGTGATGGGCGACGCGGTGGCTGAGTGCGTAGCCTTGGCCGAGCGCCTGGGCGCGCCGGTGGCCAATGGCTATTTGCGCAACGACTCCTTCCCCGCCAGCCACCCGCTGTGGGCCGGCCCGCTGGGTTACCAAGGCTCCAAGGCGGCGATGAAGTTGATCGCGCAGGCCGATGTGGTGATCGCACTGGGTTCGCGCATGGGCCCGTTTGGCACCCTGCCCCAGCACGGCATGGACTACTGGCCCAAAGACGCCAAGATCATCCAGGTGGAGACCGACCACACCAATTTAGGGCTGGTCAAGAAAATCACCGTGGGCATCCACGGCGACGCCAAAGCGGTGGCCAAAGAGTTGCTGCGCCGCTTAAGCAGCATGACGCTGGCCAGCGACGCCACCAAAGCGCAGCGCGCCGCCACCATTGCCACCGAGAAAGCGGCCTGGGAAAAAGAGCTGGACAGTTGGACCCACGAGCGCGACCCCTATAGCCTGGACATGATCGAAGAAGCCAAGAGCGAACGCACACCCACTGGCGGCACCTATTTGCACCCACGCCAGGTGCTGCGCGAGCTAGAAAAAGCCATGCCCCCGCGCGTGATGGTGTCCACGGACATCGGCAATATCAACGCGGTGGCCAATAGCTATTTGCGCTTTGAGGAGCCGCGCAGCTTTTTCGCGCCTATGAGCTTTGGTAACTGCGGCTACTCGCTGCCCACCATGATCGGTGCCAAAGCTGCCGCAATGGACCGCCCCGCCGTGGCCTACGCGGGCGACGGCGCTTGGGGTATGAGCATGTCCGAACTCATGACCGCTGTGCGCCACGATATTCCCGTCACCGCCGTGGTCTTCCATAACCGCCAATGGGGCGCAGAAAAGAAAAACCAGGTGGACTTTTACAACCGCCGCTTTGTGGCCGGCGAACTAGAAAGTGAAAGCTTTGCCGGTATTGCAATTGCCATGGGTGCAGAAGGCATCGTGGTGGACAAGCTCGAAGACGTAGGTCCCGCTTTCAAGCGCGCGATCAACATGCAGATGAAGGAAGGAAAAACCTGCGTCATCGAGATCATGTGTACCCGTGAATTGGGAGACCCCTTCCGCCGCGACGCGCTGTCTAAACCGGTGCGCTTTTTAGATAAGTACAAGGACTACGTTTAAAGCGCGCGGCGTCCATACCGGGCGGCAGCATGGATTACGCACATCCGCGATTGCAAGCGCTGATGGCCCGCGCGATAGCGCAGGCAGGCAACAGCCCGGACGCGCTGGGCCTGGTCTATCCCTGCGATGCGCTGGCCCTGGATGCAGCGCGGCGCATCCAGGACAGTGGCATGGCGCGCCCGCTGCTGATCGGCCCGGCCTCGCGGATTGCCGCTGCGGCGGATGCGGCGCAAGTGGATGTGCGTGATTTCGAACTGATAGACAGCGGGAACGCGGCGCCGGACGCGGCATTGCACGCCTGCACATTGGCGCGCAGTGGCGATGTGCGCGCCTTGATGAAAGGCTCGCTGCATACGGACGAGCTGATGGCCGCCGTCGTGAACAAGGAGACCGGCTTGCGCGGTAGCAGCCGTATTAGCCACGCTTTTGTGTTTGACCTACCGCGCTACCACAAGCTCTTGGCGCTGGCCGATTGCGTGGTGAATATCGCGCCGGATCTGAAAACTAAAAAAGACATTGTGGGCAATGCCGTGGCCTTGCTGCACAAGCTCGGTATCTCGCAGCCCAAGATCGGCATCGTGGCCGCCGTAGAGGTGGTGAACCCCTCCATTCCTGCCACGCTCGATGCACAGGCTTTGGTGGAGATGGCGCGCACAGGTGTTTGGCCAGGTGCCATCGTGGAAGGGCCGTTTGGTTTTGACAATGCGTTTTCTGCTGAGGCTGCACGCATCAAAAAAATCGAATCGCAAGTAGCCGGTGATGCGGACCTGCTCCTCATGCCCGACCTCAACGCCGGCAATATGCTGTACAAGAGTTTTAACTATGTGGGCGGTGGCGACTGCGCGGGATTGGTGCTGGGCGCGCGCGTGCCTATCGTGCTCACCTCGCGTGCCGATTCGCTGCAATCGCGCATGGCCTCGGTCGCACTGGCGGTACTCGCGGCTGCGCCGGGCTAGCACCGTCTTCCAAGCATGCGGCAAACGCAAACCCGATAACAAAAAGAGACAAGCACCATGTTTAAATTTTTGTCCTCCGAGCCCCTGCACCAGCCGCTCGAGGCACCCACACCGGTCGATGAGACCACCGTCAAATGCACCACCTGCTATATGTGCGCCTGCCGATGCGGCATACGCGTGCATTTGCGCGAAGGTGAAGACGGCCCTGAGGTGCGCTATATCGATGGCAACCCGAACCACCCGCTGAACCAAGGCGTGATTTGCGCCAAGGGCGCTTCGGGCATCATGAAGCAAAAGTCGCCTGCGCGCCTCACGCAACCGCTCCTGCGCAAAGCAGGCAGCGCGCGCGGTGCTGCCGAGTTTGAAGCCATCAGCTGGGAGCGCGCCTACGAGCTCTTGACCACGCGCCTGGCGCATATCCGCGCGACCGACCCCAAGAAATTCGCGCTGTTTACAGGCCGCGACCAAATGCAGGCCCTGACCGGTTTATTCGCCCGCCAGTTCGGCACGCCCAACTACGCAGCGCACGGCGGCTTTTGCTCGGTCAATATGGCGGCGGGCATGATTTACAGCGTGGGCGGAAGCTTCTGGGAATTTGGCGGGCCGGATCTGGAGCGCGCCAAAGTGTTTGTGATGATAGGCACCGCCGAAGACCACCACAGCAATCCCATGAAGATTGCGATCTCCAAATTCAAGCGCGAGGGCGGACGCTTTATCTCCATCAACCCGGTGCGTACCGGCTACTCTGCGATTGCCGATGAGTGGATTCCCATCAAGCCCGGCACCGACGGCGCGCTCTTGATGGCGCTCTTGCATGAGCTGATTCGCACTGACACGCTGGACCATGCCTTCTTAAAGCGCTTTACCAATGCACCGCAATTGGTCGTGCTAGACGAAGGCGCACGCGAAGGCTTGTTTGCCTTTGACCCCAACCCGGAAAAAGGCCCACCCGGCGATGGCCGCAACCCCCACAACAAACTGATTTTTGACAAGGCCAGCGGGCAAGTGCTCAACGCCTACCCCGAAGGCATTGCCGACGGCTGCGACCCGGCCCTAGAGGGGCACTACACGCTGGCCGACGGCACGCGGGTAGCGCCCTCGTTTCAGTTGCTGCGCGATCGTGTGGCTAGCTGCACGCCCGAGTGGGCCGCAGCGATTACCGGCATCGCCGCCGAGCGCATCGTGGCACTGGCGCAAGAAATGGGGCATGCGGCCCTCCAGCAAGCGTTTGAATTGCCCATCCCCTGGACCGATGCCTGGGGCAAGCTACACCCGACTACGCAAGCGCGACCTCTGGCGTTTCATGCCATGCGCGGCCTGGCGGCGCATTCCAACGGCTTTCAGACGGTGCGTGCCTTGGCGGTGCTGATGAGCGTGCTGGGCACCATCGACGCACCCGGCGGCTTTCGGCACAAAGCGCCCTACCCGCGCCACATCGTGCCCAATTACCGCGCCTTCAATTCGCCCGAGATGATCCAGCCCAACACGCCGCTCAACGCGGCGCCGCTGGGATTCCCGGCGCACCCCGATGAGCTAGCCATCAACCCGGATGGGTCGCCCATACGCATCGACCACGCCTTCTCCTGGGAGCATCCGCTGTCGGCGCACGGCATGATGCACAACGTGATCACCAATGCCACGCGTGGCGACCCTTACCGCATCGACACGCTGCTCATGTTCATGGCCAATATGGCCTGGAACAGCACCATGAACACCATGGCGATTCGCGAGATGCTCAACCGCAAAGACGAGCAGGGCGAGTTCATGATTCCCTTTGTGGTGGTCTGCGATGCTTTCCAAAGCGAGACCGTGGCCTTTGCCGATTTGGTGCTACCTGACACCACGTATTTGGAACGCCACGATGTGATGGGCATGCTAGACCGCCCTATTTCTGAGTTTGACGGGCCGGTGGATTCGGTGCGCGTGCCAGTGGTCAAGCCGCTGGGTGAATGCAAACCTTTTCAGGAGGTGTTGATTGAGCTGGCCGGACGCTTGAAGTTTCCGGCTTTCACCACGGCAGAAGGTGGACGCAAGTTCACGGGCTATCCGGACTTTGTGGTGAACTTTCAGCCGCAGCCGGGTATAGGTTTTTTGATGGGCTGGCGCGGCAAAAACGGCGACGAGCATTTGCGCGGCGAGCCCAACCCCAAGCAGTGGGAAGCGTACGAGCAAAACAACTGCGTGTTCCAGTACCACATGCCAAAGACCATGCACTACATGCGCAACTGGAACCGCGAGTACCTGGACTTTGCGAAAGAAAAAGGCTGGCGCCAAAAGAACGATCCGGTGCAATTGGCGATTTACTCCGACACCTTGCAGGCCTTTCGCTTAGCCGCCCAAGGCAAGACAGAAGGCCGCCAGCCGCCCGAACATCTGCGTGAACGCATAGACACCTATTTCGACCCGCTGCCCTTTTGGTACGCGCCCCTCGAAGACGCGGCCACCGACCTGGGCAGCTACCCGCTCAACGCCATCACCCAGCGGCCCATGGCCATGTACCACTCCTGGGATTCGCAAAACGCGTGGTTGCGCCAGATGCACAGCCACAACTACCTTAACGTGAATCCGCGCACCGCACTGGCAGCCGGCATAGCGGATGGCGGCTGGGCCTGGGTGGAAAGCCAATGGGGAAAAGTGCGCTGCATGGTGCGCCACAGCGAAGCGGTGGAACCCGGCACGGTGTGGACTTGGAATGCGATTGGCAAAGCCGACGGCGCCTGGCAGTTGGCGCCCGGCTCGGACGAAGCGCGCAAAGGCTTTTTACTCAACCACTTGATTTCCGAAGAACTGCCCATGCGCGGCACGTCTAGTGGCATGGTGAGCAACTCGGACCCGATCACCGGCCAAGCGGGTTGGTACGACGTGCGCGTGCGCATACGCCCGGCCTCGCCCGATGAAGCAGGCGAAACCTTTCCGCAAATGGACAGCATGCCCGCCGTGCCCGGCGTGGTGGGCAAAGCGGCGCAGGTGCTGCGCTATTTCGCAGGAGGCAAAAAATCATGATCCAGTGGCTCAAAGAACTTTTGCAATCGCAGCTGACCGAAGGCGCGGGTGGCGCGGCGCAAGACACATCGCCACCAGCACGGGTGCGCGCCCGGCAAGGCGAAACCTTGGCCAAGCAACTGGCGTTGGTGATTGACCTGAATGTGTGCGTGGGCTGCCAGGCCTGCGTGACCTCTTGCAAGCAATGGAACACCTCGGGCAGCGCCGGGCCGCTGGCCGATCTGAACGCCTATGGCGCTAACCCGACGGGTACATTTTTCAACCGCGTGCAAACCTATGAGGCCGGTGAATTTCCCGCCACCGACACCATCCACTTTCCCAAAAGTTGCTTGCATTGCGAAGACCCGCCTTGCGTGCCGGTCTGCCCCACGGGCGCGAGCTACAAGCGTGCCGAGGACGGCATCGTGCTGGTGGACTACGACAAATGCATAGGCTGCAAATACTGCGCCTGGGCTTGCCCCTACGGCGCGCGCGAATTGGATGAAGAACGCCAGGTCATGACCAAATGCACGCTGTGCGTGGACCGGGTGCACGACCCGCTGCTGCCCGAGGCAGACCGCCAACCCGCGTGCGTGCAAGCCTGCCCGACCAATGCGCGCTTGTTTGGCGACATCAAAGACCCCGACAGCGTGGTGAGCAAAGCGATTGCCGAGCGCGGCGGCTACCAACTGATGCCCGAGTGGGACACGCAGCCTGCCAACCACTATTTGCCACGCCGCATTACGGCGGCAGCTTCGTCGCCCACATTGCCCACGGGCAAGGAGTAAGCGCCATGCATCCGGCTTTTTCTATTTTGTTTTTCACGACGCTGGCAGGCGCAGCCCAAGGGCTGCTGGTCGCGCTGGCGCTGGCGCAGATCGCTGGCGTGGCGATGGAAGGTGGTTTTGTGCTGCAAACGATAGCGTTGGGCTTGGTGCTGCTGGTGGCGGGATTGGCCTCGTCGTTTTTGCACTTGGGCCACAAGCTGCGTGCCTGGCGGGCGGCGCTGATGTGGCGCACCTCCTGGATGTCGCGCGAGGTGATTGTGCTGCCAGCGTATATCGCACTGGCAGCGTTGTGGTGGCTGGTGCTCTACACCGGAGCGGACGGCGCGCTGGCCTATGCACTGCCCTGGCTGGTCGTGCTGGGCGCGCTGCTGCTTTGGTACTGCACCGCCATGATTTACGCCTGCCTGCGCTTTATCCAGGAATGGGCGCACTGGAGCACGGTGGCTAATTTCATCCTCATCGGCTTGGCCTCTGGCACTGTGCTGGCCTGCGCGCTGGCGGCATCGAACGGACAAGCGGTATTGCTCGGCGCACTGGCGCCCTGGACCACTGCGGCTACGTTCGTAGCGGCCATAGTGCGCTGGAGCAGTCTGCGTCGTAACAAAAGTTTGCGCCCTGCCTCCACACTGCAATCGGCTACCGGCATCCAGGCCACGCGCCTGGTACAAAAATCCATGGGCATGTCTGCTGGCGCCTTCAACACCCGTGAGTTTTTTCACGGCAGCAGCCAATTCGCTTTGCGCAATGTGCGCTGGGCCTTTATTTTGGGCTTGTTCGTGTTGCCTTTGGGACTACAACTGTGCGCGCTGAGCAGCACCAGCACCAGCACCTGGCCTTGGCTGTGGGCTGCATGGCTGCAAGCCCCCGCGCTGATCGCCGAGCGCTGGGTGTTTTTCGCACAAGCCAAACACCCACAAAACTTGTATTACCAAGTGGTGGGCTAGCGCGCCTTATCGGCCACGCTCACGCTGCGCAATCCAGACCGTAGAGGCCAGGATGACGGTGGCGCCCACCAGGGTGGAGTGGCTGGGCACGTCGCCAAAGGCGAGCCAACCCATCAGCGAGGCCCAGAGCAGATCCAGAAAACGCAGTGACTGGGTGGCCGAAATATCGGCCACCCGAAAGCCGCGGGTCAGCATGTAATGGGCCGTGGAGCCCAATATGCCGGCAATCAAGAATCCCAGCCACTGCATTGGCGTAGGGTCGCTCCAATGCAAAAGGCCCAAAGGCAGGCTCAGCACCGTCACCGAAATGGCCTGCCACAGCACAATGACGCCCGAGGTTTCGGTGCGCGTGAGGCTTTTGGTCACCAAAAAAGAGGCAGCAAACAGTGGCGAGGACGCCAGCATGATGAGGAAGTACCAACCTCCATCGGTCGATAAATTGGGACCGACCACCACCATCACCCCGGCAAACCCGACCAGAGCTGCGATCCAGCGGTCAGCGTGCATTTTTTCGCCCAGAAACCAGGCAGCGCCCAGCATGATGAAAATAGGGCCGGTAAAACCAATAGCCGTCATATCGGCCAGCCCGATGCGCGGCAAGGCGGTAAACCAAAACATCAGGCCCACGGTGTGCAAGGCGCCACGCCACCACTGGCCCATCATGTGCACCGGGCGGTACGCGGCCAGCCCCCCACGCAGCACCAGCGGTAAGACCGCCAAAGTGCCAAAAAAGTAGCGTAAGAACTGCGCCTCAAACGGATCCAAGGTCAGCGTAATGCTGCGCACAATCGTGTTGAGCAGCGAAAAAACGATGCCGCTGGCGGCAATCCATAGCATGCCCCGCCATACCGGCGGCAAGCGGCGCGCGCGCAGTGCCAGGCGCCTGCACAATGCGCTACGCACCCCGCGGGCACGGCGCAAGAGGGTGGGATCCGAGGCGCTCACAGGAACGCTCGCGTAGGGGTAAGGTTCACCGGCTCAGTATAGGTTGCACGCAAGGGAAACCCGGGGCGCCAGCTCAGCCAAACAGCTGACCACGCGCCGCATCGGTAATGGCCAGCACGCAGGGGTGGCTGATGCGCCGCTCCACGGAAACGGCGTAAAACTCTTCTACCAGCTCCTCGCTGCGGCCAACGCATTGGACGGCGCACTGGTCCATGGTTTCTTGCTCCATCACGCGCGGGACGATAAATACGCCTCGGCCTTCGCGACCAAAGGCAGTCATCAGGGCGCCGTCGTCAAACTCACCAACGATGCGCGCGGTGATGTTATGCCGCGTCAGCCAGGCCTCCAACTGCGGACGCACCGAAGCCTGGGCGCCCTGAATCAGCAGCGGCGCGCCATTCAGGCAGGCCGGAAAGGGCCCGCGCAATTGGGCGGCGACCTGCGGCGTGCACAGAAAAGACATGCTGCTGCGGCCCAATGCATGGTTAAAGGCACGCACATTGACACGGCGCGACATAGGCGCGTCGGCAATCACCAGGTCCAGGCGATTGAGGGCCAGTTGGGACAAGAGTTCAGAAAACTTGCCCTCGCTACACACCATGCGCACAGGCGTGGCCAGAGACAAAGCAGGCTCCAAGAGCCGGTAGGCTACCGATTTATTCACCGAGTCGGCCACGCCCACCCGAAACTCCAGCACCTGCGTACCGCCATGGGCCTGGCGCACCGCCGTCTCTAACTCGTTGCCCAAGGTGAAGATTTGATCGGCATAGCCCAGCGCCAGGCGGCCGTGCTCGGTCAGCTCCAAGGAGCGCCCGTTTTTCTTAAAAAGTTTGCGGCCCAGCCAGTCCTCCAGCAGGTGGATCTGGCCCGAGAGCGTTTGCGGCGTGGTGTGCAATTGCTCGCCCGCCCGCATCACGCCGCCGGACTTGGCGGCCACCCAAAAGTAATACAAGTGCTTGAAATTCATCAGGAATTTTCCTTGTCGGATACGTCTGCGTTGCAGCTAGGCAGCATTTACTTCGATTTATTCGAAGTAAATATTGAAAAAATACGAATTTACACGATGTATTAGACCACCTACATTTCGCCTAGCACCTCTGTGCGTTAACCCTAAGGAGTTCTTATGCGATTGAGTACCCGCGGCCGTTTTGCCATCAATGCCATGGTGGACTTGGCACTGCGCACACCCGGGCAACCGGTGCCGCTCAGCGATTTGGCCCTGCGCCACGGCATTTCGCTGTCTTATCTGGAGCAAGTCTTTGCCAAGCTGCGTCAGCACGGGCTGGTTGAAAGTACACGCGGGCCCGGTGGCGGCTATGCACTGGGTTTTCGGGGCGACACGATTTCGGTAGCCGACATCGTGATGGCCATCGAAGAGGGCCCAACGCGCGCCCAGCGTGGCCAAGAAGATATGACCGAGGCACTGTGGGAGCAACTGCACAGTGCATTGTTGGAGCACATGAAGAACATCAGCCTGCACAGCCTGGCGCTGCAGCAAAAGGCCAAGGGTTTTGCAGTGCAAGAGCGCAGCGCGCCCAAGAAGAGCTTGGTTAAAAAAGTGGCGCCCGCATTACCCAAACCCAATGCACCCAACTCGGTGTTTGCCTTGGGAAGCTGGCTGCCCACGCGGGCCTGAGCGGGGCTCGCTTATTTAAGCTCGATCTTGATGGACGAGTACCAAGCGGCCAAGTCCTCGATGTCAGTATTGCTCAAGGGCTTGGCCATGATGGCCATGATCTCGTTTTGCCGTTTGCCGCTGCGGTAGGCGCGCAACTGCTCGATCAGGTAAATCTCGGGTTGCCCAGCCAGGTTGGGAGCTTCGTTGAGAGTGGAAATACCTTTGGCACCGTGGCAGGTGGAACAAGGCGCCGCTTTGGCTTTGCCGGCGTCGGCGTCCCCTGCCCAGGCCGGGAGGCTGAAGGTCGCGGCCGCAAGTGCCAAGGAAATCAAAAGCTTCATAACATGCATCAAAAAATGAGAGGGAACAACGGGCACAAAAAAGCGGGCCAGGCACGCAGCCCAGCCCGCTGTTGGTCAGAAATTTACTTCTGGTAGGAGATGCGGTACACCGCACCAGCCTTGTCGTCAGACACCAGGATCGATCCGTCGATGTACTGCTGCACATCCACAGGGCGGCCCAGGTAGACGCCGTCGGCGTTCATCCAGCCTTCGGCAAAGGGCTCTGTCTTGACTGCATTGCCCTTGTCGTCCAGGTAGGTCACCATGATGCGCGCGCCACGGGGCTTGACCGCATTCCAAGAGCCGTGCTGGGCGCTGAAGATGGCGTTTTTGTACTTGGCCGGGAATTGCTTGCCGGTGTAGAACATCATGCCCAAGTCAGCAGCGTGGGCCACCATTTCGACCTGGGGCTTGACGTACTTGTCAGCCAACTCTTTGGGGACAGTCTTGCCCTTGTAGTCGTCGGTGCGCACATCGCCGCCACCGTAGTAGGGGTGGCCGTACCACAGGCCGTGGACCAGTTTGCCATCGGCACCGACGGGCACTTTGTTGAGCTCACCCGGGGGGGTTTCATCGCCCATGCCGTCCACTTGGTTATCCGTCCACCACAAGGAATTGTCCTTGGTGTTAAAGGCCAGGCCCGATGAGTTACGCAGGCCGGTGAGCACCACCTTGCGGTCGCCACCGTCGCGGTTGAAGCTGACTACGCCACCGATACCCACTTTGCGGTACAGATCCACTTTCTCGGGCGGCGTGACATTAAAGGGCTGGCCCAAAGTGATGTAGATGCGATTGTCCGGCCCAATCACGCACGAGCGCGCGGTATGGTTATAAGACTCTTCCTCGGCGGGGATCAGATCGCCTTGCTTGACGATAGGCACCGCCACAGTGTCGGAAGTTTCGGTGAAGTATTCCGCAGCGGGGAACATCATCACGCGGTTGCGCTCGGCCACAAACAAAAAGCCGTCGGGCGAGTAGCAAACACCGGCGGGCACGTCAAATTTGACGCTGGGGCTGAATTCCTCGACCGTATCGGCCACGTTGTCCATGTCGCGGTCATTAGCGTAGTAGACCTTGCTCTTGCGGGTGCCGACCCAGACGGCGGCCGTATTGCGGCTCACGGCAATGCCACGTGCATCCGGAACAATGGCAAAGAGCTCTATCTTGAAACCCTCGGGCATGCGGATTTCTTTGAGCATCTTGGTCAGGTTCTCGGCATATTTGCCGCCCTGGGGCACTTTGACCAGGGTTCCAGGGGTGTCGGTCTTCTTAAAAGCGCCGAGTTTTTCCAAATTGACGTCGTCGCCCGCTGCAAATGCGGTTCCTAGTCCGACCGAAAAAGCCGCGCCGATCGCCAAGCAAGTGGCCGTGCGGCGCAAGGTGTTGCGCAGTGAATAGCTCATGTTGTCTCCATCGTTCAAAGAAGCCAGGCCTGCACGCTGCGGGCTGGCAGCGCCTAACCCCGTGTGAAAAGCCACATCAGGCAGCGCGTGAAGCCACTTTAATTTTTAGGGGGATTTCTTCCATAGTGAAAACCCTCAAATTTGCCCCGAATGGTCCGTCTATTTCTTCACTGCTTGATTGAAAAAAATTTCATTGTCCAGGGCGAGGACCCTCAGACACAATCTGGTCCCACAGTGCAGCCTGGGGCTACAGACCCTGGGCAGCGCCCTGCCCCTTGGAGTCAACCCACATGCCACCCCGATCCGGCGCCACGCTGCGCATTTGTTTCATGTCCTTGACGGCGCTTGCGCTGGTGCCCGCGCGGGCGCAGGTACTTGAAGAAGTGATCGTGAGTGCTTCGCGCGCCGAAATGCGCAGTTTTGACGCGCCGGCGGCGGTCCAAACCGTGGGGCGCGAGGCGATCGCCGGCGCTGGGGCCCAGGTCAATCTGTCTGAAGCGCTGGTCAGGGTGCCGGGCCTGACGATTTTGGAGCGGCAAAACTACGCACAGGACTTGCAAGTGTCCATCCGGGGCTTTGGTTCCCGTGCGGCTTTTGGCATCCGTGGCATCCGCTTGCTCATTGATGACATTCCCGCCACCACGCCGGACGGACAGGGTCAATCGTCGTCCATCAGCCTGACCTCGACCGAGCGCATCGAAGTTTTGCGCGGACCCTTGGCTCTGCTGTATGGCAATTCCTCGGGCGGCGTTATTTCGGCCTTCACCCAAGACGCGCCTGCCGAAACCACGGCCAATTACCAATACTTCACCGGCGCCTACGGCTTGCGCCGCGCCGACTACCAGTTGGCAGGCACCGCGGGCAACGCAGGCATCGTGGCCGACTACGCCACCTTCTCCAGCGATGGCTACCGGGCCAACAGCGCCGCCGAGCGCCGCCAGTTCAACACCAGCGTGCGCTTTGATGCCAACGCGCAAACCCGTGTACACATGGTGTTTAACCAGTTTGACATGCCGCTAGCGCAAGACGCCTTAGGTCTGAAAAAGGAGCAGCTCAGTGACCCCTGGGCAGCCGGCACAGGCGCCCTGAGTTACCAAACCCGCAAAGTGGTGTTGCAAAACCAGTGGGGCACTTCGGTCAACTACCGTTTGGACGCGGATCACAGCCTGAGCACCCGCGCGTACTACGGCACCCGCGATAACCTGCAATACCAAGTGGCCAGCGCCAGCGCACCCACAGGCGGGTGGGTCGGGCTGGGCCGCGCGTATTACGGCATCGGCGCCCAATACAACGCACGCAGTCTGTGGAACGACACACCGCTGCAATGGGCGGCCGGCTACGAATTTGACCGCTCGGTGGAGCGCCGCCAGGCCGGCAAAGCCAGCGGTGGCCAAAAAACCAGCGACCCCGTCACACGCAATGAAGACAACCAGGCGCAAAACAGTGATGCCTTTGTGCAAGCCACGGCACACCTGGGGGAATACCTCTCACTGACCGGTGGCCTGCGCTGGAGCAATGTGTCCCTGCGCAGCACCGATCTGTACCTGCAAGACGGGGATGGCTCAGGCGCTATCAACTACAGCGCGACCAACCCGGTGCTTGGCCTGACGTGGCACGCAGCCAACACGCTTAATGTGTACGCCAATTACGGACAAGGCTTTGAAAGCCCAACGCTGGCCGAAGTGGCCTATTCCACCGTCAGCACGGCGCCCGCCGCAGTGAGAGGCAGCTTCAACACCAACCTCAATGCGTCCAACAGCCAGCACTACGAGCTGGGCACCAAGTGGACGCCGGCGCCACAAACCCGGCTTGATCTGGCTCTCTACCAAATCAGCACCAGCAATGAAATCATGGTGGACACCACCAGCGCCGGCCAGTCATCCTATAAAAATGCCCCCAACACCACGCGCAGTGGCTGGGAGCTCAGTGCCAGCACCTGGCTGCACCCGCTGATCAGCCTGCGCCTGTCGGCCGCCGCCATTGACGCCCAGTACGCCACCACCGTTGCGGGCAGCACCTTGCAGGCGGGTAACAAGCTGCCGGGTATTCCACAAACTACCGTATTCTCTGAATTGGCCTGGGAAAACGCCCTGGGCGCCACGGGCGCCCGCGCAGCGTTGGAACTGGTGCAGGCCGGGCGCATTTATGCCAATGACGCCAACACCGCCTCAGCCGATGGGCATACCGTCTTCAATATGGCGCTACAGCAGCGATGGGCGGTGGACAAAGGCACGCTGACCGTCTACGGCCGCATCAACAACCTGACGGACGAGCGCTATGTCGGCTCGGTCATCGTCAACCAAAACGCCACTTTGCAATACTACGAGCCCGGTCTGCCGCGCAACTGGCTATTGGGCTTGAGTCTGCGCCTGCCGTTGTCCTAGGGCCTTACAGCGGTCACCGCGCTCAGGCACAATGCGCGCAGTTTCCCTGTTGGCCCCACCTACAACCGAACTGCCCGCACGTGCCCCAAGCTTCGCAAGCCGATCCTTCACGCCTGTTTGCCCAGACCGCTGTGCAGCGGGTGCTTGCTTGGGGGGCCAGCGCTACGCTTGTCGCATTCCTTAGCGCTTGCGCGACGGCTCCAGCCCCCATGGCGCAAAACAGCGCGACCCCCGCCTGGAACGTGCTGGACCTCAGCCAATGGCAGGCGCTGCATTTGCCCGGAAAAACGGCCACGGATTACCAGCTGGACGCCCAGGCCCCCGCAGACCAGCACGGTGCCCGTTTGGCCTTGCGGGCGCGCGCTGACGACTCTGCCAGTATGGTGCGCACGCCTGTGCATATCGCCGCCAAAGACCTGGGGCGTATCCGTTTTTCTTGGCATGTGCCGGCGCTGATTGATGCGGCGGACATGGCTACCCGCCATGGCGACGATTCGCCGGTGCGCCTGGTGCTGGCTTTTGAGGGCGACCGCAGCCGGTTTTCAGCCAAAGACAGCGCATTGAGCGAGCTCAGCCGCCTGGTCACCGGTGAAGAAATGCCCTACGCCACGCTGATGTATGTTTGGTGCAATAAGCGCCCGACCGACAGTGTGATCCATAACGCCCGCACCGACCGGATCCGCAAAATTGTGGTGGAGTCCGGGCCCCATGGCCTCAAGCAATGGCGCCACTACTTGCGCGATGTGCGGGCCGACTACCGGGCCGCCTTTGGCGAGGAACCTGGCGCCTTGGTGGGCATCGGCATCATGACCGACAGCGACAACACCCACAGCCAGGCCACGGCCTGGTACGGCAAGATCAGCCTGCAATAGGCGTGCAAGGGATAATCGAGCCATCATTTTTGGAGTTCTTATGGCACAGGCCACTTTTCTTTGGCAAGACCCTTTTTTACTGGACGCCCAACTCAGCGATGACGAGCGCATGGTGCGCGACGCGGCCGCCGCCTATTGCCAGGACAAGCTGCAAAGCCGGGTAACACAGGCTTTTCGGCATGAAACCACAGACCCGGCCATCTTCCGCGAAATGGGCGAGCTGGGCCTGCTGGGGCCGACGATTCCTGAAGCCTATGGCGGCCCTGCGCTCAATTACGTAGCCTATGGCCTGATCGCCCGCGAAGTGGAGCGTGTGGACAGCGGCTACCGCTCCATGATGAGTGTGCAAAGCTCGCTGGTCATGCTGCCGATTTTTGAATTCGGCACCGAGGCGCAGCGCCAAAAATACCTGCCCAAGCTGGCGACCGGCGCTTTGATCGGTTGCTTTGGCCTGACCGAACCCAACCATGGCTCGGACCCGCAAAGCATGGTGACGCGCGCGCAAAAAGTTGCAGGCGGCTACCAACTCAGCGGCGCCAAAATGTGGATTAGCAACAGCCCGATTGCCGACGTGTTTGTGGTCTGGGCCAAAGAAGTGAGCGAGAGCGGCGCGGTGGGCCCGATTCGCGGCTTTGTTTTGGAGAAAGGCATGGCGGGGCTTTCAGCGCCAGCGATCCACGGCAAAGTGGGTTTGCGCGCCAGCATCACCGGCGAAATCGTGATGGACGGCGTGTTCTGCCCGGAGGAAAACGCCTTCCCCGAGGTGCGCGGCCTCAAAGGCCCGTTTACCTGCTTGAACAGCGCGCGCTACGGCATCGCCTGGGGCGCTTTGGGCGCGGCCGAAGACTGCTGGCACCGCGCCCGCCAATACACGCTGGATCGCCAGCAGTTTGGCCGCCCGCTGGCGGCCAACCAACTGATCCAGAAAAAACTAGCGGATATGCAAACCGAAATCGCCTTGGGCCTACAAGGCTGTCTGCGCCTAGGCCGCATGAAGGACGAAGGCACGGCCAGCGTGGAGGTGACCTCCATCCTCAAGCGCAATTCCTGCGGCAAGGCGCTGGACATCGCCCGCCTGGCGCGCGACATGATGGGCGGCAACGGCATCAGCGACGAATTCGGTGTGGCGCGCCACCTGGTGAATCTGGAAGTGGTCAACACCTACGAAGGTACGCACGATATCCACGCCCTGATTTTGGGACGCGCGATGACCGGTATCGCGGCGTTTGCCAACTAAGCGGGTCGCTGCGCATGACCTACCAGGCCGACGCCGAGCGCTACGACGGGCGCATGCCCTACCGCACCTGCGGGCGCAGCGGGCTCAAGCTGCCCGCCTTGTCTTTGGGCTTGTGGCATAACTTTGGCGATACCACCGCTTTCCAAACCCAGCGTGTGATGCTGCGCACGGCCTTTGATCTGGGGATCACGCACTTTGACCTGGCCAATAACTACGGCCCGCCCTTTGGCAGCGCGGAGACCAATTTTGGCGAGCACCTGCGGCGCGACTTTCGGCCCTACCGCGATGAGCTGCTGATCTCGACCAAAGCGGGCTGGGACATGTGGCCGGGGCCTTACGGGCAAGGCGGCGGTTCGCGCAAATACGTGCTGGCCAGTCTGGACCAAAGCCTGCAACGCATGGGTCTGGACTATGTCGACATTTTTTACAGCCACCGCTTTGACCCCGATACGCCATTAGAAGAAACCTGCGGCGCGCTGGCCAGTGCGGTACAACAAGGCAAGGCGCTGTACATCGGCATCAGCAGCTACTCCGCGAAAAAGACCCGTGAAGCGGTGGCGATACTGGCCGCCCTGGGAGTGCGCACGCTCATTCACCAGCCCTCGTACAGCTTGCTCAACCGCTGGGTGGAGGAGGACTTGCTCGACACCCTGGACGACTTGGGCCTGGGCTGCATCGCCTTTAGCCCGCTGGCCCAGGGCGTGCTGACCGGTAAATACCTGAACGGCATTCCGGCCGATGCGCGCATCAACCGGCCCGGCGGCGCCTCGCTGCGTCCCGAGCACCTGAGCGAGCGCAACCTGGAACATGTACGCGCACTGCAAGGCATTGCGCAGCAGCGCGGCCAAAGCCTGGCGCAAATGGCTCTGGCCTGGGTGCTGCGCGGGAACCGTGTGACCAGCGCGCTGGTGGGTGCAAGCAAGCCGGCGCAAATTATTGAGTTGGCCGAAAGTATCCAGCGACTGCAATTTACGCCCGAGGAGCTGGCCGCCATTGACCGCCACGCCATCGAAGGCGGTATCAATCTGTGGCAGCGTCCGAGCACCGACCAACGGCCAGCCTGATTTCACGCAGCACGCTAGCTGCCTTTAACCCCCACGACCGGCGACCAGCGCGGCGGGGTTGTCGGCCTCGAGCACGCTTTGCGCCCAAGGTGCAAGGCGCTTGGTATCAGAGCGCAATATTTCTTGTTTGACAGCCAGGATTTGTGCAGGGTGCATGGAAAAACTGCGCAAACCCAGGCCCAATAACAAGCGCGTTAAGCCAATATCGCCAGCCATTTCGCCGCAAATACTGACGCCTTTGCCTTGCTTGCGACACTCGGCAATGGTGCTGGCCACCAACTGCAAAACCGCCGGATGCAGCGGGTCGTACAAATGGGCGACCAACTCGTCTGCACGGTCAATGGCCAGGGTGTACTGGATCAGGTCGTTGGTGCCGATAGACAAAAAGTCAAAATACTTCAAAAACCGCTTGAGCATCAGTGCAGCGGCTGGAATCTCGATCATCGCCCCCACCTGGATCGGCCCATAGGCTTGGCCGCGCCTATCGAGCATGGCACGCGCCTGCGCAATATGGGCAAAGGTTTGCTCAATTTCCGACTGGTGCGCCAGCATAGGGATGAGCAAGTGCACCTGCCCAAACGCGGCGGCGCGCAAAATAGCGCGCAGCTGGGTCAGAAACATGGCCGGATCGGCCAGGCTCCAGCGTATGGCGCGCAGGCCTAGCGCGGGGTTGAGATGGGCGGCGTCGTGCACGCTGTCATTGAGCGGCTTGTCAGCGCCCACGTCGACGGTGCGGATGGTGACGGGCAGGCCTTGCATGTCCTGGACAGCGCGCTTGTAGGCCTCAAATTGCTCTTCTTCATCGGGCAAATGGCCGCGCCGGCCCATGAACAAAAATTCGCTGCGAAACAGGCCCACGCCCAGGGCGCCAGCGGCCAGCGCGCTGTGTGCGTCTTCGGGCATTTCGATATTGGCCAAAAGCTGGACACTTTCGCCATCGAGCGTGACCGCCGGGGTGTTCAGTAAGCGCGCCAGGCGGC
Organism: Comamonadaceae bacterium; assembly: GCA_947455465.1. Taxonomy (GTDB): domain Bacteria; phylum Pseudomonadota; class Gammaproteobacteria; order Burkholderiales; family Burkholderiaceae_C; genus Allorhodoferax. The sequence continues at coordinate 10,286 of CANGNS010000024.1, read as the reverse complement.
CACGTTCGAGCTCGTGCTGGCGTTTTTTAAAGCTGTATTCGGCCAGGATGATGGGTGAGGGGTCGACGATAACCACGCCCGCGTCGCCGTCAATGATGACCCAGTCATCCTGGCGCACCAACTGGCTGCAGGTGCGTGCGCCCACCACCGCCGGAATGTCCATGCTGCGCGCCACGATGGCGGTGTGCGAGGTTTTACCGCCCACGTCGGTGATAAAGCCGACAAACACGCTTTGCTTGAACTGCAGCATGTCCGCCGGCGAGAGGTCATGCGCCACCAGCACCAAAGGCACGTCCACGGTATCGCCCAGCAGCAAATCTTGCTGCGCCGGCTTGGCCGTTTTGCGCTGCGGGGCCACTACCGGCGAAGCGACGCCGCGCATGGCGCGCAAAACGCGCTCGACGATTTGCTCCAGATCGGCCTTGCGCTCGCGCAAGTAGGGATCCTGCATTTCGTCAAAGTTGCGGGCGATCACTTCGAGCTGCGCGGTCAGCGCCCATTCGGCGTTGTACAGGCGCTCGACAATCCAGCGCTTGACACCGGCCTCCAGCTCGGCGTCGTCCAGCAGCATCAAATGCACATCGAGCAAGGCACTGAGCTCCTGGGGTGCGTCTTTGGGGCTCATGGTGGCGATGGTTTGCTGCAATTGCTGCAGTTCGTGCACCACCTGGTTGCGCCCGGCGCGCACGCGCTCAATTTCGGCGTGCACCTGCTCGGGCTGCACAAAATAGTGCGCTACATCCATGCGGCTAGACGCCACCAGCACGGCGCGGCCGATAGCCACACCGCGCGATACTGCCAGACCGTGGATGGAAAAAGTCATGGGGCGCAGTCCTTGGGGCCTATTCGCCTTCACCGAAGCGGTCGGCAATCATGGCAAGCAACGCGTCCATGGCCTCTTGTGCGCGCTCACCCTCGGTCTCCAGGCTGACTTGCGAGCCGATGCCGGCGGCCAGCATCATGACGCCCATGATGCTTTTGGCATTTACGCGCCGCTCGCCCTTGCTGATCCAGACCTCGCACGGAAAACTACCGGCCAGCTTGGTGAACTTGGCCGACGCGCGGGCATGCAAACCCAATTTATTGTTGATGGTCGTGGTCGCTTGGATCATGGTTGCGTTTGTTTTGGTTCAAAGGGGGCGCCACTGCCACCTGCATGATGGATTGCGATGCCCCGGCCAGTGCCCGGGTCACCAGCGCATCGAGGCTTTCGTGGCGGTAGTTGACGGTGCGCAGCAGCATAGGCAGGTTGACACCGGCGACCAGTTTGGTGTTCAGGCCATCGACCACTTTTTGCGCCACATTGCAGGGCGTAGCGCCAAACACGTCGGTCAGCACCAGAACCGAGGTGTCCGGGCACTGGTCCAACAGGATGCGGGCGCTGGCCACCGTGGCCTCGGGCGACTCGTTGGCTTGAACATCCAAGGCGTGCAAATGGCTTTGCACCTCGGGAAAGACGTGTAGCACACAGGCGCGCAAGGCCCCGGCCAGGGGCGCGTGGGCGATGATCAAAATACTGCTGGGCATAAAGGCGTAGTGGCAGGCGCGAAGGCGTCAATTATGCGGCCTGGCCCGCAGCATATGCAGGTAAGCCGCCAGACAGCACAGCCCATACAGGCCGATGGCGCCCTGGTAGGCAGCCACTAGCGTCCAGCCTTGGGCTTGCAGCGCATCAATGGCCAGGCCTACGCCCCATTGCACTGCGAAAACGCCACTAAAAATCAGCAAATTAAAGGCCGACAAAGCCCGCCCGGCCACGTGCGCCGGAAATGCCATGCCAATGGCCGGCTGCGCCAAAGTGCCCACCGTGCAGCTCACGCAGTACAGCGTCCAGGCCAAAGCACTGTAGGCGCCCAGCGCTGGGCCGGCCCAGGCGATGGTTGCAAGCGCCAGCAAACTGACGGGCGTGTACCAACGCATCAAAAATACGGCGCTATACCCTCGGCGTGCCAGCAAGGGCATGACGCTACCCCAGGCCAAGTACGACAGCATCATGGCCACATTGAGCCAAAACATGCCTTGGGCCGCTTCGCCCTGGGTGTAGCCGGCTACCTTGACCATCCAGGGCGAGGCCCACAGGGTCTGCACGGCGACCAGTCCGCCGTAACACACGAAGCCCGAGGGCGCCAGGCTGCGAAAAAAGGGGTCGCGCCAGACTTGGGCGTAGCCCGTATCAGGGGGGGGCGCCGTCTGCGACACCTCGGCCAGCGGCGCCGCCTGCGCGGGCGATTCAGGCACTGCCCAGGCGATCAAAGCCATCGACAGCAGCAGCAAGATGCCCAGTCCAACAAACAAGGAGCGCCAGCCGGTCAGGGGCATAAGCCACTGCACCGGCAGGGTAGAGGCGACCATGCCCAGCGCACCGGTCATCAGCATCCACGAGTTGGCGCGCATTTGCATGGCAGGCGCATACCAGCGGCGGTAACTGGTCAGGGGCGCCATCAGGCAAGCGCTGACGCCCACGCCGCACAGGGTACGTGCAGCCAACAAACCGCCAAAACTGCTGGCCGCTGCAAAACCGAGGCAGGCGAGCACCGCCACCGCCAAAAATGCCAGCAACACCCGCTTGGGGCCCAAACGGTCGAGCCAGCGGCCCAAAGGCAGCTGCGTCAGGGCAAAGCCAAAAAAGTAGCCTCCCGCCAACAAGCCCAAATCACCAGCGCCCAACGAGAACTCCTGCACCAGCGTAGGCGCCAAAGTCGCGGTGATCGCCCGGATCAGCGTCGAGAGGAAGTAGGCCAGCGCAAAGGCCAAAAACAAGCGGACAGCGCGCCGGGTCGGCAAAGGCTCAAAAGCAGTTGGGTTCATGGCAGCTGGACGGCGCTCAAAAACGGCTCCTGCATCTCCGCGCTAATGCGCGACGCATACAAAGCCAGGTGAAAAAGGGTGGTGCCGCTTTGCAGCCACACCAGCTGCGCCTGCACCGGCTCGCCCTGCGGGTTGCGGCCGCTGGCTGCGTAAATGACCATGGCCGGGCTGCCCTGGGCCGAGGCGGGCAAAGTGCGCTCGGTGGCCGGTCCGGCCTGCATGCGTGCCAGCGTCGCTTGCCGCCACTGCAGCAGCAAAGGGGCCGCCTCAGTGCCGGGTGGAAGGGCGATACGGCTGACGGCAAACAACGCTCCGTCGGCCTGGCAGCCGGCCATGGCCATGCTCAGGCTGTGGCCGTCCAGGACCACGGGCCGTTCGGCCGTGTCCGGCTTGCAGGGCAAGGAAAAGCGCAATCCGTCCAGCGTGGCATTGCGCCAGTTCAGGCTAGGGCTACAGGCCGCTGCGGCCAACATCAGCGCGGGCGCCAGGCAACTTGCGCCATACCCCAGCCACCGAGTGAGCACGGGGTTCGCCGCCTGTTCCGCGTCTATTTGCATGAATTCCTTTGTTGGCCATAAAAGTGCTGCGCACCCCGAGCGCCATGGTAACGGCAGCGGCCGGTATGGCGCAGGCGTTATGCTTCACGCCTGCAGGCGCTCCGGAGAGCGTCTGCGCCTTGATAGCCCTCAACCTGCACGATGACGATGCCCGCCTCTGCGCACGAGCCCTCGGTTTCGCTGATTTGCCCCGCAACGGCGCGCGAGCTCGAGGCCGCACGCGACATCCTTACCGAGTATGCGCAGTCACTGGCCACGCCGCAATACCTGACCGATTTTGATACCGAACTGGCCACGCTGCCGGGCGTTTATGCTGCACCGCGCGGTCAAATGCTGCTGGCCGTTAGCGAAAGCCAGGTGCTGGCCTGCTGTGGCGTCTTGCCTTTGGACGCCGTCGATTACAGCAACGCCTGCGAAATGCGTCGCCTGTATGTGCGGCCCCGGTTTCGGGGCATGGGCCTGGGACGGCGCCTGGCCGAAGCCCAAATGGACTTCGCACGCATGCAAGGCTATAGCTGCATGCTATTGGATGCACTTTCCAGCATGGAAGCGGCCCGGGCACTTTATGAAGACCTGGGCTTCGAAGAAATTCCGCCCTATTACTTCAACCCCATGGCGGGCGCCCATTACCTAAAGGCCGACTTGTAGGGCGGACCTGCCAGCACCTGCACCCCGGCTGTAATAGCCGGGGTAATCGGGCAATTAGGCTTTGGCTTGGGCCAGCAAAGTAGCCGCGTCACTCACCTCGAATTTGCCAGGGCCTTCGATATTGAGGCTGGCGACCTTACCGTCTTTGACCAGCATCGAATAACGGTTGCTGCGCACGCCCATGCCCCGGCTGGTCAGGTCTAGGGTCAGGCCAGTGGCTTTAGCGAAATCACCGCTGCCGTCAGCCAACATGCGTACTTTAGTCCCTGTTTTTTGGTCACGCGCCCAGGCGCCCATGACGAAAGCGTCATTCACGCTCAGGCACCAGATTTCATCGACACCAGCGGCTTTGAGCGCGTCATAGTGCTCCACATAGCCAGGAACGTGCTTTGCAGAGCAGGTGGGCGTGAAGGCGCCAGGCAGCGCAAACAGCGCGATGGTTTTGCCGGCCGTGGCTTTGGCCACGTCTACCGGATTGGGGCCGATGCTGCAGCCCTCGGCTTCTACCTCGTGAAACTCCATCAGCGTCGTTGCGGGCAGGGTGTCTCCAACTTGAATCATGGTCTCTCCTAAATGTTTGGGGGTTAAAAATGAAAACGGCCCAACGATTGTGGGCCGTTTTCAAAGTTTTTGCAGCGCCGGGCTGCAATGGCTTACACCACTGCTGCCTTTTGCACCAAGCGGGTCGCAACCCAGTTCTTGGTTTTGGAAATCGGACGGCTTTCGGTGATTTCGATCACGTCGCCCATTTTGTACTCGCCTTTTTCGTCATGGGCGTGGTACTTGCTGGACTTGCCAACGATTTTTCCGTAAAGCTCGTGCTTTACGCGGCGCTCAATCAGAACCGTCACGGTCTTGGACCGCTTGTCGCTGACCACCTTGCCAATCAAGGTGCGCTTGAGGGATTTTTTAGCTTCCGTCATGGCTTACTCCTTAGGTGGCGGATTTATCAGCGCTCTGCTTTTCAACCAAAATGGTCTTAGCACGGGCGATGTCACGGCGCGCGATGCGCAAAGTTGCGGTATTGGTAATTTGCTGGGTCGCCTTTTGCATACGCAGACCGAAATGGGCGCGTTGCAGCTCCTTGATTTCAGTTTGCAGGCCAGCAATGTCTTTTTTGCGCAGTTCAGTTGATTTCATGGTGCTCATACTCCTGCTTACTGGCCAACCATGCGGCTGACAAAGGTGGTGCGCAATGGCAGCTTGGCGCCTGCCAAACGGAAGGCCTCGCGTGCCAGCGTCTCGGACACCCCAAGAATCTCGAACACGATCTTGCCGGGTTGGATCTCGGCAACGTAGTACTCGGGGTTGCCCTTGCCGTTACCCATACGCACCTCAGCGGGCTTTTGGGAAATTGGCTTGTCAGGAAACACGCGGATCCAGATACGGCCACCACGTTTGACGTGACGCGAAATCGCACGGCGTGCAGCTTCGATTTGACGGGCCGTCAAGCGGCCACGGTCCGTGCACTTCAGACCGAAATCACCAAACGCGACCGAGCTGCCCCGGGTAGCGATGCCGGTGTTACGGCCTTTTTGCTCTTTGCGGTATTTGCGACGAGCGGGTTGCAACATAATTATTCTCCTTTGCCGTCAGCTGTTGCAGCTGGCGCGGCGACTGTGCGAACGCGCTTAACGGCGGGTTTAGAGGCTTCAGCACCACCGGCTTCCGCCGGCTTGTCGCTGCCGTCAGACGGCGCGGCATTGGTGCCCATAGGACGACGTGCACCACGTGGCGCGGGACGATCGGCAGCAGGACGGCCTGCACCACGATCGTCACGGCGTGGACCACGCGGACGGCGCTCTTCTTCAGCACGCGGCTCTACAGCAGCAGGCAGATCGTTGCGGCCCAGGGTGTCGCCCTTATAGACCCAAACTTTCACGCCAATAATGCCGTAAGTGGTTTTGGCTTCCGAGACGCCGTAATCGATGTCAGCGCGCAGGGTATGCAGTGGCACACGGCCTTCGCGGTACCACTCGGTGCGGGCAATCTCGATACCGTTCAAACGGCCAGCCGACATGATCTTGATGCCCAAGGCACCCAGACGCATGGCGTTTTGCATAGCACGCTTCATAGCGCGGCGGAACATGATGCGCTTTTCAAGCTGCTGCGTGATGCTGTCTGCAATCAGTTTGGCATCGATTTCGGGCTTGCGCACTTCTTCGATGTTGACTGCGACCGGCACGCCGAGCTGCTTGCCCAAATCGCGCTTGAGGTTTTCGATGTCCTCGCCTTTTTTACCGATCACCACGCCAGGGCGTGAGGAGTAAATCGTGATGCGAGCGTTCTTGGCAGGACGCTCGATCAGAATGCGCGACACCGAAGCGTTTTTCAACTTGGCCTTGAGGTACTCACGTACCTTGATGTCTTCAGCCAACATGCCCGCGAAATCGCGGTTGCTGGCATACCAACGAGAGGACCAGTTACGGCTGACCGAAAGCCGAAAACCGGTGGGGTGGATTTTTTGTCCCATATCTTCCAGGCCTTTATCAGTTACCGACCGTCACGTACACATGGCACGTGGGCTTGCGGATTTGGTTACCGCGACCTTTGGCGCGGGCGGTAAAGCGACGCAGCGAGGCACCTTGCTCAACGTAAATGGTTTTCACCTTTAACTCGTCGATGTCTGCACCGTCATTGTGTTCTGCGTTAGCAATAGCGGACTCCAGCACTTTTTTGATGATGCCGGCCGCTTTTTTCTGCGTAAAGGTCAGGATATTGAGCGCCTGGTCCACTTTTTTTCCGCGGATCAGGTCCGCGACCAGACGGCCTTTGTCAACTGACAAACGCACGCCGCGAAGGGTTGCACGAGTTTCCATGGTCGCCTCCTATTTCTTCTGGACTTTTTTGTCCGCAGGGTGGCCCTTGAAAGTACGGGTGAGTGCGAACTCTCCCAACTTATGGCCGACCATTTGGTCAGTGATGTAGACAGGCACGTGCTGTTTGCCGTTGTGCACCGCGATGGTCAAGCCGATGAAATCGGGCAGGATCATGGAGCGACGCGACCATGTCTTGATGGGCTTTTTATCCTTGGTGGCCACGGCTTTTTCCGTCTTGGCGACCAGGTGGTGATCCACAAAGGGACCTTTTTTGAGTGAACGAGTCATTTACCTACCCCTTATTTCTTGCGACGCGAGACGATCATGACCTGCGTACGCTTGTTGGCGCGGGTACGGTAACCCTTGGTCAAATTGCCCCATGGATCGACAGGGTGACGGCCTTCGCCGGTCTTGCCCTCGCCGCCACCGTGCGGGTGGTCAATTGGGTTCATGACGGTACCGCGCACGGTTGGGCGAATACCCATCCAACGCTTGACACCGGCTTTACCGAGTTGACGCAGGCTATGCTCTTCATTAGCGACCTGGCCAATCGTGGCCCGGCAGTCAATGTGGATCTTGCGAACTTCACCAGAGCGCAGGCGAACCTGCGCATACGTGCCTTCACGGGCCAGCAAGGTCGCTGAGGTCCCCGCCGAGCGGATGATTTGCGCACCGCCACCGACTTGCAACTCGACACAATGAATGATCGAGCCCACGGGGATGTTGCGCACTGGCAAGGTGTTACCAACACGGATAGGCGCCTCGGAGCCACTCATGATGGTGGCGCCCACTTCCAAACCGCGCGGTGCGATGATGTAAGTGCGCTCGCCATCGGCGTAGCAAATCAGTGCCAGATGGGCCGAACGGTTCGGGTCATACTCAATACGCTCGACCTTACCGGGAATGCCATCCTTCATGCGACGGAAGTCGACCACACGGTAGTGGTGCTTGTGACCGCCGCCTTTATGACGGGTCGTGATGTGGCCGTTGTTATTACGGCCCGCTTTTTGGAACTGCGGCTCAAGCAAAGGCGCATGGGGCGCACCTTTGTACAAATGGTCGCGAGAAATTTTCACCACGCCACGACGGCCTGGTGAGGTGGGTTTCATCTTAATGACAGCCATGATTACGCAGCCTCCCCGCCCAAGTTGAGCTCTTGTCCGGGCTTGAGCATCACGTAGGCCTTACGCACGTTGTCACGGCGACCCATCGATTTGCCAAAGCGCTTGGCTTTGCCCTTGGTATTCACTACGGAAACGCCTTGGACTTCGACCTTGAACATCAATTCCACAGCGGCCTTGATTTCATATTTCGTAGAGTCTTGCAGCACTTTGAAGGTCACGACGTTGTTCTTTTCAGCAATCATGGTGGCTTTTTCAGACACGATGGGTGCGACCAGAACCTGCATCAGGCGGCCTTCGTCAAATTTTGTGGGATGTGAACCGTGGCTCATGCGAACATCTCCTTGAGTTGGTCCATGGCAGCCTTGGTCACCAAAACCTTGCGGTAGTGCACCAAAGAGACCGGATCGGCGTAACGCGGCTCCACCACCAAGATGTTGACCAGATTGCGCGAAGCCAAATACAGGTTTTCGTCGACTTGGTCAGCAATCACCAACACCGATTGCAGATTCATGGCCTTGAAACGGGCCGCGAGCGGCTTGGTTTTGGGCGAATCAACAGTCAAGGAGTCAACCACCGCAAGACGGCCTTCACGGGCCAGCTGCGAGAGGATGGAAGCCATACCAGCGCGGTACATCTTCTTGTTGATCTTATGGCTGAAGTTTTCGTCAGGCATGTTCGGGAAAATCCGACCGCCTCCACGCCACAGGGGCGAGGAAGTCATACCTGCACGCGCACGCCCTGTACCTTTTTGTTTAAAAGGCTTCTTGGTCGAGTGCTTGACTTGCTCACGGTCTTTCTGGGCCCGCGTACCTTGACGCGCATTGGCCTGGAAAGCGACCACAACCTGGTGCACCAGGTCTTCGTTGTAAGCGCGACCGAAAACGGTTTCCGGAGCGTCGTACTTAGCCGTGGCTTGGCCTTGTTCGTTCAGGAGTTCAATTTGCATCATTTCGCCCCTTTCTTCGCTGCGCCGGCAGCTTTCACTGCGGGTCGCACGGTCACAAATCCACCAGCCGAACCGGGGATTGCACCTTTAATCATGAGCAGCTGACGCGCCTCGTCGACACGGATCACATCCAAGTTCTGGGTGGTCACGGTCTCATCGCCCATATGGCCGGTCATGCGCTTGCCGGGGAACACACGCCCAGGATCTTGCGCCATACCGATAGAGCCAGGCACATTGTGCGAACGGCTGTTACCGTGGGACGCGCGCTGCGAACTCATGTTGTGGCGCTTGATGGTGCCGGCATAGCCCTTACCGATGCTCGTGCCCTGCACATCGACCTTTTGCCCGACTGCGAACAGTCCAGCAACAGCCAAAACGGAGCCAGCCTGGTATTGGGCAGCCACATCGGCAGTGGTGCGGAATTCTTGGATGATTTCGCCCGCCTCAACACCCGCTTTGGCGAGGTGCCCGGCAACAGGCTTGGTCACGCGCGATGCTTTGCGCGAACCGAACGTTACCTGCAAGGCAACGTAGCCATCATTGGCTTGGGTTTTCACCTGAGTCACACGGTTATTTGACACGTCAACCACCGTCACAGGGACAGCGTCCCCTTCTTCGGTGAATAGGCGCATCATGCCCACCTTGCGACCCAGCAACCCTAAGTGATTGCTAAGACTCATTGTTTTCTCCGTAACTTCCACCGTTACCACTTCAATTGGCGGCAACGTTTTTGCGTGAAAGACTGTTAATAAATCCGCCTCGGGGAGGATGAGCTCACGCCAGTCCACCGCCAAGACAGCCAAACATTATAGCCTGAAGTTTCAGGCTATGGCATTTTCCGGCCAGAAAATGCGCATGGCACTGCCACAGGCGTCAATGACGTCCGTGGCAGTCCGTTTATTGCAGCTTAATTTCGACGTCCACGCCAGCGGGCAAGTCGAGCTTCATCAGCGCATCGACTGTTTTGTCCGTGGGATCAACGATATCCATCAGACGCTGGTGCGTGCGAATTTCAAACTGGTCGCGGCTGGACTTGTTCACGTGGGGTGACCGCAGAATGTCAAAACGCTTCATGCGTGTCGGCAGAGGCACCGGGCCCTTGACGATAGCGCCAGTACGTTTGGCTGTTTCAACGATCTCGGCAGCCGATTGATCGATGAGTTTGTAGTCAAACGCCTTAAGGCGGATACGAATCTTTTGTTTGGTTGCCATGGTAATTCCTCGTTGTGATGCGAATTACGCAATGATTTTGGCCACCACACCGGCGCCGACCGTACGACCGCCTTCGCGGATAGCAAAGCGCAAGCCCTCTTCCATCGCAATGGGGTTGATCAGCTTGACCGTGATCGAGACGTTGTCGCCCGGCATCACCATCTCTTTGCCT
>CANGNS010000023.1 GCA_947455465.1 Comamonadaceae bacterium | reverse complement strand
GCCAGCGATAAAGCTGATTCCGGCATATTTGCTCAGGGTCGCAAGGTGCCGGGTTTGGAATTGCATGGAGGCTTTCGTTGCTTAGAAACTGATTAACCGGCGTACAGTAACACCACGGCCCGCGCTTCTATGGCCTGGCCTAGCCCGACCGGGCCCATTTTTTCGGCCGTCTTGGCCTTTACGTTGACGCAATCGGGCGCAATACCCAAGACCTGGGCGATGCGCGCGCGCATGGCCCCGATATGCGGCGCCATGCGTGGCGCCTGGGCGATGACGGTGCTGTCAACGTTGCCGACGGCGTAGCCCTTGGCCCGGACAATGCGCGCCACCTCCGCCAGCAGGACAGCCGAATCGGCGCCTTGGAACTGTGCCTCGGTGTCGGGGAAATGGCTGCCAATATCACCCAAGCCCGCAGCGCCCAGCAGCGCGTCGGTAATGGCATGCAGCAAGGCGTCGGCGTCCGAGTGGCCGAGCAGGCCTTTGTCAAACGGCAGGGTGATGCCGCCCAGCACCAAAGGCCGCCCCTCGACCAGGGCATGAATATCCCAACCCTCGCCGACGCGAAATGGGGGCAGTGTGCTCATGGTGCAACCTCGGTAGGTGCGCTGGCGCGCAAGGCCAACAAGGCCTCGGCCAGCGCGAAGTCCTGGGGGTAGGTGACTTTGAAATTGTGGGCGCTGCCCGGCACGAGCAAAGGCTGGCGCCCCGCCATCTCGATGGCGCTGGCCTCATCCGTCACCCCGGCAAAGCCGTCTTCGGCGCGCACGGCCAAGGCGGCATACAGGTCGCCCAGGCGGAACATTTGTGGGGTTTGGGCCAGCCATTTGTCCTCACGCGCCACGGTGGCCTGCACCCGCCCGCCACGCTCGGTCTTCAGGGTGTCGGGCAATGGCAGGGCTAAAAGACCGCCCACAGCGTCGGGCAAACAAGCCTCGATCAGAGCGTCCACCTGCGCTGGGGTAATTAAGCAGCGCGCCGCGTCGTGCACCAGCACCCAGTCAGCATCACGCACGCCACGGGCGCGCAAGGCCTGCAAACCCTGGAATACGCTTTGCGCCCGGGTGCTGCCGCCGCAATCGGCCCGGTCAAAGTGGGGCGGCCAGGGCGCGCCCTGGGGCCACACAAAATCATCACCGGGCGAAAGCACCACCAAGCCACCGACCACCCGGGGCACTGCGCCCAAGGCCGCCAGGGTGTGCAAGACCAGGGCTTGCCCGGCAATAGGCTGGTACTGCTTGGGCTGGGCGGTACCCGCCCGGCTACCGGCGCCGGCGCAGGGCACCAGAACAAAGCAGCGCGGCGGTGCAGCAGGCTCAAAGGGCGCGAAATGGCGCAGGGGGGCGTCGGGGACGGCGGTCATGGTGTTCGGGCCATTCTAAAATCAGGCTGCTTCCTGTTTTTTCACCCCCGTACACCCCCTCTTTGGGCTTACGGGGGTTTTTGTATTTTTACCACCTTATGCATCTGCCCTCGCTTGCCACCGGAAAACGCTTTACCCTGCCCCGCCCGGTGGGCTCGGCCGATGCCCTCTTGTTGGCCCAACTGGCTGCGCGCGAAAAGGCGGCCGGCCGCATCACTGCCATCGTCACCGCCGACGCCACCGACGCGCAGCGCCTGCTCGAAGAGATCAACTTTTTCAACCCCGATCTGCGCTGCGCCCTGTTTCCCGACTGGGAAACCCTGCCTTACGACAGCTTTTCGCCGCACCAGGACCTGATCAGCGAGCGCCTGGCCACGCTGTGGCGCATCAGCCAGCGCGACAAGGCCCAGGGCGCGGACGTCGTGCTGGTGCCGGCCACCACCGCGCTCTACCGGCTGGCGCCGCCGGCCTTTTTGGCGGCCTACACTTTTGAATTCAAGGCCAAGCAAAAGCTTGACGAGGCCAAGCTCAAGGCCCAACTCACGCTGGCGGGCTACAGCCATGTCACGCAAGTGGTCAGCCCCGGCGAATACGCGGTACGCGGCGGGCTGATTGACCTCTTTCCCATGGGCTCGCCGGTGCCGTTTCGGGTGGATTTGTTTGACAACGAGATCGACAGCATCCGCACCTTTGACCCCGACAGCCAGCGCAGCCTCTACCCGGTGCCCGAAGTGCGCTTGCTGCCCGGGCGCGAGTTTCCAATGGACGAGCCAGCCCGCGCCAAATTCCGGAGCCGCTGGCGCGAGCTGCTCGAGGGCGACCCGACCAAGAGCCGTATTTACAAAGACATGGGCGCAGGCGTGGCCACCGCGGGCATTGAGTACTACCTGCCCTTGTTTTTTGACGCAACCGCCACCGTGTTTGACTACCTGGGCGAGGCCGCCACCGTGGTGCTGCACGGTGACTTGGAGCCCGCCTTTGGCCGCTTTTGGCAAGACACCAAAGACCGCTACCGCATCGTGCAAACCGACCCGGAGCGCCCGGCCCTGCCGCCCGAGGCGCTGTTTTTAAGCGCCGAGCAGTTTTATGCCTGTGCCAAAACCTATGCGCAGTTGTCCGTTCGCCCAGCGGCCGAGGGCGACACCGAAGCCTTTGCCGAACTGGCGCCCATGCCCGCCGTGGCGGCGCTGCGCGGCGCGCCCGACCCGCTGGTGCACCTCAAAGCGCATTTGGCGCAGGCGGCCGGGCAAGGGCAGCGCGTGTTGGTCTTGGCCGAAAGCGCGGGGCGTCAGGCCAGCTTGCTCGATTTTCTGCACGCCAGCGACCTCAACCCGCCCTCGTTTGACTCGCTACAAGAGTTCCTGGACAGCGACGAAGCGCTGGGCATGGGCACGGCAGCGCTCAACGTAGGTTTTCGCTGGCTGGAGCGCGGCATCGACTTGGTGACCGAGACCGAGCTGTTTGTCGCCGGCCCCACCACGCGCAGGCGCAAAAAGCAAGAACAAGTCAGCGACGTCGAGGCGCTGATCAAAGACCTGAGCGAGCTCAAGGTGGGCGACCCGGTGGTGCATTCCTCGCACGGCATCGGGCGCTATTTGGGCTTGGTGAATATGGATTTGGGCCAGGTCGATGCCCAGGGCATGGCGCAGCTGCAAGAGTTTTTGCAGCTGGAATACGCCGACAAGGCCACGCTGTATGTGCCGGTGAGCCAGCTGCAACTGATCAGCCGCTACACCGGTGTCAGCGCCGAAGAAGCGCCGCTGCACCGATTGGGCAGCGGCCAGTGGGAAAAAGCCAAACGCAAAGCGGCCGAGCAAGTGCGCGACGCCGCCGCCGAGCTGCTGAACATCTATGCGCGCCGCGCGCTGCGCGAGGGCCATGCATTCCGTTACTCCGCGCAGGACTACGAAACCTTTGCCAACGACTTTGGCTTTGAAGAGACGGCCGACCAGCGCGCCGCCATCCACGCGGTAATTCAGGACATGATCAGCCCGCGCCCCATGGACCGGCTGGTGTGTGGCGATGTGGGCTTTGGCAAAACCGAGGTCGCGCTGCGCGCCGCCTTTGTGGCCATCACGGGCGGCAAACAAGTGGCGGTGCTGGCACCGACCACGCTCTTGGCTGAGCAGCATTTCCAAACGCTGGTGGACCGCTTTAGCAAATGGCCGGTGAAGGTGGCCGAGATCAGCCGCTTTCGCTCCGGCAAAGAAGTCACCGCCGCCCTCAAAGGCGTGGCCGACGGCACCATCGACATCGTGGTGGGCACGCACAAGCTGCTCAGCCCAGGCACGCATTTCAAGGACTTGGGCCTGCTCATCATCGACGAGGAACACCGTTTTGGCGTGCGCCACAAAGAGGCCATGAAGGCCATGCGCGCCGAAGTCGATGTGCTCACGCTAACGGCCACGCCCATTCCGCGCACCATGGGCATGGCACTTGAAGGCTTGCGCGACCTCTCGGTCATCGCCACCGCCCCCCAGCGCCGCCTGGCGATCAAGACTTTTGTCCGCACCGAAGGCAATGGCGTGATCCGCGAAGCAGTGCTGCGCGAACTCAAACGTGGCGGGCAAATTTACTTTTTGCACAACGAGGTCGAGACGATCGAAAACCGCCGCGCCAAGCTCGAGGAGCTGCTGCCCGAGGCGCGCATTGCGGTAGCGCACGGCCAAATGCCCGAGCGCCAGCTCGAGGCGGTGATGCGCGACTTTGTGGCCCAGCGCTACAACATTTTGCTGTGCTCGACCATCATCGAGACCGGTATTGACGTGCCGACGGCCAACACCATTGTGATCAGCCGGGCCGATAAATTCGGACTGGCGCAGCTGCACCAGCTGCGCGGACGCGTGGGGCGCAGCCACCACCAGGCCTACGCCTACTTGCTGGTGCCCGATATCGAAGGGCTCACCAAACAGGCCAGCCAACGCCTGGACGCCATCCAGCAAATGGAAGAACTGGGCAGCGGCTTTTACCTGGCCATGCACGACTTGGAAATTCGCGGCGCGGGCGAAGTGCTGGGCGAAAACCAAAGCGGCAATATGCTGGAAGTGGGCTTTCAACTCTACAACGAAATGCTGGCCGAAGCAGTGCGCTGCCTCAAAGCGGGCATCGAGCCGGACTTGCTCAGTCCGCTGAACGCCACGACCGAGATCAATCTGCACTCGCCCGCGCTTTTGCCTGACGATTACTGCGGCGACGTGCATTTGCGCCTGAGCTTCTACAAAAAACTGGCCACGGCCAACAACGGCGACCAGATCGACCGTCTGACCGAAGAAATTGTGGACCGCTTTGGCAAGCTGCCGCCGCAGGGCCAAACCCTGATCGACGTGCACCGGCTGCGCGTGCTGGCCAAGCCCTACGGCGTGCTCAAAGTGGATGCCGCGCCAGGGTTGATCAGCATCAGCTTCAAGAAAGACGCGCCTGTCGAGCCGATGCGCATCATCGAGCTGATACAAAAGAACAAGCACATCAAACTGGCGGGCAATGACAAACTGCGCATAGAGCGCTCCCTGCCCGAACCCAAAGCCCGCGCGCAAATGGTGCGCGATGTGTTGCGTAGTTTGGGGCAGCCGGTGGCGGTGACTGAGAAGGCCTGAAAACGTATAATTGCTCCACACTTATACGCGGAAACGGAGTGCAGCATGGGTCAAGTCACTATTTACGTTGAAGACAGCGCGCTGGAGGCGGCAAAACAGGCGGCTGAAAAGTCCAAGGTGTCGGTCAGCCAATGGTTTGCCAAGTTTGCGGTGGAAGAAAAGCGCAAGCAAACCCAGGACTGGGATAGCTTTTTTGCCGAAATCGACGCCCTGGGCGGATCGCCCGACGATTTCCCCAGCTTGGAAGAAATTCGCGCCAACGAAGTGCCCGACCTGCCCCGCGAGCCCTGGTAGGACACAGACATGGCCTTTTTGCTCGACTCCAATACCGTTATCTATTTTTTCAAAAATGCCGGCCAAGTGCGTGAGCATGTGCGCCAGCACGAAGACCAAGACTTCAAGCTGTGCACCCCGGTGCTCTGGGAGCTGCTGACTGGCGCCAACAAGGCGCGCGACAGCAGCGCACAACATGCGCGGCTTGCGCTTTTTCAGGCGCGTTTTGAACTACTGCCCTTTGACCTGGCAGCGGCCCGCCATGCAGCGCAAGTGCGCGCCCAGCTCGAGGCCCAGGGAACACCTATCGGCGCGGTGGACACCATGATTGCGGGCGTGGCCCTGGCCCATGGGCTTATTCTGGTAACGCGCAATGTGCGCGAGTTTGAACGGGTGCCGGGCCTGCAAATACAAAACTGGTTTGAAGCCTGAAGCGCGCAGCCATTA
Organism: Comamonadaceae bacterium; assembly: GCA_947455465.1. Classification (GTDB taxonomy): domain Bacteria; phylum Pseudomonadota; class Gammaproteobacteria; order Burkholderiales; family Burkholderiaceae_C; genus Allorhodoferax. The sequence goes on along the minus strand of CANGNS010000023.1, from coordinate 51,573 downwards.
CCTTCGCATCCACTTCACGTACTGATCATGTCACACACCCCTGCCCCAGGCCTGGTCCTCCAAGGCATCACCGCGCCGCTGCGCCTGTCGGATTTCAAGCTGATTGCCTTTGACATGGACTCGACCCTGATCAATATCGAGTGCATAGACGAAATCGCCGATGCCGCCGGGCGCAAGGCCGAGGTCGCTGCGATTACCGAGGCGGCGATGCGCGGCGAAATTGCCGACTACAAGGAGAGCCTTCGCCAGCGCGTGGCCCTGCTGCGCGGCGTAAGCGTGGCGCATATGCAGCAAGTGCTAGACGAGCGTCTGCGCCTGAACCCCGGCGCTGCCGAACTGGTGCGCGCTTGCAAAACGGCGGGCCTGAAAACCTTGCTGGTCTCGGGCGGGTTTACTTTTTTTACCGACGTGGTGCAAGGCATGCTGGGTATCGACTGGACGCGTTCCAACGTTTTGGAGTTGCAAGACGGCTTGCTGACCGGTCGCCTGGTCAACCAGGCCTGGGGCGATATTTGCGACGGCGAAGAAAAGCGCCGCATGCTGCTGCAAACCTGCGCGGGCATGGGCATCGCACCCGCCCAAGCCATCGCCATGGGCGACGGCGCCAACGACCTGCCCATGATGTCCGTAGCCGGGCTGTCCGTGGCCTACCACGCTAAGCCGGCGGTGCGGGAAAAGGCAATGGTGGCGATTAACAGCGGGGGCTTGGATCGGTTGTTGGAGGTGCTTAGCGTGGGGCCAAGGCGCTGAGACCCGATCAGCACATCTTGAGATCAGCCAAGGTAATCATCAGTAACTTGGGATCCAAGGGGGACGGCTCAAAACCCATGTGTTCGTAGAAGACCTTGGCTTCATCCGAGAGAGCTTGTACCGTCATGCCCCGGATGCCGATAAGGTCCGCGGCTTGGAGGGTGCGCAGCGCTGCATCGCGCACCAGCGCGCGGCCAAATCCCTGGCCATGCAAACGACGGTCAACACCCAGGCGGCCCAGCACGACCACGGGAATCGGGTCCGGCATGTTGCGACGCAATCGACCTATCGCTTCGTTGCAGGCCACCACACCAGAAGCGATGGCGTAATAGGCCAAGACTTGATCGCCTTGGCACGCCACATAGGTGCGGGAGGCACCCTGTAGTTGATTCTTGAGCGCACGGCGCTTGAGCCAGACGTCCAAACTTTCCACGCCGCAAAAGAATTGCTCCGTCTGATGCCGCTCAGAGAGCGGCGCAGGCGCCAGGGCCTTCATCAATCAAGGCTCCCACGGCGGCGTGGTTTGCATGGTTTTGCGAAGCCGTGCATTGGGTTTTGGCGGCATATCCAAGCGCGCTAAAAATTGCTTGTAAGCCTCAGGGCTTACCGCAATGACGGCCTGATCCAGCAAGACATCTTCGGCAGCCAGCCGGGCAGCATCCAAAATGAAATCCGTGCGGTTCTTACCACGCGTCTTGGCCGCGCGGTCAATCAGGTTGCGCTCTTCGGGCTTGATGCGGATGTTGAGGGTTTCGCGTTTAACTTCGAGTGCGGCGGGCATGGACTCTGCTCCTAGGGGGAGCCTGATGATAGCACGGCGTAATGACAATGTCATTTCAAACTATGTGCCGGCCTGACTACAAACCATTATCTAGTTGACAATTAAATTTAGCGACCTTCACGCTAACGCAGCGGCCTGAGCAATTCCGACAAACCGTTATGGTCAATTTCGTGCATTAATTGCAGCAACCGACCTAACTCACCTTGGGGAAAACCTTCTCGGGCAAACCAAGCCAGGTAGTTACCCGGCAAGTCGGCAATCACGCGGCCCTTGTGCTTGCCATAGGGCATAGGCATAGCGACGAGCTTTTGCAAATCCTCGGGCTTCATGGTGCAGTCGACGGCGCCAGCCATTGCAGCATGGCGGCGTGGAGTTGGGTGGGCTGGTCCAGCATGACCCAGTGGCCGCAGGGTAGGCCCAACACGGCATTGGTCGGCTGCGCCTCCAGGTGCGCCAGCCAGCGACGGGAGTGAAACATAAAAGGCTTGCGTTTGCCATAGACAAACATCATGGGCATAGACAGTTGCACCGGGGCAGCGTGGGCCAAACCGCCGGCAACGCCCAGCCATTGCATGGCGTAGGGATAGTTCATGCGGTGGGTGATGCCCGCGGGTGCGGCTGGACAACCCAGCCAGCGCGCCATGGCGCGGGTCATGCGGGTGCCCAGCGTGCCGCCAATTTTCCAGGCCAGCGCCAGCCAAAACTGGTACACAAACACCGCCAGCGCATCGCGCACGCGCCATTCGCTGCGCAGCGCCACCGCGTTGTGGTCACCCACATCCAGCGCAATGACGCGGGCCACGCGCTGCGGATGGCGCATCGCAAACTCGTAGCCAAACACGCAGCCCCAGTCATGCAACAGCAAGATAATCGGCTGGTCCGGGCTGAGCTGCTCGGCTACGGCCAGCAGCAGGCTGCACATGGCATCGAGCGACACGGCTTGCGGCCCGTCTTCAAAGCCAGGGAGCGTCAGGCGGGCGCAGCGAAAGCGCTCTTGCAGGGCTGCGACGGTGCCGTCCCATAAGGCCAAAGTGTCGGGCCAGCCGTGCACCATGAGCACCACCGGCCCTTGCGCACCCGCGCACTCGACGCGCGTGCCTTGGACATCGATGGCCATGGCGCGCGCTTAGTTGCTGCGCAGTACGCGGCCCAGGGTGGGCACTGGGACGACGGGCTTCATGCGGAAATACAGCTTGAGCACCGCCGAGTCCAACTCGCCCGTGACGCGGTTTTTGCCTTGCTTGAACACCGTGAAGCGGTCACCGCCGCCGGCAATAAAGGTGTCCACCACCACGCGGTAGGTGGCGTCCATGGATAGGGGCTTGCCGTTTAGCATGAGCGATCCAGGCACCACGCGCCGGCCCTGTCCGGGTGCGGCGCCGCTAGGGGTCGATGCGTCCCAGGTGTAGCTAAAGCCCTCCGAGACGGCCATGATTTGCCCGTTGCCCGTCTTGCCCTCCCACTGCTGCTCCAGTACGCGCACAATTTGCGCGCCGGTCAGGTCCATGCTGATCAGGTTGTTGGCAAAGGGCATCACGCTGAACAACTGCCCGAAGGTCACGCTCAGCGAGGTATTGAGGTCGCCACGAATCCCGCCCGCACCCACCAGCGCGATCTGTGCGCCCGGGTGGCCGCCCTGCGGTGCAGAAGCGCCGGTCAGAAATGCATCGGCAATCAGGGCGCCCAAAGTGCTCTCGCCCGCCGGCGAAGTTTGTCGCAGCAAGGGTGCGGCGATGCGCCCGACCACGATGTCGGCCATGGTGGCACTGAGATCGCCATAGCGGGCCACCAAGGCGGAAAGCTGGGGGTCGGCCGCCAAAGGCGCGTATTCGCCGGTATCGGGCGGGTTGTTGCGGTCGTTGACGACCACATGGTTGCGCGCCTCTTTAGAGACGATGGCGCCGCTTTGGCGGTCCACCACCAGATCAATCTTGGTAAGCAGGCGGCCGTAGTAGCCCGACTGCGTAATCAAGCGCCCGTCCGGACGCGTGCAAACATATTCTTGGTGGGTGTGGCCGCTGACGATCAGCGCTACGGCCGGGTCCAACTTGTCGGCAATGCCCACAATGTCGCCGCTAAAACCGGGGCAGCTCGGGTCTTGCGCAAAACGGGCGGTCGTTACACCGCCTTGGTGGATCAGCAGCACAATGAATGCCACGCCCTGCTGCTTGAGCTCGGGCACCAGGCGGTTAATGGTTTGGACCTCGTCAACAAACTGCACGCTCGCCACGCCCGTTGGAATCACCATATTGGGTGTGTCTTGCAAGGTCAGGCCCATGAAGCCTACTTTGATGCCGTCAATCTCCCGAATCGCATACTCCGGAAACAAAGGCTTGCCGGTGGCTTTAACGATCACATTGGCCGCCAGGTACTGGAATTTAGCGCCAGCAAACTGGCCGTCGCGCATACAGGTGTCTTTGCCGACCACCCCCGCCGTGCCGTCGGCATTGGCCGCAAAGCAGCCGCCCGCTTGCAGGCGCAGCAACTCTTGCGTGCCTTTATCGAATTCGTGGTTGCCCACACTGGTGAGGTTCAGGCCCAGGTAATTGAGTACCTCCACCGCCGGTTCATCGTGAAACAGACCCGAGGCCAATGGCGTGGCGCCAATCAAGTCGCCTGCGCCCACCACCAAGGTGCCGCCAGGGTTTTGCGCCTTGAGCTTGCCAATGAGTGTCGACATAAAAGCCGCACCGCCCGCGTTCAGGCGCTTGCCTGCGGGGTTTTGCGCATCCGCCACCCACACCGGAATGGAAGGGGGCAAGATATTGCCATGCATATCGTTGATGGCCAGCAGGCTGATGCGGGCCTGCGCCTTGGGCTCGGCAAGGTTTTGGGCCGATAGCCACGGGCTACAGAGCAAACCGAGCACAACCAGCCACGGAGTCAGGCGATGGCGTGCAGACAAATACTTAGGCATACAGGAGCACCTCAAAAAAAACCGCAGGCGCGCAATCATAGGCGGGCCTGCGGTGAGTGTCACAGACAACCGTTGCCGGTCGCCCGAAACGACGCGTCGCTTAGAACTCGTACTTCAAGGTCGCTTGAACGGCCCACTGGGACTCGCCAGCGACTTGACGCAGCGTCAAATCATCCAGTGTGGACACCGCGTAAACGTATTTGCCAGTGGTCGGATCGATACCGGCGAAGTTCACGAAACCACGGCGATTGCCACCACCGGAGTTAAACAACATTTCGTTGGTACGGCCCCACTCTTTATTCAACAGATTGCCCACGTTAAAGATATCCAAGATAAATATCGATTTGTGCTTGGGGCTAAATCCTGCCAGCTCCTGGCTCAGGCGCAGGTCAAAGTTGTGCACCATATCGCTAAAGGCGTTGTTACGGCTCACCACGCCACCTTTGGAGTCGCTCAGCTCTTTGGAGCTGTTGACGATGGCCCAGAACTTATCCTCATTGGCTTGTTTTTCGGCCGCTGTTGCACCGGCAAAAATCACTTCGCCAGAGCCCGGTGCTTTAGGCACATACATCAGGTCGTTGCCCGAAACTCCGTCGCCATTCATGTCGTTTTTATAGACCCAGCTGTAGGGCTTGCCGGCGCGGCCTTCATAGAACAGACCCACGGTAGTTTTGTAGTTGCCGATGAACACCGTGCTCCAGTTAACCGCCGCAGTAATGCGGTCTTTCACCAAGTAGGCGGAATTGGCATCCACCTCTTCATTGGGGTTAAACACGGCACGTGAGTTGAAGCTGGAGTTTGCCACCGACGATGTCAGGGGGCTGACCTCGGTTGCGCTTTGGCGGGTGTAGGCGACTTGCCAGCCCAGTCCGTCACGCACGGGTTGCGACAAAGACAAGGTCAGCGTATTGCCCGAACCCATGCTGCTTTGTGCAGCCATGGTGACGTTGGCGTAGGACGGGTTGCTCAGCGCCTTGCTGCGGATACCCCATTCGCCGCTGCATCCCGTGGCCGTGGTCAAAGTACCACCAGTCGTGGTGTTCCAGCAAGTGGGGTCGTAGCCCTTGGGCGTGTAATACAACTCGCGGCCATCTGGACCGATACGGGTTGCCGATCCCAAGTTCAGCTGCTTGTAGTACACACCAGCCTTGGTCTTGGTCAACAAGACTTCGGCACCGGCCACCAAGCCACCAAAGGGCAGTTCACCCTCGTAGGCCAGGTTCATCTTCCAGATCGACGGCTGCGTCAGGTTGGGATCGAGAAAATCGACGTTGGCCGCAGGAGGCGCGTTGGAGAAATTCGTAGGCTGGTTGTTCGGGTCGGCGCTAAAGATGCCACCCGTGGTGCTGCAGCTGGCAAAGCTGCCGCCGCATCCGTAAATGCGCGTAGCCAAGCCGGTATTGGAATAGGGGTTGGCAAACCACACCGCTGCTGCTGCGCCTTGGAACAAGCCAAAGCCGCCACGGACTTGGGCTTTTTCTTTCTGGTCCGCATCCAAGGCGTAGTTAAAGCCAAAGCGTGGCTGGAACAAAGTCTGGCCATCGGGCGTGACCGAATTGTTCATGCCAAAGCCGCCCGAGTTGCGGGTGCCGGTCGTGGCACCGGCGGCAACGGAACCTTGCACCAAAGGTGCGGCTGCCGCAGCGTTATAGCCAGGCTTGTCCGGCAAGCTGGTGGTGTCCAAACGCGCGCCAGCCGTGATGGTCAGGCGGTTGTTGACGGTCCAGGTGTCTTGCAAAAACAGGCCGGTGTTGGCAGAGCGGAAGTTGGCAGCGCCATCGGTCAGCGTTGTGCCCGGTGCGGCCACCTGCACCTGGTAAGACGAAGGTCGGCCCAGTGCAAAGTTCTCCAAAATTGCCGCAGTAACTTGCGATTCAGTGGCCGTATTACAGGTGATTGCGCCGAAGGAGTAGGTGTAGGTGGTGCTGCTGTTAACGCACGAGAAGGTGTAGTCGCCATTGGCCCGCTGGAAGAATGCGTTAAAGGTCTTGGTCGCAGAGTAGTCAGCGCCAAATTTGACGTCATGCTCGTTCAGCGCCCAGTTCGCACCCAGATACAAGTCCTGGGTTTTTTGGCTCAGGATGTTGAATTGGCGGCTGTATTCGGTACCGAAATTCAAGGAGCGTGTCGTTGTCAGGCCACCGGACGGCGCATCGGCGGGCAGCGCGCCCGAGAAGGACATGGCAATAGAGGGCAAATTGGCGTTGTTTTGGGGAACGCTGTCGTAGTTGCGGTTAGAGGCCTTGAATTCGGTCGAGAACGTTGGCGTCCAATCGGCAAACCATTGTCCGACCACGGAATCGAGGTCTTTCTTTTGCTTCCACCAGTACGAATCCAAGCTCAGCGAGGTCGAGTTGTTGAAACCAAAGAAAGGTTCGCTTTGCTTGGTGCTGGCCAAACGCAGGTTGGCGCGGTGTTGGTCGCTGATATTCCAGTCCAACTTCACCATCAGGTCTTTGACCGTGACTGCGCCGGGCGAGCCCACGGTGCCGGCATCAATGCCGTATTTGCTTTTTGCCAATGCCGCGACCTGGTTGATCTGCGACTGGGAAATCATCACCGGCGTAAGCGAACCACCGATGGCACCAAATTCTGGTTGCGAACGGTTGCTGGTGAACTCTTCGTAATTAGCAAAGAAAAAGAGCTTGTCTTCAAGAATCGGGCCACCCAAGGTAAAACCCTTGGTATCTTCCTTGAATGGAGCGAATTTGCTGTAGGTGCCGCCATTGAGCGTGCTGAATTTGTCACCGACCATCTGGTCGTTGCGGTACACGTAATACACACTGCCTTTGAGTTCATTGGTGCCCGACTTGGTCACCGCGTTGATATTGGCGCCGGTGTAGTCTTTCTGGGTCACGTCGTAATTCGACAAATTGACCTGCACCGCCTGGATGGCGTCAATCGAAATCGGCTGCTTGATGGTCGGCAGCGTGTTGGCCTCCAGGCCAAAAGTGTCATTGATCTTGACGCTGTCCACGGTAATCGTGTTGTAGCGGGAGTTTTGGCCTGCGGCGGAAATCTCGCCGCGCTCCTTGTCGGTCTGCGAGAAACGCGCGTCCATGCGCGCATAGTCCTGCAAGCTGCGCTTGACCGAGGCAAACGCGTCCAGCTCTTGGCGGTTGAAGCGGCTGCCGGCGCCCATGGCCGTGTTGTCCAGGGCACTGGCGGCAGCGCCGGTCACCGTCACGGCGGCCAGGGCCTGGGCCGCGTCAAGGCGCAGGTCCAAGGTCGCGGTCTGTGCCAATTGCAGATACACGCCTTCGCGCTTTTCTGTTTTGCCGTTCTTCGACACCGTTACGGTGTAAGGCACGCCGACACGCAGGCCGCGAATCAGGTAGCGGCCTTGGTCATCCGTGCTCACCGAGTTGGTCGAGCCAGACTCGGCGTGGCCCACTTGCACCGTGGCACCCACCACCGGCTGGCCGTCGGCGCCGCTGATGCGCCCACCAATCGATGAACTGGTGTTCTGCGCCATCGCAGGCGCCACCAACATGGTGGTCGCCAAGCCGACGGCGCTCAGTGCCCAAGAAAATTCTGATCTATTTAGTGCCATGAGAAACTGCCTTTCGCAAACTACTTGTGTGAAGCGTGTAAATCTACCGTAACTATATGTCAAAAACATTAAATTCATAATGTTCGAACGTGCGGCTATTGCGCATAAATGTCGGTATTCCGACGATTTTTTGAGGCTATTGCCTTTATCGCCGGTGAAATCGCACACTGATGTTTATCGACGCTCAGATTGAACTACGCCAAAAGGGGTACACCCCGCTCGGCAGCGCAGGCATATATGACAAATCAGTGACGGCAAGGCGGCCCTAACGCCCTTGATTGACAATAGCGCCACCCCGGCGCCAAGCCGCCTTGAGAGGACTTTGAACCCATGAAAGCCGTTTTCCCCGTCGCCGGTCTGGGCACCCGATTTCTGCCCGCCACCAAAGCCAGCCCCAAAGAAATGCTGTGCGTGGTGGACAAACCGCTGATTCAATACGCGGTCGAAGAAGCCATCGAAGCCGGTTTTACCGAGCTCATTTTTGTGACCGGCCGCAGCAAACGCAGCATCGAGGACCACTTTGACCGCTCCTTCGAGCTCGAGCACGAGTTGCAGGCCAAAAACAAAACCGATTTGCTCGCGCTGGTGCAAAACATCAAACCGGCGCATGTGAACTGCATTTACGTGCGCCAGGCCGAGGCCCTGGGCTTGGGCCATGCGGTGCAGTGCGCCGCCTCACTGGTAGGCGACGAGCCCTTTGCGGTGATATTGGCCGACGACTTGCTCGACAACCGCCCCGGCGTGCTGAGCCAAATGCTGGCCCAGTACCGCCATTACCGCAGCTCGGTCATCGCCGTCGAGCGCATTGACGTGTCCCAAAGCCGGTCCTACGGCATGGTCGCCGGCACCGACATCGCGCCGGGGCTGACCAAACTCTCGTCCATTGTCGAAAAGCCCGCCCCGGAAAACGCCCCTTCCGACATGGGCGTGGTGGGGCGCTACATTTTCACGCCCTCGATTTTTAAGCACATCCAAGCCCTGCAGCCCGGCGCTGGCGGCGAGTACCAGCTGACCGACGCCATCCAAAGCCTGCTGCAACAAGAGGCGGTGTACGCCTATGCCTACGAAGGCATACGCTACGACTGCGGCTCCAAGCTGGGGTACCTTAAAGCTACCGTGGAGCTGGCCCTGCGCCACCCCGAGACTGGCGCCGACTTTCAGGGCTACCTGCGCAGCCTGGCCGGCCGGCTTTAGGCCTTACAGCGCCTGCGCCAGGCGCGCCACGCCCTCGCGGATTTTGTCGGGGCCAACCGTGGCAAAGCTCAGACGCAGCGTGGCCGGGTCGCCGTGGGCGCAATAAAACGGCATGCCGGGCACAAAAGCCACGCCCTTGGCGATGGCGCGTTGGGCAAATTCAGCGGCGTGGGTGGGTTTGCCCCCCGCACCGGTCAGCCGCGCCCAGACAAACAAGCCGCCCTGCGGCGCCACAAAGTCCAAGGCATCACCCACATCCTGGCGCAAGGCCTGGGCCATGGCCTGCGCCCGCTCGGCATAGACCGCACGCACTTTGGCCAGCGTCGCAGGCAAGCGCCCGGCGCGCAGGTAGTGCGCCGCAGTGGCCTGGGCATAGGTGCTGGTGTGGGCATCGCTGAACTGCTTGCACATGGTCGCTCGGGCCAGCAACTCGGGCGGCCCAGCCATCCAGCCCACGCGCAAGCCGGGCGATAGCACCTTGGAGAGCGAACCGCAATGCACCAAGAGATCGCGGCTGCCAGGCACCTCGCTGCTCAAAGCCAGCAAACTGGGCGGGGGCGCTTCGCCGAAATACAGGTCGCCATAAGGGTCGTCCTCGACGATCAGGGTTTGGTACTTCACAGCCATTTGCAGCACCGCTTTGCGCCGCGCCAGGTCCAGCAGGCCGCCGCTGGGGTTGCCAAAGGTGGGGATCAGGTAGACAAATTTGGGCCGGTGCTCCACGATCAGGCGCTCCAGCGCCTCGGTGTCTACGCCCTGCCCGTCCACCTTCGCGCTGACCAGGTCGGCGCCGTACAGACGGAAACAGTTGATGGTCGCCAAAAACGTGGGCCCCTCGACGATGACCTTGTCGCCGGGGTTGATCAGCACTTTGCCCAGCAAATCCAGCGCCTGCTGGCTGCCGGTGGTGACGATCAGCTGCTCGGCAGCGAGTTCGCGCACCCCCTTGCTGGCCATGAAGCTGGCCAACTCCTCGCGCAGTGGGCCGTAGCCCTCGGTGGCGCCGTATTGCAAGGCGGCGCCAGCGTCTTGGTCCAACGCGGCCAAGGTGGCGGCGCGAATGCCGTCCACGTCAAACAATGCGCTGTCCGGAAAGCCACCGGCAAAGCTGATGATGCCGGGCTTGCCCAAGAGCTTAAAGAGTTCGCGGATGGCCGAGGTCTCGACGTTGTTGAGGCGGTCGGCAAAAACGGGGGCGGGCGCGCTGGACATTTGCGGTATCTTCCGATGGTCAAAACCCTATTGTCGCCAACTTCCAGCGTGCCCGTTTTGGGGCCCATGGCCAAAACGGCGGCGCCCCAGCCCCACCATGAAACCAACGGCCATCCACCAATTCTTCAGCATCTTGCGTGCTGCCAACCCGCAGCCACAAACCGAGTTGCACTACGCCAGCGTCTTTGAGCTGCTGGCCGCCGTGTTGCTCTCGGCCCAGGCCACCGACGTGGGCGTGAACAAAGCCACGGCACGCCTTTTTTTGGTGGCCAATACGCCGGAAAAAATCATCCGCCTGGGGCTGGAGGGGCTGGAGCAGCACATCAAAACCATAGGCCTGTACCGCAGCAAGGCGCGGCACCTGATGCAAACCTGCCATATCTTGATGGACCAGCACGGCGGCCAGGTGCCCCGCAGCCGCGAAGCGCTAGAGGCTTTGCCAGGCGTGGGGCGCAAAACAGCCAACGTAGTGCTCAATGTCGCCTTCGGCGAGGCGACGATGGCCGTGGACACCCACCTTTTTCGTCTCGGCAACCGCACGGGCTTAGCGCCCGGCGCGACGCCGCTGGCGGTGGAGCACAAACTGCTCAAGCGCATCCCCGCTGAATTTCTGGTGGATGCCCACCACTGGCTGATATTGCATGGCCGCTATGTGTGCCAGGCCCGAAAACCTTTGTGCGGGCAGTGTGCGGTTTTTGACTGCTGCGGGTTCAAGGATAAAAAAGCTTTCGCGCATTCGCCGAACTAGCAGGCTGGCACGCTAAGGGTGCGGCTGCAGCAAACCGTCCAACACGCCCGGCGCGAAATGCGTCTGGGCAAAGTCGGCTAAGCCGTCAAACACCACATCCAGCGTGCGCACCCGCTGGCCGGCGCTGGCGCCAAAAAGGCGCTCCAGCACGGCAGCGTCTTCAAACAGTCCGTGCAAATACACGCCCAGCACATTGCCCTGCGCGTTTTGCCACCCCAGGCCTTGCGGCAACACCGGGTGCACCACCTGGTCGGCCCGGCCGGCCTGCGCCCGGGTTTGCCCGTGGTGGATTTCGTAACCCTGCACCGCCAGCCCGGCCAGCGCCGCCCAGGGCGAGTCGGGCCGCGTGGCTATGGCGGCCTCAAACTGCAAGCGGTTGTGGCGCACCGTCTTGGCGGCTTCAAATACCGTGGTCAAAGGCAAAAGGCCCAAGCCCGGCGCATTGCCGTCGATGCCGTGGGGGTCGATCAAGGCCTCGCCCAGCATTTGCAGGCCGCCGCAAATGCCCAGCACTGCGCCGCCCGCGTGGGCATGCGCGCTGATCGCGCTATCGAGCCCCTGGCTGCGCAGCCAGGCCAAATCGGCGCTGGTGTTTTTGGAGCCGGGCAGGATGATCCAGTCGCGCCCGGGCTGCAGGGCGGCCAACTGCGTCGGGCTGCGCACCCATTGCAGGTGCAAGCCTTCGATGTTTTTGAGCGCCTGGAATTCATCCAAATTGCTGATGCGCGGGTAGGCCAGCACCGCCACCGTGCGCTGCACCGCGCCGCTGGCGCTGCTGCGCTCGTCAAACACACCGTCTTCCTCGGGCAGGCCGTGTTGCCACCACATGGGCAGGGTAGCGACGGTAGGCACGCCGGTGCGCTCTTGCAGCATCTCGGGGGCCGGCGCCAACAAGGCCGCGTCGCCACGAAACTTGTTGAGCACAAAGCCCCGGATCAGGGCGCGGTGTTCTGGCGCCAACCAGGCCCAGGTGCCGTACAGATGCGCAAACGAACCTCCCCGGTCAATATCGCTGACCAACAAACAAGCCGCTTGTGCATGGGCAGCCACGCGCATATTGACGATATCGCTGTCATACAAATTGATTTCGGCGGGCGATCCGGCGCCCTCGATCACCACCACATCGTTGTCTGCGCGCAGCGCGTCCAGGGCGGCGGCAATCGTGGGCCAGACGTGCTCGCTGCGCGTGCGCCAAGGCATCGCCGAGAGTTCGGGGCTGACTTGCCCGAGCAAAACTACCTGGCTGCGCGTATCGGCCTCGGGTTTGAGCAGCACCGGATTCATGCGCACATCGGGCAGCGCACGTGCGGCCAGCGCCTGAAAATACTGGGCGCTGCCGATTTCGCCACCCGCACTCGGCGCAGCGTCCATACCATCGGCGCCACGGGCAGCGGCGACCACGCGGGCATTGTTAGACATGTTTTGCGCTTTGAAGGGCGCTACCTTGAGGCCCTGGCGGGCGTAGTAGCGGCACAGCGCGGTGGTGAGCCAGCTTTTGCCGGCGCCGCTGGTGGTGCCCAGCACCATGACGCAGACGGCGGTCATGCGCGCTCCTGTTGGCTGGTGGGCGCTGCGCGCCGCGGCAGTGCCAGCGCTTGGCCGTCCAAGGTATGCACGGCGATGCGATGGTCAAACACCTGCTCCAAGGCGCGGTGGGTGCGCGTGTCGGCGCAAGCACCTTGGTGCACCAAGCGCCCGTTCTGCACAAGCAGCATTTCATCGGCCTGCAGCGCCATGGACACTTCGTGCAACACGCTCAGCACGGTGGCGCCTGCGGCGACCAGGGCGCGCGTCAGGTCCATCCAATCGGCCTGGTGCGGCGGGTCCAGGTGCGACAACGGTTCGTCAAACAAAATTACCGGCGCCTGCACCGCCAAAGCGCGGGCCAGCAACACCCGTTGGCGCTCGCCACCAGACAAGGTGCCCATGCTGCGATCGCGCCAGTCCCAGGCCTGGGTGCTGCGCAAAGCCTGTTCGGCCACGTGCAGGTCATGCGCCTGCAAGCCCGCCAGCCAGCCTTGGTGCGGCAAGCGCCCGAGCAAGACCACATCCCAGGCGCGCAGATCCTCGCCAGCGGGTTCGTTTTGGCCCATCCAGGCCACGCTGCGGGCGCGGTAGGCGGGGTTCATGGTCGCCACATCTTGGCCCAAAAGGCTGATCTGCCCCTGCGCCGGAAGCAAGCCGGCCAGCGCCGCCAGCAGCGTCGATTTACCCGCCCCATTGGGCCCCACCATGCTGACCCAGCGGCCCGCAGCCACCGAAAAATCTACGTCCTGTAACACCGGCCGGCCGCCCAAGGACACCTGCAAGCCGCGCACCTGCAGTGCAGGCGCCAGGGCAATGGGCCCGGTCATGGCATCGCTCCTGCGCCAGAGGTGCGGCGCATCAGCCATAGCAAATAGCCGCCGCCCAGCAAAGCGGTGAGCACGCCCACGGGCAATTCAGCCGGCGCAATCACCAGGCGGGCCAATAAATCGGCCGCCGCCAGCAGCAGCCCGCCCACCATCGCCGCCAGCACCGCGCCGTGGCGTGCGCCCCAATGCACCACGCGCCGGATGATGTGCGGCGCAGCCAGCCCGACAAAGGCAATCAGGCCGGTGTGCGCTACCGCCGCGCCGGTGGCCAGCGCCAAAGTCAAAATCAAAACCCAGCGCATCGCGTCCACCGGCAGGCCCATGCTGCGCGCGGTGTGCTCGCCCAGCACCAGGCCATCGACCCAGCGCCCCAGCGCCCAAGTCACGGCCAGGCCTAGCAGCAAAGCGGCAAACATCAGCGCGCAGCCGTCCCAGCCGACAAAGGCGGTGCTACCCAACATAAAGCCTTGCATGCTTTGCAAAAGCTGCGGGTGCATTTGCAGCACCAGCGAACTGCCCGCGCCCAGCACCACCGCCACCACCACACCAGCGAGCAACAGGCGCAGCGTTTGCGCAACCCCTCGGGCTAAGGCGGCAGTCATGACCACCGCCAGCATTGCGCCACCAAAAGCGGCACCGGTCAGACCCAGGCGGCCTAGCCAATGGACGTTCATTAAAGCGCCATCCATCGCCACCAGCGCTAAACACACGCCCAGTGATGCGCCCGAAGCGCTGCCTAACAAATACGGATCGGCCAAGGGATTGCGAAACACACTTTGGGCCAGCGCACCAGCCAAACCCAGCAAGGCGCCGGCCAGCCAGGCACCCACGCCGCGCGGCAAGCGGATTTGCCAAACAATTTGCGCCAGCATGCGGCCATCGTCATCCGCAGGGGCTTGCAAAGCGCGCAACACGGTGGGCAGCGCGTCCATGCCACTGCTTCCCGCCAGCATGCCCAGCGCCAGCAACAGCACGGTAATCAGGCCCAAGAGCAAGCCCAAATGCAGCGGCCGGTGAAACAAATAGTGCTTCACGGCTTGCCCTCGGCGCCATACAAGCGGCGCATGCATTGGGCCAGACGCAGCGCACCCTGGCCCATGCGCGGGCCGGCGCGCACCAGTACGTCGCCATCGTCTTTGTTAAAAGTGCAGACACGGTGCGCTTGCAAAGCCCGTACCTGGCCCCAACCAGGGCGTTCGGCCATGCCTGCCAAGCTGCTGTCGGCGACCACCACGATGTCGGGCTGGGACCGCACCACCAGCTCGGGATTGATTTTGGGGAAAGGCCCCAGCTCGGGCCCCACGATATTGAGCAGCCCCAGGCGCTGCAAGGTCTGGCCGATAAAGGACGAGGGGCTCGCCGCGTAGGGCCCGGTGCTGACCTCGAAATACACTTTTTTGCCACGCGCCTGCGCCGGCATCTGGGCCTGGGCGGCGGCGAAGTCAGCATCGATTTGGTCAATCACCGGCTGCGCATCGGCCACGCCCAGCAGCGTGGCCAGCGTGCGCACAATGCGTACGGTAGCGCCATAGTCCTTAGGCTCGAGCTGCACCACCTTGAGCCCCAGCGCCGCCAAACGCTCGGCGCCTGGCGAAGAACTGGCCGCCAACACCAAATCGGGCTTGAGCGCAAAAACAGCCTCGACCTGCGGGTCCAGCCCGCCGCCCAACTGCGGCAAGGCGCGCACCGAGGCCGGAAAGTTGGAGTAGCGGTCCACACCCACCAGATCCTGGCAGCGGCCCAGCGCGCAAACCGCCTCAGTCAGCGAGGGGTACAGGCTGACGATGCGCTTGGGCGCCTGCTCCAGGCGCACCTCGCGGCCCTTGTCGTCCGTGATCTGCACGCCGGCCCACGCCAAGCTGCTGGCCAGGGCGCAACACAGCACGGCAAAGCGCTGTTGCATGCGTGCACCCTGGCCCAGGATGCGCTTGGGGAACCACTGCGTCATGGCCTTATTTGGGCTGGTATTGCAGCGTCACAAACGCGCCTAGGCCGGGCGTGTTGTAGCCGCTGGCCAGCTCGTATGGCCGGTCAAAAGCGTTGTCGATACGGGCACGCAGCGTCCACCCGGCGTCCAGGGCTTTGCTGGCGTAAAAAGACCACAAGGTGTAGCCCGACAGGATGACTTTGTCGTAGTCGCTGTTTTTGCGTTCGTCGGCCGCGTACATTTTTGCGCCGATTTCAAAGCCTGCCACATTGCGCGAGACGTCCACGCTGCCGTAGTTGCGGGCACGGCGGGCCAGGCGCTGGCCGGTGCTCAGGTTTTGCGGGTCTTGCGACACCAGTGAGAGCGACACCGCGTTACCCGCCAGTTGGGTTTTGAGTGCGGCCTCTAGGCCCTTGTTTTGTACCCGGCCGACATTGGCATAGTTTTCTGGCCAGCCGCCATCCGAGTTGATGGCGTCGTCCGTATGCGTGTCGAAATAGGCCAGACGGGCATAGGTATCGGCCTGGGCATACACCAGGCCCAGTTCTTGGCTGCGGTGGATTTCGGGTTTGATGGCGGGGGTCGCGGCCACTTCATAAGCCGTAGGCGCCCGAAACCCGGTGGACAGGCTGGCGTTCAAGCGCCAGGCGCCGCCCAGGCGGTAGCCCAGGCCGAGCAGGCTGGAGTTGATCGCCTGGCTATTGGTGGCGGCGGCACCGGCACTGGGTTTGTCGGTGCTGAGCGTGTCGGTGCGGGCATTGGCCTGCAGGGTCCATGCGTCCACATTGTGGGTCAGGCCGGCATACAGCGCGCGACCGGATTTGCGCATCTCGTAGGCGTTATCGCCTTGGCCGCTGTAGCTGGCATCAAAATAATCGAGGCCGCCGTGCAGCAAAGTGGTGGATGCCAATTGGTAGTCATTGGCCCAGCGCAACTCGCGCTGCGTGCCGGTGGAAACACCGTTTTTGTAAGACCAATCGCCCGCTGTGTACAACACTCCATTTTTGGCGTCTTCGTAGCGCAAGCTGGAGACCGAGGCCTGCAGCGTACTCGTCCAATCAGTGCTCAGGGCATGACGCACGTAGGCGCTGAGGTTGCTGGTGTCTTTTTTGAACACATTGATGTCGGAAGGCGCCCCCCAGGCGTCGTCATAGTCGGCACTGGAGTTGCTGGCCTGGTAGCGCAGGCCGTAGCTCAGATCGGCGGTTTGCTTTTTCGCCAGACTCAGGGCCACAAAACGGCTGCTAAAGCCGTCCTTGTCCGCATTGGCATTGGTATTTTTCTGGGTGTTCATGGCCGAAAAGCCGTCCGAGGCCGACTGCCCGGCGCTCAGGTTCAGGCGCAAGCCTTCTATGTCGGTGGCATAGCCCGCCTGCAGCTCACGCGTATTGCGTGCACCGAGTGTGAGCGCGCCCGAGGCCTGCGCAGCGCCCGCGCCCGAGACCGTCGTAATGCTGATCACGCCACCCACGGCCGCGTCGCCATACAAGGCGCTGGCGTTACCGCGCAAAATTTCGATACGCTCAATGTGCTGCAGCGGAATATCAATCACCAGCAAGGAGCCAATTTGGTCCACCGGGGCGCGTACGCCGTCAACCACGATGGCCGTGTTGATGCTGTCTTGCCCGCGCAAAAAGAACGAGGTCACCGCACCAGGGCCGCCGTTGCGGGCAAATTCAAAGCCGGCCTCGCCTTGCAGCACGTCAGCCAGGCTCTGCGCCTGCGAGCGCAGAATGTCCGCGCGGGTGATGACCGAGACCGAAGAGAGCACATCAGCCAAAGGTTGCTGCACCCCGGTGGCGCTGACCAGCACCCGGGGCAAATCGGTGCTTGCGGCGCCCGACTGCGCATGCGCTGCGCCAGCGGATAAAGAAATGGCCATAGCCATAGGAAGTGCGGCCAAGCGCACGGCAAAAGTACGAGTTTTCATTGTGAATCAAACCATCAAACAAACCCTCGCCGTCTTCCCCGACAGCGCATGGGCGTTACGGCAATGCGCATGCGCACCACCACCTTGTTGGCCGGTATCCGGGCTGGTGGCGCGACTCCCATCGCCTTCCCAAATGCTTGTTCAGGGCACTCAGTGGCTGTGATGGGAGCTAAATCAGGTCTGATTCGTCCACTTACCGTTGCGGGGGCAGCGCAGGTTAGGTTGGCTTTGCGGGGCCTTCCCTCCTGCTTCCCGTTGAACTGCGCCGTGTGAACCAAGGCGCGAGCACCAACAGCGCCATTGTAGGCCCGGGCAGGGCGCTTGCCTAGGGCCACTACAATGCGCGCCATGGACCAGGCCTCCCCTATCGATCAGATCGCCGAGCGCGTCGAGCGCTTGCTGGTTCGCCATGAGGAATTGCGCCGTACCAATGCCCTGCTCGCCGAACAAGTGAAATCGCTGACGCAGGAGCGCGATTCGCTCAAGTCGCGTCTCGCCGCGGCCCGCGCCCGGGTCGATGCCCTGCTCGACCGCCTTCCCCAAGGCGCAGCGCCCATTCCCGCAGCCTCCTCCGACATGCACCCGACATCGCCATGAAGCAACTCGAAGTCCAAATCATGGGCCAAAGCTATCTTTTGGGCTGCCCCGACGGCGGCGAAGAGCAGTTGCTGCGCGCCGTGCAACGCGTCGACGCGGGCATGTGCAAGATCCGTGATGCGGGCAAAGTGCGGGCACGCGACCGTATCGCGGTGCTGGCCGCGCTCAATCTGGCCTTCGATGTGGTCTCCAACAACGGCACCCTGCCCTCCGACATGGCCTTGGAGGCCGGACCGGCACTGACCCTGAACCGCCGCCAAAGCGACCTGGTCCTGGAGCCGCTGATCAAGCGCCTGGACAAAGTCCTGGCCGACGACGGCCTGTTGTTTTAAAGCTGGCCGGCCCGCCAGGGGCCGCCTACAATCTGACGGGTCTGCGGTTCCTCCGGGTTTTTAATTTCCTGAACCAATGCTCATTGAGCCAGGGCTTGGAACATCGCCTCCCAGGCGTGATCATCTCGCGTTAGATGGACCCAATGGGATGCTGACCTCGCCCACCTAAACTGCGGTTTAGGATGCGGGCCCGGGGGCCCACCGCAGACACCTTTTGAACCTCTCATCAACCCCCCAAATCCTTATGTTTGACCCGCAAATGGTGATAGAGCTGGCCCTGCTGGGCCTGATTGCGGGCCTGCTCGCCGGTTTGCTGGGCATCGGCGGGGGCATGCTGGTAGCGCCGGTGATGACCATGATCCTGGAAGCGCGCGGCCTGGCGACCAATGTCAGCGTCAAGATGGCGATTGCCACCTCCATGGCCATGATTGTGTTTACCAGCCTGTCAAGCGTGCGCGCCCACCACCAACGCGGCACCGTGCGCTGGGACATCGTCAAAGCCTTGGCGCCGGGCATTGCACTGGGCGGGGCGCTGGCCAGTGCGGGCGTGTTTGCGGTGCTTAAAGGCGGCGTGCTGTCGCTGGTGTTTGCGGTTTTCGTGGGGTTTTCGGCCACCCAAATGCTGCTCAACCGCCAACCCAAGGCCAGCCGCCAATTGCCGGGCTGGAGAGGCCAAACCGCGGCAGGCACCGGCATCGGCTTTTTGTCCGGGCTGGTGGGCGCGGGCGGCGGTTTTGTCAGCGTGCCGTATTTGGTGGCGCATAACGTACCGATTTTGAATGCCGTGAGCACCAGTGCCGCGCTGGGCTTTCCGATCGCCTTGTTCAACTCTTTGGGCTATATCGCTGCGGGTTGGCATAACCCGGACTTGCCCGCGCCTTCGCTGGGTTATATCTGGTTGCCCGGGCTGCTGGTGATCGCTTCGTGCAGCGTTCTGACGGCGCCGCTGGGGGCCAAAATGGCGCACCGGCTCAATCTGGTGGCGCTCAAACGGGTGTTTGCCTTCATGCTCTACGGTCTGTGCATCCATATGCTGCTCAAAGGTTTGAGCGCTTAAGACCGCATCGCGCCCACAAAAAAGCCGACGCGTGCGTCGGCTTTTTCAGGCCCGGCCTAGGCCTAGCCCATGTGCAAGCCGCCGTTGACCGAGAAGTCGGCGCCGGTGGCGTAGCCGCCTTCTTCCGACGCCAGCCAGGCGATGATGGAAGCAATCTCGCTGGGCTCGCCCAGGCGCTTGACCGGCACGGTGGCGACGATTTTGGCCAGCACATCTTCGCGGATGGCTTTGACCATGTCGGTGCCGATGTAGCCGGGGCTCACGGTGTTCACCGTTACGCCTTTGGTGGCCAGCTCTTGCGCCAGCGCCATCGAGAAACCATGCATACCGGCTTTGGCAGCCGAGTAATTGGTCTGGCCGGCCTGGCCTTTTTCACCGTTGACCGACGAGATATTGATGATGCGGCCCCAGCCTTTTTCCACCATATCGGCGACTACTTGCTTGGTCACGTTGAACATGGAGTTGAGGTTGGTCTCGATCACCATGTCCCAGTCTTCGCGGCTCATTTTGAGGAACATGCGGTCGCGCGTGATGCCGGCGTTGTTCACCAGCACGTCGATCACGCCGTGTTCAGCCTTGGATTTGGTAAAAGCTTCCACGGTGGAATCCCAGTCACCCACATTGCCTACCGAGGCGTAGAACGTGTAGCCCAGCGCCGCCTGCTCGGCGATCCACTTGGCGTGGTCGCGGGTGGGGCCGCAGCCGGCAATAACTTTAAAACCTTCCTTATGGAGGCGCTGGCAAATGGCGGTACCAATACCACCCATACCGCCGGTAACGTAAGCAACTTTTTGACTCATAACTGTCTCCTTTTTATTGATAAAACGATTGAAAACCCGGTGAATTAACGCTCGATCGTCAGCGCCACGCCCATGCCGCCACCGATGCACAGGCTGGCTATGCCTTTTTTGGCGCCACGGCGGCCCATCTCATGCAGCAAGGTCACCAAAATACGGCAACCGGACGCCCCGATGGGGTGACCGATGGCAATGGCGCCGCCGTTGACATTGACCTTGGACGTGTCCCAGCCCATTTGCTGGTTCACAGCGCAGGCTTGGGCGGCAAAGGCTTCGTTGATTTCGAGCAAGTCCAGGTCTTGCGCATTCCAGCCGGCGCGGGCCAGGGCTTTTTGCGAGGCCGACACCGGGCCCATGCCCATCATGGCCGGGTCCAGGCCCGTGGTCGCGAAGCTGGCAATACGACCCAGCGGCGTCAGGCCCAGGGCGGCGGCTTTTTTGGCCGTCATCACCATCACGGCGGCGGCGCCGTCGTTGATGCCCGAGGCATTGCCAGCGGTTACGCCACCGGCTTTGTCAAAGGCGGGGCGCAGACCGGCCAGCGCATCGGCGTTGGACTTGCGGTTGATGAACTCATCGGCCGCAAACACGATGGGGTCGCCTTTTTTCTGGGCAATGCTAAAGGGCACGATCTCGTCGACAAACTTGCCTGCGTCTTGCGCGGCAGCCGCTTTTTGCTGGCTGGCCAGCGCCAGTGCGTCTTGCATGTCGCGGCTGATGCTGTGGGCTTTGGCCACGTTCTCGGCGGTAATGCCCATGTGGTACTGGTTGTAAACGTCCCACAGGCCATCGACAATCATGGAGTCCACCATATTCCAGTTGCCCATGCGCTGGCCGTCGCGGCTGCCCATCAGCACATGGGGGGAAGCGCTCATGTTTTCCTGGCCGCCGGCAATGACGATTTCGCTGTCCCCATAGGCCACCGCTTGGGCGGCCAGCATGACGGCCTTGAGGCCCGATCCGCACACCGCGTTAATGGTAAGCGCCGGTGTTTCTTTGGCTACACCGCTTTTCATCAGCGACTGGCGCGCCGGGTTTTGGCCCGAACCGGCGGCAAGCACCTGGCCCATGATGACTTCGCCCACCTGGTCGGCCGCCAGGCCGGTGCGCTCCAGCAGATTGCGAATGACCGCGGCGCCCAGCTCGGGGGCGGGCACTTTGGACAGGCTTCCGCCAAATTTACCTACAGCGGTGCGGGTGGCAGCGACGATGACGATGTCTTGCATGGGAGTCTCCTAGAGTTCTAATTAATGGGTGCAACGTGAAAAAACGGTGGCGCTCAGGCTTTGGCCAGCACATAGGTGCCCGGCGCGGCGACGCCGGCCTTGTACTTGCCCCGGCCGTAGCTCTTGGGCGCGGCGATTTGTTTGCCTGCGTGGCCCTTGAGCCACTGCGCCCAGTCGGTCCACCAGCTGCCGGGGTACTCGGTGGCACCGGACAACCACTGGCTGTGGCTGGCGGGCAATTTGCCGTCGGCGCGTATCCAGTGGCTGCGCTTGTTTTTGGCCGGCGGGTTGATCACGCCGGCAATATGGCCCGAGGCGCCCATGACAAAACGTTTCTTGCCGGGCAGCGCCTGCGTGGACGCATACGCGCCGCCGATGGGCACGATATGGTCTTCGCGCGAGCCGTATATATAAAAAGGCGTATCCAACAAACTGAAGTCGATCGCCTCGCCGCAAACCGTGGCCGCGCCGGGCTTTACCAGTTTGTTTTCTAGGTAGGTGTTGCGCAAGTACCAGGCGTAGTAGGGGCCGGGCAGATTGGTGGCGTCCGAGTTCCAGTACAGCAGGTCAAAAGGCGGGGGGGTTTCGCCTTTGAGGTAGTTGCCCACCACGTAATTCCACACCAGGTCATTGGGGCGCAAAAAGCTAAAGGTAGAGGCCAGGTCCTGGCCCTTCATCAGGCCGCCCTCGCCCATCTCTTTTTCGCGGAATTTGACGAAGGATTCGTCAATAAACACGTCCAAGATGCCGGTGTCGGTGAAGTCCAGCAAGGTGGTAAGCAGCGTGGTGCTGGCCACCGGGTGCTCGCCGCGCGCGGCCAACACCGCCAGGGCGGTGGTCAACATGGTGCCGCCCACGCAAAAGCCCAGTGCATTGATGCTGTGGTCCGCGCCAGGCTTGCCGGCGATCTCCTGCGTAACCGCGATGGCCTTGATCACCGCTGTCTCGATGTAGTCATCCCAGGTCTTGTGCGCCAGCGATGCATCCGGGTTGCGCCAACTCACCACAAATGTGCGGTGGCCTTGGGCCACGGCATAGCGCACGACCGAGTTCTCGGGCTGCAAGTCCAGGATGTAGTATTTGTTGATACACGGCGGCACCATCAAAAATGGTTTTTCAAAAACCTTGGCAGTCAGCGGCTTGTATTCAATCAGCTGAAAAAGCGCGTTCTCAAAGACCACCGCGCCTTCGGTGGTGGCCACGTTTTTACCGACGGTAAAAACGCTTTCATCGGTCATGGACACATGGCCCTGGCGCACGTCGTGCAGCAGGTTTTGGATGCCTTTGGCGATGCTCTCGCCCTGGGTGTCTATGGCTTTTTGCTGCGCCTCGGCGTTAAAAGCCAGAAAGTTGCTGGGTGCCGTGGCCGCCAGCCCCTGCTCCACCGCAAAACGCAGGCGGTTGCGGGTTTTGTCATCGGTCTGCACTGCGTCCACCAAGGCGGTGAGTGTGCGGCTGTTGAGCAAATACACCGCAGCGGCCATCGCAGCCACCGGGTTGTGCTGCCAGGCGGGGGCATTAAAGCGTTTGTCCGCCACGGCGGGCGCCTCAGCCGCGCTCCAGTTCGCCATCAGGGCGCCGGCCTCTTGCAGGTATTGCTGCTGCACGGCCTGCAGCTTATCGGCGGAGAACTCGATGTGCGGCGGCGCGACCGGTTCGCCCACGGCGGCCATCGCGGTGCCCAGATCCAGACTTTGGAAATTGGACAGGGCCTTGGCCCAGGACTGGCTGACCGTCTCCTGGAACTGGGCGGCAGTTTGTGACCAAATATCAATAGGCGACTTGTCCACGCGAGGCCCTCTTTTTGAAAACAGGCAGCTTCTGCCCTGGTTGGGATATTGCGGGCATTATCTGCCCCACGGCCTTCGCCAGCCTGACAATAGGGGCCTATTTACGCCGAAAGTACCCCGGATGTACCTGATACCGATCGCCTGGTTCTACGTCGCTCTGATGATGGCGGTGGCCGAGGCCACCAGCACCCAAGGCACTTTGCTGGGCGCTTTTTTCACGCTCTTGCTCTACGGGCTGTTGCCTATCGGGCTGGTGCTGTACTTCATAGGCACCCCCGCCCGGCGCCGCCAGCGCCTGGCCCAAGAAGCCCAGGAGGCGCAAGATGCGCTGGCCACCCCTGCGAGCCCCGAAGTGGCCAGCCCCCTCTCAGACCAGCGCGATGGCGGCGACCTGCCGCCCAGTGAGGCGCTGGCGCCGGTAGGAAAAAAACCGTAGCGGGTTGCCCACGGTGCACCAGGGCGGTGTGCCGTCATTGCCGTAGATCTGGGTCACCCCGCAGGCGGCCAGGCGCTGGCGCGCCAAAGCAGGTAAGTGGGCCAGGTATTTGCCCCCCGGGGCACCTTCAAAAGTCAATTGCGCTTGCGCCGCCGCCTCGATAAACGCCGAGCGCACCTCGGGCCCTACCTCAAACGCCTGCGGCCCGATGCACGGGCCCAGCCACGCCAGCCACTGGCCGGCTGGGCGTCCAGCAGCCGCTTTCGAGGCGAAAAAAGCCTCCACCACGCCATGGCCCCCTTGCCCGGCCAGGCCTCGCCACCCGGCGTGCAAAGCGCCCACCTGGGTGGCCCGCCCCCCGCGCAGGTGGCAGAGCAAGATCGGCAGGCAGTCGGCGGCGGCCACGGTGCAGGCCAGGCCCGTCTGCCCGGTAAAACTGCCATCGGCCTGCGGGTGCGGGCCAGTCTGGGCGTCGATTTCCTGGAGCGCCCAACCATGAACCTGGCGCAGAAAAACCGGTTGCGCGCCCAGGGTGGCGGTCAAAACGCCCACGTTGTGCGCCACGTCGGAAGGCGCGTCGCCCACCCAGGCGCCCAGGTTCAGGCTATCCCAAGGCGGTTTGGACACGCCGCCCTGGCGGGTGGTGCACAGGGCGCGCACCTGCGCGGGCACCGGCCAATCGGGGCGCAAAAAACAGTCTGCCGCCAAGGCTTGCGGCGCGTTGGGGGCGGGTGAAAATTGCATGGGCTAAGCATAAACCGCAGCCACGCCCGCTAACATAGGCGCAATCAGCACCCTCTACCCCCCCCACCTCGCAGGCGCGCGCACCATGATTCTTGAAATTGCCGACATCCGCATCCACCCCGGCCAAAACGCGGCCTTTGAAGCCGCCATCGAACGCGGCGCCAGCAGCATCATTGCGCAGGCCAAAGGGTTTTCGGGCTTTAAAGTCAACCGCAGCATCGAAACGCCCGAGCGCTATGTGCTGCAAATTTTTTGGCAAACCCTGGAAGACCACACCGTCGGGTTTCGCCAGTCCAGCGCATTTACCGAGTGGCGCGCGCTGGTGGGGCCATTTTTTGCCGCGCCGCCGCAGGTAGAGCATTTTGAGCTGGTTACCCAATCGGCCTAAGCCTCCATAGCCCCCCGACAGCCCCCAACGCACCCCAAGGAGCCGCGCCATGATTTACAGCTTTACCCCGCCGGCCGTGGTCGGCGTTCCGGTGGTCGATTCACCCGCCTTGTTTCCGGTGCACCGCATTTACTGCGTAGGCCGCAACTACGAAGAGCATGCCAAAGAAATGGGCGGCACCGGTCGCGAGGCGCCCTTTTTCTTCATGAAGCCGGCCGACGCGGTGCTCTACGGCGCCCCCGGCACCACGGTGCAAATGCCTTACCCCACTTTGACCGCCAATTTGCACCATGAAATCGAGCTGGTGGTGGCCATCGGCACCGGAGGCCACCATATCAAAGCGGCCGACGCGCACCGCCACATCTTTGGCTACGCCGTGGGTCTGGACATGACGCGGCGCGACCTGCAAAACGACATGAAAAAGCAAAGCCGTCCTTGGTGTATCGGCAAGGGCTTTGAACATTCGGCGCCCATCGGCGCCATCACACCGGCAGCGCAGGTGCCCGGCATCGCGCAGGCACGCATTGGCCTGGAGGTCAACGGCCAGGTGCGCCAGTCCAGCCTGATCAGCAAAATGATCTGGAATATTGCCGAAACCATAGAGCAACTGTCTGTGGGCTGGCATTTGCAGCCCGGCGACCTGATCTACAGCGGCACCCCCGAGGGCGTGGGCGCGGTGCAGGCCGGCGACGTGCTGGTGGGCAGTATTGACGGGCTTTCCGATTTGCGCGTGGTGATCACCGCGCCTTCGGCCCACTAACAAAGGCGCGCATGCACGGCTCCCCGATACGCCATTGCCGCCAGTGCGGCACGGCGGTAGAACACCGCATTCCCGACGATGGCGACACCAAGCTGCGCGCGGTCTGCCCCAGCTGTCACACCATCCACTACGTCAACCCGCTCAATGTGGTGGGTACCATCCCAGTGTGGGGCGACAAAGTGCTTTTGTGCAAGCGCAATATCGAGCCGCGCAAGGGCAAGTGGACGCTGCCAGCCGGCTTTATGGAACTGGGCGAAACCACTGCCGAAGGCGCAGCCCGCGAAACCACCGAGGAGGCGGGGGCGCAGTTTGCGATGGAAGGTATTTTTTCGCTGATCAACGTCTCGCGCGTGGGCCAAGTGCATGTGTTTTACCGCGCCCAGTTGCTAAGCGATGTGTTTGCGCCGGGCACCGAGACACAAGAGGCCCTGCTTTTTGACGAGGCCAGCATTCCCTGGGAGGAGTTGGCGTTTCGGACGGTCAAGGAAACGCTGGAGCACTTTTTTGCCGACCGGCGCGCCGGGCACTTTGGCTTTCACGCCCTGGACATTTGATGTTCTTGGCGCCCCCTCCTGCTGCTGCGCAGCCGCCCTGGCAGGCCTTTACCCAGGCGCCCTGGCCGCAGCGCCTTGAGATGCTGCAGGCCCTGAGTTACCGCTTTGGCATCTATGCCGCACTCAACTTCATTGACGAGCCGGCCTGGCTGGCGCTGATGTTCTGCTAAGGGCGGCCCCGCGCGTGCTGCCCTGCTTTGTTGTCATCGATCTGGAGACCACCGGCGGCAATGCTTTGCACGACCGCATCACCGAAATCGCCGCCGTGCGCCTGGAAAATGGCGTGGAGGTCGCGCGCTGGAGCACGCTGGTCAACCCCGGTGTGCGCATTCCGACATTCATCCAAAGCCTGACTGGCATCAGCGACGCCATGGTCCAGGAAGCGCCCCGCTTCGAGGACGTGGCCCCGCGCCTTCTGGAGTTGCTCGACGGGGCGGTTTTTGTGGCCCACAACGTGCGCTTTGACCACGGCTTTGTGCTGCATGCGCTCGAGCGCATGGGCCTGTCTTTCAAGGTCAAAACCCTGTGCACTGTGCGCCTGTCGCGCAAGCTCTACCCGGCGCACAAAGGCCACGGGCTCGATGCCCTGAGCCAGCGCCACGGCCTTCACACCCTGGCGCGCCACCGGGCCATGGGTGATGTGGAGCTGGTGCTGGCTTTTCTGGACGTGGCGCGCGCCGAGCTGGGAGCCGAGGTGCTGGAGCGCGAGGCCAAGGCCTTGCTCCAAGGCAGCGCCAGCATGCCGCCGCAGCTGCAAACCCCCATCGAAGACGTGCCCGACACGCCGGGGGTCTACGTGTTTTACGGCGAGGGCGAGATCCCGCTGTACATCGGCAAAAGCGTCACCATGCGCACACGGGTGATGTCGCACTTTCAGGCCTCCAGCCGCCAAGCGCGCGAAATGCGCATCCTGCAAGAAATCCGGCGCATCGAATGGCAAGAGGCGGCCGGCGAACTAGGCGCCTTGTTGCTCGAATCGCGCTGGGTCAAGGAGCGCCAGCCCATCCACAACCGCCTGCTGCGCCGCACGCGTGGCCTGCGCGCATGGCAGCTGAGCGACCAGCACGAGGCCAAGCCCCTGCTCACGCTGGTTGGCCTGGACGATATCGCCGCCGCCGATATGGGCAGCTTGTATGGCGCCTACCGCTCCAAGCGCCAGGCCCACGACGCTTTGCGCAGCCTGTGCGACACGCAAGCGCTGTGCCCGCAAGCCCTGGGGCTGGAGTCGGGCAAAGGCGCTTGCTTTGCCAGCCAAATAGGTAAGTGCAAAGGCGTATGCGCCGGCCGCGAAAGCGCCACCGTGCACTGGCTGCGCCTGCAACTGGCCCTGCGCGGCGAACAGCTGCAGGCCTGGCCTTTTGCCGGGCCCGTAGGCATCCGCGAGTTTGATGCGCGCAGCGGGCGCACCGACATCCATGTGTTTGACCAGTGGTGCCACCTGGCCACGGTGCACGACGAAGACGCCCTGGCCGAGGCCGTTCGCACCCGCCAGCCGCTGGCCTTTGATATAGATACCTACCGGCTCTTGGTCAAACGCTTAGCAGGGGCGGCACGGGACGCCAACATGTTTCTGCTCGCCAAGATTTGAGCCCACTTGCAATTCATCATGACAGCATATATGCTGTCATGATGCGCGCCATCGTTCTTGACACCAATGTATTTGTCGCGGGGCTTCGCTCAGGCGGCGGAGCGTCACGCGCTGTGCTACGCCACGTCCTGGAGGGAAAATTCTTGCCCTTGTTTGGTAACGCCTTGTGGACTGAATACCAGGATGTGCTGGGCCGGCCTGTTTGGGGCGAGGCCACAACGGCCCTGGAACGCATGGCGGTCTTGGCCGCTTTGGCGCAGCAAGGGCGTTGGGTCACGGTGTACTTCGGCTGGCGGCCCAATCTCGCTGACGAGGCCGACAACCATTTGATTGAACTGGCGATTGCGGGCGGCGCACAGGCCATCGTGACGCACAATTTGCGAGATCTGCGCGGCGGGCAACTGCGATTAGGAAACCTGCGGGTCATGACACCCGCGCAATGTTTGAAGGAGTGGCCATGAGCACCTTAACCATACGTCTTCCCGAGGACACGGCGCAGCGGCTTAAAACCATGGCGCAAAGCCGAGGCTTGAGCATGAATAAGCTCATCGAGCAACTGAGCGCCCATGCCCTGGCCGCCTGGGATACTGAAAACCACTATCGCGCCATGGCGGCCACGGGTGATTCGCAACAAGCCATCGCAATTTTGGACCGGCTAGACGCCGCCGAAGCGCCCTAGCCCTCCAACCCAGCCCCCGCCAAAATCACTCGGGCCGTACACAGGCAGTTTTAACGCCGCTTGCGTGGCGCCTTGCTTTTGGCAGCGGCTTTTTTGGCTGCGCCCGGGCTGCTTTTGCCCCGCGTCGCTTTGCGTGAAGGCGCACCGGTGCTGGGCGCTGGTCCAGCTTTGCCGCGCGCACTGCGCGAGGGTGTGGGCACCCGGTCCAGCAAGGTTTTGGGGCCACCGGCCAGGCCGTTTTGCACCAGCCGAAAATCGATTTTGCGGCCATCCAAATCCACGCGGCTTACCTGGATATCCACGCGGGTGCCGATGGCGTAGCGGATGCCGGTGCGCTCACCGCGCAGCTCCTGGCGCACTTCGTCAAAACGGAAATACTCGCCGCCCAGCTCGGTGATGTGCACCAGGCCTTCCACGTACATGGCGTCCAGGGTCACAAACAAGCCAAACGAGGTGGCCGAGGTGACCACGCCGCTGTATTCCTCGCCCAAATGCTCGTACATGTATTTGCACTTGAGCCAGGCCTCCACGTCGCGGCTGGCCTCGTCGGCGCGGCGCTCGTTGGCACTGCAATGCAGGCCGGCCGCTTGCCAGGCCAGGCTCTCGGCACTGGCTTTTTTGGGCTTGGCGACCGTGTCCAGGGGTTTGCCGGCGCGGCCTTTTTCCAGACGCCGGGCCAGCTTGGCGTGGGCCTCGCCGGGAATGGGCAGCACCGGCAGTTGGTAGCGCGTCTGGGCCAGCACGGCTTTGATGACGCGGTGCACCAGCAAATCGGGGTAGCGGCGGATCGGGCTGGTGAAGTGCGTGTAGGCGTCAAAGGCCAGGCCGAAATGCCCGCTATTGGCCGGCGTGTAAATCGCCTGCTGCATGGAGCGCAAAAGCATGGCGTGGATTTGCAGCGCGTCGGGCCGGTCTTGCGTGGCTTTGGCAATATTTTGGAAATCGCCCGGCTTGGGCGTATCGCCCAGGCTGACGCCCAGGCCCAAGGCTTTGATATAGGCGCGCAAGGCCTCGAGCTTCTCGGGCGTGGGGCCTTCGTGGACCCGAAACAGCCCCGCGTGCTTGCTTTGCGCGATGAACTGGGCGCTACAGACATTGGCCGCGAGCATGGCCTCTTCGATCAGGCGGTGCGCCACATTGCGCGTGCGTGGCACGATTTTTTCGATGCGGCCGTTCTCGTCGCAGACGATTTGCGTCTCGGTGGTCTCAAAGTCCACCGCGCCGCGCTGCTGGCGCGCCTTGAGCAAGGACTCGTAGACGCCATGCAGGTTCAGCAAATGCGGCACCAGTTCTTTGCGCTTGATCGCTTCGGGCCCGCGCGTATTGCCCAAAATAGCGGCCACTTCGGTGTAGGTAAAGCGCGCATGGCTCCACATCACCGCAGGGTAAAACTGGTAGGCGTAAACCGTACCTTCTTGGGTCACCAACATATCGCAGACCATGCACAAACGGTCTACCTCGGGGTTGAGCGAGCACAGGCCGTTGGAGAGCTTTTCGGGCAGCATCGGAATGACGCGGCGCGGAAAGTACACGCTGGTGGCCCGGTCGTAGGCGTCGATATCGATGGCCGAGCCGTTCTCCACATAGTGGCTCACATCCGCAATCGCTACCAGCAAACGCCAGCCTTTGGCGGCGGTTTTGCCGCGCCCCAAGGTGGCGGGCTCGCAATAGACGGCATCGTCAAAATCGCGGGCGTCTTCGCCATCGATGGTGACCAGCGGCACATCGGTGAGGTCGATGCGCCCGGCAAAGTCCTGGGCGCGTACCGCCTCGGGCAGCGCTTTGGCCTGCTCCAGACAGGCATTGGAAAAAATATGCGGCACGCTGTATTTGCGCACCGCGATTTCAATTTCCATGCCCGGGTCATCGACCTCGCCCAGCACCTCGGCAATGCGCCCTACCGGTTGGCCGTACAAAGCCGGCGGCTCGACCAGCTCGACCACCACCACCTGGCCAGCGCGCGCGCTGCCGGTGGCCCCGCGCGGGATCAGGACGTCCTGGCCATAGCGCTTGTCTTCGGGCGCCACCAACCACACGCCGCTTTCCTGCAGCAAACGGCCAATGATGGGCTGCGATGAGCGCTCGATAATTTCGAGCACGCGTCCCTCGGGCCGGCCCTTGCGGTCGCTGCGCACAATGCGCGCCTTGACAAGGTCCTTGTGCAGCACCGCCCGCATCTCATTGGGCGGCAAATAAATGTCGGGGCCCCCGTCATCGCGGGAAATAAATCCGTGCCCGTCGCGGTGCCCTTGCACCACGCCTTGCACCTCGTCCAGCAGTCCACTGGTTTGACTCACAGTTTTGATACAATAGCTCTCTTTCCTGAAATGCCCAGGTGGCGGAATTGGTAGACGCACTAGTTTCAGGTACTAGCGAGTAACTTCGTGGGGGTTCGAGTCCCTTCCTGGGCACCATCCAAGGCCAATTTCCCCCCAGGGGGCCACGGCACTTTCCAAGACACCTGCCCTGCTCCTGTGGCAGCCAGTGTAGTCCACCACCATGTCAATGACCCTCGGCGCCCGCATCAGGCTGCGCCGCTGCAGGGGCAATCGCCGTTAGCGCAATACCGCCTAGCACCAAAGCGCCACCGATAAACACTGCCACTGCCGGCACTTCGCCGTGCACCAGCCACACCCACAAGGGGTTGAGCACCGCGTCGGCCATGGTGATCAGCACCATATGGCTGGTCGCCACGCTGCGGGCGCCGTGCATATAGAGCACCAGCGGGATGGCCAGTTGCACCAGGCCCATTACCAGCAGTACCGCAATACTTTGCCAAGGGGGCACCACCACAATACCCAGCGCGCAAATCGCGGCAAAGGTGACGAAACCGCCCAGCAAAAAAGCCGGCTCCATGTCAAAGCTGCGGTAGCGGCGCAGCGCGACGCTTTGGGCGGCAAAACAGGCGGCCACGGCCAAACCCGTGGCGGTGCCGGCCAGGCCCTGCACCTGCATATCGCCCTCGCCCAGCGCAATCACGGCCACGCCCGCCAAGGCCAGCAGCATGGCCAGGTAAAACACCGGCGCCGTGCGCTCGCCCAGCCACAGACGCGCCATCAGCGCGGCAAACAAACCCGAGGTGGCGGTCAGGCAGGAGACGGCGGCCACGCTGGCCAAATCCAAGGCCGAGATGTACAGCGATGAGCCCAGCGCAAAAAAAGACGCCGAAATCAGCAGCCCTTGCAGCGGGCTGCGCCGCAGCAAGGCCAGGCTGCTGCGCCCGTAACGCAACACAATCCACAGCGCCATCGACAGGCCCAGCCCCAGGCCGCGAAAAGCGTTAAAGGACCACGGGTCCAAGCCCGGCAACCAGCGGACAAAAACGCCGCTCAGGCTCCAAAAAAACGTGGCGCCCGCAATCAGCAGCAAGCCCCGCAGCGAGGAATGTTTATCCATGCCCGGCCCGACGGCCCCGGCCGCGCGCCAGGTTGGCCCCGGGCGCTGCGCCGCCGGCGCGGCTTTGCTCGCCGCCCCATTGGGCGCGGGCGCCATTGGAGACTTCGCCCAAGGCGCTGTTAATGGCCTCGAGGGTGGGCGCAGGCCCCGGCGTGTGCGCCTCCAGGGCGTCGCGCATGGCGCGCAGGTGCTTGGCCGAAGTACCGCAGCAGCCACCGATGATGCGCGCGCCTGCGTCCAGCGCCATACGGGCGTACATCGCCATGATCTCGGGCGTGCCGTTGTAGCAAATCGCGCCGTCTACGTATTGCGGCACGCCGCAATTGCCTTTGGCCACCAGCACGACCTCGGGTCCCATGGCCTGCGCCAGGTTGTGGATGCAGGCCACCACTTCGGAGGCACCCACGCCGCAGTTGGTGCCGCAAGCGGCCAGGCGCGGCGAGAGGGTTTTTTCGATGTCCGAGAAATCGCTGGGCGAGATACCCATCATCGTGCGGCCATTGGTGTCAAAGCTCAGCGTGCACACGATAGGCAAGCCCGCCACGCCTGCGCCGGCCACGGCGGCCTCGACTTCTTCGCGGGAGGACATGGTCTCAATCCACAGCACATCGGCGCCACCGGCTTTAAGGGCCAAGGCCTGCTCGGCAAAAGCGGCTTTGGCCTGGTCAAAGGTCAGCGGGCCAATGGGCTCCATGATTTCGCCGGTGGGGCCCATGCTGCCGGCCACGGCAATCGTGCGGCCACTGGCGTCGGCCACTTGGCGGGCAATTTGCGCGGCCAGGGTGTTGAGCTCGGCCATGTGGCCTTGGGCGTTGTGCAACTTGAGGCGGTAGACCGTGCCGCCAAAGCTGTTGGTCAGCAAGATGTCGGCGCCTGCGTCCACAAAGCTTTGGTGCAGCGCGGCGATGCGCTCGGGGTGCTCGGTATTCCAGAGTTCGGGCGCGTCGCCCGACATCAGGCCGACATCGAACAAATTGCTGCCGGTGGCGCCATCGGCCAGCAGCCAGGGCCGGGTGGCCAGTAAGTGGGTAAAACGGTTGCTGTCGGCGCTTGGCGCGGCAGGGGCGATGGTGTTCATGGCGGCTCCACAAGAAAACTGAGAGGCCACGCAGACAGGTGCCGGGAAAGTGGTGGACTCACCGCACAGGCTGCGTGGGTGAGCGCCGTTGTCAGCAGCAGGCCCGCAGGGCCTGCTCTTTTCGAGCCTCGTTCACCAAGATGAACTGCAACGCTCCTCGAAAGCGGTAATTTTAGCCCAGCGCCTCAGCGCTGCTGGGTTTCCCAGTGCGGGTGCACCCAGTAGCCGGCCTCGGAAGGCGCCAGCGGCGCGATGCCGCGAATGGCATCGGCCAGCTTCTCGGCCATCATGATGGTGGGAGCGTTGAGGTTGCCGCTGACCACCATGGGCATGAGCGAGGCGTCGCACACGCGCAGGCCTTGCACGCCATGCACGCGGCCCTGCGGGTCGGTCACAGCCATGGAGTCGGTGCCCATGCGGCAGCTGCCCGAGGGGTGGTAAGCCGTCTCGGCGCTGTTGCGGATGTGCTCGTCGATGTCTTCGTCGCTTTGCACTTGGATGCCGGGCGAGAGTTCCTCGTCGCGGTAGTCGTCAAAAGCGTGCTGGGCGAAGATTTCGCGCGTGAGGCGCACACCGGCGCGCATCTCTTTGCGGTCCTGCTCGGTGCCCATGTAATTGAACAAGATGCGCGGCGCCTGCAGCGGGTCGGCGCTGACGATCTTGACCCAGCCCCGGCTGGTCGGGCGCATCGGGCCCACATGGGCCTGAAAACCGTGGCAGGTGGCTGGCGCATTGCCGTCGTAGCGCACCGCCATGGGCAAAAAGTGGTACTGCAAGTCCGGGTGCTTGACGCCCGCTTCGCTGCGGATAAAGCCGCCCGACTCAAAATGGTTGGTGCCGCCCAAGCCTTTACCGGTCAGCAGCCATTGCGCACCGATTTTGAGCTTGGCCAGCGGGCTGGTGGCCGAGTACAGGGTGATGGGCTGCTTGCAGCGCATCTGCACATAGGTTTCCAGGTGGTCTTGCAGGTTGTAGCCCACGCCACGCAGGCCCAGGCGCACATCCACGCCAGCAGCCTCCAGGTCGGCGGGGTGGCCGATGCCCGAGAGCTGCAGCAGCTGCGGCGAGTTGATGGCACCGCCGCACAAAATCACCTCGCGGCGCGCCCGAATCTCCTGCACCTGGCCGCCCTGCACCATTTGCACACCGACGGCGCGCAGCGCATCCTCGCCGCCTTCGAGCAAGATGCGGGTGACCTGGGCATGGGTTTGCAGCGTCAGATTGGGGCGCTTGAGCGCGGGGCGCAGGTAGGCCATGGCGGTGCTCCAGCGCCGGCCTTTGTGCACCGTCATGTCCATGGGCCCCAAGCCTTCTTGCTGGTAGCCGTTCATATCTTGGGTGACCGGGTAGCCGGCCTGCTTGCCGGCGTCAATAAAGGCTTGGTACAGCGGGTTGTGGCCGGCGCCGGTGCTCACCTTCAGGGGGCCGCTGTCGCCCCGGTAGGCGTCGCCGCCTTTGGCGCGTTGCTCGGCCTTGCGAAAGTAAGGCAGGCAGTGCGCATACGACCACTCCTGCATGCCAATTTGCATGGCCCAGCCCTCGTAGTCCAGCGCATGGCCGCGGATGTAGACCATGCCGTTGATGGAAGAGGAGCCCCCAATGACCTTGCCGCGCGGGCAGTGGATGCGCCGCTGGTTCATAAAGGGCTCGGGCTCGGACTCGTACATCCAGGTGTAGCGCGGGTTGGCCATCGGGTAGCTCAGCGCCGAGGGCATGTGGATGAAGACGCTGTAATCCCTGCCGCCCGCCTCGAGCAGCAGTACGCGCACCTGCGCGTCCTCGCTCAGGCGATGGGCCAGCACGCAGCCGGCCGATCCGGCCCCCACGATGATGTAGTCAAACTCCTGCATTGCCATCTTGAAATGTCGCGAAAACCCCGAGGATACAGGGGCGGCGCAGCGCCCCCACACCCCGCAGGGCCCCTAGCCGCGCCGTGCCCCCCGCCGGCTGCGGGCATTTTGTTCGGTGACTACAGCGACGCGCTCGGGCAAGCGCACCGCGTCTTGCAGGCGCTCAAACGGGTCGCTCAGGTGCGGAATGGCCATGGCCTCGACAAAAAACTCCTGGAACCGGGGCTCCACGGCGGTCTCGATCTTCTCGACGCGGCGCACCAGGTCTTCGATGACCTTGCGCGCGCCTTTGTCCAAGAGCGCGATACGCGCGCCGGTGCCTGCCGCGTTACCGGCCGAGCTGACGTTGCTCAGCACGCAGTCCGGAATCATGCCCAGCACCATGGCGTATTTCACGTCGATATGGCTGCCAAAGGCGCCGGCCAGGCGGATGCGGTCCACCTTGTCTACGCCCATGCGCTCCATTAAAAGGCGCACACCGGCGTAGAGCGCGGCTTTGCCCAACTGGATGGCGCGCACATCGTTTTGCAGAATGCGCAAAGCTGGTTTCTCGGCCGTGGCCGGGGCCAGCTCGTAGCAGAAGGTGCGCCCGTCGGCCTGCACACGCGGGGTGCGGGCGGCCAGGTTGCCGTCGATAGTGCCCTCGTGGCGGATGATGCCGGCCAGGTACATCTCGGCCAAGGCCTCGATGATGCCCGAGCCGCACACGCCGGTCACACCCGTGCCGGCCACCGCCTGGGCAAAGCCCGGGTCGTCGGACCACAGGTCGCAGCCGATCACTTTGTAGCGCGGCTCCAGGGTGGCCGGGTCGATGCGCACGCGCTCGATGGCGCCGGGCGCAGCGCGCTGGCCGCAGCTAATTTGCGCGCCCTCAAAGGCCGGGCCGGTCGGGCTGGAGCAAGCGAGCATGCGCTGGTTGTTGCCCAGCACAATTTCGGCATTGGTGCCCACGTCCACCAGCAAGGTCACCGGGGAATCCAAATCGGGCCGCTCCGCCAAAATCACGCCTGCGGTGTCGGCGCCCACATGGCCGGCGATACAGGGCAGCACGTAAATGCGCGCATTGCGGTGCACCGCCAGGTCAATCTCGCTGGCCCACAGGCGCACGGCGCGGTCGGTTGCCAGCGCAAAAGGCGCACCGCCCAACTCCACCGGGTTAATGCCCAGCAGCAGGTGGTGCATGATGGGGTTGCCCACAAAAGTGGCTTCCAAAATATCGGTGGGCTGCACGCCGGCACGCTGGGCCACTTCGGCGGCCAGGGTATTGAGGGCCTCGCGCACGGCAGCCGTCATCTCGCGCTCGCCGCCGGGGTTCATCATGACGTAGGAGACGCGGCTCATCAGGTCTTCGCCAAAGCGGATTTGCGGGTTCATCACCCCGGCCGAGGCCACCACGTCGCCCGAGGACAGGTCGCACAAGTGCGCCGCAATCGTGGTCGAGCCCACGTCCACCGCCATGCCAAAGGCTTTCTCGTGCAGGCGCGGCCACACGGCCATGATCTGCTTGCCCGCGTGCACCGCCACGGTGACGCTCCACTGCCCCTCGCGCAGCGCGGTTTGCAGCTGCTGCACCACCACGATGTCGCAGGACAAATCGGTCAGGCCCCACTCGAACTCCAGGGCGTCTTCCAGGCGGCGCAGGTCGCCCGAGGGCTCGTGCATATCGGGCTCTTGCACCTGCACAAAGTACAGGCGCACCATCGGGTCCAGGTGGATATCGTGCGCCTCGGCCTCTTTGCGCACCACTTGCTTGTGCACCTGGCTGCTTGAGGGCACGTCGATCACCACATCGCCCTGCACTTGCGCGCAGCACGACAGGCGCCGGCCTTCGGCCAGCGGGGCGTTGCTGGCACCGTACTCTTGCTCTACTGCCGACACCGGCGACAGGTTTTGCGCGCTGGAGACCAGGCCGTGCTTGGCAAACTCGCCCTCGGACACCAGCACCTGGCAGCGCCCGCAAATGCCGCGTCCGCCGCACACCGAGTCGATATCGACCCCGAGCGAGCGGCCCGCCTGCAGCAAAGAGGAACCGATGGGAAAGCGTCCGCGCCGCCCGGAGGGCGTGAAGACGACCAGTGCGTCAGCAGCTTGCATAGGTTTAAGACTCGCGGCGGCGGCGGTTGCTGGTGTCGCGGCGGCCCCGGGCCATTTCGCCATCGGCGCCCATGGCGGGCACTTCGCGGAATTTGCGGATCCAGCGGGCGCAGTCGGGGTCGTGGCCCATCATCACGTCGGCAGACATGATGGCGCGCACCACTTCGGCGTGCAGCGGGTTGGTGATGGCCGAGGTCATGCCCGAGGCCATGGCCATGGTCAGGAAACCGGCGTTGATGCCATTGCGCTCGGGCAGGCCAAAGCTCACATTGGAGGCGCCGCAGGTGGTGTTGACCTTGAGCTCGGTGCGCAGGCGGTGCACCAGGCGCATGACCTGCACACCGGCCTGGTTGATCGCGCCAATAGGCATGACCAGCGGGTCCACCACGATGTCGCAGGCGGGGATGCCGTAGTCGGCAGCGCGCTCCACAATCTTTTTAGCGACGGCAAAACGCACGTCCGGGTCTTGCGAGATGCCGGTCTCGTCATTGGAGATGGCCACCACGGCTGCGCCGTATTTTTTGACCAGCGGCAGCACGGTTTCCAGGCGGTCTTCCTCGCCGGTGACCGAGTTGACCAAGGCCTTGCCCTTGTACACCGCCAGGCCCGCCTCCAGGGCGGCGACGATGGACGAGTCGATGGAAATGGGCACATCGGTGACGCCTTGCACCAGCTGGATGGCCTTGGCCAGCATGCCCGGCTCGTCGGCCAGCGGGATGCCGGCGTTGACGTCCAGCATGTGCGCGCCGGCCTCGACCTGCGCCAGCGCATCGGCGATGACGCGGCTGTAGTCGCCGGCCATCATTTCGGCGGCCATGATTTTGCGGCCCGTGGGGTTGATGCGCTCGCCGATGATGACGAATGGGCGGTCAAAGCCGATGACGACCTCTTTGGTCGCAGAACTGATGATGGTATCGGTCACGCTGAATCCTTTTGCTGAACTATGAAAACGATTTTCGGGGGAATTAAATAAGCTGTCCTGCCGCGGGCCACTCTTTAGGCAACTTCCACCTGCGGCGGCGGGATGTGCGCCACCTCTGGCGTGTCGCCATCGCGGCCGGGGTACCAGGGCACACGGCCTTGGAGCACGCCCGAGTTGGTCACCATCTCGGGCACCGCGTCCTCTTGGCGGTAGGCCATGATGTGCACACCGGCCACGCCCTTGATCTCTTTGACTTCCTGGATCAGCTCGGTGCAGATTTTGCGGCCCTCGGCGGCGGGCTTTTCGGCCCCGGCCATGCGTTTGATGACGGCGTCCGGAATGTGCACGCCCGGCACATTGCTGCGCATCCACTCGGCCACCTTGGCCGAGCGCATGGGGCCCACGCCCACCAAAATAAAGACCTTGTCCAAGAGCCCCAGGTCTTCCACTTCCTTCATGTAGGTGCGCAGGCGCGGCACGTCGTAGCAGTACTGGGTCTGGATGAACTGGGCGCCAGCAGCTACCTTTTTGGCCAGGCGCTGGGCGCGCCAGTCAAAAGGCTGGCCAAAGGGGTTGGCGGCCGCACCCAAAAACACGCGCGGCGCAAACGTCACTTTGCGCCCGCTTTGGAAGCGCCGCTCGTCGCGCATGGCGCGGCCAATCTCCAGCAGCGACATGCAGTCCAGATCAAACACCGGCTTGGCCTGCGGATGGTCGCCGCTTTGCACGCCGTCGCCACTCAGGCACAAAATATTGCACACACCCATGGCCGCTGCACCCAGGATGTCGCCCTGGATGGCAATGCGGTTTTTGTCGCGGCAGGAGATCTGCATCACCGGCGCGTAGCCCACACGGGTGAGCAAAGCGCACACGGCCAGGCTGGACATATGGCAGTTGGCGCCGCTGCCGTCGGTGGCATTGATGGCGTCCACATAGCCGTCAAACACTTTGGCGCGGCGGTAGACCTCGCTGGGGTCGGCCGAATCGGGCGGCTCCAGCTCGGCGGTGATGGCAAAGCCGCCACTGCGCAGCACGCGCTCCAGGCGCCCCGGCGAAGTGTGGCCGGGCAGGATGGGTAGGGGGTAGCCGGGTACCGGCTCGTCGTCAAACCTCATGCTTTGGCCTCCTGTGCCTGGGGTTCGCCCTTCTCGCGGGCCACGCGCAGCCAGGACGAGCTGCCCTTGAGGCGCCCGTCGACCGCAAACTGCACCACCTTGATGGCCTCGCGGCCCGCTTGCATGCGCCCGCTGCCCTCGAAGGCCTCGACCCAGACGCAGCGCATCTCGGGCTTGACTTCGCAGTTGCCGTTGGCGCGCACGCCGCCGCACGGGCCGTTGCGAATGGTTTTGGGGCAGTTCATGGAGCAGGACATGCCGGTGCTCGACAGGGCGCACTGGCCGCACATCTGGCAGTCAAACAAAAAGCCCTTGACGGCTTTTTCGACCACGGCAACTGGCTTTTCCAGGCGTTGGTAGCCGAGGGCTTTGAACAGCGGGTGCAGGGCTACCACCACGCGCTCAAAGGCCTTGTAAAAAATTTCCAGGCCGCGCGCATGGCGCACCGACCAACGGCGCACGCTGTACATCAGTGCTCCCCTTCGGGCAGGGGCACGCCGGACTCGTCCTCGGCCAGGACGGTGGGCGTGGCCAGCGTGGTGTCCACGCCGTGGGCGCGGATGATGCGCAGCAAATCGTCGTCGGAGTAGTGCGCCTCAATGCGGGCAGCCTCGGCATTGGCCTCGGCCTGGATGTCGTCGCCGCACTCACGCGGCTCGCTGCGCTTCCAGTCGGCCAGGTAGTCGCCCGCGCTGGACTTGCCCGCGCGCATGGCGGCGCGGTCCACCGCCTCCTGAAAACGGTGCGAGAGCTGCACCTTGCCGGTCTCGCGCCCGCGCT
Organism: Comamonadaceae bacterium; assembly: GCA_947455465.1. GTDB lineage: Bacteria > Pseudomonadota > Gammaproteobacteria > Burkholderiales > Burkholderiaceae_C > Allorhodoferax. The sequence continues at coordinate 12,024 of CANGNS010000023.1, read as the reverse complement.
TGACCACCACCTGGGCGGGCAGGTCGCGCCAGGAAATCACAATCAGTTTTGCCATTGGATGACTTTCTCGCTATGGTTTGTCAGTTCGGTTTGCAGATCGCCGTAGCCGGTGACGCGGTAGGCAAAGGCCAAGCCCAGCCGCTGCGCAGCGCGCTGGCCCTGGGCGATACCCTCGGGGCTCTCTTTTTGGCACAGGTACATCAGCGTGGTGTAGTTGCCAAAGTACATGGGCAGCAGCTGCGGGTGCTTGTCGATTCCCAGGCCATGCATGATGAGTCGCTCAAAGTGCCGCAGCAAAAAATCGGTCAGGTAAAACGTGCCCAGCTCGGCCTGCGCCATCTGCGCAAAGGCGGCCTCGCCGGCGTAAAACTCGTAGCAGTGCGCCCCGGAGAGCCGCTCTACGCCCTCCTCGCGCAGCACCGCATCGAGCAGGCCGCCGGTGCCGCAGTCGGCGTAGGCGACAAACATGTGCGGATAAGCGGGCCGAAAGCGCTGGATTTTCTCGCGCACCAGGGCCGGAATTTTTTCCGGGCGGTTATGCAGCTCGGCGGGCAGGCAGGTCACTTCCATGTGCGACCAGCCGTTGGCCTGGCGCAGCGCGATGATTTCCCGGGCCAGGGCGCCGCAGGCAATCACCAAGGTGTTTGCGGCAGCGGCCATGCCCGAGGGGGATATCAGGCGCGGGCCGCAGCGCGACGCGCAGCAATCAAGGTCTTGGCGGTCTCCACAGCCACACCGGCGTCGCGGCAGTAAGCGTCAGCGCCCACGGCTTTACCAAACTCTTCATTGAGCGGGGCGCCGCCCACCAGCACGATGTAGTCATCGCGCAGGCCTTTTTCTTTGAGGGTGTCGATCACGACCTTCATGTAAGGCATGGTGGTGGTCAGCAGCGCGGACATGCCCAAAATGTCAGGCTTGTGCTCTTGCAGGGCTTCGATGTATTTTTCGACCGGGTTGTTGATGCCCAGGTCGATCACCTCAAAGCCGGCGCCTTCCATCATCATGCCCACCAGGTTTTTGCCGATGTCGTGGATGTCGCCCTTGACGGTGCCGATGACCATCTTGCCGATGGGCTCCACGCCGGTCTCGGCCAGCAGGGGGCGCAAAATTTCCATGCCGCCCTTCATGGCGTTGGCCGCCAGCAGCACCTCGGGGACGAACAAAATGCCGTCGCGAAAGTCCACGCCCACGATGCGCATGCCCTCGACCAGGGCGTCATCGAGCACCCGGCTGGCCGACCAGCCGCGCCCGAGCAGGATGTTGGTGGCTTCGATGACCTCTTCGCGCAGCCCGTTGTAGAGGTCGTCATGGACTTGCTCGGTCAACTCTTCATCGTTGAGCGAATTGAGGTCCAGATCATCAAATTCTTCAGCCACGGGCAAGCTCCTTCGGGTTGTGTGCGGGTGCCATCCTTGGCGGATGCACATTGCGGTCAGAATGTACGGGGGCCGTGCCCCTGCTGCTGATAGTTTAGCGACCCGGCATTGTCGCCATACGACACGGTGTCAATGCGTGTGCAATGCAAGCAATTGAAGCCCTACACCGGCGTGGGCCCAGCGCCCGGGCTGAGCAAGGCCAGGCGGCTGTTGCGCCGCTCGGCGCTGGGCGTGTGGCCAAACAGGTCGCGGTAGCACTTGGAGAAGTGCGGCGGCGACTGGAATCCGCAGGCCACGGCGATCTCCATCACCGACATGGCTGTCTGCAGCAAGAGGCTGCGCGCACGGCGCAGGCGCATATCTAAATAGTATTTGGTGGGTACCTCGCCCACATAGCGCTTAAAGAGGCGCTCGATCTGCCGGCGCGAGACGCCCACCAAAGAGGCGATCTCGTCCAGCGAGAGCGGCTCCTCCAGGTTGGCCTCCATGAGGGCGGCGGCCTCGATCAGGTTTTCGTGGAACAGGCCCACGCGCGCCATCAGGGGCACGTGCTGGCGGTCCTGGTCGTTGCGGATGCGGTCCAGGATGAACTGGTCCGAGATCATGGGCGCCACATCCTTGCCCAGGTGGCTTTGGATGATGTTGAGCATCAGGTCCAGCGGCGCCACGCCGCCGGTGCAGGTGTAGCGGTCGCGGTCGATGGCAAAGAGCTGCCGGGAGAACACCACCTTGGGGAAGCGCTCCTCCAGGGCCGTCATGTTCTCCCAGTGGACGACGGCCTTGTAGCCGTCCAGCAGGCCGGCCTTGGCCAGCACGTAGCCGCCAGTGCACAGCGCGCCCAGAGCCACCTGGCGGCGCGAGAGGCGGCGCAGCGCGGACATGACGTCGGCAGTGCAAGCAGCCTCGATCTCGATGCCGCCGCAGACAAACACAATATGCGCCTGCGCCACGTCGGCCAGCGCCACGGTGGGCGCCAGCGCCAGGCCGTTGCTGGCCGCCACCGGGTGGCCGCCCAGGCTGGCGATGCTCCACTGGTAAGCCTCCTGCCCGGCCACGCGGTTGGCCATGCGCAGCGCCTCGACGGCGCTGGACAGCGCGATGAGCGAGTAGTTGGGCAGCGTCAGGAAGACGCAGCGAAACGGGCGCGGGGGGCTTGCGGTGTTTTTTATGGCGGGCATTTCCAACAGATGCAACAGGGGCGGGGAGCAAAGGTGCGGTATTTTGACGCACAAGTTCCCGTAGGTGCGCCCTAACCCGCCCCCGCCGCCCCCAAAAAGCCCGCACCCATGGACGCGTTGGCGGCATTGGCCGCGTCCAACAAGGTCTCTTGGGACAAATGGGCGTAGCGCTGCGTGGTTTTGACCTGGGTGTGGCCCAGCAGCCTTTGCACCTCGTACAAAGAGCGCCCGGCATTGACCAAAAACGAGGCAAAGCTGTGCCGCAGGTCGTGCATGCGCACGTCGGCCAGGTCGGCGAGTTTGCGCGCCGTGTCCCAGGCGCAAAACACGCTCACGTAGGGGCGGCCGGTTTGGGGGTTGGCAAACACGTAGGCGCAGCCCTCGGTGCGCGGCACGCTGTGCAGCAGGCGCTCGAGCGCGTCCGAAATGGGCACATGGCGCGCCCGGCCCAGCTTGGTAATGGGGATGCGCCACTGCTTGCGCGTGAAATCGAAGTCTTGCCAGCGGGCGCTGAGCACCTCGCGCTTGCGCGCGCCGGTGAGTATGAGCGCGGGCACGATGTACTGCAGCATGGCGTTGTCGCTGCGGCGCACGGCCTCGTAAAGGCGCTCGGTCTCGGCGGGGGTGAGAAAGCGCTCTTTTTTGTCCAGGTCTTCAAAAAGCGCGCAATCTTTGGCCGGATTGGAGGCCAGGCCGGCGATTTCCCAGCGCAAGGCCAGGTTGAAAGCGTATTTGAGGAGCACCAGGCAGCGGTTGCAGGTACCCAGCGCGTAGCCGGCGGCGCGCATGCTGTGGTGAAAGCGCACCACGTCTTCCCGGCTGATGGCGTCCAGGTACTTGCTGCCCAGGGCGGGCAGCAGGTGGTTGCGCAAATACGAGTCGTCCGAGCGCCAGGAGCGCTTGTAGCCCTGGATAAAGGGCAGATAACGCTCGGCAATGAACTCGGCAAAGGTGGGCGCGGCGCGCTGCACCTGGCGCTGCTCTTGGGGGTCGCGGCCCAGGCTGAGCTCGGCGCGCAGCTCGTCAATGCGGGCGCGGGCCGCCTTGAGGCTGAGCGTGTCGGCGCCGCCCAGGCGGTATTGGCGCTGGTTGGCGCGCCGGTCGGAGTAACGGAAATACCAGGTGGCGGTGCCGGATTTGCGGATTTCGAGCATCAGGCCCTTGCAGCCGAGGTCAAAAATGTCCACTTTGGCCTGCTCCGGCGGGCAACGCAGCGCGGCCATGGCGCCTTGGCTGAGCATCATTTTGGGCATGGAAAAGCCTCCAAACAGGGGGAAAGGTGGCGGGAACCGAGGGCCGCGTTTTGTGAAAAATACCTATTTCTTGCAAAACCCGGTGGGTTGGATAGCGGTGTCTGTGGGTGGGAATTTGGGTAAAACATGTTTTAAAACAATCACTTAAGGCCTAACAAATGCAAAAAACGATAAATATGGTGTAGGTAAACGCTGGGTTTTTTGAATATTTAATTATGTATTTGGTAATAATTTCATTATAGATTAACGACTTAGGTTTTTATATGGCTTGTTGCATCACTTCTAGTAGCCCCTCTGTGGAAGAAGGTGGCGCCGCTGTTTTCGAGCTGACGCTGGACCGCGCTGCCACCGCAGACATGTCGGTCAACTACGTAACCAAAGCAGGTACCGCAACAATTACCGACTTCGTGCCCTCCAGTGGCCAAGTTAAGTTTGCGGCTGGCCAAAAGACAGCTTTTGTCAACATCGCCACGGTGGATGACAGTGCTGTTGAGGGACCCGAAAACTTCAGCTTGGAGTTGAGTGGCGCTTCTCTGAAAGCCGCTGTTTCCAGCCAGGCAACCGTTCTTGACCAAGTAGATGCTGCAGCCAAAGCTGCTGCAGATGCCAAAGCCGCAGCAGATGCGGCCGCTGCCAAAGCAGCCGCAGATGCAGCCGCTGCCAAGGCTGCTGCGGACGCAGCCGCTGCCAAAGCCGCCGCAGACGCAGCCGCCGCCAAAGCCGCAGCAGATGCCGCCGCTGCCAAAGCCGCAGCAGATGCCGCCGCTGCCAAAGCCGCAGCAGACGCCGCCGCTGCCAAAGCCGCAGCAGACGCCGCCGCTGCCAAAGCCGCAGCAGACGCCGCCGCTGCCGAAGCTGCACGCTACTACAGCCTCACTACCGCTGGCGCATCCACTGAAGAGGGTGGCAACCTGATTTTCGAACTCGTGCTCGATCGCGCACCCACGACAGAAATCCTGGTTAACTACGTCACCAAAACAGGGACCGCGACATTGCCCGACTTCGGGCCAGTGTCAGGTCAGGTGAAGTTTGGTGTTGGACAAACACGCGCATTTGTGACCGTTAACACCACGGATGACACGCAAGTAGAAGGCACAGAGACTTTGACTCTCGAACTCTCCAGCGCCAACATGAAGACAACCGTCACCAGTGTGGGCACCCTGCTCGACCAAGTCGACACGGATGCCAAAGCCGCTGCCGATGCTGCCGCCAAAGCTGCTGCCGATGCCGCCGCCAAAGCCGCCGCCGACGCTGCTGCCGCTGCCGCCAAAGCTGCTGCAGATGCCGAGGCTGCACGTGTCACCACTGCTAACAGCGCACTGCAAACGGCAAGCGATGCGCAATCAGCCGCTGACAAGGCGGTCGCCGCTGCTGGAGCAGCTTCTGACGCCGCGGTCGCAGCCGTCAAAGCCCGGGTAGATGCAGCAGCAGCCAAAATAGCGGCCGACACAAAAGCAGCACTGACGGACGCTGTAGCACTCAAAGTTACAAGCGACGCTGCAACAGCCGCAGCCAGCAAAGCAGTGGCGGATGAAAAAGTAACAGCAGCCAATCTGACAGCCGCACAAGCCAATGTCAAAGTTGTGGCCGCCACCGGCGATACAAGCGCCACCGCCCTGGCAAGCGCTGCTGTTCTTGTGGCCCAGGCCAAAGAAGACGCCGCGCAGGCTGCAGTTACCGATACCGCCGCAAAAGCAAGCGCCGCTTTGGCTGCCACCAATGGCGCCATTGCCGATGACACCGCAGCAACTGACGCAGCTACCGCCCTGGCCAAAGCCGTGGCCGCCGCTCCGGTAGCGATTGCCAATGCCCAAAGCACGCTGTCTGCGGCCCGTGCCGCAGTGAGCACCCAAGCAAGCACAGCCAACAGTGCTACGACCACCGCCGCAGCTACGGCAGTCGCCACAGACGATGCAACCGCCTCGCAACTGGCTCGGGCTGCATCCACGGCCTCGACAACGGCAGACACCATTGCCACTGCAATTACAAAAGCAGCCAATGACAACGCCGCCATTGACGCAGCGATTGCTCAAGCCGCCGCAGCTGCCAAAGCCGCAGCCGACGCCGCAGCCCAGGAGCGTACCAATCAGACCGCTTCAGACAGCGCACTGGCTTCCTTCAACGCGGCCTTGGCTACAGCCAACAAGTCAGCACAAACTGCATCCGACGCCAACACCAGTGCGGACACGGCCATCGCCGCTGTTACCTCGCTGGTCCTGGCCAATACCGCTGTAAATACCTCCAAAAAGGCCGTCGACTCCGCGCAGGCAGCCAAGGTTGACGCGGACGCTGTGGTTGTTGCAGCCAATGCGCTCAAAGCCGCCACCTTGGCAACCAAATCTACAGCCGATGATGCAGCTGGTTTAAAGGCAGTCGCCGACGCCACCACACTGGCTGCCAACGTCGCGAGCAGCCTTAGCGCTGCCAATACCAAGCTCACGAATGCCAACGCTTTGGTGCCCACCTACCAGGCGCAAACCTTCACGCTCACCACCAACATCGAAACCATGACCGGTGGCAAAGGGGACGATATTTTCACGGGCAACGATGCCGCAGGAAAAATCACCCTGGGCTCGCTCGACAGCATTGACGGCGGTGACGGCGCAGGTGACACGCTCAACATTTCCACTACAGCAAAAATTGACACGACGTCCTTCGCCTACGTCACAGTCAAAAATATCGAAAATGTCAATTTGGTATCTGCCGCCGGCATTACCGCCGACACCACCAAATGGACGGGCGTGACCAAGTTGACCACCAGCACGGCAGGTACCTCCGGTGCTGCACAAGACACCGTTTTGACCGCCGGTTCTAGCACCAGCGTCAACGCTACCGGCGACGGAACCGTCAAAGTCGATGGTGGTAGCAGCGTGAACGCCACCTCTAGCGGTGCCAGCGTTGAGATCGGTACAGCCACCAACCCCACCGGCACGGTCACCGTCAGCGCCAAAACGGGTATTACCGCCACCGGCGGAACCGACCAATCTCTGACGAGCAGCACCTCTGGCACAGTAAGCTCCAGCAAAGCCAGCGGTAATGTCACCATTACCGCCAACGGCAACACCAGCGTCACCGCTGGTGCAAGTGAGACCGTCACCGTCACCGGCGGCACCGCCACGCTTAGTGGTTCTAAAGGCGCCGTGGCACTGACCTCCAGCAAAACAGCAGCCAACGCCATCGCTGTGGATGGCGGCACATCGGTCACCATCACGTCCACCGATAGCACTACCGGCACGATCAAGGTGGGTAATAACGCCACCACCACCGGCGCAAATGACCCGACTGGCGCTATCAACGTCACCGTCTCATCGACCGGCGCTAAGAGCAGCTTTTCCATGGGCGGCGTCACCATCCAAGGTGGCAGCACCGTCAGCGTGACCCAAAACATCGGCGCTGCAGTTAATGAGGTCGGGCAAGCCGCCCGCAATACCACGGGTGGCGATATTGCAGTCACCGGCGGCGGCAGCACCAGCTCCGTCACCGTCGCGCAGACAGCGGCAGCAACATCGGTTGCGCCGGTAAACGCGGTAAATGCGACGGCGGCAGTTACCGGAGTCACTGCAGCGACCGAGACCGCGGTCTTTACATTTGCTAATGGTTTGGCGCCAAACGCGTCTTTCTCTATCGGCGGCCTAACCGTCACAGCGACCGGCACAGCCGTTAGCCAAGCTGATTTGGTCAATGCATTCAAAAATCTTGCTGATGGTGCGACCACCGGAACAGCAGGTACGAACATCGTTTTCAGCGGCAAGCTGAGCGGTTGGACTTCCGGAGCTGTCAACGGCAACAGCGTCACCTTTACCAGCGCGACAGCCAACACCAATGTGACCGATATCAGCTATACCGACAGCAAAGCGCTCAGTAGCGTGACCATCACGCAAGGCGCCGCCGCCGTAACAGCGGTTAACGGCGTAGCTGCAGCTGCAGCTGTAGCAGCCGTTGGCGGTGTGATTGCAGGAAAGGTTGAAATCAAAGATGTGAACCAGGGCGTGAGCGGCAAAACCAATAGCATCACCACGGCATCGGTGGACAGTTATGGTGCAAGCTCCTTTGTGAAGTCAGACGCACTGAGCAGCCTGACCCTGGCCAATTCGGCCAAGGATATGACGGTGCTGGACTCGGGCACCCTGGCGCTCACCGTTAACAACCTGGGCACTGGCGCGGCCGTCACTGACACCACTGTCAAGACCTTGACCATCACTGCATCGGGCAAGGCCTCTAGCCTGAACCTGACGGCAGCGGCGGCGACCTCCATCACCGTAGCCGGCGACCAAAAGCTGGACCTGAGCTCTAGCACTGCCGCTGCTGTGACGTCGTTTACTTCGACCAATACCGCAGGCGTTACCGTTGCGCTCAACGCTGGCTCAACCGGCAGTTTTGGCGATGGCAACGACACCGTCACCGTGGCTTCTACTGCAACCAAGGCCATCACCCTGGGCGCTGGCGATGACACCGCCATCATCAGCGGTGCTCTTGGCACAGGCGGCAGTGTTGCAGGCGGCGCAGGGTCCAACACCCTGAAAATGTCTGGCGCAATTGCAAATGGTCTGACATCTACTTTTGCCACCGCGGTAACCGGCTTCCAAAAGTTGTCGCTCACCGACGTGTTGAACGGTGGAGCCCAAACCATCAATTTCACCAACGTCGGCAGCTATTCTGATGTCACCGTCGAATCGATCGCAACCTTGGCTTCTGCCACGACACTCACACTGTCTAACGGCGCTTCTAACGATACACTGACTTTGAAGGCCAGCAGCGCCAATGCGGTTTACAGTGCTGTACTGAAAGATGCGACAGGCACTAACGACGTGTACAACCTGAAGCTGAGCGCAGGTGCCGCCACGGACTTTGGTAAGGCCACTCTGGCTAATATCGAGACCGTCAATATCACCAGCACGGATACGGCGACCAGCCCCAGTGGCAGCAATGTCATGAGCTTGTTAGTTGATGCTGCTGGCGACGCACAAAAAACACTGACTGTGAGCGGCAATGCGGCCACCAAACTCACTGCTGCGTCGAAGTCTGTTACCTCGGTGGATGCGTCCAACCTGAGCGTAGCTGGCAGCGGCAAAGCGGGTACGGGCTTGGAGTGGGCGTCGGGCGCGCTGACCGCTGCGGCAACGATCAAGGGCTCGGCAAACGGCGGCGACAAAATCGACGCCAGTGCTGCGACCAAGGCCGTAACTGTTACGGTATACGGCGGTGCCAACGTCGTAAAGGGAAGTAGCGCAACAGGTAGTACCCTCAACGGTGCAGCAGGTGCGGACACTATTACAGGCGGTGACGGAGCCGACACCATCATCGGCGGCGGCGGCGCAGACGTCATCACCGGTGGTAAGGGCGCTGATCAAATTACCCTTTCGGGCAATACCAGCACCCTGAAATTCGCCGTAGCGAACAGCTCAGGCACGAACACCAGCAATACCATCCAAACCGCAGAGCTGACCTCTGGCTTTGACATCATCAAAGGCGCGGTCGCCGGTGATAAGTTGGACTTTGCCAGCTTGTTGAGCGCGGGCTATTCCGGCATGAACAATCTGCCGAATACCAGCGATCTGGTGCTCAGCGGCAGCTCCTTGCAAGGCCAGGACAACAAGTTGGTATTTGTTGCGGGCACCTACGATGCGGCTGCGGGCACCTTCACTTTTGCCGCCAACGGCAAAGACTCCGCCCTCACCTACGATACGTTAGATAATGGTACTGCGTACGAAACCGTTATTTTGGTGGGTTACACCGCGGCACAAAGCACATCGGCAAGCGCTGGTGTGATTACATTGGGCTAATCTCCAAGATTGGCGCAGACCAGAGCCCCGAGGCCCACAAGGCCTCGGGGCTTTTTTGTGGGCGTCGATTCACGGGTAGTACCATCACCTCTCAGGCGCCAAAGCGCCGCCAACTGCAAGGAAGCGCTGTGCAACCCAAACTCCGTCTCAATTTAGGCTCCGGGCTCAATAAGCGCGAGGGCTTTATCAATGTCGATAAATTTGCCTATGGCCAGCCCGACCGGCTGATGGACCTGGAGCAAACGCCCTGGGATTTCCCCGACAACTCGGTCGCCGAGGTGGTGCTCAACCACACCCTGGAGCACCTGGGCAAAGAGGTGGAGACTTTTTTTGCCATCATGCAAGAGCTCTACCGGGTGTGCGAGAACGGTGCGCGCATCGAGATCAATGTGCCCCACCCCCGGCACCGCGATTTCATGAACGACCCCACCCACGTGCGCATCATCACGCCCGAGCTGCTCAATCTTTTTAGCAAAAAGCTATGCCTGGAGTGGCAAAAAATGGGCGCCGCCAACTCACCCCTGGCCCTGTACCTGAATGTGGACTTCGAGGTGGTCTCCAGCGTGATCAACGTGGAGCCCACCTACCTGCGGCAAATGCAGTCCGGCAAGCTCTCCGAAGAGCAGCTGCTGGAGATGGTCGAGCTCTATAACAACATCGGCAAAGAGTACCGCATCATCCTGCAGCCTGTGAAGTAAGCCCCTGCGCCTGCAGCCGCTCTATCAGCCGCCCCGCCAACTCTTGCACCAAGGTTTGCGGCACCTCGGGGTAGCGCGTGTCGCTCTCAGGCGGCGGGTAGAGCCACTTGAGGGTTTGGTCGGCGGCCAGTTCGTGGCGGGCGATCATTTGGCTGGGTACGGGTATGCGCTGCACGGCGGCCACCCAGGGGGTTTCCAGGCTGAACTCTTGCTGAAAATGAAACAAAGACGCATCCACCAAGAGCTTGCCCGTGGTACAGACCACATGGCCGTCCCACTTGCCGTCTTGGGGCGCATTGCCCACAAAGCCGACTACATAGTTGTGGTGCGGCAGGCTGCACCACACCTGGCAAGGCGCTAGCTGCGCGTCCAGGCCAAAGTGGCGCAACACCATGCACGATACGCTGGCCGTCAGCGTGCACGCGGTGCGGTATTTGGTGTCTACCACCTCATAAAAGGCGTGGGCCAACGCATCGACGAGCGCCTGCTCACTCTCCAACTTGGGGGCCATAGGCTCCTCCGCATTACTCAAACATACGATAGGCGCTCCAGCATGGCCGGCGCACCGCATGGGGCTATCGGTGTTTAGGCTTTGGGAGGGTGATCTATACGGCTAGCAAACAGCCACTGCGGCAGCGAACTGACAATGGCCACTTGCGCGGTCGGGGCTTGGCTAGGCTCCCAGGCAGGCAGCATGGGCAAGAGTCCGCTCAGGTGCACGGCCAGGTTCAGCACATGGCTGGGCGACTCGCCCAGGTTGATGTGATGCTCGCTCATGGTGCAGCTAGGATCGACCGACAAACAGGTGCCCGCGTAATACTGCGCCCGCTCCAACCCACTCTCCACCATCTGCGCCCCACTCAGCAGCTGCGTAGCCACCAAGGCGCAGCACACCCAGCGCACAAGGTGCTGCATGAATTTGGAACTGCGCAAATAGTCGATCATGGGGCGATGTTACACAAGGCCCCTACCCACTCCAACTGCCGGGGCAAACACACGGCTTGCAAGTCGTAGTTGGCCTGCGCAAACGCGCGTGCATGGGCGCCCAGGCTTTGGCGCTTGGCCGGATCTTGCAGGAGTGCGCACACCTTGGCGGCCAGCGCAGCAGGGTCAAAGAACGGCACCAGCAGTCCGGTCTGCCCGTCGACAATGGCTTCTCGTAAAGGCTGGGTGTCGCTGGCCACAATGGCGCAGCCGGCGCTCATGGCCTCTAGCAGGCTCCAGCTCAGCACAAAGGGGTAGGTCAGGTAGACGTGTACGGTGCTCAGTTGCAGCAGCGGTATGAAGTGCTGGTAGGGCACGTGCCCTAAAAAATGCACCCGCGCCCAGTCGGCATCAGGTATCTGGGGGCGCACTTCGGCGGCAAAAATGTCTTTCCACTTCTTGCCGCCGGGCGGGCGGGCGCCGTAGCTGACATCGTCGGCGCCGACGATCAGCACCCGCGCATTGGGGCGTTGGCGCAGTATCTCGGGCAAGGCGCGCATGAACACGTGGTAGCCCCGGTAAGGCTCCAGGTTGCGGTTGACAAAGGTGATGACCTCGTCCTGGCGGGTGAGCGTCAGGTTTTGGTTCAGGGTGATGGCCACATCGGCCTTGGGCGCTACGGCCTGGGTGTCTATGCCGTCGTGCACCACCGTGATCTTGGAGCGAAAGGGCTCGGGAAAGGTGCTGGCCTGCCAGGCGGTGGGCGAGATGCCGGCATCGGCCACCGGGAAGTGCAGCAGGTTGTTGAGGTT
>CANGNS010000022.1 GCA_947455465.1 Comamonadaceae bacterium | reverse complement strand
GGTATTTCGGTGCAGCCCGATTTTTTGACGGAACCTTTTTTGCGGTCAGGCCAGGTGGTGGAGATCCTGGCGGACTTTGAACCCCCACCCCTGGGCATTTACGCCGTGCTGCCCAGCAACCGCTACATCCCGCACCGGGTGGCGGTGCTGATGGACTTTCTGGCCAAGGCGCTGGCGGCAATGGGGCACTGAGCCCGACGGGCAAAATAGCAGCATGGTCTTAGAAACCCCCAAATCCACCATGCCCCCCAGCCTGCGCCTGTTTTTTGGTTTTGCCTGCATCAGCGGGCTGTTGTCTGTGGCCGTCAGCGCAACTGCGGCGCACGGCCTGCATGTCGCGCCGCAAGACGCGCAAGCCCTGGCCTGGGCAGTGGATTTGCAGCGCTTTCATGCGCTGGCGCTGATCGCCCTGACCCTGATGGGCCTGGTGCGCGGCCGCAACCGTCTGCGTACGCTGGCCGGGATGCTGTTTGTGTTGGGCACGGTGCTCTTTAGCCTGAACATCGAGCTGCGCATCTTGCACGGCATCGAGGCACTGCGCCCGGCTGCGCCCTGGGGCGGCAGCGCCTGGATGCTGGCCTGGCTGCTGTGGGCGGTCGCCGAGCTGCGCAGCAGCGCGCCAGCCTCGCCGCTGGTCTGAGGCCCGCCCATGCCTGCCTGGCTAGGTCCTGCGTTCACGATGTGGAAGCACAAGCCCGCTAAGATCACTCTGTTACGCGCTCGGGCGGCACTCCGGCAGTGGCGCATTTCCCAGCGAAACCCCCTCTTTTTATAAGAACAGCAAGCCATGACGACTCTGACCCTGCGCTCCCCCCTGGTTTTGATCCGGATTTCCGCCCTGGGGCTTGCCCTGGCCGGCGCACTGGCTGGCTGCACCAAGCAGGCCGATACCACTGCTGCGCCCGGCGGCGCCACGGCCCCCTCAGCGGCAGCACCCGCAAGCGCGGCGCCCGCAGCCGCAGCCTCGGCGGCTTTAGCGCCAGCCAGCGCTGCCTCGGGCCCGGCCCTGCCACCGGTGACCGTCACCACGGTCAAGGTCGAGCAAAAAGACATGGCGGTGCGCCTGCGCTCGGTGGGCACGGTCTCGCCCATCAACAGTGTTGATGTGAAGGCGCAGACCAATTCCACCATCGCTAAAGTGATGGTGCGCGACGGTCAGTTTGTGCGTGCGGGCGATGCGCTCTTTACGCTCGATGCGCGCACCGAAGAAGCCAATATTGCCAAGGCCCAGGCCCAAGTCGCCAAAGACAATGCCGCACTGGCCGACGCCCAGCGACAGCTCAAGCGCGCGCAAGACTTACTGGCGCAAAAATTCATTTCGCAAGGCCAGGTGGATACCGCGCTGGCCAGCGTCGAGGGCTGGCTGGCTACCCTGAACGCGGACAAAGCGGCCCTGGACGCGGCCAAAGTGGCGCTGTCGTATGCGCGCATCAACGCGCCCTTGTCCGGGCGGGTGGGCGTGGTCAATGTGTCAGCCGGGGCGGCGGTGCAGGCCAATATCACCAACTTGCTGACCATCACCCAGATCAACCCGATTGCGGTGACCTTCACCCTGCCCCAGCGCAATATTTCGGATGCCTTGGCGGCACTCAAGGACGGCGGCGCGCCGGTCACAGCCACCCTGGCCGACAACGGCGGCAGCTTCAAGGGCAAGCTGCAGTTTGTCGACAGCGTGGTAGATGCTGCCTCGGGCTCGGTCAAAGCTAAGGCCTATTTCAAGAATGACGAAGAAAAGCTCTGGCCCGGCGCCTTTGTGGAGATTGCGCAAACACTGCGCGAACTCAAAGACGCCTTGGTGATCCCGCAAGCGGCCGTGATTTACGGCGCGCGCGGTGCTTTTGCGTATGCGGTGCAAGACGGCAAAGCGGTAATGCGCCCGCTCAAAATCGTGCAGGGCCAGGGCGCCGAGGTGGCCGTGACCGGCGTAGCGCTGGGTGAATCCATCATCCTGGACGGACGGCAAAACGTGCGTCCGGGCAGCCCCGTGGTCGAGCGCAGCAAAGACGCGCCCAAAGACCCGCAAGGCGGCGCCAGCGCAGCCGCCCCGGCCGCTTCAGCAACGTCGGGCGCAGCCAAGGCGAGCGCACCATGAATTTTTCGGAGCTCTTTATCCGCCGTCCGGTGATGACGGTGCTGCTCAACCTGAGCATGGTGCTGGCGGGCATTATTGGCATTCGCAGCATCCCCACCGCCGCCCTGCCCAGCTATGACACGCCGGTCATCAATGTCTCGGCCTCGCTGCCCGGCGCCAACCCGGACACCATGGCCAGCTCGGTGGCGCTGCCGCTCGAGAAACAATTCCAAACGGTGCCGGGCCTCAAAACCATCAGCTCCACTAGTACCTTGGGCCAAACCTCGCTGACCCTGGAGTTTGAAGAAGGCCGCGACATTGACGCGGCCTCGGTCGACGTGCAAGCGGCCTTGCTGCGCGCCCAGCGCAGCCTGCCGGTGGACATGACCAACCCGCCGTCTTACCGCAAGGTGAACCCGGCCGATGCGCCCATCATGTTCATCTCCATGACCTCGCCCTCGCTCTCGCCCCAAGAGCTGCAGGACTATGCGGAGCACCTGATTTCGCCCACCATGTCTACCATCGCCGGCGTGGCGCAGGTCAGTATCTACGGTGCCAAGCGCTTTGCCGTGCGGGTGCGCATCAAGCCCGATGCGCTCTCGGCCATGAACATCAGCCTGGACGAAGTGAGCGCGGCCCTGAAGGTGGCCAACGTCAACACCCCCGTGGGGACGCTGGAGGGCGCCAAGCAGTCTTTGGTTTTACAGGCCAACAAGCAGCTGACCAATGCGCGCGAGTTTGGCAACCTGATCATCAGCAACAAAGGCGGCATGCCGGTGCGTCTGCGTGACGTCGCCAAGGTGGAGGACAGTGTCGAGAGCCTCAAAACCTGGGCTACTTTTAATGGCAACAGCGCTATTTCTCTGGCCATTCAACGCCAACCGGGCGCCAACACCGTCAAAGTGGTGGACACCATACGCGCCATGCTGCCCGAATTGCAGGCGCAAATGCCCGCTTCGGTCTCGATGCAGCCCATCAACGACCGCTCCATTTCCATTCGCGCGGCGCTGCACGATGTGTCCCTGACCATGGCCGGCACGATTGCGCTGGTGGTGCTGGTTATCTTTTTGTTTCTGCGCCGCTTTGTGGCCACCGCGATCCCAACCTTGTCGCTGCCGATCTCGCTGATGGGCGCGGTCGCGCTGCTGTGGGGCCTGAACTACAGCCTGGACAATATTTCGCTGCTCGGCCTGACGCTGGCCGTCGGTTTGGTGGTGGACGATGCCATCGTGGTGCTGGAGAACATCATCCGCCACGTGGAAAACGGCGAGCAGCCTTTTGAGGCTGCCCTCAAAGGTGCGCGCGAGGTGGGCTTTACGATTGTCTCGATCTCGACCTCGCTCATTGCGGTGTTTATCCCGATTTTCTTTATGCCTGGCGTGATCGGCCTCCTGTTCCACGAGTTTGCGGTGGTGGTGGCGCTGTCTATCTTGGTTTCTGCTTTTGTGTCGCTGTCGTTGGTGCCTATGCTGGCGGGGCGGTTTTTGCAGGCCGAATCCCACGCCAAAAAGCCCAATGCCATGATTCGCCTTTTTGAGCGCGGCTTTCAAAAAATGCTGGGCGGCTACGAGCACATGCTCAACCTGACTCTGCGCTGGCGCAAAACCGTGTTGCTGATCGCTGCCTCCACCTTCATTGGCACGATTTACCTGGTCAACATCATTCCCAAGGGCTTTTTCCCCGAGGAGGACATCGGGCAAATTACCGTGAGCACCGAGGCCAACGAGGACATTTCTTTCGAGGCCATGGTGCAGTTGCAGGAGCGGGCGGTCAACATCATCCGCGCCGACCCCAATGTCAATGCCGTCAACTCCTTTATCGGTGGCAATAATGGCCAAAACGCCGGACGCATGTTCGTGACACTCAAGCCCGCAGCCGAGCGGGTGCCGGCCAAGAAAGTGATTGAAGGACTGCGCGGCAAGTTGAAATCCGTCGCCGGCCTGAATGTGTTTATGCGCCCCATCCAAAACCTGCAGCTCGGCGGACGCCCCAGCAAGGCACAGTTTCAGTACGTGCTGCAAAGCGTGCGTGCTGATGAGCTCAACGGCTGGGCCGCCAAACTGCAAGAAAAGCTGCGTGGCGACCCGATTTTTCGGGATGTGACCAGCGATGCCCAGTTCCGCGCCTTGCAAGCGCAGCTCAAAATCGACCGCGACCGCGCCAACAGCCTGGGCGTGAGCATGGACGCGGTGCGCTCGGCGCTCTTTAGCGCCTTTGGTGAGCGCCAAGTCTCTACGATTTACCTGCCCACCGACAGCTACCAGGTGATCATGGAAGTAGCGCCCGAAGCCAAGCAAGACGAGGCCGCCTTGAACGGCATTTACGTGCGCGCCAACACCGGCGCGCTGGTGCCTATCAGCAGCTTTACCACGGTAGAGCGCACCATGGGCGCAACCGCCATTAACCACGTGGGACAGTTGCAAGCGGTCACGATTTCCTTCAACCTGGCCCCGGGCGCCGCGCTGGGCGATGCCACGACCAAAATCGACAAAGCGCGTGAGGCCATCCAGCTGCCCTCTTCCATCATCACCACCTACGGCGGCGATGCGGCCGTGTTCAAAAGCTCGCAAGGCGGGCAAATGGTGCTGGTGGTTGCGGCGCTGTTGGTGATTTATGTGCTGCTGGGCGTGCTCTACGAAAGCTATATCCACCCCATCACGATTTTGGCGGGCCTGCCCTCAGCGGCCATGGGCGCCTTGGCGACCCTGATGCTCTTTGGCCAGGACCTGACCCTGATCGCCACCATCGGCATCTTGATGCTGATCGGCATCGTCAAGAAAAACGCCATCATGATGATTGACTTTGCCCTGGAGGCCCAGCGCCACGACGGCATGACGCCCGAGCAGGCGATCCACACGGCCTGCCTGATGCGCTTTCGCCCCATCATGATGACCTCACTGGCCGCGCTGTTTGGCGCCTTACCGATCGCCTTTGGTGTGGGTGCCGGGGCCGAGCTGCGCCAGCCTTTGGGCTTGGCGGTGGTCGGCGGCCTGGTGTTTTCGCAGGCCATTACCCTCTTTATCACGCCGGTGCTCTACCTGGCCATGAACCGCTTTAGCGGCTCGGGCCCGGTCACCGACCACGCGATCGATATTTCCTAGGCCAGCGCGCTTAGCGCCAGAAGTGGCGGTCCCGGTAACCGTAGCCCCAGGGCACGACCACCGTGGGCCGGTACACCGGCACCGGGTAATAGATCGCCGGCGGCGCGCCGATGTAAGTCTCTTGGGTGTAAATCGGCGCGGGGGATGCTGCGATGGTCACATTGGGCAACTGGCTGCTTTGGCTGACTCCTGCCGGACTCACCTGCAAGGCAATCGTAGGACCCGGATCCTGGGGCATTTGCACGCTGTACTGCTTGCCGCCAAACTCGTAGACCACCTGGTAGCCCACATTGCGGCTTTCGCTAAAGTTTTGGATGCGGCAGCGCTCTACGATTTGGGTTCGCTCGCCGCCAGGGCTCTCGACCCGGTCGCCAATGACCGCGCCGCCAATGGCGCCGATGGCCGTTGCCGCCGCCCGCTCCGCGCCGTGGCCACCTACCGAATTGCCCAAGGCACCGCCGGCAATTGCGCCAATCACCGAACCCACGCCGCTATTGGGCTGCTGCACATTGACTTGCTCACTGGTGCATACCCGCCGGGGCACAGCCACCTGCTGTACCACCGGTGTGGACGAGAGCACGCGGCCTACATCTTGCGCCATGGCGCCTGCCAAAGTGCTTAATCCAAGTATTCCAAACATCCAATTTTTCATAATATAAAACTCCTAGAAGCCCGTCACGCGGCGTTTGTAGCATGTTAACGGCCGCCCTCACAAGGCTGTTGACAGGCTTTACCTTGGCCTTACCCTGGCCTCACCCAAAGGCGCACCACGCCTTAGACAGCCCAGAAAGAGATAATCAGCGCCAGCCACCGCAACGCATTTGCCGCCTTGAACCCTGACGCCCCCCACCCGCCTGCCCGCGCCGCCACGCCTGCATTGTTTGGCCCGCTCTGCGCGCTACTGTGCGCGCTGGCTTTGCTGCCCACCGTGTGGACAGAGCTTGATATAGCCGCCGCCCAATGGTTTGCCACCGAAGGCACACGCGCCGACATGGTGCACTGGGTCTGGATAGATGCGATCAACCGCTTTTTGCCGGCCGTTTTTCGCGCTTTTGTGATTGCGGCCCTGCTGGGTTGGCTGGCCGTCAGCGTGCAGCCGCGCGGGCGGCGCTGGCGTTTGGCGCTGGCTTTTGTATTTTTGTCAGGCGCCTTGGGGCCCGGTTTGCTGGTCAACAGTGGCTTTAAAGAGCACTGGCAGCGCGCCCGTCCCTACCAGGTGGAAAACTTTGGTGGCCCGCAGCATTTCACGCGCGCGGGCGTGATCACCGACCAGTGCGACAACAACTGCTCCTTTGTCAGCGGCCATGTGGCCTGCGGATTTTTTCTCGCCTCGCTGATGCTGATCCAGCCGCGCCGGCAAAAGCGCTGGGCCGTCGCGGGCCTGCTCGCTGGCGCCGTCATCGGCTTTGCGCGCATGGCCGACATGGCCCATTGGCTGAGCGATGTGCTGTGGGCCGGCCCCATTACGCTGGCCTGCAGCTGGCTGGTATGGCGTCTTTTGCTGCGGATCTACCCGCCCGTGGAGACCCCAGGGCCAGCAGAAGCTGCCGCCATCGCCCCCCCCAGCAGCTAAAGACCGGCAGCGAGCCCGGCCAAGACCTCGGGGTAGCGCAGGCGCAGGCGCAGCTCTTTTTTCATGCGCTGGTTTTCCAGGCGGCGCGACTCCTCCAGAAAACTCATTTGCATGGGCGAGAGCACTTTTGCGGCCTCGGTGCGGCTTAAGCGGGGTGGTGGCGGCAAGCCGTACAGGGCGGCGGCGGCCGTCATGTAGTCGCCCATAGGCATCTGGGCATCGTCATTGATGTTGTAGACCCGTTGGGCGCGCCCGCGCCACAGCGCCAGCACGCAGGCGCGTGCCAGGTCGTCGGCGTGGATATGGTTGGTAAGCACATCCTCGGTGGCAACCAGCACGGGGCTGCCACGCTGCAGCCGCGCCAAGGGCGTACCGCCCTCGCGGTTGGGTGCGTAGATACCAGGCACCCGCAAAATGCTCGTCCGCGTGCCCAGCGACCGTCCCCACATACGCACCGCTGTCTCGGCGGCCACGCGCCGCAGAGCCCGTGCGCTGCGTGGCGCCAGGGGGCGGGACTCGGGCACGCCTGCGCCTGCGCAATCACCGTAGACGCCGCTGGTCGATGCATACACCAGATGCTGCGGCGGCGAGCGCAAGCGCAGCGCGCGCACCAGGTGCGTGGTGCGCGGATCGGTGCGGCCCTCGCCCGGCGGAGGCGCCAAATGCAGCACCCGCTGGGCCAGCCCGGCCAGGCGGCGCAGGCTGCGCGGCTCGTCCAAATTGCCCAGCAAAGGCGCCATACCGGCCTGGCGCAAGGGCGCAAGGCGTGCCTTTTGCGAGGTCAGGGCCAGCACGCGCGGGCCGCGCCCCAGGGCGCTACGCACGCGCAAACCTACATCGCCGCAGCCCACGATAAGTACCCGGCTACGGCGAAAGCGCGCTGGCAGCGCGCCCAGGGGGGATTGGTTTGAGGGCAAAATCAGGGGCTTTCGCTTCGTTTGAACCCCAAAGGATAACCATAAACATGAGTTCCAGTGCCGCCAGTTTCTCGATCACGGTCCAGCCCGCCGACATTCGTTTTGAGGCCAGCGCTGATGAAACCGTGCTGGCGGCCGGCATACGCCAGGGCATCGGCCTGCCCTACGGCTGCAAGGACGGCGCCTGCGGATCGTGCAAGTGCAAACTGGTCTCGGGCCAGGTAGCGCACAGCAATTTCCAGCGCAAAGCACTCAGCGAGACGGAAGAGGCGCAGGGCATGGTGCTCACCTGCAGCGCCAAAGCGCTCAGCGATGTGGTGCTGGAGTCGCGCCAAGTCAGCCCTGCAGGCGCCCTGCCGGTGCGCAAAATGCCCACCCGGGTTAGCGCCTTGGTGCGCAAAACTGCCGACGTGATGCTGATGGACTTGCAGCTACCGGCCACCGAGACCTTTGCTTACCGCGCCGGCCAGTACGTCGAGTTCATCTTGCGTGACGGCGCACGGCGCAGCTACTCCATGGCCAATGCACCGCACACCGGCCCGGGCGTGCAACTGCATATTCGGCACATGCCGGGCGGGCGCTTTACCGACACGGTTTTCGGCTCTCTGAAGGAGCGCGATATTTTGCGCATCGAAGGCCCGATGGGCTCCTTCTTTTTGCGCGAGGACTCGGACAAACCGTTGGTATTTTTGGCCTCGGGCACCGGGTTTGCACCACTCAAAGCCATCTTGGAGCATATGCAGCACAGCGGCATGACGCGGCCGGTAACCTTGTACTGGGGCGGGCGCCGCCCCGCAGACCTGTACATGGACGACTGGATGCGCGCCCAATGCGCCGCCATGCCCTCGCTGCGCTACGTGCCTGTGGTCTCGGACGCCCTGCCCGAGGACGCTTGGCAAGGCCGCAGCGGCTTTGTGCACCGCGCCGTGCTGGAGGACTTTGCTGATTTGTCGGGCCACCAGGTCTATGCCTGCGGCGCGCCCATCGTGGTCGACTCGGCGCGGCGCGACTTTTGCGCCCTGGCCGGGCTGCCCGAGTCCGAGTTTTTCGCCGACTCGTTTACTTCCGAAGCAGACAAGCACAGCGCCAGCTAAGGGGCAGGAGCGCCTGGGGCCTCTGGCGGGGGCGCCTGCCTATCCGGGCGCTGGCTGAGCACCACGGCAAAGACGACGATCACCGCACCTATTTGTGCCATGGCGCTCATCTGCTCAGCCAAGAACACCCAGCCAAAGAGTGCAGCAAACACCGGCTCCATGGCATAAATAATGGCCGCCTGTTCGGCCGACACATGGGTTTGCGACAGGGCCTGCAAGAAAAAAGTAGCTGCAGATGCAATCGCCCCCAAAAAAACCAGGCCGCCCAGCACCTGCGCATCCACCACCTGGGGCAAACGGGTGATGCGCTCCACGCCGCTGTCCAGCGCCATCCACACCAAGCCCATCAGCGCCATGCAGCACACCTGGGCGGTGGCCAGTTGCACCGCACGGTGCCGGGGCGCGCGCGCCGACATGCCAATCGTGTAGACCGCGTAGGCCAGTGCCGCGAGCAGTGTGGCCGCATCGGCCCACAAGTGCGCCTCGCCCTCATAAGACATAAGCCCGATGCCCAAGCAGGCCAGCGCCGCAGCGATAAAGATCAGCCAGCGCGGCTTGGCGCCTAGCAGCAGGCCGAGCAAGGGCACCATCAACACGTTCAGGCTGGTCAGAAACGCGCTGCGATTGGAGGCAATAAATTGCAGGCCATAGGCTTGCGCAGCCATAGAAAACAGCGCTAAGCTGCCCAGCAACAAACCATCGCGCCAGGCGCTGACAGACACGCCGCGCACAAAAGGCAGCATGCACACAGCAGCAATGCAAAAACGCAGCGTGGTGATTTCCACGCCGCTGAGCAAGCCGGTGGCGATTTTGAGTACTGGAAAAGTCAGGCCCCACACCACCGTGACCAGCAGCAAGATCGCTGGGTAGCGGTAGGGCATGCGCGAAGGCGCGCCCGGCAAGCTATTCGCCCAGGTAGGCGGCGCGCACCTTGGGGTCGGTCAGCATCTGCTTGGCGTCCCCGTGCATGGTGATGATGCCCGACTCCATCACATAGCCCCGATTGGCAATGGACAGTGCCCGGCTGGCGTTTTGCTCAACGAGCAACACGGTGACGCCTTGGGCGAACACGTCTTGCACGACTTCAAAAATTTTGTCGACCATGATGGGCGACAAGCCCATAGACGGTTCATCGAGCAGCAGCACTTTGGGCCGGCTCATCAAGGCCCGGCCCATGGCCAGCATTTGCTGCTCGCCGCCGGACATGGTGCCGGCAAGCTGGTCGCGCCGCTCTTTGAGGCGCGGGAAGATGGCAAACATTTTTTCGATGTCCTGCTCAATAGCCTCGTTGTCGTTGCGGATGTAGGCGCCCATGTACAGGTTTTCCATGATGGACATGCGCGTGAACACGCCGCGCCCCTCGGGAACCATCGCCAGGCCTTGCTTTACCAGGTCCCAGGGGCCTTGGCCACGGATGCTTTTGCCCAGGTATTCAATATCGCCACCGGCCAGTGGTAAGGTGCCGGTAATGGCCTTCATGGTGGTGGTTTTGCCTGCGCCATTGGAGCCGATCAGGGTGACCAGCTCGCCCTCGTGGACCTCGAAATCTACCCCTTTGACCGCCTGGATGCCGCCGTAGGCCACTTGCAGGCCGGTGACTTTGAGCAATGTGTTCGTCGTCATACGTTTTCCAAATCTGTGAATCAATGGCCGCTGGTGCCCAAATAGGCTTCGATGACCTTGCTGTCCTTTTGGACTTCGGCCGGCGTGCCTTCGGCGATTTGCTTGCCGTAGTCCAGGACGGTGACGCGGTCGCACAGGCCCATGACCAGCTTGACGTCGTGCTCGATCAGCAAAATCGTGCGGTTGTCCTGGCGAATGCGGTCAATCAGCGTGCGCAGCATGACTTTTTCGGTGGCATTCATGCCAGCGGCCGGCTCGTCCAGGGCGATCAGCTGCGGGTCGGTGGCCAGCGCGCGGGCGATTTCCAGGCGGCGCTGGTCACCGTAGCTCAGGGTGCGCGCTTTGTAGTCGGCAAACTTGCCAATGCCCACGTAATCGAGCAGCTCTTGCGCGCGCGCGGCAATGGCCGCTTCCTCGGCCTTAAAACCTGGCGTACGCAGCATGGCGCCCAGCAGCCCCGAATGGGTGCGCACATGGCGACCGACCATGACGTTTTCCAAGGCCGTCATCTCGGCAAAGAGGCGGATGTTTTGGAAGGTGCGGGCAATGCCCGCCTTGGCCACGGTGTGCACCGCCGTGGGCTGGTAAGTCTGCCCGGCCAGGGCAAAACTGCCGCTGTCGGGCGTGTACAGACCGGTGAGGACGTTAAAAAACGTGGTTTTGCCCGCGCCGTTGGGTCCGATCAGCCCGTAGACCTGGCCGCGCTCGATGGTGATGCCCACCTCGCTCAAGGCCTGCAGACCGCCAAAACGCTTGGAAACGCCTGCCACCTGCAGGACGATGTCTTTCGAAGTTGTTGTTGTGCTCATGGCCGCCTCCTTCATGCCTGGCCCGTTTGGGACAGCGATTTACCGTGTTCCGGCGAAGGCCACAGACCCCGCGGGCGCAGCAGCATGACCGTCACCATGGCTAGCGCAATGAGCAACTGGCGCAGGATAGAGGCGTCCAGGCGCCCATCCGTCATGGTTTGCAAAGGGCCGGCCACGTAGCGCAGCACCTCGGGCAGCGCAGACAGCAGCACGGCGCCCAGCACCACGCCAGGCAAGTGGCCCACGCCGCCGAGCACGACCATGGCCACAATCATGACCGACTCCATCAGGCTGAACGACTCGGGCGAAATAAAGCCCTGGAAGGACGCAAACATGGCCCCGGAGACGCCGCCAAAAGTGGCACCCATGCCGAAAGCGGTGAGTTTGAGGTTGCGGGTATTGATGCCCATGGCCTTGGCCGCGATTTCGTCCTCGCGAATAGCCATCCAGGCCCGTCCAATGCGCGAGCGCTCCAGGCGGTGCGAGATCAGAATACTAAAGAGCACCAGCGCCAAAAACAGGTAGTAATACAAAGACACCGAGGCGAACTCGATACCGCCAATCACCAGTTTTTTGCCGATGTTGATGCCAAAAAACTGCAGCGAATCGATCTGCCCTATGCCCTTGGGGCCGTTGGTGATGTTGTAGGGGTTGTCCAGGTTGTTCAAAAACACCCGGATGATTTCGCCAAAACCCAGCGTCACAATGGCCAGGTAATCGCCCCGCAGGCGCAGCGTGGGCGCGCCCAGCAGGACGCCAAAGATACCGGCCATGCCTGCTGCCAAAATTAAAACCAGCCAAATCGGCGTGTGCAAGCCTTGCGGATACGCTGCGGCCATGAAGGCAAATGTTTCCGTAAGGTGCGGCGAATTGAGCAGGCCATAGCTGTAGGCGCCGATGGCAAAGAAGGCGACATAGCCCAAATCGAGCAAACCGGCATAGCCCACCACAATGTTCAGGCCCAGCGCCAGCAAGACATATAGGAGCGCCATATCGGCAATACGCACCCAGGCGTTGCCAAAGGTTTGCAAGAGCAAGGGCAGCACCAAAAGTGCCACGCCAGCCAACAAAAATGCAATAAGGTTTTTATTTTTCATGTGCACGCTCCCCCATTAGGCCCGATCGGCCACACGTTCGCCCAGCAAGCCCGAAGGACGCAGCGTGAGCACAATAATCAGCACGATGAAGGCAAAGATGTCCGAGTAGTGGCTGCCCAGCACGCCGCCCGTCCAGTCGCCGATGTAGCCCGCGCCAATCGACTCAATCAAGCCGAGCAAAATCGCGCCCACCACGGCGCCGGCCAAATTGCCGATGCCGCCAAACACAGCGGCGGTAAAAGCCTTCAAGCCGGGCAAAAAGCCCATCGCGTGCTGCGCGGTGCCATAGTTGGACGCATACATCACACCGGCAATCGCCGCCAGCACGGCGCCGATCACAAAAGTGGCAGAAATCACCATATCGGGTTTGACGCCCATCAGGCCCGCCACACGCGGGTTCTCGGCGGTAGCGCGCATGGCCCGGCCCAGCTTGGTGTAGTTCACCAGCCACGTGAGGATCGCCAGCGATACCGCGGTAAAGGCCAAAATCATGACCTGCGTGGGCGTGATCACCGCGCCTAGCACGTTAAACGGGTCGCTCGGCAAGAGCGTGGGGTAGGACTTGTAATTGGGCTTCCAAAGAATCATCGCCAAGGTTTGCAGCAAGATGGACATGCCGATCGCGGTGATCAGCGGCGCCAGCTTGGGGCTGTTGCGCAGCGGCCGGTAGGCGATTTTCTCGATCAGAAAGTTCAATACCGCCGCCACGACACACGAGACCACCAAAGCAATCAGCAAGATGACAAAGCCAGGAACGCCTGGCAAGGCCGGCTGCAACAAGCCGATCATGGTCCAGCTGGTCAGCGCGCCCACCATCATGACCTCGCCGTGGGCGAAATTGATCAGGTTAATGATGCCGTACACCATGGTGTAGCCCAGGGCGATGAGCGCGTACATGCTGCCCAGCACCAGGCCATTGATAACCTGCTGTACAAAAATATCCATAAATCACTCCGAATGTGCAGGATGTGAAGGCCCGGCGGGCCCTCACACGGTGGCGCAAGGCCATGGAAAGCAAAAAATCGGCCAAATCTGCGGATGTGCAGGGGGCCGCTGCGCTATGGGCGGATTCTAGCCACTCGCCTTTTTGGCAGGCCAAGGGTTTGCCAGCCTTGCCAAAGCCTGTTTCTAGCGCGCCGCTGCATTGCGCGCGCGCAGCTCGCGCAGCTTTTCGGCAATGCGGATTTCCAGACCCCGGGGCTGCGGTTGGTAAAAAACGCTGTTTTCCAGCCCCTCGGGGAAGTAATTTTCGCCAGCGGCAAAAGCATCTTCCTCGTCGTGGGCGTAGCGGTAGTTTTTGCCGTAGTCCAGGTCTTTCATCAGGGACGTGGGCGCATTGCGCAGGTGCAGCGGCACCGGCCGGGTACCGTCTTTTTTGACCAGCGCACGCACCTGTTTGTAGGCGGTGTACACCGCATTGGACTTGGGCGCCACGGCCAAGTACACCACGCATTGGGCCAAAGTGAGCTCGCCTTCGGGGCTGCCCAGGCGCTCGTAAACATCGGCCGCGTCCAGGGCCATACGCAAGGCGCGCGGGTCGGCCAGGCCGATGTCCTCGCTGGCCATGCGGATCAGGCGGCGCGCCAAATAGCGCGGCTCTGCACCTCCATCGAGCATGCGCACGAACCAATACAGTGCAGCATCCGGGTCCGAGCCGCGCACGGATTTGTGCAGGGCCGAAATCGAGTCGTAAAACTGCTCGCCCCCTTTGTCATAGCGGCGCATGCGCTCGCCCAGCACCTTGAGCAGCCAAGCATCGTCAATCTCGGTGCGGCGTTCTTGCTGGGCGGCAGCGGCCAGCGTCTCCAGCGTGTTGAGCAGGCGGCGGGCGTCGCCGTCGGCATAGGCCACCAGGCGTTTGGCGGCCGCCACGTCCAGCGGCGGCACGGCATCGAGCGCCCGCGCCTTGGCAATCAACTGGGCCAGCGCCGCCTCGTCCAGCGGCTGCAACACGTACACCGCCGCGCGCGATAGCAGCGCTGAATTAACCTCGAACGAAGGGTTTTCTGTGGTCGCCCCGATAAAGGTGAACAGGCCGCTTTCCACGTGGGGCAAAAAAGCGTCTTGCTGGCTTTTGTTAAAGCGGTGCACCTCGTCCACAAACACCAGGGTGCGCCGGGCGCTCAGGCCGTCACGCGACTGCTGCGCCCGCTCTACCGCCTCGCGGATTTCTTTGATACCACCCAAGACCGCGCTGATGCTGATGAAATCGGTGTCAAAAGCGTCGGCCATTAAGCGGGCGATGGTGGTTTTTCCGGTGCCCGGCGGGCCCCACAAAATGCAGCTGTGCGGCGTGCCCGACTCAAACGCTAGGCGCAACGCCATGCCTTCGCCCAGCACCTGCGCTTGCCCGATAACCTCGGCCAGCGTCGCCGGGCGCAGGCGCTCGGCCAGGGGGGCGTGCCGGGTACTCACTGGCGAATAACATCCACGCCCGCAGGCGGCTTGAACTGAAACACCGAGGCCTCGAGCGCCGGGTTCGCCTCGAACTGGCTAAATTGCATCACCGAACGCTGTCCAAAGCTGTCCAAAATCTCCAGCGTGGCCAGGGCGCCGTTGCGAAAGGCGATGCGCACGCTTTGCACAGCGCCGTCTCTGGCCTTGGGGCGGGCCAGCACCCAGTCCAGGTGGTCTATGCTGGGCGTATTGCTCAGCTCAAACTCAGCCTCCAGGCTGCGCAGATCCGGCGCGGAAGCAATCAAGGCCGCCGGCGTGGAAGCGAGCACCTGGGTTTGCTTGCGCGCGGTGGCCTGGGCCAGATCGACGTCATACAACCACAAGGTTTGCCCGTCGGCGACGATGGTTTGCTCCATCGGCTTTTTAAATACAAAGCGAAAGCGATTGGGCCGGACAAACTCAAAGCTGCCGCTTGAACTCTTGGTGCGCGGCGCCTGCCCTTCTTTGGCCGGCGCCACCACCACCTGCGAAAAATTAGCGCGGCCGCTGCGGGTGTTTTTAATAAAGGCTTCCAGGGCATCAAGGCCGGCAGCCTGTGCCTGTGCCTGCGCCGCTGTCAGCAAGGCAGCGAGCAGGAACGTTGGCAGGGCGCGGCGCATCAGGAGTCCCTTGCCGGGACCAGGATTTCGCGCTGGCCACTGCCACTCATGGCGCTGACCAGGCCGGCTTTTTCCATGTCCTCAACCAGGCGGGCGGCGCGGTTGTAGCCAATTTTCAGGTGGCGCTGCACCAAAGAAATGCTGGCTTTGCGGTTTTTGAGCACCACTTCGACCGCTTGGTCGTACATCGGGTCTTTCTCGCCGCCGGCATCGCCCAAGAGGCCGTCGCCGTCTTCGCCATCCACGGTGCCGCCTTCGAGCAGGCCTTCGACATAGTTGGGCTCGCCGCCCTGCTCTTTCAGGTATTTGACGACGCGGTGCACTTCCTCGTCGCTCACAAAGGCACCGTGCACGCGGATAGGCAGGCCGGTGCCGCTGGGCATGTACAGCATGTCGCCCATGCCCAAGAGCGCCTCGGCGCCCATTTGGTCCAGGATGGTGCGGCTGTCAATCTTGCTGCTCACCTGAAAAGCAATGCGCGTCGGGATATTGGCCTTGATCAGACCAGTAATCACATCCACGCTGGGCCGCTGCGTGGCCAAAATCAGGTGGATGCCGGCGGCGCGCGCTTTTTGCGCCAGGCGGGCGATCAGTTCTTCGATTTTCTTGCCCACCACCATCATCAGGTCGGCCAGCTCGTCAATGACCACCACGATGTGCGGCAGACGCTCCAGGGGCTCGGGGTCCTCAGGCGTCAGGCTAAACGGGTTGTAGACAAAAGTGCCCTGCGCCTTGGCTTCGTCGATCTTGGCGTTGAACCCGGCCAGATTGCGCACGCCCATTTTGCTCATGAGTTTGTAGCGCTTTTCCATCTCGCCCACGCACCAGTTCAAGCCATGCGCGGCCTGGCGCATATCGGTGACTACGGGGGCCAGCAGGTGCGGAATGCCCTCGTACACCGACATTTCCAGCATCTTGGGGTCGATCATGAGCAGGCGCACATCACGCGCTTCGGCCTTGTACAAGAGGCTCAAAATCATGGCGTTGATACCCACCGATTTGCCCGAGCCGGTGGTGCCCGCCACCAATACGTGGGGCATTTTGGCCAGGTCGGCAACGATGGGGTTGCCCACAATGTCTTTGCCCAAGCCCATGGTCAGCAGCGACTTGCCTTCGTTATAGACCTGCGAGCCCAAAATCTCGGACAGGCGAATGGACTGGCGCTTGGCGTTGGGCAATTCCAGCGCCATATAGTTTTTGCCCGGAATGGTCTCCACCACGCGGATAGACACCAGGCTCAGGCTGCGCGCCAGGTCTTTGGCCAGGCCCACGATTTGCGAGCCCTTGACGCCCGTGGCCGGCTCGATCTCATAGCGGGTAATCACCGGGCCGGGCTGGGCCAACACCACCTTGACCTCCACGCCAAAGTCCTTGAGCTTTTTCTCGATCATGCGGCTGGTCATTTCCAGCGTTTCGTTAGAGACCGTCTCCTGGCGCAGCAAAGCCTCGTCCAGCAGCGCCACCTGGGGCAGTTTGCTGTCGGGCATGTCGGCAAACAAGGGCTTTTGGCGCTCTTTGGCCACGCGCTCGCTTTTGGGCACTTCGACCATGCGCTGGGGCTCGACAAACACCCGCGCTTCGGGCGGCGGGGCCACGGGCATGAGGGCGACCGGGTCCTGGGCGGGCGCGCCCATGGGCGGCTCGGGCGGCTCTTCATGGTGCAGCAGTTCCTCTCGCTCGCGCAGGGCTTGCTGGCCCATTTCTTTGTCCTGGGCCAGCTCGCGCCGCGCTTGCAGGGATTGCCAGCGGGCGTCCATCCAGGCGCCAATGGCCTCGGCGCTGCGCAACCAGGAAAAGCGAAACGCCCAGCTGCAACCGAGCAAACCCAGCCCGATAGCCAACAGCGCGGAGCCCGCAAAGCCAAACACCTGCACCGCACTGCGGCCCAGCACATAGCCCAGTACCCCCCCGCTGTAGCCGGGCAAATGCGGCTCCAGGCGGTACAAGCGGGTAAATTCCAGCGTGGTGCTGGCCACCATCAGCAGCACCAAGCCGACCCCAAAGACCAGCTGGGGGTGGCGCTCCCACACGGGCGGCGGGCCCTCGGCGGCGGGCGCCTCCAGGGCTTGCTGGCCGTGCAAGCGCTGCAGCGCCAGGCGCGCCCAGCCCATCAGGGCCAGCGCCAGGCACCACCATACGGAGTAACCGAGCAAAAAGTAGCCCAAATCAGCAATCCAGGCGCCTAGGCGCCCGGCGCGGTTCAAGGTTGCCTGCGCCGCACCCGAGGTGGTCCAGGCCGCATCCTGCGGGGCGTAGCTCACAAAAGCCAAAAGCAGGAACAAAAGCAGGAAAAATCCGAAAAACAGGGCAACTTCACTGGCAAAGCGCACCCAGCCGGCAGCGGGCGGGCTCGGTTCAGGGTTTTGTCCGTGGAGCGTGTGCAAAGAATAGGTCATGGTCTCACAATCAGGGGCTTGGCGCGCGGGGCGGCCGGCTCAGGGCGAAGCTTACCGCACGCACGCCGGGACCCCAGGTCCGTAAAATGGCGCTTCTTCCCGTAAAACTACCCACTATGTCAAAAACTCAACACGCCCGCGTCCTGATTCTGGGCTCCGGCCCGGCGGGCTATACCGCCGCCGTTTATGCGGCACGCGCCAATCTTCAGCCCGTCTTGGTCACCGGCATGGCCCAGGGCGGCCAACTTATGACCACCACCGAGGTCGACAACTGGCCCGCCGACGTGCACGGCGTCCAGGGCCCCGAGCTGATGCAGCGCTTCTTGGAACACGCCGAGCGCTTTAAAACCCAGGTCCTTTTTGACCACATCAGCAGCGTGGACCTCAAGCAGCGCCCTTTTGTGCTGCAAGGCGATGACACCCGCTACACCTGCGACGCCCTGATCGTGGCCACCGGCGCCTCGGCCAAATACCTGGGTCTGCCTTCGGAAACCGCGTTCATGGGCCGGGGCGTCTCCGGCTGTGCCACCTGCGACGGCTTTTTCTACCGCGACCAGGTCTGCTGCGTCGTGGGCGGTGGCAACACGGCGGTCGAGGAGGCGCTGTACCTCTCCAATATCGCCAGCACCGTGTACCTGGTGCACCGGCGCGATAAGTTCAAAGCCGAGCCCATCCTGGTAGACAAGCTCATGGAAAAGGTGGCGGCCGGCAAAATCGTGCTCAAAACCTTCCAAACCTTGGACGAAGTGCTGGGCGATGCCTCGGGCGTCACCGGCATCCGCCTGCGCAGCACCAAGGATGACAGCACCGAGGACGTGGCGCTGCAAGGCTGTTTCATCGCCATCGGCCACGCGCCCAATACCGATATCTTCCAAGGCCAACTGACCCTGGAAAACGGCTACATCGTCACCCAAAGTGGCCTTAAGGGCTTTGCCACCATGACCAGCGTGCCCGGCGTTTTTGCGGCCGGCGACGTACAAGACCATGTCTACCGCCAGGCCATCACCAGCGCGGGCACCGGCTGCATGGCGGCCTTGGACGCGCAGCGTTTTCTGGAACAAGAGTAAGCCAATAGGCCCCCATGACTATTACCTATAAAGACGCCGCAGGGATTGCCGGCATGCGCGTGGCCGGGAAACTGGCCGCCGAGGTGCTGGACTTCCTAACGCCCCATGTGCAGCCCGGCATCAGCACCAACGCGTTAGACAAACTCGCGCACGACTACATCGTGGAGGTGCAAGGTGCCATTCCCGCCCCGCTCAATTACACCGGCGGGGGCAACCGGCCCTACCCCAAGTCGATTTGCACCTCGGTCAACCACCAGGTCTGCCACGGCATTCCGAATGACAAAGTGCTCAAAAAAGGCGATATCGTCAATATTGACGTCACCGTCATCAAAGACGGCTGGCATGGCGACACCAGCCGCATGTTCATGGTCGGCGAGGTCTCGATTGCGGCCAAGCGCTTGTGCCACATCACCTACGAGGCCATGTGGCACGGTATCCGCCTGGTGCGCCCGGGCATCCATTTGGGCGATATCGGCTTTGCCATCCAAAAATTTGCCGAAGGCCAGGGCTTTAGCGTGGTGCGCGAGTTTTGCGGCCACGGCATCGGGCAGGTGTTCCACGAGGAGCCGCAGGTGCTGCACTACGGGCGCCCCGGCACCCTGGAAAAGCTGGTCGAGGGCATGACCTTCACCATCGAACCCATGATCAACGCCGGGCGCAAAGAGATCAAAGACGGCCCGGAAAAAGACGGCTGGACCATCGTGACCCAAGACCGCTCGCTCTCGGCGCAATGGGAACACACCGTGCTGGTCACGCCCACGGGCTACGAGGTGATGACGCTGTCCAGCGGCAGCCCGCCGCCACCGGCCTTTGTGACCGCCGGCTAAGCGCCTGCCGCCCCCCTCTTGCGCGCGCCCATGACTGACTTGCAAGCCATCCGCAGCGCCTACCGCAGCGGCAAAGAGCAGGTGCTGCAGCGCGTGCTGGCACCGCAGTTTCCGGCGCGCAGCATTTACAAAGTGCTGCGCCAGCTCAGCGAGCAGACCGACGCCCTCCTGGTCCGCCTCTGGGACCAAGCCGGCCTGGCCGCCCCCTGCGCACTGGTAGCCGTAGGCGGCTATGGCCGGGGCGAACTTTTCCCCTACTCCGATGTGGACGTGCTGGTGCTGCTGCCCGACGGTGCGCCCGCCGATGGCGCGCTGTCGCAACGCATAGAAAGCTTTATCGGCAACTGCTGGGACGCGGGCCTGGAGATAGGCTCTAGCGTGCGCAGCCTGAGCGAATGCCTGAGCGAGGCCGCCAAAGACGTAACCGTACAAACCGCCATGCTGGAGAGCCGGTGCATCACAGGCGACGCGGCGTTGGTGAACGCCTTTCAAAAAGCTTTTTTGCAGGCCATGGACCCGCGCGCTTTTTTTGTTGCCAAAACCCTGGAGCTGCGCCAGCGCCACACCAAGTTTGAGGACACGCCCTACGCCCTGGAGCCCAATTGCAAAGAGTCGCCCGGCGGCATCCGCGATTTGCAGGCGATTATGTGGGTAGCCAAAGCGGCCCAATTAGGCCAAAACTGGGCGCAACTGCGCGCCAATGGCTTGGCCACGGCGCTGGAGGTGCAGCACATCGAGCGCAACCAGGCCTTGCTGTTTTTGATCCGCGTGCGCCTGCACATGGCCGCCAAGCGCCGCGAAGACCGGCTGGTCTTTGACCTGCAAACCCCCGTGGCCCAGGCCTTTGGCTATGCCAACGTCAGCGGCGAAGGCCGTGCGCTGGCCCGCGCCAGCGAGGCGCTGATGAAGCGCTACTACTGGGCGGCCAAAGCGGTTACCCAACTCAACCAGATTTTGCTGATGAACATCGAGGAGCGGCTCAACCCCTCCACGCACAGCCTGCGCCCCATCAATGCGCGCTTTAACGACAAAGCCGGCATGCTGGACGTGGCCAGCGACGACCTGTACCAACAGCAGCCGCATGCCATTTTGGAAACCTTTTTGCTCTACCAGGCCACCGTGGGTATCAAAGGCCTGTCCTCGCGCACGCTGCGCGCGCTCTACAACGCCCGCACGCTGATGGACGGCGCGTTTCGGCGCGACCCGGTCAACCGCCAGACCTTTAAAGCCATCTTGGAGCAACCCACCGGCATTACCCATGCTATGCGCCTGATGAACCAGACCTCGGTGCTGGGCCGCTACCTGTGGGTGTTTAGGCGCATCGTGGGGCAAATGCAGCACGACTTGTTCCATGTGTACACGGTGGACCAGCACATCCTGACCGTGCTGCGCAATGTGCGGCGCTTTTTCATCGTTGAGCATGCCCATGAGTACCCGCTGTGCTCGCAACTGGCCGCCGGCTGGGACAAGCCCTGGGTGCTTTACGTGGCCGCGCTGTTCCACGATATTGCCAAAGGGCGCGGCGGCGACCACTCGGAGCTGGGCTGCGTCGAGGCGCGGCGTTTTTGCAAGCAGCACGGCATCAGCGCCCAGGACAGTGAGCTGATCTCCTTTCTGGTCGCCGAGCACCTGACCATGAGCCATATCGCCCAAAAGTCCGACCTGAGCGACCCCGAAGTCATTGGCCAGTTTGCCCGCCGCGTGGGCACCGAGCGCCGCTTGACCGCCTTGTATTTGCTGACCGTCGCCGATATACGGGGCACCTCGCCCAAGGTCTGGAACGCCTGGAAGGGCAAGCTCCTGGAAGACCTGTACCGCTACACCGTGCGCGCCCTGGGCGGCAGCGCGCCCGACGCGCAAGCGCAGGTGCAAAGCCGCAAACGCGAAGCGCTGGTGCTCTTGGCCCTGCATTCGCAGCCATTTGCCTCGCACGAGACGCTGTGGAACACGCTGGATGTGAGCTATTTCATGCGCCACGATGCGGCCGACATCGCCTGGCACACCAAACAGCTCTCGCGCCATGTCGACGCGCAGGCGCCGGTGGTGCGCGCTCGCCGCTCGCCGGTGGGCGAAGGCCTGCAGGTGCTGGTGTACACACCCGACCAGGCCGATTTGTTCGCCCGCATTTGCGGCTACTTTGACCAGGCCTCTTTCAGCGTGGTCGATGCACGCATCCACACCACCGGCCAGGGCTACGCGCTTGACACCTTCCAGGTAGTGACCTCGGCGGGCATGGAAGAGCATTACCAGGCACTCACCAATATGGTGGAGACCGGCCTGGCCCAGGCGATTGCCCTGCAGGGCCCGCTGCCGGTGCCCAGCAAAGGCCGGGTATCGCGCCGGGTCAAGAGCTTTCCGATCGCCCCGCGCGTGACCTTGCGGCCCGACGAAAAAGCGCAAAACTGGCTGCTCAACATCTCGGCCAGCGACCGCTTGGGGCTGCTCTACTCAGTGGCCCGCGTGCTAGCGCAACACCATATCGAGGTGCAATTGGCCAAAGTGGTGACCCTGGGCGAGCGGGTGGAAGACACCTTCTTGGTCCACGGCCCCTCGCTGCAACACAACAAAACCCAAATCGCCATCGAAACCGAGCTGCTCGAGGCCCTGGCCTCCTGAGGAATTTGCTATGCCCAAAGACCCCGCCGCCCTCGCCCGCCGCACCCTGCTGGCCGCCACTGCCGCCACGACCGGACTGACCGCGCTGGGCGCTGCGCAGGCCCAAAGCAAAACCGTGCTGCGCATCTCCAGTCCGGCGGTGCCCGACGACTGGCATGCCAAGATGTGGATGGTATTCAAAGAGCACCTGGACCAACGCGCACCCGGCGCATTCGATGTCCAAATCAACCTCAATGCCTCCTTGTTTAAACAAGGCGCCGAGGCCACCGCCATGGCGCGCGGCAACCTGGAGCTGGCCACGCTCTCGGCCTTTGATATCGCCAAACTGGTGCCCGAGTTTTCAATATTCACCGCCGGTTACCGCGTGCGCGACAGCGCGCAGCAGCAAAAGATTTTCCAAGGGCCGATAGGCCAAAGTTTGTTTAAAACCGTGTCCGCCACAATGGACGTCACCCCGCTGGCCACCGCCTACCTGGGCACGCGCCAGCTCAATTTGCGCGAGCTGCGCAGCGTCAAAACGCCGGCCGACCTCAAGGGCCTCAAACTGCGCATGCCCGGCTCCAAAGAATGGCTGTTTTTGGGCGAGGCGCTGGGCGCCACGGCCACGCCGCTGGCCTTTGGCGAGGTCTACATGGGCCTGAAAACCGGCACCATCGACGGCCAGGACAACCCCCTGCCCTCGGTGCGCGCGGCCAAGTTTTACGAGGTGACCAAGCAAATCGTGCTCACAGGCCATTTGGTTGATGCGCTGTTCATCACCATTTCCAACAAGTGCCTGCAAGGGCTGAGCCCCGCCCTGCGCCAGCATGTGATGGACGCAGCGCAGGCAGCAGTGCAATTCAACAACGAGAACCGCATCAAAGAAGAGGCGCAATTGCTGGCCTTTTTCCGCAAAGAAGGCCTGCAAATCAGCACGCCCGACCTGGGGGCCTTTCGCGCAGCGGTGCACAAGGCGTATGACAACTCGGACTACGCCAAGGCCTGGCCCAAAGAGCTGATCGAGCGTATCGAGGCCGTGCGCTAGCCATGGCGGCGCTGCAAACGGCCATGCGCTGGGCGCACCAAGTGGGCGCAGCCCTGTCGGGACTCTTGTTTTTGGCGCTGTTTGTGGTGTTTGTGGTCCAGATCGCGGCCCGCTTTGTCTGGAACCAGCCCCTGCCCTGGACCGACGAGGCCGCCGTCATCCTCTACATCTGGGTGATTTTGTGGACGGCAGCCGCCGTGGTCCCCGAGCGCGAGCATGTGGTTTTTGACCTGCTGTGGAACCTGGCTGGCCCGCGCACCCGCCTGGCCATGCGCCTGGCAGGTAACGCGCTGGTCGGCGGCCTGGCCGCCTGCGCCCTGCCCGCCAGCTGGGACTATGTGCACTTCATGCGCCGCGAAGGCTCGCCGGTGCTGGGTCTGCCGCTGATGTGGGTGTACCTGCCCTTTGTGCTGCTGCTTATCGCCCTGGTGTTGCGCAGCGCCTGGGCCATGATGCAAGCGCTGCGGGGGCAGGGCTTGCACGACACGTCTTTGGTCTAAGCCATGTCCACCGCTTTGCTCGCGCTCGCTCTGGTGCTGCTTGCCACCCTGCTGCTGCGCATGCCCATCGGCTTTGGCATGCTGGCCGCCGGCATTGCCTATTTGCTGGCCAGCGGGCAGGACCTGGGCCTGGTGGCCGAGCAGGTCTGCAACGGCATGTACAACAGCTATGTGCTGCTGGCCGTGCCCCTGTTTGTATTTGCCGCCAACCTGATGAACGCCGGCACGGTAAGCGAGCGGATTTTTGATTTTTGCCGCATTCTGGTCGGCCCCATGCGGGGCGGGCTGGCGCAGGTGGACATTTTGGTGAGCGTGATTTTCTCGGGCATGAGCGGCAGCGCCATCGCCGATGCGGCGGGGCCTGGGCTGGTGACCATCCGCCAAATGCTCAAAAAGCCGGAATACACGCCGGGCTTTGCCGGCGCGGTGGTGGTGGCCAGCGCCACGCTGGGGCCCATCATCCCGCCCTCGATTCCAATGGTGATCTATGCGCTGGTCTCGGGCACCTCGGTGGGCGCGCTGTTTTTGGGCGGCGTACTGCCGGGCTTTTTGATGGCCGCTTTGATGATGCTGGTGGTGCACGGGATCGCCGTGCGGCGCAATATGCCGCGTGAGGCGCCGGTGCCCCGCGCGCAATGGGCCGGCCTGGTTTGGCGCGGCGCCCTGCCCCTGTCTATGCCGCTGGTGCTGCTGGGCGGCATTTACAGCGGGGCGTTTACCCCCACTGAGGCAGCGGCCGTGGCGGCCTTGCACGCTCTGGTGCTGGCCGCCCTGGTATTTCGGGCGCTCAGCTGGCGCAGCTTTTGGGCGGTGGTCATGGAATCGACCCGGGCCAGCGCCACCATTACCGTGATTTTGGCCGGCTCCTTCATGCTCAATTACGCCCTGACCGCCGAGGCCGTGCCGCAAGCGCTGGCCCAATGGGTCAGCGCCCAAGGCCTGTCGCGCACCGGGTTCTTGCTTCTGGTCAATGTCTTGTTTTTGGCCCTGGGTTGCGTGCTCGACGTTTCGGTGCTGCTGCTGGTGTTTGTGCCCATGCTGCTGCCTGCGGCGCGGCTTTTGGGCATTGACCTGGTGCACTTCGGGGTTTTGGTGGTGCTCAATATGATGATTGGCCTGATTCATCCGCCCTTTGGCATGCTGCTGTTTGTCACCAAAGCGCTCACCGGCATCCCGATTGGCGCCATGATGAAAGAGGGCTGGCCTTTTTTGCTGATGCTGCTGGGCCTGCTGCTGGCGATTACTTTTTTCCCACCCATCGTGCTCTGGCTGCCCCAGACCATGGGCTACCACGGATGAACTATGCAAATAATGACGCGTTGGATGGCAGCACTGCTGCTGATTGCCGGACCGGCCATGGCCATTGAAGAACCCGCTTTTGAGGTGCTGCGCAAAGACGGCGCGATGGAAATCCGCAAGTACGCGCCTTTTATCGTCGCCCAAACCTGGGTGCAAGGCGATATGGACGAGGCCTCCAGCCGTGGCTTTCGGCTGATCGCCGACTATATTTTTGGCAACAACGTGGCCGTGGGCGAACGCACGGCAGCCAAAATTGCCATGACCGCGCCCGTCACCATGGCCCCCGAAGCCGCATCCCAAAAAATTGCCATGACGGCACCCGTCACCATGGCGCCGCAAGCCGCTGCCAGTGCCCCCGGGGCCACCCAGCGCTGGCGGGTGCACTTTGTCATGCCACGCCAGTACACACTGGCTACGCTACCCAAGCCCAACAACCAAGAGGTGCAACTTGAAGAAGTACCCGCCAAATGGTTTGCCGTCCTGCGCTATTCGGGCCTGAACACCAACGCCCGGGTGCAGCAGCGCAACGAGGAGGCTGTCGCTTGGGTAGTGGCCCAAAAGCTCACACCCTTGGGCCCGCCGCAGCTGGCCCGCTACGACCCGCCCTGGACGCTGCCACCCTTTAGGCGCAACGAAATCCTGGTGGAAATCGCCGCGCCATAAGGTGCCGCTTAGACGATTTTGACGCTGAGGTTGGGCAAGCCGTCGATGTGCATCTCGATGACATCGCCGCGCACCACGGGGCCCACGTTCTCAGGGGTGCCCGAGTAAATGATGTCGCCGGGGAATAGCTCAAAGGCTTCGGACAGCTTGGAAATTTGCTCGGCCACCGACCAGATCATTTGATTGAGGTTGGCGTTTTGCTTGGTCTGGCCATTGACCTTGAGCCAGATGCTGCCCTTGGTGAAATGACCGGTTTTGGCCACTTTGTGCATCGGGCCGATGGGCGCCGAGTGGTCAAAGCTTTTGCCAATTTCCCAGGGCTTTTTCTCGTCGCCCAGGGCGCGCTGCAGATCGCGGCGCGTCATGTCCAGGCCCAGGCTGTAGGCATAGACGTGCGAGAGCGCCTGGTCCACAGGGATATTGCGCCCGCCCTTGCCCAGTGCGGCGACCAGTTCGGCCTCGTAGTGGTAGTTTTTCGTCAAGCTGGGGTAGGGATGGTCGGCCACCACACCGATGGGCACGTTTTGGATCGCGTCGGTGGGTTTTTGAAAGAAGAATGGCGGCTCGCGGGTCGGGTCCGATCCCATTTCGCGGGAATGGGCGGCATAGTTGCGCCCTATGCAGTAAATCCGGCGCACCGGGTACATTTCGTCGCTGTCCACAATGGGCACGTACACCGCGGGCACGGCAAACGGGGTTTTCACCGCCGATTGGCTGATGCCTGGCGTGGCGCAGCCCAATAGCGCGCCTGCGCCCATGAGGCCGCCCGATTGCAGCAAATTGCGTTTTGAAATAGATGCCATCTTGTCTCCTTGTTGGGTATCGATAAACCGTGGTCCGCTTGCGGGCGCCCTGGCACGCCAACGGCTGCGCCGCAGAATAGTACCGCAGCCCCGCCCGTGCGTCCCAGGCAGGGGCCTGCCTACAATGCCTGCCAGCACAGCGCTGACGGGGCACGGCCCCTGCGCCCCGAGGGCGGCTGGTTTTTTCGCAAAGGTGTAACGAATTGGGCGATACCCCCTTACTGGTCTATTTGCTGATTTTGCTGGGCGCCTTGGTCATCCAAACGCCGGTGATCAGCGGGCCGTGGTTCTTTCTCTTGCGCGCTTTTTTCCCCAACTGGAAGTTCTTCCATGCCGTGGGCCATGTGCCCCACCTGTATGTGCGCTTTGGGCAGCAGCCGGCCCAAGGGTCCGGCTGGTCCGATTGGACGCACATCTACCCCCGCGAGCAGCGCCGCCTGCGGCACCTGGTGCACAACCCGCAAACCAATTTGGCGCTGACCCAGCAAAACCTGGTCGAGCATCTGGCCACCGACCTCAACCAATTGCCCGAGGGCGCCGACGCCCGCACGCTGGTGAGCTATGCCTTGGTGGCGCACTGGGTGCAGATTCTGGGGCGCACGCTAGCCCCCCAAGAAACCCACTGCCAGTTTGAAGTGCGCATGGTGCTGCCCGGGCTGCATGGCCCGCTGGAACAAGACACCATGCTGGTCTCGCCGGTGCTGCCATGCCTTTAAGTCTGGGCGCGCGCTGGCTGGAGTGGCTGCTCTGCCTGAGCCTGCTGATCCAAACCCTGGAATACCTGCGCCTGCTGCCCGCGTTGGCCGACGATGGCTACGCCCCCTGGCGCTTGCAGCGGGCCGATGTGCCGCAAGCCTGGATCCGCCAGGGGCTCGACCGTCTGTTTACGCCGGGTGCGCTGCGCCTGCAGCTTTTGCTGCGCTTACCCGTGCTGGCGCTGATTGCACTGCACGGCAGCAATTGGGGCCTGGTGCTGTTTTTGTTTATCAGCCATCTGCTGGTGCTGATCCGTTGGCGCGGCGCCTTCAATGGCGGCAGTGACTTTATGACCCTGGTGGCGCTGACCGGCTTGCTCATCGTGCACAGCGTGGCGCTGGCGGGCAACCCGGCCCTGGGCTGGCGCGCCGGGCTGTGGTACGTCTGCCTGCAATCGGTGACCTCGTACTTTGTGTCGGGCTGGGTCAAGCTATTGCAGCCGCAATGGCGCAGCGGCACAGCGATGCCGATTTTTCTGGACGGCGCGGTTTACGGGCCCCTGGCGCCCGGCCACTTGCTGCACCACCCGCTCTTGGGGCGCCTGGGCGCCTGGGCCTTTATAGTGTGGGAATGCTGCTCTCCGCTGGCGCTGTGGCATCCGCTGGCGGCCTGGGCGTTTTGCGCGGTGGCGCTGGTGTTTCATTTCTTGGTGTTTTGGTTCTTTGGACTGAACCGGTTTTTCTGGGCCTGGTTGGTCAGCTTTCCGGCCATACTGGCCTGCTCGGCGCAAGGCATTTTTTAAAGGACAGGCGATGTTGGAGTGTTTGATCGTTGGAGACGGAATCGCCGCAGGCCTGGCCGAGCTGCGCCCGGAGTGCAAAACCTATAGCCAAGAAGGCCTCAGTTCCCAAAAGTGGAACAAGGAGTTCATGAAAAAAACGCCGCTGGTGGCCAAGCGGGTGATCATCAGCCTGGGCTCGCATGACCATTTTTATGTCTACACCGAGACCGAGCTGCGTATCCTGCGCAAACTGACCGAGGCGGACAAGGTGTACTGGATTTTGCCGGCCGGCAATGAGCCCAAATTCCAGTTGGACGTGAGCCGCACCCAAAACATCATCCGGCGCATCGCCGCCGATTACGACGATGTGGTGCTTCCGATCAGCCGCGTCGAGGAAGATGGTATCAACCCGAACGCCAACGGCTACAAAATGCTGGCCGAACGCATCAAGAAGTAGCCCGGCCCCTGGTGCGGCCTCGCACCCTTCGCCACCACAGCCAGGCCGCCAGCAGCAAACCCAGCCCTAGCCACAGCGGCCAGGCCGCACGCAGCTTGGGCAGCAGGTAGTGGTGTACGGCGTAGTGCAAACCCGCTTTTTGCAAATCAAAGCCCTCGGGCACGGGCAAGACGCCATAGTCTTTGGCGTACTGCGCGTAGTCGGCCTGCATGGCGGCAAACACAGTGGCCTGGCTCTGGCGCAGGTCCTGCGTTTCGCCGGGGTCGCTGCGCAGGTGGAACAAGCGCCACTGCCCGTCGCCCAGCGGCGCAATGTTTTTGACCAGCTTGTAGTCGCCCTTGAACAAAGCCGCGCTTCCGGCCATCTCGTAGCCCAGCACCTCGTTCGGCCCGCGCACGGTGCTGGCCTGTCCGGTTAAAAGGGGCAACAAACTGTGCCCGCTGAGCGGCTGCACCGTGCGATCGCGGTAGCGCCCTTCATGCGCGGCGATGCCCGCCACATCGAGCAAGGTGGGCACGATGTCACTCACATGCGTGAGGGCGGGCGCCACGGCACCGGCGCGCGCGCCGGGTACACCCGCAATGATCATGGGCACGCGCAAGCCGCCTTCCGAGGCAAAGTATTTGTAACCACTCAAAGGCCCCACCGTGGCGCTGGCCCAGGACGGGCCGTTGGCCGAGAACGTGCCTTTGCCGCCCAAGGGGTCGGCGTTCACCTCGTAATGCAGGCGTACCCAGGCGTTGGCCGTGGGTATGTTGAAGGGATCGGCCGGGTCCGAGCCGTTGTCTGACAAAAACACGAACACGGTGTTGTCCAGCTGCCCGATCTCCCGCAGATGCGCCACCAGGCGGCCGATGTGCGCGTCCATGGCCTCGGCCATGCCCGCATAAACCTCCATGCGCCGGGCCTGGAGCTGGCGTTGCTGCGGGCTCAGGCGCTCCCAGGGCACGGTGCTGGCCAGCTCGCCCATGGGCACGCCTTGCGGCAACACGCCGCTGCGCATGGCGCCTTCGCGGCGCGCCTGGCGCAGCGCGCCCCAGCCCTGGTCGTAGCGGCCCCGGTATTTGGCGACATAGTCGGCCGGCGCCTGGATGGGAATGTGGTTGGCCTGAAAACCAATATAGGCCATAAACGGTTTGCCGTCGCCGTGCTGGGCGTCGATGTAATCCAGCGCCTTGTCCACGAAAAAGCGCGATGAGTAAAAGTCTTTGGGCAAGGTGGCTGGCTTGTCCTGCGAAAACCAGTAGGTCTTGTCGTACAACATCATGTACGGGCGGTCTTCCCAGTTGTCGGTGCCGCTGTCGGCCTGGATAAAAGAGCGTTCAAAACCGCGCTGCCCAGGCAGGTTCTCGGGCGTTTTGCCGACATGCCATTTGCCGGTGATGTAGGTGTGGTAGCCCTGGTCGCGCAGCAAGGTGGCCAGCGTCACGGTGTCCGGGGCCAAGACGCCTTGGTAACCGGGGCGACCTTCGTGCTCCGGGGGCATGGTCTCGGGCATATTGCCCACGCCATTGCGGTGGTGGTCCACGCCGGTCAGCAGCATGGCGCGCGTGGGCGAACAGGTGGCGGCGACATGGAAGTTGGAAAAGCGCATGCCCCGGCGCGCCAAAGCGTCAAGGTGCGGCGTGGCAATTTCGCTGCCAAAGGCGCCCACATCGCTAAAGCCCCAATCGTCGGCCACCAGGATCACGATATTGGGGCGCGCTGTGCGTGCGGGGCTTACCGCAGCGGGGCCCTTAGCCTTGCTGGCCGATTGCGCCTGCGCCGCGGTGAGCAATAGGCCCAGCAGGCCGAGCGCGCACAGAGCCGCCAGGCGGTATACCGCACCCACCTGCGATGCTTTCAAGTTGCCGCTGGCCATAGCGCGCATGGTGCGTGAAGGATCAGCCCGGCCCGGCTAGGGCAGCGGCCACAAACCCAGCGACTCGATAAAGGCCTGCATGTCGCGGTAGATTTTTTCCAGCGCCAAGGCCC
This sequence comes from Comamonadaceae bacterium, assembly GCA_947455465.1. Taxonomy (GTDB): domain Bacteria; phylum Pseudomonadota; class Gammaproteobacteria; order Burkholderiales; family Burkholderiaceae_C; genus Allorhodoferax. The sequence goes on along the minus strand of CANGNS010000022.1, from coordinate 34,889 downwards.
CGCCCTGGCTTTGCGCATAAAAAGTATGGCCCCCTTCGGTGAAAGTGACCAAGTCGCAGCGGTTTTGCTGGGTGCGCATCGCGGCGCAAAAGGCCTCGGAATTGGCGTAAGGCACGGTTTTGTCTTGCACCGCATGAAACACCAAGGTGGGCGCCAAGCCCGGGTTCAGGTGGTCGGTCACCGAAGCGGCCAGTGCGCGCGCCGGGCTGTCGCCAAAGCGGGCGGGGCCACCGTAGCCACCGGCTTTGGTGTCGGTCACCGGGCTGACCAGCATGACGGCGGCCGGCAGCACCTGGCGCGGCTGCTCGTCCGGCCAGGGCGCGTTGTGGCTTAAGGCGGTCCAGGCCGCCACATGGGCACCGGCCGACGAGCCCATGACCACGATTTTTTGCGGGTCAAGGCCCAGCTCCGCAGCATGCGCGGCCACCCAGGCCAAGGCCGAGCGGCCGTCCGCAATACTGGCCTCGGGCGTGGTTTGAAAGCGTTGGCGCGTGCGGTAATCGGCGGCAATACCCACCATGCCCTGGGACGCCGCCCAGCGCGCCCAGCCAATAGAGCGCTCGGGCGTGCCCGAGCTCCAACCGCCGCCAAAAAACGCCAGCACGGCGGTGCGCCGGTCGCTAGGCTTCCCACCGGCCGGGCTCACCACGTGCAAACGCAATTCCCAATCGGCTTGCGCTTTGTACACAAAGCTCTGCGCACCGGGCAAGGACAGCGGCGCGACTTCGGGCGTATCGGCCGCAAAGGCCAAAGCAGGCAGCAGCCACAGGCCCAGCAGCGCCCGCACCAGCACCTTGGCCGCGCGGCCGCCCGACTGCGTTGGGCTCATCAGACGAATGAAAAAGTGGTGCATAAGGTCAAATCAAAAGAGGAAAACGATTTCTCTGAAAATTCATTGGGCGCACTTCATTATGCCAAAGGCCATTGTGCAATAGGAGGTTAAACGTTTACAATTTCCAGGTTCGCAAGCGCTTTCCGGCGCTCACTTGCACCTTGAAAAGAGTTTTTCTTATGCGCCTCATGCACACCCTGCTCTCTCTGGTTCTGGCCTACGGCCTGGGCGCCGCCGGTGCGGCCCACGCGGCCAACGCGCCCTATCCTTTATGGACCGTAGAGGCCCAGGCCTTAGCGCAAACGCAGCAAAAAATTATGGCGGCCGACCCCGCCATTGTGCCCGCCTACCAAGCCCTGCAAGAGCGGGCCGCCAAAGCCTTGGTGGCCCCCTTGCGCAGCGTGGTCCATAAGACGCTTACTCCGCCCTCGGGCAGCAAAAACGACTACATGAGCATGGGCCCTTACTGGTGGCCCAACCCCAACACGCCCAATGGCCTGCCCTACATCCAGCGCGATGGCCAGCGCAACCCCGAGTCGCACGGCGGCGCGCTCGATGCCGACAACCTCCAAGCCATGGCTGGCGACAGCCTGGACCTGGCGCTGATGTACCGTTTTACCCAAGAGCCGCGTTATGCCGAAAAAGCCGCTGCCGTGATCCGCGCCTGGTTCCTGGCGCCCGCCACGCGCATGAACCCGCACCTGCGCTATGCGCAGTCCATCCCCGGCATCGTGGACGGGCGGGGCCTGGGCATTATTGATACACGCGATCTCTGGAAAGTCATCGACGCGGCGGCGCTCATCCACCCGGCGCTATCGGCGGCGGAGATGCAAGCCCTGCGCGACTGGTTTGCGCAGTACGCACAGTGGCTGAGCACCAGTGCCAATGGCAAAGACGAAGCGGCAGCCAAAAACAACCACGGCATGTTTTTTGATGTGCAGTTAGCGCTGTACTGGGCCTACACCGGCGAGACGGCCCGCGCGCGCCAATTGGTCTTTGATGCCCAAACCAAACGCTTTGCCGCGCAGTTTGACAAGCGCGGTTGGATGCCGCTGGAGCTGGCGCGCACCAAGCCGTACCACTACCACACCTTTACCCTGGAGGCGGTCACACGCCTGGCGCTTTACGGCCAACGCCTGCAGGCCCTGGTGCCCGCAGGGCAAGGCCTGGCGGCCAGCGATGCGCGCTGCCGCGCCCCCGCGCAGGACATCGGCTGCCCCTTGGATTTGTGGCACCTGGAGATCGATGGCAAATCGCTTCAATCGGTGCTGCAGCGCGTGGCCGAGGTGGTGGTGCAGCCCAGCGGCTGGACGTTTGCGACCAGCCTGGAGCCCACGCCGTATTTGCCGCCTGCGATTTACCCATTGGCACTGGCAAGCCCGGCCTACCCGCCCGAAATGCTGGGCAAAGCCCTGGCCCTGCTGCGCAAAGAAACGCCCGACAGCATCCACTGGCTGCTCTGGACTACCCCCTAAGCACCGCACTAGCGGCCTTTGGGCGCCGGGCGAAAACGCTTATTGGTAGGTCAGCGTCCACTGCACCGTAAAAGGTGCGCTGGCGCTAAAGCTGTCGCGGCGGTATTTGATGAGTGAGCGCATGGCGCCGTTGGGCGAGCGCAGGCTGGTGTGGCCGTCTAAGGCAGTGAGTTGGCAATGGTCCACGCCCGTGGCCTGAAAGCTCTTGACGCCGCCTTTGTGGAACATCACCCCGCCGCCCGCTTGCAAGGCGTTGAAGGAAAAGCTTAAAAAATCCAGGCTGAGCGCACGCACTTGGATGCTTTGGTGCGGCACAAAGCGCTCGGTGCGCGTAATGCGACCGGGCTCGAACAAATACTCCACCTCCGCGCCCAAGCGGCTGTCTTCTAGCGGCGCGGAAGCACCCAGGCGACACAGGCTGTCCAGGCGGTAGCGCACGCGCTGCACGCCGCCCGAGGTATCGCATTCGATCTGCTTGAAATAGGCGGTGCCCATGAGCTCGGTGCCGTCGTCTAAGGTGATTTTGGGCATGAGCTGGGGATGCTCCAGGCCGCTGTCCGCGATGCCTTCAATAATCCCGCGCGCAAAAGGCAAGGGGTAATACGGGCTGTTCATGTGCTGGGTACTGCCGCCATTGACCATGAGCAAACTAAATACATGCTGGCGGTCGCGGTAAATCGCCAGCGCACGGTGGTGCTCGGCGTCGGCAAAAGGCACCAGTTGCAAAGGCGCTTGCGTGGCTATCAGCCAGTTTTGCAGCGCAAACGGGCTGCAGGGATTGGTGGCCACATAACCGGCGGCTTTCCACAAATGCTCGGCACCGATGAGTTGGTGAATCAGTGACAGGTTTTCGCCAAATATTCTGGATTTGCCGCGGTATGTGTCTACACGCCGGCCTTGGCCCCACATATCCACACTGCCAATATCGGGGTTAAACCAAAAATCAATATACCGACGCACCACGGCGGCGCACAGGCTGTAGGCATAGGGTTTTTCTTCGGCGCTTAAAACATTCAAAAAGGCCGATACCGACAGTATTTGTAGCACTGCGGTGTCGCCATACGGCCCCAGGCTGCGGCCAAAACAAAAACCATCGCCCTGCGCGCTGGCCAGTTTGAGCGTGACATTGGCCGAGTTGCGCAAGAGCGCACGCAGCTTGGGCGTGACCTCCAGCCCGGTTTCGATAAAGCGCTCGCAGATTTCGGCCACCAGCAAAATACTGTAGCGGTCAAAACGCCCTTCGCCGTCGGTATCGTCACAAAACCCATATTCGCCGGAATGGGCGTCGTAATGCTCCAGGGTTTTTTCTAGTAAGGCATCGCTGGCGCTGGCGTCCTCCCAGCCCAACAACATACGCAGGCGGGCAATACTGAAGGCCACGCCATAGTAATTAGTAGGTAAATCAATCAGCGAATAATCGTCGGTGCGCACAAAATGCCGCCAGTCCGCGCTTTGGCGCATGGTGGCCAGCGCCGATGGACTGACCGCAGCCTCCAGCAAACCGGCTTTTTTGAGCGCATACAGCCCGGCGCAGGCGTAGTAAATACCCCAGGTATCGTTGCGCATGCCGCAGGTCAGGTCCACCATGGCGCGAAACTCGGGCACCAGTTTCTCACGCTCGGCGGCGTCGGCCTCGACCAATACATGGGCAAATCCGGCGCATATTTTTCCGGGCAAAAACTTGTCGCCCGCTTCCAAAACCCGCACGCCGTCCAAACTGTATTGCAGGCCCTGCGCCGTGAAATCAGAAAACAGTTTTCGCAGTTGCCGAAATATCTCGCCCTTGACCACCGCGTGCAAAGATTTGTCGACCGGTGCCTCGCGCACCTTGGTGAGCTCCGGTGAATTCATGCACCCCATCCCGGCAAAGTCAGGCGCTGCTCGGCGGCGTCAAAAATATGCAAGCGGTCCATGTTGCACAACAAGGTCGCCAAATCACCCACGCGCCAGGCGGCACGGTCGTCGCATTTGACCAGGACCTGCCCCAGGGGCGTTTGCACCGTCACAAAGGTATCGGCGCCGGTAAATTCCAAATGCTGCACCAGGCATTCCAGGGCAAAGGCCGCCGCAGGCGCTTGTGTACCGGCGGCCACCAAGCTGCAATGCTCGGGCCGCAAACCCACCGTGCAGGCACCGGCTTGCACAAGGTGCCCGGGCACCGGCAACTGCACCTGGCCCGTGCCGCTGGCAAAAACCAACTGGCCTTGGGCGTCCGGGGCCATGCGCCCTTCCAGAAAATTCATGGCCGGGGTGCCAATAAAGCTGGCCACAAAGCGGTTGACCGGCGCTTGGTACAGCGCATGGGGCGTGCCGCTTTGCTCGACTGCCCCGTTGCGCAGCACGACGATGCGATCGCCCAGCGTCATGGCTTCGGTCTGGTCGTGGGTGACGTAGACCGAGGTGGTTTTGCTGCGCGCATGCATGGCGCGGATCTCGGCCCGCACGCTGGAGCGCAGCGAGGCGTCCAGGTTGGAGAGCGGCTCGTCAAACAAAAACACGGCCGGCGCGCGCACCATGGCACGGCCCATGGCCACGCGCTGGCGCTGGCCGCCCGAGAGCTGGCGCGGAAAACGGTCCAGCAAATCGGTCAGGCCCAAAGACTGGGCGGCCGCATCGACTTTGGCGGCAATCGTCGCTTTAGGCTGACCGGCTAAGCGCAGGCCAAAGCCCATGTTGTCGCGCACGCTGAGCTGCGGGTAGAGCGCATAACTTTGGAACACCATGGCGACATCGCGCGCCTTGGGGGGCAGGTCGGTGACGTCGCGCGGGCCGATGTGCACGCGCCCGGCCGTGGGCGCTTCTAGGCCGGCAATCACCCGCAGCAGCGTCGATTTACCCGATCCACTGGGGCCGACCAGCACGCAAAACTCGCCCTCGGCAATATCTACCGACACCTCGCGCAGCACCTGCACACCGGCAAAACTTTTACTGACTTTGTCTAATATCACTTGTGGCATGGTCTAGCCCTTGACGGCGCCTGCCAGCAGGCCCCGGTTAAATGCCTTTTGCATGGCGAGGTAAATAAGAATCGAAGGCAGCATGGCGATCAAGGTAATAGCCACAAATACCGCCGGCGGCATGGCCTCATCGGCGCGCACCGAGGCCAGGGCCACCGGCAGTGTGTACAGGTCTTCGCGGTTGGCCACGATCAAGGGCAGCAAATACTGGTCCCAAATCATGATGAAGCCAAACACGGTAACGGTGCCCAGCGCCGGCTTGACCAAGGGCAATATGACCATCCAAAATATTTGCCATTCGCTGGCCCCATCCATGCGGGCCGCCTCCTCGAGTTCGAGGGGAACTTTCTTCATAAACTCGGTGAGCATGAAGATAGAAAATGCCCAGCCGATCAGCGGCAATATCATGCCCAGATGGGTATTGAGCAAACTCACTTTGAACAAGGGAATATTGCCCAGCACCAAATACAAGGGAATGGCAATAACCTCTTCAGGCAGCATCATGGTGCTCAGTATCAGCATAGACACCAGCGCCGAGCCGACAAACTTTTTGCGTGCCAGCGCATAAGCCGCCAAAGAACTGATACTGACTTGCAGTATCAAACCAAAGGTAACGATCAGCATGGAATTGAGTAAGAAGCGCCAGACCCGGGTTTTGAACCAGGCGTAATGAAAATTGGCCAGCGTGGGCGATTTGGGCCAAAACACCAATTCACCCGGCTGCAAAGTGACGCCACTGAAAGCCGTCATGGCAAAGGCCCAAAATGGCCCCACAAATACCACCAGCAGCAGCGCATAAAAACACCAGCGCGGCAAAGCGGCGCCCAGTTTGGACCAGGAAAAGCCTTCGTGCATCATGCCTCCAGCCTTTTGCGCCATTGCAAATACAGCAGGGTGCACAGCGCAGTAAATACAAATAAAACCACGGATGCCGCAGACGCGTAACCATAGTCAAACTGCACAAAACCGAGTTTGTAAATCCGCGTCATGATGACCTCGGTCGCACCCGCCGGGCCGCCGCCGGTGGTGGCCTGGATTTCGGCAAATACCCTAAAGCCACGAATCATGCCCAGCACAATCACAATCGTGATGGCATGCGTGAGGCCCGGAATCGTGACAAAGCGCAGGCGCTGCCAGGCGGTAGCGCCGTCGACGCGGGCGGCCTCGTACAACTCTTGGTTAATCGTGGCCATACCGGCCACAAATATCACCATGTCATAGGGCACGCTTTTCCATAAATGCATGAGCATGAGCCACTGCAAAGCCCAGTCCGGGTCATTCAAATACCCTTGGGCCGTGATACCAAACAGCGCGGCAATCGAATTCATGATGCCGTCCGGCGTGGGCGCATACAAAATACGCCACACCTCGGCCAATACCGCGGCGCTGGTAATCGCCGGCAAAAACAAAGCGGTGCGAATAATCCGAATATGGCGCGTCACGCCTTGCATGGAGAGCGCCAATAACAAAGCCAGCACCACCGACAAACTTACCGTACAGGAAACATATAAAAAAGTATTCCAAGCGGCCGCGCCCAGGGCCTCGTCTTCGAGCACGCGGCTGAAGTTTTCCAGGCCAATCCACTCATTGGGCGCGCCAAAATTCACTTTGTAAAAACTCATGCGCAGGCCCAGGGCCATGGGTATGAATTTAAACCAGGTAAATACCAGCAAAGCCGGCGCTAAAAACAGCGCAGGCACCAGCCATTGACGCAGTGCGCGCATCATTTGGCAAGCACCCGTTGCGCCGAGAGCTCTTGGTTCACGTGCACGTTGAGTTTTTTGAGATCCGAGGCGACGTCTTTGCTGCAGCGCGACAAAATAGCGTTCAGGCCCTCGCCAATCACCTGCTGCATGCGCGTCCAATTGGGAATCGCCGGCATGGTGTGGGCATTTTTTTCATATTCCTGGGCCACCATTTTCCAGCGCTCGTCATTATTGACCTGCGCCGGATCGACTTTGCGGTTCACCGGCAAACGCACCACGGCAATACCGCCTGCGCTGGCCTTCATGCCTAAAGTTTGTCCTTCGGGGGATATTAAAAATTCGACAAACTTCAGGGCAGCGGCTTTGTTTTTTGCCGCTTTGGGGAAATACGCCAGCTCTCCCCCGCCCAAGACGCCGCGCCCAGCAGGCCCGGCTGGCGCGGGAATGGCCTCGACTTTGTCACGGCCCGGCTCGCGGTCAAACAAAGCAATATGGTAGGGGCCCGAAATATAAATACCCGCCTGCCCCGAAATAAAGGCTTTATTGGCCTCTTGTGTGGGCGCATTCATGGCGCCGGGCTGCGTCACTTTCAGCTCGCATTGCATCTTGCGCATCCAGGATACGGCGGCAACGGCGGCCGGCTCATCCATGCCGCCCTTGAATAAGCCGCCACCCACGGGACGCACAAATTCGGCGCCCGCCTGCCACATGAATGAGCTCATGTACCAGGCCGCATAACCGCGCTGCGCAGAGCCGGGAAAAATCAGGCCATAGGTGTTGGCTTTGCCGTCGCCATCGGGGTCATTGTTGGTGAAGGCTTTGGCCAGCGTCTCTAGGTCGTCCCAGGTTTGGGGCACGGGCAAATGGAGCTTGGTGCGCCAGTCTTTGCGCACATACATGACCATGGCCTGCGCCGAGGTGGGCACGCCGTAGTATTTGCCGTCATAGCCTTTGGCCGTGGCCCAGGCACGTTCTTGCAGGTCCTGGCCGCCGGCCACGGCTTGGCGGTCCACTGCTTCGAGCATGCCCATTTGCACAAACTGGCCTGTGGCACCGCTGTCGTTGATGATGAGGTCGGGTAAATCGCCGCCAATAGCAGCACGCGCAATGCGCTGCTCAAAGTCGGTCCAGGCGTTGAAATACTCCACCTTGATCCCCGTTTTGGCGGTAAAGGCCTTGGCGATGGACTCGTAGGTTTTGCGCCCCTCGGCCGACGAGCGGGTCCACACCTGGATGCTCTCTTGGGCGCACGCCGCCCCGCTGGCCAGCACCACAGACAGCGCCAAGACAGCGCCCGCCAGGCGGCGCGGCATCGGTGGGGCAAAGCGATCAGAGGGGTTCACACAAATTCTCGGTTGGCTGCGCTCAGCATGGATAAGTAAACGTTTACTTAGTATAGCCTTGAATTCAGCCTGGCTTGCTGGGGAATACCCTAAGTTAACCTTGTAGGAAAAGAAAAGGTAAACGAATCCCAGGAGCGCCCCGCCAAACCCGCTGGGGCGTTAACATTGCGCCATGGGGAAACCCCTTTATTCAATGGTACCTTGCACATGAGTATGACTACCGGACGCGCAGCCACCATCAAAGACGTGGCACGGGTTGCCAACGTTTCCACCGCCACGGTGTCCAAGTTCATCAACGGCACCCAAAAATTCACCGAGGCCACCGAGGAGCGTCTGCGCCAGGCGATTGCCGAGCTGGGTTACCGCACCGACCCGCTGGCGCGCAGCATGATTACCGGGCGCACGAAAACGGTTGCCGTGGTGATTTTGGACATCCGCAACCCGCATTTCACCGGCATTGTCAAAGGCGCTAACCGCAAAGCCATGGAGCATGGCTACAACCTTTTGTTTGTCGACACCGCCGAGCGCCTGAGCGGCGAGGCCAATATGCTGCGCGACCTGAGCCGACGCGTGGACGGCCTGATCGTGAGCTCGCGCATGCCCGATGCCGACATCGCTGCCTTGCATGATTTGCGCAAACCGGTGGTGTTTTTTGGCCGCTCGGTAGGATCGGGCTTTCACAGTGTCAGCGCCGACGGCCGCTCAGCTGCCGGTATGCTGGGTCGCCACTTGCTGGATCTGGGCCACAAAAATATCGCCTACCTGGGCTACCCGCTGGCGCGTTGGGACTCCGAGCGCAAAGCCGGCCTGATGGATGTGATCGGCGCGGCCGGACAAACCGTGCAATGCTTTGTCGCGCAATCGCCCACTTTTGAGGCGGGCGAAAACGCGGTGAGCGAAGTGCTGATGCGCGGCGACCGGCCCGATGCCGTGGTCTGCTACAACGATTTGCTGGCCATTGGCTTTATGAACCAGGCCCAGGTGGCCGGTGTCAAAGTGCCCGAACAAGTCTCGGTGGCCGGCTTTGACGACATTCCTTTTGCCCGCTATGCCATGCCCTCGCTCACCACGGTGGACATGCAAAGCGAGGCCATGGGCGAACTGGCTTTTATCCGTATGCTAGAGCTGATCGAAGGCAAGCTGCAGGCCAGCGAAGAGACGCTGCGCCCGCGCCTGGTTATTCGCAACTCCACCGGCCGCAAGGGCCTGCCGCCCGCCTAAACCGGGCCTAAACCGGGCTCAGACCCGCGCCAAAGGCCTGCTCGGGCAGGCCGGCAATACCCAAGTCCAGACACAAGGTGTGGCCCGCCAAGGCGTGCGGGGCAGCGCCTGGCTGGGCACTGGCACGAATCGAGGTGACAAACAACTGGTCTAAGCGCGCGCCGCCAAAGGCGCACATCGATGGCTTGTCCATGGGCACCCGCACTTGCATGTCTAGTGCGCCTTGCGGCGTAAAGCGCAGCACCAAGCCGGCGTCGTTGGCACAGGTCCAGTAGCAGCCGTCTTGGTCAACAGCGGCGCCGTCGGGGCGGCCGGGGTGCTGGCGCATGTCTACAAAGCCGCGCCGGTTTTGCAGGCCACCATCGGCGTCGACATCGAACTGCCAAATCTGCTGCACCTGCGGGTGGGAATCCGAGAGGTAGGCCAGCTTGCCGTCAGGGCTGAAAGCCAGCCCGTTGCCGGTGATCAGGCCACCCACCTGCGCCTGTAAAACGGGGCCTTGCGCACGCGCGTCCAGCCGGTAAAGCACGCCTTGCGGAGCGGCCAAGCCCATGTCGCGCACCATGGTGGACACCCAAAAGCGGCCGGCGCGGTCGCAGCGACCATCGTTGCAACGCATACCGGGCTGGGCGTGGTCAATCGGCGCCAACAGGCGCGGCGCCAAGGGCTGGCCCGGCACTGGCGCCAGGGCAAAAATACCGGTTTCCATGGCGGCGATCAATCCGCCCTGCCCGCCCGCATGCAAGGCGACGCAGCCTATGCGCTGCGGGCTTGCCCAGCAGTCCGCCTGGCCGCCGTCAGGGCGCCAGCGGTACAAGAGCTGGCCTTCAATATCGACCCACCACAAGCACTGCTCGGCCACGCTCCACAAAGGGCTCTCGCCCACGGCGCAAGCCGGCGCGGGCAGCACGGCATAGTCAGGCGCAAAGGTGATGACGCCCATCGCGCTTCACAGGGGCTCGTTGAGTACGAAAAGCCCGCCTTGGAAGACGGTGGCCGGATTGTTCAGGTCCAGCGTGGGCTCCAGGGCGTTCAGGCGCGCAGCGTGGGCCGAGGCGTCGTCCTGCGGCTGGTAACCCAGGTGCTGGGCACTGCGGTTGTCCCACCAGCTACTGGTGTTGGCCGAGACGCCGTACACAATGGTGTGGCCTACCACCGGCGCGCGCAAACTGGCCAGCACCAGGCGCTCCATATCGTCAGCGCTGATCCAGGACGACAGCTCGCGCCGCGTCAGCGGCTCCACCCGGTAAGAGCCGATGCGCAGGCTGACCGTCTCGATGCCAAAGCGATCAAAGTAATAACGCCCCAGGTTTTCGCCATAGAGCTTGCTGATGGCGTAGTAGCCGTCCGGGCGCGGGGGCACGCTGGCATCTATCACCTCGTCTTGGCGGTAAAAGCCCGTGACGTGCAGCGAGCTGGCCACGACCAGACGGCGCACGCCATGGCGGCGCGCGGCCTCATAGAGGTTGCGCAGGCCCACGATATTGGCCGCCAAAATGCTCTCAAAGCTGCGCTCTTCGGGCACGCCGCCCATGTGCACCACGGCATCCACGCCCGCCAGCAACTGGTCCATGGCCTGCGCGTCTTCCAGACGGGCGGTTACACACTCTTCGCCCGGCCGGGCCGGGCCTACATCTGCCGCATCAGAAACGCGCAACGCCTGGCAGTGCGCTGCCAGGCGTATGCGTAAATCGCGACCGATGTTGCCAGCCGCGCCGGTGAGTAAAAGGCGCTGGGCCAAGCGTGCCAAGTCAGCTTAGAACTTGTAGCGCACGCCCACCGAATAACGGGTTTCGGACAGGTAGTAGCTGCTGAGCTGGATCGGGCCGGCGGCGCCATATTCCACCGTCGCAGAATCCTTAGGACGCAGATTTTGCGCTGCGAATTGGAAGGACATATTCTTGTCAAAGTTGTACCCCAACTGCAGATCGAGCTGCGAGCGCGCGCCAATGTAGTTGGGGCGACCTTCGTTAAACAAGTACAAAGCTTTGTCGCGGGTGTTGTAGGCCAGACGGGCAGAGAACGCCGCATCTTCATACAAAGCCACCAAATTGCCGCTGTGCTGGGACAGGCCAGGGTATTGGTAACCGTTGTCCAGCAAACCATCGGTGTAGGTGAAGTTGGCGATCACACCGAAATTATTGAAAGGCGCGGGCAAGAAGTCAAAGAAGCGCTGGATACCCACTTCCATACCCTTGATTTTGGCGTTGCCAATATTGTCAGGGCGGGTATAGGGAATCAGGCCATAACCTTCAAAGTCTTTTTGCACGGTGGTAATGGTTTGGACATCGGTCACGTCTTTGTAAAAGACCGCGCCCGAAATCATGGAGCTGCCTTTGCCATACCACTCGAAGGACAAATCAAAGTTGGTGGAAATCGTGGGCAACAGCTGCGCATTGCCGCCCGTAGCGGAATAGGCGGTGGTACCGCTGATGAAAATCGTAGGCGCTAACTCGGCAATACCGGCTTGCTGCAATGTCTTGGAAGCGCTGGTACGCACTAAGAAATCAGGCGCGGCGGTAAACACGATATTGGCGCTGGGCAATACTTTGGTGTAGTTGCTATCGTCGTGTTTGAGTACATAGCTGTTGGTGGTGGCGGTTCCGACCTTGGAAGCCTGGTAACTGTCCACGCCCATTTGGGTATTGATCGCACGGACGCCGGCATTGGCACGGTAAGGCAGTTTGAACAATTCGCCGTCAAAGTCGGCCATACCGTAGGCAGCTGTCGAGCGCTCATCAAAAATATAGTTGCGCTGCAGGTTTTCGGTGCGCGGTGTGGTGCTCAAAACCTGGGTACGGATCCAATTGGCATCCGGGTACAGCATCAAAATATTGCGGGTAAGCGAGGCATCCACATCGTTGAGGAAATTACCGCCCGTGCTTTGAATAAAGGGGGCGACGTCGTAATAGCCGTTATTGGCCTCATACGAGTTTGCGCGTGCACCCAACTGGCGAACGCGGGCACCGAAAAGCACTGAGCGCATATCGCCCATATCTATGTCGTAGCGACCATCGGCTTTGGCGGCTTTTTCGGTCATTTCCGACACCAGATTATTCGACGTCAAATTGCTGCTGGAATTGGTGGGGTACACCGTCAAATATTTCTGGGTTGCAATAGCAGGGTTGTAAACGCCAGGATCAAAACCATTATTAAAGGTCAGGCTGGGAATAACACCGGTGCGGTAATCAAAATTAGCGGACACGGTTGGCGATGTAATCGTCATGTGCTCGTTCATCTGGTTTTGCGTGCCACGGCTGGCCGATACTTCAGAATTAATCCGCAGTTTGTCGCTCGGCGTCCATTTGCTGCTCAGGGCCAAAATCGAGCTCAAGCCCGGCTCAGAGCGCACCTGGCCTTGTTGGGTAATAGTGGCCGAGGACGTGCCTGCAACAATGGAGTTGCCGTCAAACACCGGGTTGGTGATGGGGTTGGTGCCGTATTTCCATTGGAACCAGCTTTGGCGGCGCTCGGTATTGAGCTCGGCGTAAATACCCTCGAGCTTCATCTCCAATTCAGGGGACAGTTTCCATTGCAACTCACCGGTGGCACCCAGACGCGTACGGTCGACCAGAACCTGCTCATAGCGGACGATTTGCCCGGACAGGTCGGTCACACCGTCTTTGTTCATGTCAATGTCCGTGACTGTTTTGGACAGAACGCGGTTCAAAAAGTCATTGCGGTCCATGCCTTGCAACATGGATTGGCGTTTTTGGTATTCCACCGCAAACAAACCACCAAATTTTTTGTCCGCCGACTGGTCTGCGACGAAGAAATTCAGGCCCGGGCCATTGGTTTTTGCGGCGACCGAATACTCGGTATTGAGCTTGACGGCCGCGGTGTAGCCAGGCAAGTCCAGGGGATCGGGCGTGACCAGATTGACCGTACCGCTCAAACCACCCTCTACTTGCGAAGCCAGCGGCGATTTGCTCACCTCCAGGCGCCCAAACAGCCCCGAAGGCACCACGTCCAGACCGGAATTGCGCCCCAGTTGGTCGTTTTCAGGAGGCGACAGGCGGGTGGAGTAACCCAGCACGGTGCGCCCGTCCACTTCCACGCGCACCAAAGGCAGGCCGCGGATCGAGACGCCCTGGCCCTCGCCCCATACACGCGTCACCTGCACGCCGGTAACTCGCTGCAGCGCCTCGGCCACGTTGGCGTCGGGCAATTTGCCCACGTCTTCTGCGGTGATCACGTCCATGACCTGGTCTGAGTCGCGCTTGACTTCGGAGGCGCGCTGCAAGGCGGCGCGCACGCCGGTCACGACCACCGTGTCGAGCTGCTTGTCGCCCGCTGCCGGCGCCTGCTGCGCGAAAGCGGCTTGGCCGATCAAGAGCGCGATAGCCAGGCTGATCGGGGTGCGGTGAATACCAGAGGTCTTGAAAATTGGATTGGCCACTTTGCGTCCTTTTTGTAAATCTTGGGTCAAAAAATGTGTCTTGCGACGATTGTCACTGTATTGTGATAAACGTTTAATCAGTATTTACCCTAGTGCTTTCGGTCAAGCCTTGCAGGGCCTTCTCAGAGCTTAGGCAGAGCGCCACGCCACCCGGCAGACCATTGGGCCATGAGCTTGCGCACCAGCTCGGCCTGTTCGGGCTGCTTGGCGAGGTTCACGTTTTCCTGTGGGTCGGATTGGTGGTCGTAGAGCTCGATGGCGTCGATCTGCTTGGCGTCGGCCGTATGCACCCAGACCGTAAAGCGGTAGCGGTCGGTGCGCATGGCATAGCCCATCAGGTCGGCCTTGTCCTTGCCGGCTTTGGGGCGCGGGTACTGGCTGAACACCGCCTGCTTCCACGCGCGGCTGGGGTCGTCCAGTACGGGTTTGAAGCTGCTGCCCTCCAGGTGCTTGGGCAAGGGCAAGCCAGCCAATTCGCTCAGCGTGGGGTAAATATCGACGAATTCCACCAAAGCTTTGCTGTGGGTGTTGGCCGTCTTCATGCCCGGCACGGACACGATCAGCGGTGCATTGGTGTCGTTTTCGGTATTGCCGTGCTTGGCCCAGCCGTCATGCTCGCCCAGCTTCCAGCCGTGGTCACCCCACAGCACGACGATGGTGTTTTTGCGCAAACCCAGCCGGTCCAATTCGGCCAGCACGCGCCCGACCTGGGCGTCGGTATAGCTCACCGAGGCGTAATAGCCATGCTTGAGACGGCGGGCCAGATCGTCGGGCAAATGGCCCTCGGGGATGTCTTGATACATGCGCAACTCGCCACCGGTGACCAGGTTGCGGATCGCATAGTCAGGCGCGTCTTTGGGCGGGTAGCGGTTGGGCGCCATCGCAATCTTGGCCGGGTCGTACATATCCCAGTACTTTTTGGGCGCCACGAAGGGCAAATGAGGGCGAACCAAGCCCACTGCCAGGAAAAACGGTTCTTTTTTGGCGCCCAATTGGCCCAGGGTCTGGATGGCCAGGTCGGCTACTTTGCCGTCGGTAAACGTGTCATCGGGCACGTCGGCGCCTTCCAGCACCGGACCGCGCACTTTGGATTTGGCCTTGGCGCCGCCCTTGGTCTTGCTGGCATCGCCGTCGGGATCTTCCTCGGCGTCGCTCGCTTGGCCGGCATTGGCCATGTCCGAGGCGTATTTGGGCGCCTTGGGGGTTTGCCAGGGCACGGACCAGGTGGGTGCGTCGTCAAAGCCGCCGTGGTAAATCTTGCCCATGCCTTGGACGAAATAGCCGTTTTGCTTGAAGTGCTGGCCCAGGGTGACGACTTCGGGCATGGCTGTGCGAAAGTGGGTAACCAGATCCCAGACTTTGGTGGTGTCCGGGCGCGCGCCCGTCATCAAACTGGTGCGCGAGGGCGAGCAAACCGCTTGCTGCACAAAGGCTTTATCAAACACCATGCCGCTTTTGGCCAGCTGGTCGATGTTCGGGCTTTTGATCTCTTTGATGCCATAGGCGCCCAGCTCCGGGCGCAGGTCATCAACGGCGATAAACAACACGTTGGGGCGCTCGCCGGCATGCGCGAGCGTGGTCAGCGTTAGCACAAGGGCTGCAGCAAAAGTGGAATGAAGTCGCATGGAAGGCTTGCTTTCTACAAAAGTATTTATTCAGACGCGCCAGGTGCGCCGGGTTTGTCGAGGGGCGCCCATGCAGGCGGCTTCATCTGGGCGCTCCAGGCGTTCCACAGCGTGCGTAATTGCGCAAGTTTTTGAGGCTGGCTGGCGGCTACATCGTGCTGCTCGGCCTGGTCGGCGCGCAGGTCAAAAAGGCGCCACTGCTCGGCGTCTTTGAGAAGCTTCCAATCGCCTTGGCGCATGGCGCCGCGTTTGCCCTGGCGCCAATACAGGGCATCGTGGATGCTGGTGCTGGTTTTGCCGGTCATCCAAGGCATGAGGTTCACACCGTCCAGGCCTTGGGCGGGCATCGCGCCGGCCAGCGTGAGTGCGGTAGCCGTCATGTCAAAGCCGCTGCTCATGGTGTCCAGGACGCCACCGGGCGCAATCGTGCCTGGCCAGCGCACTGCGGCCGGAACGCGAATTCCACCCTCGAGAAAGCTGCCCTTCTCGCCACTGAACGGATAGTTGCTGGAGGTGGTTTGGTGCTGCGGCCCGCCGTTGTCGCTGATAAAGACGACCAAGGTGTCACGCTCTAAACCTTCGGCTTTAAGCGTCTGCAGCACCGCGCCGACCTGGTCGTCCAGCGCCTCGACCATGGCCAGGTGGATGCGCCGCTTTTCGTCGGCGATGTGGGCAAAACGCTGGTAGTAAGCGCGCGTGGTTTGCATCGGCACATGCGGCGCGTTAAAGGCCAGCATGACGAAAAACGGATCATTTTTGTGCGCCCGGATAAAGCGTGTCGCCTCGGCGCCCAAGGCCTCGGTCAGGTGGCTGGGTAACTCCACCGGCGTGCTTTGGCGCAGCAGGCGGTTGGTGCGCGCATCGGCTGCATCGGTGGCGTTGTATTGGGTGACGCCGTCAGCGGTATAGGGGTGGGTGCCGCCTAAGAAGCCATAAAACTCATCAAAGCCCCGGGCGTTGGGGTGGTGCTCGGGCTTGTAGCCCTGATGCCATTTGCCTAACAGCGCCGTCGCGTAGCCCTGGGCTTTAATGCGCTCGGCGATGGTGGGCGTGTCCACCGGCAGGCCGAAATTGGGCCCCGCACCGCCGGGATTGAACTCAAAGCCCATGCGCTGCTGGTACACGCCAGTGAGCAAAGCGGCGCGGCTGGGCGCGCACACCGG
The DNA here is from genome assembly GCA_947455465.1 of Comamonadaceae bacterium. Classification (GTDB taxonomy): domain Bacteria; phylum Pseudomonadota; class Gammaproteobacteria; order Burkholderiales; family Burkholderiaceae_C; genus Allorhodoferax. The sequence goes on along the minus strand of CANGNS010000022.1, from coordinate 18,168 downwards.
ATGGTTGGCGTAGTACTGCGTCAAACGCACGCCCGAGGCGGCCAGCGCATCGATGTGCGGCGTGCGCACCTCTTTGTCGCCTTGCACGCCCAAGTCGCCATAGCCCATGTCGTCGGCGATCAGAAACACGATATTGGGCTTGCGCCCGGGCGTGGGCCCACTGCCGGGCGCGGGTGCGGCTTGGCTGTTAAGCGCACTGCCCAGGCAAAGAAGCACTAAGAGCTTGGCCATCAGCCGGCCATAAGCGTTTTGAATCATGGGGCGCATTAAGGTGCTCCTTGGGGTGGTGGGGCCGCAGCGTCGCCCACGGTGCGAAAGCCAACGTGCGAGGCGCCCAGGGCCAGGTCCTGCCCGTGCCGCGCCCCGGGGCGGTAGCGCATGCAATAGCCCGGTGCGCATAAAAAACTACCGCCTTTGATCGTGGCCACCGGCACGCCTTTTTGCATCGGGTCGTCGCCTTTGGCGCCCGCCTTGAAAGTGCGGGGGCGTTTCTCGTAATAGGGGTCCACCGTCCACTCCCAGACGTTGCCAATCATGTCGTGCAGGCCCAGGGCGTTGGGCGCAAAACACCCCACGGGGGCCAGGCCGGCATAGCCGTCAATCGCAGCGTCTTGGATCGGGAATTTACCCTGCCAGGTATTGGCCTGGCTGGGCTGCTCGTGCTCGTTGAGGCTGGCCGGGTCGGCGCCACGGGCGGCCCACTCCCACTCCACTTCGGTGGGCAGACGCCGGCCGGCCCAGCGCGCGTAGGCTTGGGCGTCGGCCAGCACCACATGCACCACCGGGTAGTTGTCGCGCCCTTCGATGCTAGAGCCCGGCCCCTCTGGGGCGCGCCAGTAGGCGCCGGGCACAAAACTCCACCAGGCGCTGACGTCATTGGCCAAGGCGCGCTCGGCGTTTTTGAGTTGGAACACGGCCGAGCCAGGCACCAACTGGTCCGCGGGAATGTCGGGATAGGTGCGCGGGTCGGGGCGCCGCTCGGCCACCGTGACGTAGCCGGTGGCGGCCACAAAGCGCGCAAATTGCCCATTGCTTACCTCATGGGCGTCCATCCAAAAGCCTTTGCGCACCTGCTCTTTGCGCAGCGGTCCCTCTTCAGGGAAACGGTCATCGCCCATGGTGAAGCTGCCGGGCGCGACATACACCTGGGCCTCGGGCGGGAATGCTGTGCAGGCCTTGGCCGGCTTGCTGGCCACCACCGCTTGCGGCGGCTCGGCTTTTTGGCATGCAGTCAGGCACGCGGCGGCCAGCGCAAGCGCGATCAGCCGCCCTAGCCCGGAAAAAGACAAGCCCATGATTATTTGCAAACTAGTTGGCGTCGGGCAGGCCGCTGGCGCGCACTTTGGGCTTTTTATTTTCATGGCGGCCGCTGTCACCGCCTTGGTCCACGATACCGCCAGCCGGGTTGAGTTGCTGCAAAGCCAGTTGCAAGCGCTTGCGCGCGGCCACGGCGGCTGGGTCCTGGCTGTCTTTGGGAACCAGGGTTTCAGCAAAAGGCGCCTCGGCCATGTCAAACAACTCGCCATCCTGGGTGAGCTTGAAATTGGCCTCGCGCACATACCAATTTCTGGCCAATTGGACAAAAGCCCAGTCGCGCGGCTTGCCTTGGCCGCCCTGAAGCTGCGCGGCAAAACTGCGTCCGTCCAGGGTGACGCCCGCCGGCAATGGGGCGCCGGCAAACTCGGCAAAGGTCGGGAGCAGGTCGCTCGAGTCGATCAATGCAGAAGACACCTTGCCCGCAGGCACCACGCCTGGCCAGTTGACGATGAGCGGCACCAGCGCCCCGCCCTCTTGCATCGAGCCCTTGCTCCCGAAGACTGTCCGTCCGCCAATCTTGGCAAAGCGGCTGGGGCCGCCCGCCGTGCCGTTATCACCCATGAAAACCAGCAAGGTTTTTTCACGCAATTTCAAACGATCGAGCTCGGCCACCAGCTGGCCAACGAGTTTGTCCATATAAGCCACATTGTCGGCATACAGGGTTTTACTGTCAGGGACGCTGTCCGGTGTGGGCAATATTTCGCTGTGCACATGCGACATAGAGTAATGCACAAAAAAAGGTTTGTCCTTGTTTTGCGTGATGAAGTTAACCAGATGCTTATGCATCAGATCGGGCATGTATTCTTTGTCGCGCAGGGGAATAGTTTTGCCATTGACCAGATAATCTTTGCCCTTGACCTGGGTATTCCAATAAACCCCGCTGCCTTTGAATTGCAAATAATCATCAAAGCCAAAGTCGCCGGCGGTCAGGGGCAGCTGGCCCCATTTGCCGATCATGGCGCTGACATAACCGGCCGATTTCAACACTTTGGGCGTGAGTTGTTCGGACGGCGAGAAAACGTCGCCGCTGGCGTCCTGGCTGGTCGCACCGGTGCGAAACGGATAGCGACCGCTCAAGATCATGGCCCGTGACGGGCCACACAAAGGCAGTGTGTAGCTGCGGGTGTAGCGGGTACCGCCCTGCGCCAGCGCATCAATATGCGGAGTTTTGTAATTGTCCGCGCCATACGCACCGACCTCGCCGGTGCCATAGTCATCGGCCAATATAAAAATAATATTGGGCTTGGACGGCGCTGCGGCCAAGGCCGGCGCCATAGCGCCCAAGGTCAAACCCAGGGCAATAAAAAACTTCAAGGTTTTCAACATACGAGACCTCATAAAACGAAATTCATTGGTGCCAACCATACAACGGCGCCGGGCTTGTAGCGCGGCGCATTCAAACGCCGGCCACCTGGGTTTTCAGCCACAAAATGGGCTGGGTAATGGCGATATTGCGTTGCACCTCATCATCGCTGCTATCGGGCTGCAAACGGCTCCACAACTGGAGTAAATCGCTGCGCGCAAATACATTACCGCCAAACAGCAAAGCACTTTGGCGCATCGGCCAATATTGCCAGGCCTGCACGTCGGGGGCATAAGGCCACTGGCTTTTATGCGCCATATAAGGGGCCAGATAGGCCAGCGCCTTTTCCATACCGCGTCCATCGGCCAGTTGGAAACGCCACAAATTGTCCGTGGGCGTCGATAACACTTGGCACAGCGCCGCCATATTATCCAGCTGAAACAGCGAATAGGCATAGGGCTTGGTGCGCTTGAGCTCCTCCGGAAAACTCCCGTCGGGCGCCATTTGGACGCCGATGAAATGGCGTTTAAATTGCTCCGCCGCCTGCGCCATGCGCGCTTTGTCTTGGGTGAATCTGGCAAATACTGCTACTTGCAACCAATAGGCGACCGAATGGTTATTGCGCTCTTTGGCCTCGTCCTGGCCATTGGCGCTATGGAGCATCCAATGCAGGTAATTACCAAACCAATCTTGCACGGCAGTGGCAACAGCGGCCGGGAAGCCTGGTAGCCCGGCAATCGCTTGCATGGCCACCGGAATTTCTATCAGGTGCAAGGTATCAATAATCCCAATACCCCGGCCTTGGGATACGCCCGGAATGGCCTGGGCATATTGCAAATGCGGATTCATGCGGGTATTGGGATGCACAAAAAATACCGCCAACAGTTGCGCCATTTTTTCCAGGTATTTTTGCGTTTGGGTACCCGGACCACTGATTAAAGCGGCTGCAGCAAGGGCCGCCACGGCATCGCGCAGCGTGCGCACGGCCAGGCGGTGGTCGTTGAAATTGCCCGGATTGCTTTGCCCATCGCGCCGGACAAAAGGCAGCCCATCGGCGCTGGCCGGGTTGGGCCACCAATAATCGCCGTTGGAGTAATAGTCGTTGACATTGCCTGGGCTTAGCGGGCTGGCGGTTTTCACGATCGTCACCGGCGCCAAACCCAGGGCTGCTTGTGCCGCTTGCACAATGCGTGCGCGGTCGATATGCCCGACCTCCTCCCAGCCCAATCGGGTGGGCGGCGCCTCCACTGTGGCGGCAAGCGCTGGGTTTAGGCGCGTCCACACAGGCAGAGACAGCACATAAATACCCAAACGGCGGCGGACACTAAAGCGCTGCGTAGTCACAAACAGTCCGCTGCCAGGGGGTAGTTACTGCACCACCGGCTTGGCCGCTTTCCACCCCGCCGCTAACTGCTCGCGCATGCTTTTGAGCAAGGCCGCATGCTCGGGGCGCTGGGCGATATTGAGGTTTTCATCCGGGTCGGTCAGGTGGTCGTACAGTTCCACCGCCACCACTTTCGTCAGGTCGGCGCGGTCGACCCATTGCACGATGCGGTAGCGGTCATTGACCATGGCATATCCCATGAGCGGCGTGCCACCAGTGACGTAGGCGGTGCGTGGATATTGGCTAAATGCCACTTTTTTCCATGGCATTTCGGGCTTATCCAGCAAAGGGCGAAAACTCGTTCCCTCCAAATGCTTGGGCAACGGAAGACTCGCCAAATCGGCCAGCGTAGGGAAAAGGTCCACCATTTCCACAATGGCGTTGCTTTTGGCGCCCACCGCTTTCATGCCGGGCGCTGAAATCAGCAATGGCGCTTTGGTGTCAATTTCCATATTGGTGTGCTTGGTCCAGGCGTCATGCTCGCCCAATTTCCAGCCGTGGTCGCCCCACAGAACCACAATGGTGTTTTTGCGCAGGTTCAGGCGGTCCAATTCGTCGAGCACCTTGCCCACCTGGGCGTCGGTATAGCTGATGCCGGCGTAGTAGCCATGCTTGAGCGTACGCGCCAAATCCGGGGGGATCGAGGTCTCGGGAATACCGTGGTAGTTGCGCAGTTCGCCGCCGTACATCACCGCGTAATCGGGCGCGCCGATCGGGCGAAAGGGGTTGTGGGCCAGTTCAATTTTGGTCGGGTCGTACATATCCCAGTATTTCTTGGGCGACACAAATGGCAAATGGGGTTTTACAAAACCCACGGCCAGAAAAAAGGGCTCTTTTTTCTTGCTCATATCACGCAGGGTTTGGGTCGCCAGTTCGGCCACTTTGCCATCGGTGAAGGTGTTATCGGGCACGTCCGCGCCTTCATAGGCGGGGCCGCGCATATTGACGCCGCTGGACGGTCCACCGTCGGCCGTCAGCGGCTCGGAGGCATTGCGCTTGGGTTTGTCGGTGGCTTTGAGCTGGTTGAGTCGTTCGTCCAAAGCCACGTTTTCCGGCAATGCATATTTCACTGCCGACGGTGTTTGCCAAGGCACGGACCAGGTGGGGGCATCGTCATAGCCGCCGTGAAATATCTTGCCCATGCCCTGCACAAAATAACCGTTGTTTTTGAAATGCTGGCCCAGGGTGACAATTTCCGGCGTGGCTTTGCGAAAGTGGGTCACCAAATCCCAGACTTTGGTGGTATCTGGGCGCGCGCCGGTCATGACGCTGGTGCGGGACGGCGAGCACACCGCTTGCTGCACATAGGCGCGGTTAAAAGTCAGGCCCTCTTTGCCGATGCGGTCGATGTTGGGGCTTTTGATGTAATCCTTGCCGTAAATACCGAGCTCGGGGCGCAGATCGTCGACGACGATGAACACCACGTTGGGCCGCTCTGCGGCCAGGGCCATGCTGGCGGCAAGGCCCAGTAGAGTACCGATCACGATTTTGCGCTTCATCCATGGCTCCTTAAAGATGCAGAAGGCATGGTAATCGTTATCCTTCATGAAAAACTCAGTAGTAACCCTAGGAATCTTGTAAAGATTCATAAAATTCAAGGCGATATCGAGAAAATCCACCTACCATCGAGCGGCATCTGAAAAAAGTAGGAAAACGTTTTATATCCTAAACGCATCATCATGGGCTCTAAAGAAAAACACGTGCGCCGTCTAGTTTGGACCGCTATGTGGCTGGCTGCCAGCTTTGCCCATGTGGCCCAGGCCGACGCGGTGTCGCGCGCCGCCCAAGCGGGGCAGGCGCAGGCCGAATACGCCTTGGCCCTGCGCTACGAGCAAGGCGCTGGCGCGGCACCGAACCCGGCTTTGGCCCTGCAGTGGACCCGCCGCGCGGCACTCCAGGGCCATGCTGCGGCGCAGAATAATCTGGGGGCGCTCTACTTTGAGCGCGGTAATTTCCGACAGGCCTTGCACTGGTACCAGCGCGCGGCCCAAAAAGGCTACGCCGATGCCCAATTTAACTTGGCGCTCTTGTATGAGCTGGGGCGTGGCGCGCCCCCCAACCCTGAAAAAGCGATTTATTGGTACAAATTGGCTGCCGCACACGGGCATTGGAATGCGCAATACAACCTGGCAAGGCTGTTTGACGACGATTTACCGCCCCTGCCCTCGCCCTCCCCGCCATGAAGTGGCTTTCAAGGGCTTGGCCCCTTCTGCTCGCCTGCAGCCTGGGCTGGGGGCAGGATATCGTGTCCCAGCGCGCTGGGTTGGTGGTGCGTACCGCTGCCTGTGTGGGCCACCATGCAGACCACGTGGGGGGCACGATCTTCAACAAGACCGAGGAGACGATTTACGGCACCTATGAAGTGTCCGTTTATGACGATTCGCTAGCCCTGCTTGTGCGCAACACAGAGGCTTTTACCGCTTACCCCCGGCAATCCAAGAAGTTCAATCTCAAACTGAGCCCCTACCGCTGCGACGGGCCCCGTGGCTACGTCTTACGCCTGGTCGCAACAGAGTAGGCGCAAGCAATTTTCGGCATGAATATTGCTTATTTTTACGGTAACCTAGGTCAATGACCGCGCTAAAGCGTGGGATTTACCTGGGACCGTGTCGACTTTTTGCTCCCTGCACCCGTGTAGCACGGCCCGCTTTGGCCGGTGCCTGCGCGCTGGGCGGCAAGGGTTTGCCGCGGCACGGAAACACGTATTGAGTGAAATTCTTATGGGGCTAAACATGTTGCGAACCACCCGCCTTCCGGTCAGTTTGAGGTCCAGTCTGCCGAACCGGCGCCTGTGGGCGCTTGCGGCGGCCTTGACCGTGGTGCTTGGCGCCTGCGGTGGCGGCAAAAGCGACTCGCCCGCCGCACCAGGACCTGCGCAGCTCAATGTGAGCGTGACGGGTCTCTTGCCCGGAAAGAGCGTGGCCCTGAAAAATGGCACGGAGACCCTGACCTTCACCGACAACGCGACCAAGGCGTTCCCCACGGCGGTGACCCTCAATTCCGCCCTGGCCGTGTCCATTACGGCGCAGCCCGATGTGGGCCAAACCTGCGCCCTGCCCTCGCCCAACCCTACGGTCAATGCGGCGCCCTTCACGGTCAATGTCGTCTGCACGCGTAATGCCTATACGCTGTCGGGCATCGTCTACGGGCTGGTTAGCGGCCAAACGCTGCAACTGGTCAATACGGCGGGAACCACGGTGCAAACCACGGCGCCCGATAGCAGCGGAAAGTTCAGCTTCAACACCTTGTGGGGCGACACCTACTCGGTCACCGTGCTGGCGCAGCCCAGCCGGCAGCTGTGCTCGGTAAAGAACGGAGCGGGATCGGTGGCCAGCAGTCTGTCCAACCTGGAGGTGCGCTGCATCGGCCAAGTATGGAACATCTACACCATCGCTGGCAGCACGGACAAGGCCTACAGCGCGGATACGGCGACGGGGGTGAGTGCTTCTTTTTACGCACCCCAGGGCTTGGCCTTTGACAGCAAAAATGATTCTGTCCTTGTCGCCGACACCAACTCGGGCGCCATCCGTAAATTAACCGACAACTCGGTATCGGGCGCCCCATCCGCCACAACCAGCACTTTGGTCGGCAAATCGTTTATCAATGGGTTTTACAACGCCGTCAATATTCCCGTGACCGACCCGACAGGCGCCACGAACAGCCGATTCAATGGCCCGGTCGGCGTCGCTGTCGATACCTGGAGCAAAGCCAGCGCCAATACCAAATTGGTTTATGTGGCCGACACCTTGAACCATTTAATTCGTGTCGTCACCTTGGTGAACGACGTCGTTACCAAGGTGGAAACTTTGGCGGGCAACGGGATTCCCGGATACAAAGAGGATTCGACCGGCAGCAACGCGCAATTTAATCGCCCTACCGGCATCGCGGTGGACTCCAATGGCAATATTTATGTGGCCGATACCGGCAACCATGTGATTCGCAAAATAAGCCCCACCGGCACTGTCACCCTATTTGCCGGGACGGCCAATGTCAGCGGCGCAGCCAATATGGCCAGCGCGTCGGACAAAGCGACCTTTAATGCCCCTATGGGTGTGGCGATTGACAGTTTGGATAATGTGTACGTCGCCGATACGCTGAACTCGGTGATTCGCAAAATAAGCGTCAGCAGTGGCGCGGTGGTAAAAACCCAAACGCTGGCCGGCACGGCTGGAAAAGAAGGCTACCAGGACGGCAACGGCAGCGCAGCGTCCTTCAACCGCCCTACCGGACTCACCGTGGACAGCAGTTTTTACCTGTATGTGGCTGACACCCAAAACAATACCATCCGGCTGTTAGACCAAACCGGTGAAGTCATTACCATCGCCGGCTCGGCCACCCAGGCGGCGGGCGCCCTGGATGCCTACCCGACTTGCGCTGCAAAAACCTGCACTGTTAGCAGCGGCACCTTTAATCGCCCCGGTGGCATCGCCGTCAATAAACTAGGCGACTTATTTGTTGCAGATACAGGGAATAATACGATCCGTTATCTGACAAAAACCAATCCGAATTGATCTGTAATGCGAAAAATTGTCCTTTTGTTCATCCCCCTGGCATTTTGGGGCTGCGCTACCCTTCTCGGTAGCGATCAGCAATGGATTAATTTTTCGACCCAATGCGGCGCGCCGGTGGAGGCTACCAGCTGCGTCGCCTTTAATGACCGCGGCCGCTGGGATATTCAAACTCCGTCGAAGGTCAAAATACTCAAAAGTGCAACAGACCTCACAGTGGTATGCGGTGATGCCGCCACGGGCGAATACCGCTATGCGGTTGCCTCGCAACCCAATATGCTCACGGCGGGTAATGTGATTCTTGGCGGCGGGTTGGGCGTGTTGCAAGATTTAAAAACCGCCAACGCTTTCGACTACCCCGAAAATGTCACCCTGCCCGCAGCGGCTTGTGCCTACAGTGGCAGCACGCAAACGATTACCGTTACTGCCCATTGCAAAGGGCGGCCCATGAACACCGTCTGTGAGGCCACCAACGAACGTGGCCGCTGGCGGTTTGAAACACCTGCCACATTTCAGGTGGGGAAAAGCCCGAACGATTTGCGCATCAGCTGCCAAGGTGGCTTGTTGGGCGACTACCGCACCAAAATTAGCGCCCAAGATGAGGCCGACATAACCCCCTCCAACCTGGTCAACGCTGCGGTGGCCGATAAGAAATCGGGCGGCTATGTCAAATACCGGTATCCCGCGCGCGTCACATTGGAAGCACCGCTATGCAAAATGTTTTGAAAATAGGCTTTCGCTCCATATTTTGCGTAGCGCTGATTATTGGCTCGCTCGCAGCATGTGGCGGAGGCTCCAGTGGCTGCTCCATCCTAGGCGCAGCGCTTGGCTCAGGTGTTTCCAGTAGTTGCAATACCTCAAACACCAGCGATCCCGCGCCAGTAGCTCCTTTGACCAACCAGGTTGATCTTTACGGTTCATTTGGCAAAGGGTTGTTGGCCTATGCCCAGGTACAAGCCTACGAATTAATGGATGGCAAACTGGTACCCCTGGGCTCAAAAACGTCTACAGCCACTGACGGCAGTTATATCCTCAGAGGTTTGCGCGCAACGAATAATCCAGTGATCGTGGAATTAAGCACCACGGATACGACCACCATGCTCGATGAGACCTTGCCGTTGGTTAATGGCAAGTTTCAGGCAGCGGTAAATGCGCCGGCATCGGGAACCAAGATTCGAACTGCAGCACTCAGTTTGCAATATTCGTCGGTACTGGCCGGCAGCCCGCTGACAGAAATGGCTGTTTCCGCTGCTCAATCGTCTGGAACTTTCAATGCGGAGTCTTTAGGTGCAGCCAAAGCCATAGTGCAACAAATGGTGGGGTTTGATCCGTTCACCACTGCGGTAGTTGATGCCAATGCTGCAATGTCGGCCAACCAGCAGAAGCTTATGGTATTGATGACGGCCATGATGCAAGACGCCAAGACACGCAGCTGTAGTGCCGATAAATCAGGATTGGCATGCCTTTTAGCAGAATTGAATAAACAAAGCGCTATGGCCAAAAGCACTGATAACGCTTATTATTTAATGGCGGGCTCCATGATTCTAAATACCCTGCAATCGAAGGTGGCTGCATTAAGCTCCGCTCCCTTGCAAGCGTCACCATTTCTCACGCTCACAAAACAGCAAATTCCGGTTGTTCAAGCGTCTATGGCCGCATCGGTACAAGGAATTACTTCCGCTTCAGTGTCAGAACGTCAAAAAGTAAACAACTTCATCGAGCTAATGCGATCGGGTTTCAATCAGTCAACCCAGCTGATGAATGATAGAGTAAATAATCTAAAAATTCGGACCGACAAAATATTATTGGATAATATTGGAGATGGGTTAAGTGTAATTAACGACTATATTAATGAATGCGCCTACAGTGATGGCGTATTGAATTGCAATCCAAATAGTAAGATTTTCTCTAAGGCCACTGGAACCGACTACGGATTCAAATACCAGGTGTCAGCCGCTGGCGCACTCTCGGGCAACTCAGACGCGGTATTTTTGATGACAGGAACGATTTCAAGCAAATGGAATAGCTCGGATGGAACTGGCAACCTGGTTTTCAACAGTACAAAGAACAGAGTGAGTGATGGCAAACCGGTTAACGAAATTTCAATTAAATTTGGCATTAACAGCTTAAACACAAGCAGTAAATTTGCCAGCATTGTCATAGACAGCATCAACATAAAATCTTATGACATCAACTCAAACTACAAAAAATGGGGGCAACTTTCTCTAAGCGCTGTCCAACTCGATGCAACAAAGAACACAGTTTCGGGCTTGCTTTCTTACAAGATTTCGGGGGCGATTAGTTTCCAAAGCTCGGAAGGTGATCGAATTTCGGGCGCTTTAACGCAACTGAATGCGGAGGAAAAATACAACGGCACAGGTGCAGATAAGTCAAAGAATATTTTTGCAACCAACCTGAGTCTCAGTTTAGAGGTGGTTGCAACAGATGGACCAATTATGAGTTTAGGCGTCACTGCCACTCAAGATATTAGTAGATACACTCCATCCCTACCCTCAACTATAGACAACGCTGAAAACTTCAATATCTATTGCACCCTTAAGGAAGCCGGGCAATCTTCAGTAGCCATCACCTCTTTAAAATCAAAGTTCGATCAAACAAGTAACCATATTAAGTTCGAAAATAATGCGGGCTGGATTGATCTGACATATGCGACGAAGCGCACTGATATTTCATCGTCCCAGGAGAGTGTGACCGGTGACATTATGCTTGGCACCTCCGGGCCCTACACGGCACGGATATTTCAAAATAGCCGCGGCCAATTCCAAGGCGACATATTTAACGGTGAAAAATTGATCGGCGCCATCATTGACAATATACTGATTATTGCCGGCGTTCAGGTTTCACTTAATTAATGAAAAGAGAACGCATACTTCGCACAGCGTTAACTGCAGCGCTAATAATTTTATCTGTTGACGTCGCACATGCCGGGCAGTTGTTCATCAGCGCAGATTCCAGCATTAGTCGCGGTATTCTTAACGAAAAATATTGGACATCCCAAGCATTGTCAAACAACGATGACGCCTTGATTGCCTATGCAGATTTCTCCAGGCGATTCGAGTTCAACTTATTGAGCACTGATCTGTTCGTCGAGTCACATACTGTGGCAAGCATGTCTACTACGGCCAACAGCTTGGTCATGTTCTCAAAAGATGACGCATCAATTCGAAGATTACCCGACCTTCAAACCAAGCTTGCAGGGAAATTATTATCCTATGGCTATGATGCTCTCGGAATTATCATAAAGAGCGCACCAGAAAATAATAATTTTGCCTGGTCATTTTCCCCGAAAATATTAAGAATGACCAATTTTAAATCCGACGATGGATCAGGAGTTTTTTCAAAACAAACAGATTACTATCACTTAGCCGCAGAAACCAATAGTATTGGGTACTGGGAATATGGATTTTTTGAAAATCCGACAGAAAAAGTTAAATTCGGACCCGGAGTCGCGGCAGATTTGTCTATAAAGTACCAAGATAAATATCTGAGCGCCCAATTAAACGTAATAAATATATACTCTCGAGTATCAAATTATGCGTTGTTCTACAATTCAAAAAGATACCAAACCAATTCTAAAGACACAGTTATATTGTCTAATAATTTGCCCGCCATGGCGGGAGAGTATGGTCAGTCAGATTTTGTAAGCTCTTTGCCGATCTTCTCTACCTTGAAATTGGAATACGCAGATCCTCACCAGAAATTCCGAGGAGCCATTGGCATAGATACCCTAGATAATACTTCGGCGGGTTGGGGCGCATTGACGTTTCAACATGATGACGTTGAGATAAGCGCGAAAAGCTATGGGCTAAAGAAAATGGCTCTGGCCGGCCAGGTGCGCAATTTATGGTTGCACGGTTTATCCTTCGGACTGGGCTTCGAGAGCGACTTCAAGGGTGAATGGCAATTTAATGCCCTGCGTTTTGGACTCGAGTTTTGAGTATCAAATACCTATCAGTGGGCCCTTGAACACTTACCCAACTTTCGCAGCAACATCCAAAGCCTGACTTATGAAGTTGCGGTACGCTTTCATTTTTCAGGTGGCATTGAGTGCCACCCTAAGCGCCCATGCCGAGCCCGACGAAGCGGCTCTTTGCAAAGCGCAGGGCTACCCCGTAGGTACCGCCAGCACGTGGTTTACCGACATCTGCGTGCGCGTCGGCTCCTTCAGCCATCAAGGCGAAATTTGGGGAATATTTGGCGGTCGGCCTAACACCTTGCAGCCTGCATCCCAAGCGCTGGCACTGAGAAAATCCGACACTGCACCAGACTTTCGGTGGGCCATAGACAAGCAAAAAGGTCTTACCGTCGACGATTATCTGCAGCGCCAGCCGGTCATGGCGCTTTTGGTGATCAAAGATGGCGTCGTTCAAGTGGAACGTTATCAGTATGGCCGCACGGCCGAGCACCGCTTTTTGTCCAACTCGATGGCCAAAACCATCACCGCGATGGCCGTCGGGCTGGCAGTGCGTGAAGGGCACATCAAGTCCTTGGACGAACGCGCAGACCACTACGCGCCAACGCTAGCGGGAACCCTCTATGGCGAGACCACCCTCCGCAATTTGTTGCGCATGTCCTCAGGTGCCAAGTTTGAAGAGTTGTACAACGGCGCCGATGATTTGGCACGTTACGTTGCTGCCGCCCGCTACGGCGGGGCCGCAGCAGGTGCGGTGGCGATCAATAGCCGCGCCTACCCGCAAGGAGAGCGATTTAACTACGCAAGCGCCGAAACCGATATGTTGGCGCTGGTACTGCGCGGGGCCACAGGCCAAACCCTGAGTGCCTATCTGGAGCCTCGGCTATGGCAGCCCATGGGGGCGGAAACCTCGGCTTTGTGGCGTGCTGGGTCTGACGGCCTGGAACGCGCTAGCGGTAATTTCAACGCCACCGCGCGCGACTATGCGCGCCTGGGCATCTTGCTGGCCAACGACGGCATGCGTCCGGATCGGCCAGATTTAGGTGAAATACTGCCACGCGACTTTGTCCTTGAGGCTACCGATTGGAAAAGGCACCCGCCAGCCTTCGCACCCCGCAATGCGACCCCCTATTACGGCTACGGCTACCAGGTGTGGACCTTCCCCGGCGAGCAGCGGCGCTTTGCCCTACTGGGCGTATACGGACAAACTATTTATGTCGATCCCGCACAAAAATTGGTCATGGTGCATTTAGCCGCTAACGCGACGGCAAAGGCAGGCCAAACCAGCATGGGACGCGAGGTGGGCGCACTGTGGTACGGCATAGTTACGCACTACGGGCGGTGGTAACAAGCCCACCAACAAAAAAGCCCCGCTCCTGTGAAGCGGGGCTAAGTTGATGATTTATATGGGGTGGCTGATGGGGCTCGAACCTCAGTCAAGATGGCACTCAGGGGCTTGCAGGGGAATGTAAGTGCTTGATTTAATTAGAATTTTCGTTTCACCCTTCCCCTCCATTCCCCTCATTTATGCCCAGATTATGCCCGGGGCATAACGGTAATCCACCCAATTTCCACGACCCTAAAAGTAGAACGGTTATGTAGCCTTGGCCAAATGCTGCTTCGGGGTGAAACCGCCCAAGTTCAGCATTACTGGCCGATCAATTCTTGGGGCCTATTCATCGTGACCACGCCCTTACTGGCGACTGGCAGGATCACCGGGACTGCCCAAAGAGCGAACTTTGCCCATTGGGTCGCACTTCAATTAAGACGACTGCATCGCGTAACGTTACAAGTTACAATTAACCATGATCAAGTCATTCCGACACAAAGGGCTCAAGCTATTTTTTGAGAATGGATCGAAGGCAGGCATAAACGCGGCGCATGCTGCCAAGCTGGCCCGCCAATTATCTCGACTCAACGCGGCCTCCAGTGACAGCGATATGAACCTGCCGGGCTGGGGCTTGCATGCCCTGCAAGGGAACCTGCAAAACCATTGGTCGGTATCGGTCAACGGTAATTGGAGGATGACTTTCACATTTGAAGGCACCGACGCTGTGTTGGTTGACTATCAGGACTACCACTAGGAGATTTGCCATGGCACGTATGTTTAACCCCCCTCACCCCGGCCTGACACTGCGCGATGACGTGCTGCCAGCACTAGGTCTGAATGTGACCGAAGCCGCAAAGCAATTAGATGTATCCCGCGTGGCGCTGTCGCGTTTGCTCAATGGTCGTGCTGCTATTTCCCCTGAAATGGCCCTACGTATTGAAGCGTGGCTGGGTGTCGAACGCGGCGGCGAGGCACGATTATGGCTGGCTGAGCAAAGCGCGTATGACGTGCATCAGGCAGAGGAAAGGTTCAAGTCCACCCCCATGCACGTTCAACCAGCACCAGCGAACGCGGTGCGCGCCCAGCCCAATTCACACTAGTCCGTTGGCACGGCCCCAAGCAATTTTTGCACTTGGAGGGCACTTAACGCACTCTAAAAAAGGGGGCTGTCCAGCCCCCGCAGGCAAATCTTGGCAAATCCCAGGCTCATGTCGCCAGCCATTGCCTATCGACCGCAAATGTTCCGAGAAAACGTCAAAATTCCTCAAAAATAGTCCGTAATTGCTTCAAGGAAATAATCGCTGGCTTGGTGCATCTTGCGATGCACATCGTGGAGCTCGAACACATAGGCGGGCGAGCCTGCCAGTCCCGGCGCAGTCTAGGCGCAAGACCGGCAGATACTACTCACCCAACAAGAAGCAGTGTTACAAATTATCAAGCTGAGCAATTTAAAGGCACAGGAACAAGAAACCGACCGTATCGTCCTAGGAAGCGACGCACACTGGTTTGCTTTCAGAAAAGATGACCTAGGACAATGGTGGCGCCTTGACAGGCTGCTGCCAAACCCAGTGCCCGAATCACCCAGCCAGTTTGCCGCAGCGAATATTCGCGTGGGCAAGCAAGAGCAGTCCAATTTGATTGGTGGTTTCTATTTGAATCCTTGGCCTACTTTTTCGCCGTCTGGGTACTTCTATTTGTCTGGCGGCGTAAGTGCATTCCTAAACGGGAAATCACATCACGATTCAAAATCTTTTTAGGGGCATGAAAAATGACCTGTGAAATTGTTTGGTTCTGGGGATGCTAAGCTCCATAAAAGAAGAGGTGAAGTGGCATGAATAGATTTGCAGGAGCGATTGGCAAGCGACTTG
This sequence comes from Comamonadaceae bacterium, assembly GCA_947455465.1. GTDB lineage: Bacteria > Pseudomonadota > Gammaproteobacteria > Burkholderiales > Burkholderiaceae_C > Allorhodoferax. The sequence goes on along the minus strand of CANGNS010000022.1, from coordinate 2,524 downwards.
CCATTTATCTAAGTAAGGAACTCGAAATCAATGGTACCGCCCCGCCATCGAACCCTCTGCATCTTCAGGCAAGCTTGCGTCCCGGCGATGTATTGCTGGTTGAAGGCAACACGCGAATCAGTTCGGCCGTCAAATACCTAACCCAATCAACTTGGTCACATGCGGCTCTGTACGTTGGTATGAATTTCCGGGCCGATGCACCTTCGGACCATTGCCTAATCGATGCGGATACAGTAGACGGTGTGCGCAGTACTGGCCTTGACAGGTTCATGCATTTACACACCAGAATCTGCAGGCCCATAGGACTCAGCGATGAAGAATGCGCTGCGGTTGCACAGGCAGCAATTCAAAAGATTGGGCATCGCTACGATTTGCGAAACATATTTGACCTTGCAAGGTACCTGTTGCCGACGCCACCCGTACCTACGCGCTTTCGAAGGCAATTGTTGGCTCTTGGTAGCGGTGATCCGACGAGAGCCATTTGCTCGACGTTGATTGCTCAAGCATTTGAAAGTATTCACTACCCTATCATCGCCATGGAGATGGCAAATCCAACTGCACCGGAAAATACAGACCCAATTCGGTTTCCGAGAAATTTTCCCCAGCAATTTAAGCCCAAGCATCACTCACTTCTTACGCCCAGGGATTTTGATGTTTCACCCTATTTCGCAGTCATAAAACCGACTGTGGAGTGCGGCTTTAACTTTCGTAATCTTGAATGGATTGAGTAGCGCGCCTGCAGTCGTCTGGCACACCTGCAACGGTACTACCCCAGACCGCCCGCATATGGTCCTGGGCGGTGTCACCCCGAAACAGCATTTGGCCAAGGCTGCATAACCGTCCTACTTTTAAGGCCGGTGGAAAACGGGGGGATTACCCTACGGTTATTGGCCATTAAGCGCGATTTGATCGCGGTCGCCAATGAAATAGATTGCTAAACATAATGTGGCTATTTAAATAGTAGTTATATAGTTTCGGCGATACGCATAGAGCGCAAACTCAGGCTAGAACCACAGCCCCCTCAGGCACCCCTACCAAAACAATGGCTGCGGTGATATCGGTGGGCGTTACAGCCTTGGCGATAGCCATGCCGTTGGTAACTGAAGCGTCAGCAGTGAGGTAATTTAGACCCCAGTCAATGGCTACCTTGGTGGCAACGGTGATCTTGTTGTCCAGAAGATTGGCTACCCAGCCATAGGTGGCATCACCCTTGAAGGTGTGGGCCGCATCCAAGATAGTTGAAACTAGGCTGCCGCGCGTCTCTTTGCCGCTGGTCAGCTTTTCAGTCCAGTATTGCAGGCCACCTGCATCGGCCCCATCGGCGCGTCCCAGCACGTTACGGTAGACCACGTTGATGAAATCAGTCGTGGTCATGGTGGAGGAGAATCCCGTCAGCGATGTGTATTGAACCCCCACGCCATAGAAAGATTCCGCGATTTGGGTGGTGCTGGCTCCGGCTTTAGATTGGCCTAGCCAATAAGTCAGTCCGTCGGCATCAGGGGTGCGGTTAAAGAAGGCGACATACAGTTCCATCACCCGCTGTACGGTAGCGGTATTCATGGAGCCTGCCAACGCTTTGATACCCGTATTGATATCAAAGTCTGCAAATCGCAGGTGCTCTATGCTCTTAAGGGTATCCATACCGTCACGCGCTGTCACGCTGTCGGTGACCGTACCGTTGGCTCCTGACATCGTGACTTTGTAGGCGCTCAATTTGCCCTGAAACTGGACGGTGTCGCTGCCTGCGCCGCCGTCGATGGTGTCGTTCCCTGCGCCGCCCGAGAGCGTGTCATTGGCAGAGGCACCGACGAATGACTGGCCCAGAACTGTGTTCACCAGAAAGGTGACACGATTATTTGCATCTGCGCCGTCCGCGTTGGCGTTACCTGCTGCATCGGTAAATACACCGCTGGCAACGCTGACTACGCCGTTGGCGGTACTGTTTGCCGCAGGGGTGAAGGTGGCGGTGTAGGAGGTTCCGCTGCCTGTGAAGTTGGACAGCGTACCGCCAGAGACGGTCACATCGGAGGCTACAAAGTTAGTCGATGGCTCACTCAGGGTAAAGGTCAGCGTTGCCGTATCGCCTGCGATCAGGCTAGATTTAGTACTTGATACCGCAATGGTCGGTACCAAGGTATCTACTGAAAAAGTAACGGTGTTATTTGCATCAGAGCCATCCGCGTTGGCATTACCTGCCGCATCGGTAAATACACCACTGGCAACGCTCACAACGCCATTAGCATTACTGTTGGCAGTTGGGGTAAAGGTGGCGGTGTAGGTAGTGCCGCTACCGGCAAAGCCAGTCAGCGTTCCGCCAGAGACGGTCACATCGGAGGCGATGAAGTTAGTCGATGGCTCACTCAGTGTAAAGGTCAGCGTTGCTGTGTCGCCTGCGATCAGGCTCGATTTAGTACTTGATACCGCAATGGTCGGTATCAAGGTATCTACTGAAAAAGTGACAGTGTTGTTGGCATCTGAGCCATCTGCGTTGGCATTACCTGCTGCATCGGTAAATACACCACTG
>CANGNS010000021.1 GCA_947455465.1 Comamonadaceae bacterium | reverse complement strand
TGGGCGCAGCCAATATCCAACTGGCCACGTGCAGCCCCAACTTCCTGATCCAGGAAAGCATCCTGGACTGGAAAGGTTTTCACAGCCAGATTCTGAAAAAACCCATCCAGTGGGAAAACGGCTACATCATCCCGCCCACCGCGCCCGGCCTGGGTGTGGAGCTAGACGAAGACGTGGCACGTGCGCACCCGTACACCGGCACCATGCTGCACCTGGATATGACGCACGAGCCTGCGGGGGTTTAACCCACCAGCAGCCCCCTCAAAGCATGCGGTCTTTGGCCCGAAAGTACTTGCGGGCGTAGGCCACCAGCTGAGCGTCGGTGGGGTGGTCTACGGTTTCTACGCCGATCAGCTTGGGCACCAAGGCCGCGTCGTGGGCATGGATGTGCTTGACCAATTGCAGCTTGGCCTGCGCGGGGCCGACGACCAAGATTTCCTGGGCACCGGCCAGCGCTTGGGCTACGCGGTGAAAAAAGTCTTTGTCTACCGGCGCCTTGCCGTCACCTAAGGTGCCGGCGGTGCTGTGCACTTTGTGGTGGGGGTGGTTAGGGCGCACCACAAATTGCTCCACATCGTCCGGGCTGAAGTGGATGACGTGGGCTTCAGAGTGGTCGATCCAGACGACGGCGTGAAAGTGGGACATAGGTAGTGCTTCTCAAAGTAGCAATGCGACATGCATTGCCACCATTGTGGGCACTTTGCGGCGCCGCAGCACGCCCGCCTGGGGCTGCAAACGCCATTGCCTGATCTAGGTCAAGGCTTGGGGTGGCACCGAGGGGCGCCCTGCCCTTGCCCTGGCGCAAACCCCGTCGCTTACAGGGCCTCGCGCGCCGCCAACGCGGCTTTGAGGCGAATGTGGGCGGCCATGCGGGCCGCCGTGCGCGCGCCTTTGTCGCCGGCCAGGCGCTGCTGGTCTTGGACCACTTGGTCGGCGCGCTCGGGGCTGTTAAACGCGCCGCCTGCACCGGGCACCAGCCAGGCCGAGGAGCCAAACATTTCGCCGGCCACCTGGGCCAGGCGCGGGAAGTTGTCCAGCACAAACTGGTAGGCCATAGCGTGATGAATACGGTTATTGGAAAGCATGGAGGGCAAGCGCGCCGCCACGTTATTGGGCAAGCTGCCCGCCAGAGACAAGGCCAGCACCTGCTGGGCCAGCGCCGGATCACTGGTGTTGGCCAGTGCGCTGGCATAACGCCAGCGGTCTTCCTCGTTGGCGGCGCTCAGCAGGCGCTGCTTGAGCTTGGCAAAGCGCTGCGCATGGCTGCCCATGCCCGCGGCGCGAATGACGGCGTCGCGAATTTCGGGGGCAATGCTGGGGCCCCCGGCCTCTTCCTGGTCAAAGAGCTGCGCCGCCTGGGCCTGCACCGAGGCATCGCCCAAATGCGCCAGGCTAGAGATCAGGCCATTGCGCAGCATGCGGGTGTCGGTGTCGTCCGTGGCGCGGGGCTGCCAGCCCAGGGCTTGCAGCTCGGGGGCGAGCATGGCCAGGGCGCGGGTGCGCAGGCGCGCTTGCGAGGGCGTGTTTAGAAAAGCTTCGTCCAAAAAGCCCAGGCCTTCGCGGGCCATGTCGATCAGGGCCGCGCGGCCAGGCCCTTGGATGGCGGGCACTGCTTGCAGAAGCTCCAGGTAGGCCGAGAGTGGCAGCTGGGCCGATTGCACCAGCGCAAAGGTGTCGCTCAGCAATGCAATGCGCGCGGTGGGCGGCAAGGCCTGAAAGCTGCGCACCAAGGCGGCGTGCTGGGCCGGGGCGTACTGCACGCGGTAAAAGCCTTGGCCACCGGGGTTGACCACGGTAGGGGCGTCGCTGCATTGGGGCAGCGTAAAGCGCTGGCTGGCTTGGTCCAAAAGCAGCGCGTGCTCGCGCCCGGCGTGCAGCACCACCAGGGGAATCGACCAGAGGCTGGCGCTGGTGCCATCGACGGCTTGGTCGCTAGAAAAACGGCTTTGACGCAGGTCCAGCACGGTGTGGCCGGCCTCGCAGCGACTTTGCACGCTGACCAAGGGAAAGCCTTTTTGGTCCGTCCAGCTGCGGGCGACGCGGGCCACGTCGCGGCCCGAAGCCTGGCCAATGTGGAACCACAAATCGCCCGCGGTGGCGTTGGACAGGCGGCGCTGCTTCATGTAAGCGGACAGGCCTTGGCGGAATACCTCGGGGCCCATCCATCCTTCGAGCATGCTGAGCACGGCGCCGCCTTTGACGTAGGTGATGTTGTCAAACACGTCAAACACGCGGTCTTCCTTGACCGCGCCCGAGCGGATGGCCCGGGTGGCTGCGCTGGCATCGTTGGCCATGGCTTCGTCAATCGACTGGCGCCGGCGCAGCTGAATTTGCCAGTCGGGGTTGAATTTGTCGGTGGCCTTTTCGGCCAGCCAGGTGGCAAAGGCTTCGTTGAGCCAGATTTCTTCCCACGAGGCGGCGGTGACCAAATTACCAAACCACTGGTGCGCCACCTCGTGCGCCACGGTTTCAAAAACGCGCATGCGCCGGTGCTCGTTGCTGCGCGCCGGGTCAAAGAGCAAGGCCGTTTCGTTGTAGGAGATCAGGCCCCAGTCTTCCATGGCGCCCCCGCGGGTGCTGGGCACGGCCAGTTGGTCCAGCTTGGGTAGCGCGTAGGGCACACCGAAATAGTCGTTGTAATACGGCAGTATTTTTTGCGTGACGTCCATGGCGTAGCTCGCCTGGGCGCGCTTGCCCGGCGAGGTCACGATGCGCAGGGGTACGCGCGCGGCCAGGCCGCTGAGCACATCAAACTGCCCCACCGTAACGGCTACCAGGTAGCTGGGCATGGAGGGCGTCGCGCCAAAGCGGTGCACCCGCTTGTCCCCTTGGGTGGCAATGCTGCGTGCGGGCATATTGGAGAAAACCGCGTAGCTGGCAGGCGCTTGCACGGTGATCTCAAACACGCTGCGAAAAGCCGGCTCGTCAAAGCCGGGGAACAGCATGCGCGCAAACACCGCTTCGAGCTGCGTAGCGAGCATCACCTTGGGCTGGCCGTCGGCGGTATAGGGCGCGCGGTACAGGCCCGAATCGCTCTCGTGCACCTGGCCGGTGTAGGCGATGCGCAGCTGGTAGGCCCCGGGGGCAATAGGCTTGCCATCGGCAGGCAGCAAGCGCCAGGTTTGGGTGGTGGCATCGGTTTCGATACGCAATGCGCGCAGGCCCTTAGCGCCCACGGCCTGCAGTTGGGCGCCCTCGCTATGCAGGTCTTGGGCGTGCAGACGCAGGCTGTCGGTGGCTTTGCGCACCGCGATGCGGATACGCACTTCGCCGCTAAATTGGGGTGCGGCGGGGTCCACGTTCAGGCGCAAAGCGTAGTGCGAGGGGCGCACGTCTTTGCTCAGCAGGCCGGGCGTGGTGTCAAAACTAAAGCGCTCTTGGGCCGCCACAGGGGCCCCAGAAACCAGCACCAAGGCCAGGCTGGCAAAAAACAGATTCAAAACACTACGCATGAACGTTCACCTTCAGAGAAAAAAGAGCAAGCACAGCACAAAAACAAAAGGGCTAACTAACCACCCGCCTGCCGTGCAGGCGCCAGCGGTATTTGCCAGAACGCATCGAGCCGGGCGGCAAAACCGGGCATGTCTTCGAAATAGGGCAAAGCCCCGCCGGGCACGGTGTGAACTTTCCAGCGGTGGGCGTTTTGCAGCAAGGACAGGCCCCGGTAATCGGTAAAGTCGCCGCGCGTGGCCAAAGAAGCCCAGACCGGGCACGCCAGCGCGTCATAAACCGTGTGGATGTCCTGGCTGAACATAGCCATGGACAAAAAGCACAGGGGCGCAAAGCGAGCGCCTTCTTGGCGCGCGCTTTGCACGCAATAGGGCCACAGATGCGGGTCTATGGTGTCCGAGCCCCAGGTGCGCCGCAGAAAGTAGCGCACCACGGCCGGACGCGTCAGTGCATTGAACAAGGCCTGCGACCACCATGGCTTGCTGACAAAAGCATGCACACCCGCCTTGTAAGCCGTGCTGCCGGGCGCGCTGCGGCGCCGGCGCAAGCCCATAAGCCCTGTGGGGCTGACCAGGGCCAAACGCCCGATGCGCCCGGGCGCCTCCACCGCAGCGCGGGCGGCAAATTCGCCGGACAAAGACACGGCCAGCACATCGACCGGCACGGGGCCCAGCGACTGCGCCATGTGGGCCAAGACGGCGTGGATGGCGTCGGTCATCAGGCGCGGGGTGTACAGGCGATCGCTGCGCTCTGAAAAACCAAAGCCCGGCAGCTCCAGGGCCACCACCGGGCGGCGGGCACTGTAATACCGGAACAAGGGCGCCACTTCAGCAGCCGAGGCGGCCGCGTTGACGCTATGAATCAGTAACAGCGGGCTCAATTGCGGCCCACCTGGCGCGGGCACCGCGCTGTACAGATGGACGCGCCCCACCGCGGTCTCTAGCACCTGCCGCGCAGCATCGAGCGCAGCGGGGAGCGTGGGGGTATTGGTGGTGTCGTCGTCCATAGCGCAGATTCTCAGTCTTTGGCAATCACCTGGTTGGCCACGGCGGCCAGCGCCTGCGCACTTACCAGGGCGGGCGCGATATCGGCCAGTGGGCGCAGCACAAAAGCGCGCAGCAGCATGCGCGGGTGGGGTACGGTCAGGGTCGGGCTGTCTAGGCGGGCCTGGCCGTAGAGCAGCAGGTCCAGATCCAGGGTGCGCGGGGCGTTACGGTAAGGCCGCTCGCGCCCGGCACCGCGTTCTATGCGGTGCAAGCAGGCCAGCAGGTCGGGGGCGGTCAAGCGGGTGGAAATTTGGAGCACCGCATTGAAATAGTCGGGCCCGCTGGAGTCGATAGGTGCGCTGCGGTACAGGGGCGAAGTGGCCAGCAACTGGCAACCGTCCAAAGCGGCGATCGCCACTACAGCACCATGCACCGCCTGGCGCGCGTCGCCCAGGTTGGCACCCAAGCCAATGGTGGCAATGACCGGTTCACGCATAAGCGCACGAAATTACTGTGGATCGCCCGCACTGCCGGGTGGGCTGGCGGCACCTGTGCGGCGCCTGCGGCGCCGTTTCTTGGGGGCGCCGGTCGGCTCTGCGGCGGCGTCACTTTCGGGGCGCGGCGCGCGGGCGGCGCGGGGGCGCTTGAGGTTTTCCTGGCGCACTTGGTCGACCAGGTCTTCCAGCAAGGCTTCGTCGCCGATCGAGAACTCTTGCCACCAATCGGCCAGGGCCTCGTCGACTTCGCCGATGTCGGCACGCAAGCGCATAAAGTCAAACGAGGCGCGAAAGCGCTCTTGCTGCACCAGCCCGAAGGGCGCACTGCCCACGCGTTTTTCAAAGCGCGGCTGCATCAGCCAGATTTCGCGCATGTCGGCGGCCAGTTTGCCGCGCCCAGATACATCGCCGATGCGGGCGTTAAACACATCGTCAATCGCATCGTGCAGCGCCGGGTGGGTGTTCTGCCCGTCGGCCTGGCGCGCAGCCCAGCCGTCGCGCACATCGGCCCAAAGCACACAGGCGAGCAAAAAGCTGGGGGCGACGGGCTTGCCCTCGCCCACGCGGCGGTCGGTATCTTGCAAGGCGGCGTTTACAAAAGGATGCTCGGCGCGCTCGACCACCAAGTCCAGCAAAGGGTAGATGCCGCGCGCCAGCCCGAGCTTGCGCAACTGCGCCACCGAGGCCAGCGCATGGCCGGTTTGCAGGAGCTTGAGCATTTCGTCAAACAAGCGGCTTTGCGGCACGTCGGCCAGGAGCGGCAGGCATTTGAGCAAGGGGCCGGCCGTTTGGCTGTCCACCTTAAAGCCCAGCGGCGCCAGCTTGGCGGCAAAGCGCACGGCGCGGATGATGCGCACCGGGTCTTCGCGGTAGCGCACGCCGGCGTCGCCAATCATGCGCAGGGTTTTGTTTTTGGCGTCTTTGATGCCGTTGTGGTAGTCGACCAAGACTTGCGTCTGCGGGTCGTAGTACATGGCGTTGATGGTGAAGTCGCGGCGCACCGCGTCTTCCTCCTGCGGGCCCCAGACGTTGTCGCGCAGCACCCGACCAGTGGAGTCCACCGCGTGCTTCATGCCGGCCAGTTCGCTTTTGCTGGTTTTTTCGTTACCGGCCACTTGCTCGGCGGCCGCGTTGTCCAGGTAGGCCCGGAAGGTGGAGACCTCGATCACCTCGTGCTCGCGCCCGCGTCCGTAGACGACATGCACGATACGAAAGCGCCGCCCAATGATGAAGGCGCGCCGAAACAGACTCTTGACCTGTTCGGGCGTGGCGTCGGTGGCCACGTCAAAGTCTTTGGGGCGCAGGCCCAGCAGCAAATCGCGCACCGCGCCACCCACGATGTAAGCGACAAAGCCGGCCTCTTGCAGGGTGCGCACCACATTCATCGCCCGGTCGTCGACCAGATCGTGGTCAATGCCATGGGTTTTGACGGGCACTTCCATACGCTTGCCCAAATCGGGTTTGCCAGGGGTTTTGCCAACGCCGCCGGCCTTGGCCAACAGATTACTGATAAATTTTTTGATCATAGAAAAAGGCTGCTTGCCGGCGCTGCCCAAGGGGGGTGGGCCGGCGTTTCGCTCTTAGGCGAAGAGTTCGAGTATGCGCCATCCGCGCGCCAGGGCGATGGCGCGCAGCGGCTCGTCGGGGTTGGTGGCCACCGGGACGTTGGCTTTTTCCAGGAGCGGTAAGTCGTTGATAGAGTCGGAATAGAAAGTGCTGTGCACGTCCTCCCAGCGCAAATTGCGCGCCTGCAGCCACGCTTGCACCCGGGCCACTTTGCCTTCGCGAAACGTCGGCACACCGCGCACTTCCTGGGTAAACCAGCCCGAGGCGTCGCGCTGCAGGTCCACGGCCAGCAACTCGTCCGCGCCAAAGGCCTGGGCGATCGGGCCGGTCACAAACTCGTTGGTAGCCGTCACCAACAGCACGGTGGCGCCCTGCGCTTTGTGGCTGCGCACCAAATCGAGTGCCTGCGGGCGCAAGGCCGGCGTGATGATTTCGGCCATGTAACGCGCATGGGCCTGGCGCGCGGCGGCCTCCCCCTGGGCCACAAAAGCGGCCGAGGCAAAGCGGGCGTACTCGTAAATATCGAGCGTACCGGCTTTGTACTGGGCGTAAAACTGGTCGTTCAGGCGGGTAAATTCGACCGGATCGGTCCAGCCCAGGGACACCGTAAATTGGCCCCAGCTGTAGTCGGAGTCAATCGGGATCAGGGTGTGGTCCAGGTCAAACAGGGCTAGCTTGGGCAAACTCATGTGTTCTCCAACATGGATTTCAAAAGAGGGATGGTGATGGCGCGCTGGGTTTGCAGCGCGTAGCGGTCCAGCTCGTCGAGCAGCGCAAACAGGGTGCCCAGGTCGCGGCTGAAGCGGCGCAAGGTGAAATCCATGACCTCATCGCCCAGAAACAGGCCGCGCGCGTCGGCCGCCCGGCGCAGCGCGGCGCGGGTTTGGGGCTCGGTCAGCGGCTGCAGGCCAAAAACATGGCCCCAGCCTAGGCGGGTGCGCAAGTCCTCGCGCAAAAGCAGGTCCACCGGCGCGCTGCTGCCGGCGCACAGTACCGGGCGCTGCAAGCTGGCCGCCTGCACAAACCAGCCAAAAGCCGTGTGCTGGCGCTGCGCGTCGTAGATATGCACGTCGTCCATCACCAGCAGGGACCAGGACTCGTCAAATTCGGGCGCCTCGGTCTCGCTGGCATCAAGCCAGCCCACGCTGGCGCCTTGGGCGCCAAGTGCGGTCGCGCAGGCGCGCAGCAAATGGGTCTTGCCGCTGCCCGCTGCGCCCCACAGGTAGGTGGGCACGCTGTCGGTCAGAGGCCATTGGGCCAGACGCTGGAGGTGGCTCAAGGCGTCGCCATTGGGGCCGGCAAAATAATTGGCCAGCGTTGGGTTCGCCCCCAGGCCGATGTCAAGCGCGATTTGCTGCATCGGCGGTCTAGCGTTGGTACAGGCCACTGGCCAAATAACTGGCCCGCACGCGCCGGATGGCCACCAAAAGCACCGCGCTGGCCGGTAGCGCCACCAAAATGCCGACAAAGCCAAACAACTGCCCAAAAGCCATCAGCGCAAAAATGACAGCCACAGGATGCAGGCCTATGCGTTTACCGACCAGGCGCGGCGTGAGAATAAAGCTCTCAATCACTTGGCCTGCCCCAAACACCACGGCCACCATCAGCAAAGCATAGCTAGCGCCCTGGGTGGCCGAAAACTCCAAGAGCCCCGCCAAAAGCGCCAACACCAGGCCCAGCCCAAAGCCCAAATAAGGCACAAAAACGGCCAGACCGGTAAATGCGCCAATGGGAAAGGCCAAATCCAGCCCGAATGCGGATAAAGCCAGGCTGTAATACACGGCCAGCACGCCCATGACCATGAGCTGCCCGCGCAGGTATTCGCCCAGTACCTGGTCAGCGTCGCTCAAAAAGCTCTGGGCACTGTCGCGCCAGTGCGGCGGAATCAGGGTGCGCAAGGCGGTCATAAAGCGCTCCCAGTCCATCAGCAGGTAAAAAAGCACGACCGGAATGAGCACCAAATTGCCCGCCAAGGCCAGCGCCGCGCTGCCCCCTAGTTTGAGCGAGGACAGCACCGAGCCCATGGTGTCTTCGACATTGGCGTTGAGGTAGGTCATCACAAAACTCTTGATGCTCTGGGCCTCCAGGCTGAAATGCAGCCCAAGGCGGCCCAGCGTAGGCTGGGCGGCGGCGTTGACCTGGGCCAAAAGGCCGGGCAACTGGTCGCGCATCAGGGGCAATTCTTTGGCCATGATGGGCACGATCAGCAAAATCAGCCCTACCAACAGCACCAAAAACAGCAATTCGACCAGCACCACCGCCAGCACACGCGGCACAGCGCCACCCAGGCGGGCGTCGATCCAGTCAACCAAGGGCGTCAGTGCATAGGCCAGCACGGCAGCGACGGCAAAAGGCGCCAGCACCGGCGCCAGCAGCCACAGGGTCAGAATGAATGCGGCGGTGATGGCAGCCCACGCGGCGAGGCTTTTCTGGGAGTCGGTCAAGGCATCTCCAAAGTCGGCCAGGTTGAGCCCGTAAAATCAGTCTTCATTCTATCGGGGGCCTCCCCCGCCCTTGTCTACCGGCCGCAAGGCCAGCTGCCCCAAGCCCATGACCACCTCCTCCCAGCCCCCAAGCCCTCTGTCTTACAAAGCTGCCGGCGTCGATATTGACGCGGGCGACGCGCTGGTCGAGCGCATCAAGCCGCTGGCGCGCAAAACCATGCGCGAGGGTGTGCTGGCCGGGATTGGTGGCTTTGGCGCTCTGTTTGAGGTGCCCAAGCGCTACAAAGAACCGGTGCTGGTCAGCGGCACCGACGGCGTGGGCACCAAGCTCAAGCTGGCTTTTGAATGGAATATGCACGACACCGTGGGCATCGATCTGGTGGCCATGAGCGTCAATGACGTGCTGGTGCAAGGCGCTGAGCCCCTGTTTTTTCTGGATTACTTTGCCTGCGGCAAGCTCGACGTGGACACGGCGGCGGCCGTGATTGGCGGGATCGCCAAGGGCTGCGAACTGTCCGGGTGCGCGCTCATCGGCGGGGAAACCGCAGAAATGCCCGGCATGTACCCCCCAGGCGAATACGATTTGGCCGGTTTTGCGGTGGGCGCGGTCGAAAAATCCAAGATATTGACGGGCGCCAATGTGGCCCCGGGCGACGTGGTGCTGGGCCTGGCCTCCAGCGGCGTGCATTCCAATGGTTTTAGTTTGGTGCGCAAATGTATGGAGCGCGCGGCCGGTCACTGGCCAGAAACCCTGGACGGCAAACCTTTCAAAGAGGCACTGATGGCGCCCACCAGGCTGTATGTAAAGCCAGTATTAGAGGCGCTGGCTGCGCACCCCATCAAGGCGCTGGCGCATATAACCGGGGGCGGATTATTAGAAAATATCCCTCGTGTTTTGCCAGAGGATTGCGCCGCCCATCTCTCTCAAGGAAGCTGGCCACAGAGTGAATTATTTGCCTGGCTGCAAACCACCGCCGGTATCGATGACACCGAAATGAACCGAACCTTCAATAATGGCATCGGCATGGTCCTTTTGGTCGATGCGCAACATGCAGCCGCTTGTGTACAAACGCTGCAAGCGGCGGGCGAGACGGTATATACGATTGGCTCCATAGCCAAGAGAGATACTGCCGCTTGCGTCGTAGTAACCGCTTCGTAATTGGCACCAATATTTTTTTGGTAAGCTAAGGGTAAGCGCACAATTTTTACTTTGGGGACATCCAATGCTTAATTCCGGTATCCGTACGTCGAAATCCATTTCTTTTGGCTTGGCCATTCTGTTTGCCGGTGCAGCCGCGCTAGCGCAAACCGCAGAACCTGCTGCCCAAACCGCCAGTGCTGCCGTCGCCGCAGCGGCCACCAGCAACCCCTACGGACTCGAAGCCTTGTGGGCCACCTCCGACGTGGTGACCAAAACCGTTTTGCTGATGTTGGTCATCATGAGTATCGGAAGCTGGTACATCATGGTGGTTAAGGTGCTAGAGCAGTCCAAAATGGGCAAGCAAGCAGAAGAGGCCCAAGCTTTTTGGACCGCCAAAACCGTGGCCGAGGGTACCAAAGCGCTGGCAGAGGACAGCCCCTACCGCTTTATGGCCGATGCTGCCAATAACGCAGTGAAGAAACACGAAGGCCTGATGGGACACATTCCCGTCAACGACTGGGTCTCTATGGGACTGCAGCGCGCCGTCGACCGCATCCAGGGCAACACCCAAGGCGGCCTGGCTTTCTTGGCCACCGTGGGCTCTACCTCTCCTTTTGTCGGACTGTTCGGCACTGTTTGGGGCATTTACCACGCGCTGACGGCCATCGGCATTTCCGGCCAAGCCTCCATTGACAAAGTGGCCGGCCCCGTGGGCGAGGCGCTGATCATGACCGCTATCGGTCTGGCCGTTGCGGTTCCTGCTGTGTTGGCTTACAACTGGCTGGTGCGCCGCAACAAAGCCGTGATGGACCAGGTCCGCGCCTTTAGCAGCGACTTGCACGCTGTGGTGCTGGGCACCATCAAAGGTTAATTGCCGCAGGAAAGCGGCCAAGCGCCCTGGCATCGATGGCCAGCAACCGCGCCCAAGCCGCTTTCAAGCCCTGCCTGCCAGGCACATAATTCAAAGGAAGACACACCATGGCCATGAACGTGGGCTCCAGTTCCGAAGGGGAAGATGCCGTTATTTCGGCCATCAACACCACTCCTTTGGTGGACGTGATGTTGGTGCTGCTGATCATCTTTTTGATCACCATCCCGGTGGTTACGACGGCGATCCCTGTCACGCTGCCTAAAGAGCGCGTTGAGGTGCGTGAGACCAAGCCCGAGAATGTCATCATCTCGGTGGACCCGCAAAGCAATATCTATTGGTACGAGGCACGCATCAACAGCGTGGAAGCTCTGACCGAGAAGCTCAAAAAAGTATCGACCATGAAGCCGCAGCCCGAGGTGCAAATCCGCGGTGACTTTAGCGCGCGCTACGAAGGCGTGGGCAAAGTACTGCTGGCCTGCCAGCGCGCTGGCATCGTCAAAGTGGCATTTATCACTGAACCTCCCCCGCTGAACTAGGCGCACAAGGAAACATCCCATGGCCATGAATGTAGGAAACAGCAGCGGCTCGGACGAACCCGAGGTGATGATGGAGATCAACACCACGCCGCTGATCGACGTGATGCTGGTGCTCTTGGTGATGCTGATCATCACCATCCCGATCCAATTGCATGCGGTGAATTTGGAAATGCCGGTTGGCGCGCCACCCACCAATTTGCCGAAGCCGGAAAAAATCCAGCTCGATATTGACGCCTCCAGTACCGTGTACTGGAACGGCACGGCGGTTACCGCCGCCGAACTGGACCAAAAAATGCAGGCGATCAGCCAATGGGCTGCGCAGCCAGAAGTGCATATCCGCCCTAACAAAGACGCGCGTTACGCCGTTTTTGCCAATGTGCTCTCTAGCAGCAAGCGCCTGGGGCTGACCAAAATTGCCGTGATCGGCGCGGAGCAGTTTGTCCAATGAGCAACTTGAACAACGCCCCGGTAGCCAATAGCAGCTACGGCTACGACAACCAGGACAACAGCCGCCGCGTCAAAGGGATCGTGATCGTCGTCGCCATTCACCTCGTGATTGGCTATGTGCTGGTCTCCGGTTTGGCGCGCAAAGGCCTGAACCTGATCAAAAAACCGCTGGAAGCGGTGGTGATCCAAGAGGTGATCATCCCCCCGCCTCCACCGCCGCCGCCCAAGAAAATTGAGCCGCCGCCAGAGGCGCCCAAGTCGCAAGCGCCTCCACCGCCCTTTGTGCCGCCGCCAGATGTTGCGCCGCAGACGACGTCGACCGCGCCCGTCATTCAATCGGTGTCGACGCCCCCGCCAACGCCCCATGTGATTGCCGCCCCTCCCCCGCCGGCACCGCCTGCGGCACCGCCCGCGCCCAAGACGATTGCGGTCATGTGCCCAACCCAGGTTCCGCCTGAAATGCCGCGCCGTGCTCTGCAAGACGGCACTACGGGTGTGGTCAAGGCGCAAATCACGCTGAAAAATGGCGCGGTGCAAGACGTCACCATCTTGTCGGGGCCACGCGTGTTCCACGCGGCCGTCAAGGCGGCGATCATGCAATACAAGTGCGTCTCAGACAACAGTGGCGCAGAATCGGTTGCGACGCAGGAGTTCAACTTCAAGATCGACTGACCGGTGCAGCGGGCTTGCGCCCGGCTGCTATAAAGGAGGCACTGTATTGTTCAGTGCCTTTTTTTTATCCCGGTTTTGCGCGAGCGCCCAAGACCCCCTCTAAAGTACAACGTTGGCCCCGATCCCATCGCCCCCAATGCTTCAAGATTCCACCTCCGATAATGTGACCAAGAATGGCCAGGGCGGTAAGCCCCAGATTCCCGCGCGCCTGCAAATGGCTGATATCGCCCGCTTGGCAGGCGTGTCGGTGGCCACGGTTTCTCGTGCGCTCAGTGGCTCCCCCTTGATCAAGGCCGCCACGCGCGAGCGCATAGCCCAACTTGCACAAAGCCTCAACTACACCGTCAACCTGGGCGCGCAAAACCTGCGCATGCAAAAAAACCAGACTATCGCGGTGGTAATTCCCTTTGATGCCGGTTCGCGCCAGCATATTTCAGACCCCTTCTTTCTGTCTATCCTGGGCGCCATCGCCGACGCCCTGACCGAGCACGGCTATGACATGCTGCTCTCGCGCGTCGACTCCGAGCAATTAGATGCTGCCGGACGTTTGTTCGACGCGGGCAAAGCGGTGGGCTTGATCATCATCGGCCAGTGGCGCCACCATGACCAACTCAACCAGTTAGCCGCACGCAAGGTCCCCCTGGCGGTGTGGGGCGGCGAATTACCGCAGCAACTCTATTGCACTGTCGGTGGAGATAACAAGGATGGCGGTGCGCAGGCCACTGCCCATTTACTCGCCCAGGGGCGCCGACGTATTGCCTTTCTGGGTGATGCTGATCTACCTGAGGTCTGGCTCCGTTTGGAGGGCTACAAACGCGCACATGCCGCCGCTGGTTTGTCGCCGCAACCGGACTTGCAAGCCCGGATCCCTTTCGAGGAGGAAGCTGCGCGGCAAGCCATCGAGCATCTCTGTGACAGTGGTGCACGATTTGACGGCGTGCTCGCCTGCAGTGACCTGATGGCCATTCAAATGATCCAGGCGCTTCGCTCGCGCGGCATCAAAGTGCCTCAAGACGTCGCCGTTGTCGGCTACGACGATATGCCCATCGCGGGCTACTGCGAACCGTCATTGACCAGTGTGCACCAACCTATCCCCGCTGCGGGCCAAGCGCTGGTAAATGCCCTGCTGTCCATGCTTGCGGGCAGTAGCGCCCCCTCGCGCACATTACCAGTGCGCTTGATAGAGCGAGAAAGCAGCCGCAAAGCCAGCTGACGCCCACTCGGGAATCGTTTGCATAAATCTTTGCAAACCCTAAAAATTTTGTTGTTTTACGTCTAAATATAGGGTTTACACCTATTTTGCAATCGATTGCAATAAAAAAGAATTCAGCCGTGCTCCGGTTAGATTGCGTATTGCGCTGCATTCCCCGGCTTGCACAGGCCATTTCAAATTTTTTGTAGCAAACCATGCCGGCGGCCAAAAAAGGCAACGGCAATCAAGAGGAGACTCCATGCAGGTTCAATTTTTCCGCGCGCGCCCCGTCGCGCTTGCAGCCGCTTTAGCGGTTGCGTCCACCGCCAGCTTGGCGCAAACCGCTGCCGCTTCGTCCACCGACGGCCTCAAACTTGACCAGGTCGTCATTACCGGCACCTCCACCGCCTTGCCCAAGATGAAACAAAGCGTCTCGGTCAGTACTTTGGACGCCGATCAAATGGAAAAAACAGGTGCCACCAGCGCCGCCGAACTGCTGCGCAGCATTCCGGGCGTGCGCTCGGAGTCCTCGGGTGGCGAGGGCAATGCCAATATCACGGTGCGTGGCGTGCCGCTGTCTGCCGGCGGTTCGCGCTACGTGCAATTGCAAGAAGACGGCCTGCCGGTGCTTTTGTTTGGTGATATCTCCTTCGGCACCGCCGACCAATTCGTGCGTGCCGACGGCAATATTGACCGCCTAGAGGTCATCCGCGGTGGCTCGGCCTCGACGCTGGCGACCAACTCACCGGGCGGCCTGATCAACTTCATCAGCAAGACCGGCAAAGAAGCCGGCGGCTCGGTGGCTTTGACCACCGGTGTGGAGCAACAACAAAACCGCCTGGACGTGGACTACGGCGGTAGCCTGGGGCCGCGCACTACTTTTCATATCGGCGGCTTTCAGCGCAATGGCGAAGGCACGCGGCCAGCGGGCTTTACCACCGAGTCGGGCGGCCAAATCCGCGCCAACATCACCCAACAGCTGGACAACGGCTATATCCGCCTGAGCCTTAAGTCGCTGGACGACCGCACCCCTACCCTACTTCCTGTGCCAGTAACGGTAAGCAACGGCCAGATCAACACCATCAATGGCATTGATCCGCGCACGGCGTTTTTCATTACCCCCTCGCTGCAAAGTGACCGCACGTTGAACCGCGACGGCGGCATGAGCGGCAACAGCACCCGCGACGGCTTGCACATCGTGAGCAACGCGATGGGCTTTGAATCGGCCCTGAACCTGGGCAATGACTGGACCGTGGAAGAAAAATTCCGCAAAACCAGCAACTCCGGCCGCTTTATCGGCCTGTTCCCAGCGGACAACGGCAGCAATGGTAAAGCCGCCTTTTTCACGGCCACCTTGTTCAACACCTCGCTGGACGACATGGGTAACACCTTCAACGACCTCAAACTGAGCAAGTCTTTCAAAACCGACGGCGCCAAAGTCACCGCCATTGCAGGCCTGTTTAGCGGCACCCAAAATGTCGCCCAAACCTGGTTTTGGAACCAGTACAACCTGAAAATGACGGGCACGGGTGCCCAAGTGGTCAATGCCATGGGTGTTGCCAGCGCGGCGCCGGTGAGTTCGGGCTTTGATACCTGGTTCGGCTGCTGCGTGCGCAACTATGACGTGCAATACACCCACAACGCGCCCTACCTGGCCCTGACCGCCGACAGCGGCGCCCTGATCGTGGACGCCAGTGTGCGCAGCGACAAGCAAAAGGCCAGTGGCTACACCATCGAGGGCAATGCCAGCACGAAATCTTGGGATCCCAAAACCCAAAAAGTCATCAAGTACGAGGTTTCAAACACCTCCTACTCGCTGGGTGCTAATTACGCATTCAACCCCTCTATGTCCGGCTTTGCCCGCGCCAGCGACGGCGTGGCCTTTAGCGCTGACCGCTTGCTCTATGGCAACGCCCTGGATGGATCCCTGCCCATCGCCATCAACCAAATCCAGCAGCAAGAGCTGGGCCTCAAATGGCGCGGCAATGGCCTGAGCGTGTTTGCCACCTACTTCAACGCCAAAACCAGCGAGAGTAACTACGAGGCCACGACCCAAAAGTTCACGGCCAACCGCTACACCTCTAACGGCGTGGAACTCGAGTCGGTCTGGACCCTGGGCGATGTCCGTATCGCCGGCGGCGCCACCTGGACCAATGCCAAGATTTCTGACTCCAACGATGCGAGCACCATCGGTAAAAAGCCACGCCGCCAGGCCGACTTTGTCTACCAGATCGCCCCCTCGATCAGCCTGGACCGGTTTGAGATTGGTGCGGCCATCGTGGGTACCGGCGACTCTTACGGCGACGATGCCAACACCATCACCATGGCAGGCTTTAACACGGTCAACCTCTTTGCCAGCTACCAGTTCAGCCCCAAGATTCAAATCTCGGCACGTGTGAACAATATGTTCAACACGCTGGGCTACACCGAGATTGAAGGCGATGGACATGCCGCACGCGCCGTCAATGGCCGCTCTGCCAATGTGCAACTGAAGTACACCTTCTAATTGCACACTCGTAGGGGCTGACGGTTCATAGCCGTCAGCCCCGGCGTACACCACCCATCGATTCTTTGACCTGCAGGAGCCCACCCATGTTCGGCAACCAACCCCGGCTTTCGATTTGGCAAATCATCCATATGAATGTGGGCTTTTTCGGCATTCAATTTAGCTTTGGACTGCAGCAAAGCAATATGAGTCCGATTTACAAATACCTGGGGGCTGACGAAGCCAGTTTGCCCCTGCTGTGGCTGGCAGGCCCCGTGACCGGTTTATTGGTCCAGCCCCTGATCGGCGCCATGAGCGACCGCACCGTATCGCGCTGGGGTCGCCGCACCCCCTATTTTTTAATCGGCGCGCTGCTTTGCAGCCTGGGCCTTTTAGCCATGCCCAACAGCCCCACGCTGTGGATGGCGGCCAGCCTGCTGTGGATTCTGGATGCCGCCAACAACGTCACCATGGAGCCCTACCGCGCGTATGTCAGTGACCGTCTGGCACCTGCCCAACATTCCCTGGGCTTCCTGACCCAAAGCGCCTTCACCGGTCTGGCGCAAACCCTGGCGTATTTGATGCCATCCATCTTTGTCTGGATGGGCATTAGCCGCGATGCCGTTGGCGACAACCACATTCCTACCGCAACCTTGCTGGCCTTTGAGCTGGGCGCGGCCATTTCCTTGCTGACGGTGCTCTGGTCGGTGTACAAAGTGCCTGAGCTGCCCCTGCCCGCCACGGTACAAGCCGACTTGCGCGCCCGCCCCAGCGGTTTGGCCGCCACCCTGCGCGAAATCATGCTGGCCATTCGCGAAATGCCGACCACCATGCGTCGCCTGTGGTGGATGAAGCTCTTTCAGTGGTACGGCATGCTGTGCTACTGGATCTATATCGTGCCTTGTCTGGCGAAAACCATTTTTCACACCACCGACGCCCAAACAGCGGGCTTTCGGGATGCCGGTCTGCTCAACGGTCAAATCGGTGGCGCTTACAACTTCATCGCCTTTGTCGGCGCGTTTGCCATGCTGCCACTCATTCGGCGCCACGGGCCCCAGCGCATGCATGCGCTGTGCCTGACACTGGCAGCGGCCGGGATGTGGGCGATCCCGGAAATCAGCAACCCCACCCTGCTCTTTATTCCCATGATCGGCGTCGGTTTGGCCTGGGCCAGCATTATGGGCAACCCTTACATCTTGCTGGCCGGCAGCATTCCGCCCGAGCGCGCTGGCGTGTACATGGGCATTTTCAATATGTTCATCGTCATACCCATGCTCATCCAAATGGTGACCTTGCCCCTCTACTACAACGCGTGGCTGGATGGCCAGCCCGATAACGTCATACGCCTAGCAGGCGCGCTGCTGCTGTGCGCAGCGCTGGCAGTTTTACGCGTCAACACTACAGCACCGGCGACTTCACACCAGGCATGAAAAATCAAGTTCAATTAATCACCTACGTCGAGCGTCTGGGCAAGGGCGGCCTGCCCGCGCTGCAGGCGCTTTTCAAGGGCCCGCTGGCAGACTTGTTCGGTGGCGTGCATCTGCTGCCGTTTTTTGATTCGATCCACGGCGCTGATGCAGGCTTTGACCCCAAAGACCACAGCCAGGTCGATCCGAGCTTGGGCAACTGGCAGGATGTGCGCGCTTTAGCGCAAAACATCGAGGTCATGGCCGACGTCATCGTCAACCACATGTCTGCCGATTCGCCGCAATTTCTGGACTTCTTGGCCCGTGGCCAAGCGTCGCCCTATGCCGACTTGTTCCTGACCTGGGACCGTGCTTTTCCTGAAGGCGCGCGCGAGTCAGACTTGCTGGCCATCTACCGGCCTCGCCCTGGCCTGCCCTTCACCCCCAAAACACTGGCTGATGGCAGTCGGCGCTTGTTTTGGACTACGTTTACCCCGCAGCAAATGGACATCGATGTGCACAGCGCCTCGGGCCGGGCCTATTTGCAGGCAATCTTGGACATCTTCGCGGCCAACGGCATTCGCATGGTCCGGCTCGACGCGGCGGGCTACGCCGTAAAAAAAGCAGGCACCTCCTGCTTTATGTTGCCCGAGACCTTTGAATTTATCGGCCAGTTTGCACGCCAGGCCCAGGTGCTGGGGATTGAGGTGCTGGTGGAGATTCATTCCCACTTCCAAACCCAGATAGAAATCGCCAAAAAAGTGGACTGGGTGTACGACTTTGCGCTCAGTCCGCTGCTGCTGCACAGTTTTTTCGCGCAAAACGCGGATGCACTCAAGCACTGGTTCGCTATTCGTCCGCGCAACGCCATCACAGTGTTGGACACCCATGACGGCATCGGCATTCTGGATATCGCTGCCGATCCGCAAGACAAACAAGGCAAGCCCGGCCTGATTGCGCCCGAGGCACTCAACGCCGTTGTCGAGCGCATCCACCATAACGCGCAAGGGCAAAGCCGCCAGGCGACTGGCGCAGCGGCCTCCAACCTAGACCTCTACCAGGTCAATTGCAGTTATTTTGACGCCATGGGCCGAAACGAGCGCGCCTATCTGCTGGCCCGAGCGATCCAATTCTTTATGCCCGGCGTGCCGCAAATTTATTACGTGGGCCTGCTCGCCGGCCACAACGACATGGACTTGCTGGCGCGCACCGGCGTAGGCCGCGATATCAACCGCCACTACTACGGCGCGCAAGAAATCACCGAGGCCTTGGGCCAGCCGGTGGTACAAGACCTCTGCGACCTGATCCGCTTGCGAAATACCTGCACGGCATTTTCTGGCACCTGCACGCTCTTGGAATCGGCACCGACGGTGGTGCATCTGCGCTGGGAACACGGTACCGCGTTTGCCGAACTTACCGTGGACTTGGCCAGCTTGGACTACAGCCTGCAATCGAGCCAGGGCGCAGATACCCAACTGCACCGCTTTCGCTGCTAAAGCCGCCTAGTTGGACTGGCGCCGCGCGCGCAACTGGCTGCGCAGCGCATCGACTTGGCTGGAAACCGCTTCGGCGTCAATGCCATCACTGGCGCGGCCGACGTAGCATTCCAAATCGTCCAGCGCCTGCGCATGGTTGCCCAGCATGGCGTGGGCCAGCCCCCGGTCGCGGTACTCGGACCATTCTTGCGGCAGCAAACGCACCAGGCGCTCCTGCACTGCCAGCCATTGCGCGGCATCTTTTTGGCTTTTGTAAATCTCTTTAAGGTTGCGCAGCATGCGCGCCAGGATGTCGCGCGCCGGTGCCGCTTGCAGGTACAGGCCCAGCGGCGGCTCGAAATCAGGGCCGCTGCGGCTGCGTGAACGAAAGGGCGCGAGCATCTCCTTGAGCTCCTCGCCGCTAAAGGACTCGCCAGTCATCGGGTCGATCACCGCCTGGCCAGCGCTCATGCTGATTTTGATCAAAAAGTGCCCCGGAAAACTCACGCCGCAGGCGTCCAGGCCGATCGCCTGGGCCAATTCCAGCCAAATGACGGCCAAGGAAATCGGGATGCCCCGGCGCGATTCCATCATCTGGTGCACAAAGCTATTGGACGGCGCGTAATAGTCATTGATGTTGCCCGCAAAGCCCAGCTCTTGGTAAAAAAAGCGGTTCAAGGCCAGCAAGCGGGGTAACGGGCTGGCGTCCGCCGGCAAACGCGCGCGCAAACGGGCGGTCCAGGCGTCGTGCTCGGAGAGCACCGCCTGCACGTCCAGCGCCGCGTCGTGCATATGGCCCAGTGCCGCAGCCGCCTCCAGCAGCGGAAAGCCCGCGTCACTTTGAACCAGGGAATCAAAATACGCCAGCGGATCGGGCGGTGCAAAAGAAAAATTCATTCCTGACTCTAGCGCAAATGCAGCCAGCCCACGGGGCTTATCGCCGCAAAAACTGCCGTAACTGAATACCCAAAGCCACTGCACTGCCCAGGTACAAAACCGCTGCGCCCAGCACCACGGCCGCTACCGCACCCACACGCTGCAGCGCGCCACCAGGCATGTGCAACCAGGGCACGGCCTGCGCCGCCCAAGCCAGGAACAGCGCCATCAAAGCCGAGGCCAGGGCTACGCGCAGCGCAAACCCGGTCCAGCCCGGCGCCGGCCGGTAGCTGCCACGCGCGCGCAGTCCCTTGAGCAGCCACACGGCATTGAGTAGCGCGCCCAAGGAAATCGACAGCGACAAAGCCGCATGTTGCAATAAAGGCACGAGCGTCAGGTTGAGCAGCTGCGTCAGCACCAGCACCACCACTGCAATGCGCACGGGCGTCTTGATGTCCTGGCTGGCGTAATAGCCCGGCGCGAGCACCTTGATGGCAATCATGCCCACCAGCCCCACACCCCAGCCCATCAAGGCCAGCGCAGTTTGCTGCACGTCAAAATCCGTAAAAGCACGGTAATGGAACAGCACGGCCACCAAGGGCTTGGCAAATACCAGCAGCGCCACCGCGCATGGCGTTGCCAAAAGCACGACGATGCGCAGGCCCCAGTCCAGCAAGGCCGAATAATCGGCCGCGTCGGCGGTGGCGCTGGCCGCCGACAAACGAGGCATCAGCACCACGCCCAGGGCCACGCCCAGCATGGCGGTGGGAAACTCCATGAGCCGGTCGGCGTAGCTCAGCCAGCTCACGCTGCCCGGCGGCAGGTGCGAGGCAATTTGGGTATTGATCAGCAGCGAAATCTGCGCCACGCTCACGCCCAGCAGGGCGGGCCCCATCAGGCGCAAAATTTGGCGGCTCCCCGGGTCTTGCCAGGCTGCGGCCACTGCGCGCCAGCCCAGCCCCAAGCGCGGAAGCATGCCCAAGCGGGCCAGCGCCGGGATTTGCAAACCCAATTGCAACAGGCCGCCAGCCATCACACCGACGGCCATGGCAAATAAGGGCTCGATCCCCTGCGCCTGAAAGTAAGGCGAGAGCCACCAGGCGGCGCCAATAGTGCACACATTGAGCAGCACCGGCGTGGCCGCCGGCACCGCAAAGCGCTGGTAGGTGTTAAGCACGCCCGAGGACAAGGCCACCAAGGACATGCAGCCGATGTAGGGAAACATCCAGCGCGTCATGGCCACGGCGGCGTCAAATCCGGCAGCGGGCAAGCCGCTGGCCATGGCCCAGACCATCCAGGGCGCCAGCAGCACCCCGGTGGCGCACAGCAGCAGCATGGCCCAGGCCAGCAGCGTGGCCACCCGGTCGATCAGCAGGCGCGTGGCCGCGTCGCCCGCCTGGGCCTTGCTGGCAGCCAACACCGGCACAAAGGCCTGGCTAAAGGCGCCCTCGGCAAACATGCGCCGAAACAAGTTGGGAATGCGAAAAGCGACGTTGAAGGCGTCGGTCATGGCGCTGGCGCCAAAAAAGGCCGCCATCAGCGATTCGCGCACCAAACCAGTGACGCGCGAGGCCAGCGTCCAGAGGGAAACGATGGAGGCGGATCGAAGAAGGCTCACGGGCGCAGTTTAGCGCCTAGGCCCCGGGCGGCTATAATGGCGGGCTTTGCTGGCATCATCCACAGACACTAGGACACATATATATGGCATCCGGAAAACCCAAGAAAAAGAACCCGCGCTTAGCGTCGGGCCGCAAACGCGTCCGCCAGGACGTCAAAATCAACGCCGCGAACACCTCGCTGCGCTCCAAATACCGCACTGCGGTGAAGAACGTTGAAAAAGCCGTTCTCGCCGGTGACAAAACCAAAGCAGCCGAGTTGTTTGGCAAGATGCAGGCCGTGGTGGACACCATCGCCGACAAAGGCATTTTCCACAAGAACAAAGCCGCCCGCGATAAGAGCCGTTTGGCTTCCAAGGTGAAAACCTTGGCCCTCGCCGCCTGATTCTTCAGGTGCACCGCCCGAATCCTTCCGCAGGATTCGCCGTTTGAATCGGGTGCGCTGCCAGCAAAGCAAAAAGCCGTCGCAAGACGGCTTTTTTGTGCCCGCTTGGCGCCCCAAAGCGCCAACAACTGCCTCCAGGCGGCTTAACGCGGACGCATCATCTGAAACAGTTGCTCGGGCCCGATGCGGAAATAGTCCGCCGGGCCGCCCCCGCGCAACAGGGGCTCGGCGGCCGCCGTGTCATACACCCCGTCTTTGAGCAAGTGCGCGGCAATATGCACCTTGACCACCTCGCCCAGCACCAGCCAGGTTTGCACCGCCTGGCCGTCGGCGCCCTGCAACTGCAGCACCTGGCTGACGCGGCACTCCATGCTGACCGGGCTTTCGCCCACCCGGTCGGGCCGCACGAGGTCGGCGGCCACGGGCGTAAGGCCCGCCAAGGCGAACTCGTCGACCTCAGGGCCGACGCTGGCGCAGGTCTGGTTCATGGCCTGGGCCAGCGGAAAAGTGGCTAAGTTCCAGACAAATTCGCCGGTTTCCTGGGCGTTGCGCACCGTGTCTTTGTAGCCAATGCTGCTAAAGCCGATCAGGGGCGGCACATAGTTAAAGGCATTAAAAAAACTATAGGGCGCCAAATTGCGCACCCCGTCGGCACTGACTGTGGAGATCCAGCCGATCGGACGGGGGCCGACGATGGCGTTGAAGGGGTCGTGTGCCAGGCTGTGCCCTAGGCACGGTTCGTAGGAGTGCACGGTGCGGGGCATGGGCTGGGCCTTGGGTATCAGCCCGCGCGCTGTGTGGCGCTGGCTTGGGGCAGCTCGGGAGGCGCGCCTTCGCTGGTTTGCAAATCGTTGTCGCGGGCGAAATTGAGGCAAAAGTCCCAGGCCATAACATCGTGTTCGCGCAAATCGGGGTGAATGATGACGCACTTGGTCTCGCCAATCGAGGTGGGTACGCACCAGGGCGAATAACCCAAATGACTGCCTGGCTGCGGCCCGCCGGGGCGAAACTGGCTCATCACCCCCGCCAGCCGCTCGGCCCAGTCACTGGGTCGAAACACCCTTCCCTGCCGCGTCAGGCCGAGGATGTAGGTTTCTTTGGCAAGGGTAAAGGCCATGTACTTGGATGGGAGCGGGCGTGTTGCACCGCACCACGAGTTTACCCGCTGCGTCTGGGCCGCTTTGCACGCAATATAGGCAATTGCCGCCCTGGCCGGCGCCCGATGCAGCAAAACCGGGCCTGCACCTACCGACCTGCGCCGCATGGAAGCCCTAAAATCGGCCCGCACCGGCCCAACCTGCGTTGGGCTGCTTTGTTTTATGCCATCGCCTTGCGCATTTCCGGAGTGAGCCCATGACCGCCGCCGCATCCCCCCACGTGATGACCACCTATGGTCGCTTGCCCATTGCCCTCTCGCACGGCCAGGGCTGCTACGTTTGGGATACCGAGGGGCGCAAATACCTGGACGCGCTGGGCGGCATTGCCGTCAACACGCTGGGCCACAACCACCCGGATTTGGTGGCGGCGCTGCAAGACCAGGTCACCCGCCTGATCCACACCTCCAATTACTACCATGTGCCGTTGCAAGAGGCTTTGGCCGCCAAGCTGGTGGCGCTCTCGCACATGGAGAACGTGTTTTTTTGCTCCAGCGGCCTGGAGGCCAACGAAGCAGCTCTGAAGCTGGCACGCAAGTTCGGCCATGACAAGGGCATTGAAAAACCAGAAATCGTGGTGTACGAGAAAGCCTTTCACGGGCGCAGCATCGCCACACTGAGCGCCACCGGCAACCCCAAGGTGCAAGCCGGTTTTGGACCGCTGGTGGAGGGATTTATCCGGGTGCCCGTCAACCACATCGAGGCGCTGCAAGCGGCCACCGAGGGCAACCCGAATGTGGTGGCAGTGTTTGTCGAAGCGATTCAGGGCGAAGGCGGCGTCAACCCGCTGCACATGGACTACCTGCGCGCGCTGCGTAGCCTGTGCGACAAGCGCGACTGGCTGCTGATGATTGACGAAGTGCAATGCGGCATGGGCCGCACCGGCAAATGGTTTGCCCACCAATGGGCCGGGATCGTGCCCGATGTCATGCCGCTGGCCAAGGGCCTGGGCTCGGGCGTTCCGGTCGGGGCCATCGTGGCGGGGCCGCGCGCGGCCAAGGTGCTGGGCGTGGGCAACCACGGCAGCACTTTTGGCGGCAACCCGCTGGCCATGCGCGCCGGCCTGGCCACCATCGCGGTGATGGAGCGCGACGATCTGCTGGCCAACGCCCAGCGCGTGGGCGACCACCTCAAGGCGTGCTTGGCGCAAGGCCTGGCTGCGCAGCTGGCAGACGGCAGCGTTAAAGACATTCGCGGCCAGGGCCTGATGCTGGGTATAGAGCTGGCCAAGCCTTGCGGCGCGCTGATGCAACAAGCCATGGATAAAGTCCTGCTCATTAGCGTGACGGCCGACAGCGTGGTGCGCCTGGTGCCCTCGCTCACCCTCACCGAAGCCCAGGCGAGCGACATTGCCGCCATTTTGTGCCCCCTGATTAGCCAGTTTTTGGCCGCCTGAAACCTGCCCTGCCATGCAACATTACCTGCAATTTAGCGATCTGTCGGCCGACGAATACGCCTATCTGTTTGGCCGTGCGGCCCTGATCAAAAAGAAGTTCAAGGCCTACGAAAAGCACCACACGCTGGCTGACCGCACGCTGGCCATGATTTTCGAGAAAGCGTCCACCCGCACCCGCGTCAGCTTTGAAGCCGGCATGTACCAGCTCGGCGGTAGCGTGGTGCACCTAACCACCGGCGACAGCCAGCTAGGGCGCGCCGAGCCCATCGAAGACAGCGCCAAGGTCATCAGCCGCATGACCGATATGGTGATGATCCGCACCTTTGAGCAAACCAAAATCGAGCGCTTTGCCGCCCATTCGCGGGTGCCCGTCATCAATGGCCTGACCAACGAGTTCCATCCCTGCCAGGTGCTGGCAGACATCTTTACCTTCATTGAACACCGGGGATCGATTGCCGGCAAAACCGTGGCCTGGGTGGGCGACGGCAACAACATGGCCAACACCTGGCTGCAGGCGGCCGATTTGCTGGGCTTTCGGGTCCATGTGAGCACGCCCAGCGGCTATGAAATCGACCAGTCGGTCGCCGGGCTGCGCTCTGCCGACAGCTACCAGGTATTTGCCGATCCGCTAGAGGCCTGCCGGGGCGCGCATTTAGTCACCACCGATGTGTGGACCAGCATGGGCTATGAGGCCGAAAACGAAGCCCGCCGCGCCGCCTTTGCCTCCTGGTGCGTCGATAGCCAGATGATGGCTGCCGCTGCCCCCGATGCGCTGTTTATGCACTGCCTGCCCGCACACCGGGGCGAAGAAGTCCAGGCCGAAGTGATTGATGGCCCCCAAAGCGTGGTCTGGGACGAGGCCGAAAACCGCATGCACGCCCAAAAAGCCTTGATGGAATACCTGCTGCTCGGCCGCCAAGCTTAGTGGTGCGCTGGCGGCGGTGCAGCCGGCTTTTCTTCCTTGATGGTTTGCTTGATTTTGGTCTTTAAGGGCGTGGGGCACTTGCCAAAAGACGAATTGCTATAGACCTGAAACAGCTTGGAGTGGTCCGGGTCGCGGCAGACATAGAGGCAAATGAACTGGCCTTTTTCGGCGGCGATTTCACTGGAGCTGAAATCGCAGACCGCATCAATGATGCGAAAAGGCTTTTTTGCCATGGCTTTTTTGTCCTGCGCCAAGACATTGCCCAGTGCGAAAACCAAACCCACCAGAGCAACAATATTCCAACGGTTCATGATGCTATTTTTCATACGCTTTTTTAGACGGTGTTCAAACGGCTTGGGCCTGCAGCGGGCATGGTACAACAAGCCCGCTGCAGGCCGCTGGCGCCTGCGCACCTTATCCACATGCCGCTCTTTCCTGCCAGTAACCGCCCAGCGGGCCATCCTTTGCCATCCATGACACACCTGAACGACTGCCGCGCGCTCGACACGACCGATCCCCTGCGCTCTTTGCGTGCCCATTTCCATATTCCGCCAAGCACGGTTTACTTGGACGGCAATTCGCTAGGCCTCATGCCGATTGCCGCCACCGCCCGTGCGGCGCAGGTGGTGCAGCAGGAATGGGGCGAAAGTCTGATCCGTTCCTGGAATGCGGCTGGCTGGTTTGATCTGCCCCAGCGCCTGGGCGCACGCATCGCGGCCCTGATCGGCGCTGCGCCCGAGGAGGTGGTGGCTGCGGATACGACCTCGGTCAACCTGTTTAAAGTACTCTCGGCAGCCATCCGCATTGCCCAGC
Organism: Comamonadaceae bacterium; assembly: GCA_947455465.1. GTDB lineage: Bacteria > Pseudomonadota > Gammaproteobacteria > Burkholderiales > Burkholderiaceae_C > Allorhodoferax. Next base: position 39,030 of record CANGNS010000021.1, on the reverse strand, counting down.
ACGCGGACCCGAAGCGGCGCGTCATCGTCAGCGAGCGCAGTAATTTCCCCACCGATTTGTACATTGCCCAAGGGCTGTGCCAAACCCACGGCTGCCGCCTCGAACTGGTGGAGGCTGCGGGCATCGTGCCATCGCTGGGGCCCGAGGTGGCGGTACTGATGCTTACCCACGTCAATTACCGCACCGGCGCTATGCACGACATGGCCGGATTGACCGCCGCCGCCCACGCGTCGGGGGCCTTGGTGGTGTGGGACCTGGCGCACAGCGCGGGCGCTGTGCCGGTGGACTTGCGCGGCGCCGATGCAGACTTCGCCGTAGGCTGCGGCTACAAATACCTGAACGGCGGACCCGGCGCCCCCGCTTTTCTCTGGGTGCATCAGCGCCACAGCGGGCGCACCGACCTGCCCTTTATGCAGCCCTTGTCCGGCTGGTGGGGCCATGCAGCGCCTTTTGCATTTGACAGCACCTACCACCCTGCCCCGGGCATTGCGCAGTTTTTGTGCGGAACGCAGCCCATCGTGAGCATGTCATTGCTCGAATGTGGTTTGGACGTGTTTACTGCAGCCCAAGCGCTGGGCGGCATGGCGGCGATTCGCCGCAAATCACTGGCGCTGACCGATCTTTTCATTGCCTTGGTACAAGAGCGCTGTGCGGGCCACGGCCTGGCTCTGGTAACACCGCTGGCGCATGCCCAGCGGGGCTCGCAAGTGAGTTGGACCTTGGAGCGCGCGGAGATCGGCGCCGCTTATGCCGTCATGCAGGCGCTGATTGCGCGTGGCGTGATTGGCGACTTTCGCGCCGGCGACGGCTTGGCCCAGCCCGATATCCTGCGCTTTGGCTTTACGCCTTTGTACATGGGGTTTGAGGACGTTTGGCACGCCGCCGAGCAACTGCGCGACGTACTGGCCAGCGGCGCCTGGCGTGCGCCGCAATTTAGGAATAAAAACGCCGTGACCTGAAGGGCCAGGCGCGGTGGCGCGTCAGCCGCCTTGGTACAGCCAGGGCACATCCAGAATGCGGCGCCCCAAAACACCCATGGCCGTATCACGCGCCCAGGCGGTGAGGCCCGTTGCGTGGAAAATTTTGCCGTTGCGCTGCGCGCGCGCCTGCACCCGGGCATTGCGGCGCCAGCGTTTGTGGGCATAAGTCAGAAGGGCTTTGGCATCGTCACCAGGGGCTTGTTGCAAGCACTGGGCCACTGCCGCCGCGTCTTCAATCGCCATGCCGGCGCCCTGGGCGAGGTAGGGAAGCATAGGATGGGCCGCGTCACCCAGCAATGCAATGCGGCCGAACACCATGTCCTGTGGGCCGCGCAGGTGGGGCAGCCCGCATAAGGGCCACAGCCGCCACTGCGCCATGGAGCGCACCCGGTCTTGCAAACTACCGTACACACCGGCCAGTTGCTCCAGCAGCGCGCTGCACACCGCCTCTTGCTCCCAGGCCTGCGCGTCCTCGGGGGCAGCGCCTTCAACCAGCACCACGGTATTGAGCATGCTGCCAGCATGCACCGGGTATTGCACCGCGTGCATGGACGGGCCCAGCCACACCGTCACGCAATCGCTGCGCAGGCTTTCAGGCAAGTCAGACTGCTTGGCCATGGCACGGTAGGCCACATGGCCCGTGAAAAGGGCTTGCACATTGGGGCCCAAAAAATCACGCACATGGCTCCACACACCATCGGCTGCGATCAGCACATTGGCGCGGCGCTTGCGATGGTCTTCGGTGAGCAATTCCACAGCGCTGCCGTCCTGGCTGACGCGGGCCACTGCCTGCGCCAGATGCACTTGCGCCATGCCCTGTGCCTGCACCGCGCGGTGCAGCAAAGCATGCAAATCGACACGGGCCACCGTGGCGTAGCGCGCGCCATAGCGCTGCACCGCCCGGGCGCCCAAGGGCAAAGTGCCCAGTAAAGCGCCGCTCAGCGCACTGCGTACCTCCAGCCGTTGCGGGAAGCAGGCTACGGCATCGATGGCGCTGCGCAGCCCCCAGGCCTCCAGCACCCGCAACACATTGGGGCCCAGCTGCACCCCTGCGCCGACCTCGGAGAGCACGCGTTTTTTCTCAAAAACCTGGGTAGCCATGCCCTGCCGGCCACAGGCCAAGGCGGTCGCGAGGCCGCCGATGCCGCCGCCTGCAATCAGAATTTTTCGTTCCATGGCGGCAATTTTCACTGATGGACCCTGCTGCCAGCTTGCACGCTGGCCCACGCGGCCCGCCTATAGCGTGAAGTTAAAGCCCTCTATCAGCGCGCCCGGTGCCCGCGTGCCACCCGGATTGCGGTGGGAATAGGTTCCGGTTTCTGGCGAAATTTCTGCCCTTTGGCCCAAGGCCAACAGCTTGGGGCCCAGCGCGTCGTAGAGGCTCTCGTCCCAACGCAGGTTGTTGATGGGGCCCACGATCTCCCCGCCTTCTACCCAAAAGCAGGCGTAGCGGGTCATGCCGGTGACGCGGGCCGAGACCGGGTCGCTCCAGTTGAGGTAGTGCAAATTGGACAAATACAGGCCGGTGCCCAAGGTGGCCAGTACGTCTGGCGCGGCCAGTGTGCCCGGCGCCACATCAAGGGCCCGGGGCGACTCTGCGCCCGAGGCGCCATTGGCCGCCAAGCCATACTCTTTGGCGCTGCGTGAACTGACCAGCAAATTGGCCAGTGCACCTTCGCTGATCAGGGGCAGGCGTTCGGGTGCGACCTCGCCCAACTCGTTAAAGCGCGGGGCCAGGCCCATGCCGAAGTTTTCGTCGATGGACAAGAGCGAGGAGAGGCGCTGCTCTTTCTCCGCCAACTTCTTAAAAGGGCTGCGCCCTTGCTTCCAGGCGGCGCCCGAGAGCGCGCCCCAGCCCATCATGCCCACCAAATCGGAGAAGGCCGCCGGCGCCAAATAGGTGCGGTAGGCGCCAGGGCGGATGTTTTGCACCGGGCGCTGAAGCAGCGTAAGTGCCTCTTTGCTGCGCGCCAGGTTGGCCGCCCAATCGGCAGGGCTCCAAATGGCTGCCGAGTACACGCCTTTGACCGCCTTGGGGCCGTCATAGAGCGAGTAGTCAAAGAAAAAATTGTCACTCGCAAACCAATGGCTTTGGCCCCGGGAATTGCGGTTGGCGCGGATGACGGTGCCGCCCGCGTAAAAGCCCACCATATCGCATCCCGCTGCGGGGCCGACGATGGCCTGCAGCAGCGCTTGGGGCGCCAGCAGTTGCCCGACAAACTCCTCGCGGCTGCTGCCATGGTTGTGTATGGGCACCTGAAAGGGGTCGGGGGGCAAAACCGCCGCCTCGCTGCGGCAGCGCGCTAACGCGGCCAGCACGGCGGCGTGGTCTTGGGCGCGCTGGTTGCTTAAGGTGAGGGCCTGGTCTATGGTGCGCCCGCCAGCTTGGTAGCGCAGTGAGAGCACACACTGGCTGACATCGGTGTTTTGGCGCACCCGGTTGTTATTGAGGCGTAAAAACAGAGTGTCCTCGGCCGCCAAATTGGCGCTCAGGTCCTCGCCGCTGAGCAGGTTCTCAAACAGCAGGCTGCAAAGTTGGTCGAAATGCGCGGCCACGGCCTGCGAAAAAATGGGCGTGCTCATGCCTGGCCTCCAAAAACTTCCACGCCCCGGAACAAGCAAGGCGGCGAGGCGTGCCCCACGCGGATGATTTGGTTGGGCTCGCCTTTGCCGCAATAGGGCGTGCCGTGGGCCTCGTCCTCGCGGCCCACGCCGGCCAGGCGGTTCCAAAAGTCCACGGTGATGCCCCGGTAGTTGGGATTGCGCACGACAGCGCCCAAGCGGCCATCCTCGATCAACTGCGCGTATTCGCAACCGAACTGGAATTTATTGCGGTAATCATCGATCGACCAGGAGCGGTTGGTGTGCATCAGGATGCCGCGCTCGACTTGCCCGATAAGCTCATTTAAGGAGGCGGTGCCCGGCTCCAGATTGATATTGGCCATGCGGTCAATGGGCGCGCGGTTCCAGGACGCCGCGCGGAAATTAGCCACGCCGGGAATACCTGAGCGCTCCTGCGACTCCAGCGCGCCCAGTCCACGCTTCAATATGCCGCCCTCAATCAGCATTTCTTTGGTCGCCGGGTTGCCGCCATCGTCGTAGGCGTAGCTGGCAAATTCATGGGAACGCGTCGGGTCAAAAGAGATATTCATCAGTTCAGAGCCATAGCGCAGGCGCCCGAAGTCCTCGGGCTGCACAAAGCTCCAGCCCGCGTAGTTGCGCTCGTCACCCAAGATGCGGTCTAGCTCCAAGGGGTGGCCGATGGATTCATGGATTTGCAGCATCATTTGGTCGGGCATCAGCACCAGGTCCATGGGGCCGCTGGGGCAGTTGGGGGCGGCCAGCAAATCCAGCGCCTCACGCGCGATGCGCTGTGCTTGCTGCACCGTCGCCTCGCGTGCAAACACCTCGCCGCCCCATTGCCCGGTGCGTGACCAGCTGCGGGTTTGCGATTGGCTGCCTTGCGCCGCCGTGGCAGACAGATTGAGCGAGACCATGTCAAAGCTCTGCGCCGTATGGCCTCCTGCGCTGGTGAAATAGTCCACCTGCGTTTGCACCAGCATAGCGTGGGCCATGCGGTTGACCAAGGTATCGACGCCTTTCATGGCCGCGGTAGCCGCCAGCAGGCAGTCCATGATCTCGGCCAGGCCGGTGGCATCCAGGTCGCGCGCACGGGCGCTGCGGTAGTTGCCGGTCACAGGCGGGCGCTGACGCGGTGCAAACGCGTGGGCTTTGCGCGCGCTGCTGGCGCGCGTCGTGGCAATCGCCTGCGCGAAAGCCGCTTGCAAACCCGACGCGCTTAAATCTGCGGTGGCGGCGTAGCCAAAATGCCCGTCCAGCAGCACCTCGCACATAGCGCCTTCGTCGATGTGGGTGTCATTGGTTTGAGGTACATCGTTGCGCACCACACGGTGGCTGGTGCATTCGCGGCTATAGCGCACGGCAGCCCAGGGCACCTGGGTGCACGCAAACTGCATAGCCGTTGCGGCGGTGTGTGAAATAGAAGTCATGGTAGAACGCTGGCTTTTCGGACCATACGAAGCAAAAAAAGGCCAGCATAAATGAAAACAAATAGCCCCAGCTCTTCCCCATCCCACGCACCCATGCTTCTAACCCGATGCGCGGCAGGCGCTGGCCTCTTGCTGCTGCTGGGCACCACCGCCTGGGCGCAGAGCAGCAACAACTTGCCGCTGTGGGAGCTCGGCGCGGTGGCCGTCGGTGTGTCGCAGCAGGCGTACCCGGGCTCGGCCGAGCGCGTGCAGCAGGCCTTGGCCTTGCCGTTTTTCATCTACCGGGGCGAGGTGCTGCGCTTGGACGGCGGCAACGCCGGCCTGCGGGCTTTCAAAACGCCCACCTGGGAGCTTGACATCGGCGCCTCCGGCTCTCTGGGCTCACGTGCCAGCGACACCGTGGCCCGCAAAGGCATGGCCGATTTAGGCACCCTGGTGGAATTTGGTCCGCGCCTGCGCTGGAACATCAGCCGGCCCACACCGGCCGACCAATGGCGCATGGACTTGCCACTGCGCGGCGTGTTTGACCTCAACAGCGCACTGGCGCAGCGCGGCCTCGCTTTCGAGCCGGAGCTGAGTTTTTCTCACCGCTCGCGGGAGGGCACGTCCTACAGCGCCAGCGTCAGCGGCGTCTGGGCCGACCAAAGCATGCAATCCATGTTTTACAGCGTGCGTCCCAGCGAAGTGACCGCCACCCGCAGCGCCTACACCGCACAGGCCGGCCTTTTGTCGCTGCGCCTGGCCGGCTCGGTGTCGCACTTAATCAACCCGGATTTGCGCTTGATTTTTTATGGCCGCGTGGACAGCGTCAACGGCGCGGCCAACCAGGCCAGCCCACTGGTGCAGCAAAACACGGGCGCCAGCATAGGCCTGGTGCTGAGCTACACCTGGAAACAATCCGAGGCACGGGCTTCGGACTGAGCTTTTTCCAAAGGCTAATGACCTCGCGCGGGCGGATGCGGATGCAGACGGGCCATGGTCAGCGTGTCTTGGTAGCGCCCGGCGCGCAAACCATAGGCGCGTAACAGGCCTTCCTGCACAAAACCGAATTTTTGATACAGCGCAACGGCGCGGGCATTGTCAGCAAAAACGGTAAGTTCAATGCGTAACACCGCCGCCCAGCGATCGGCATAGTCCATCAAAGCCGCCATCAATGCGCTGCCCACGCCCTGCCCTTGGGCCTGCGCCGCCACCGAAATGCCCAAACTCATAGCGTGGCGGCGTCGGACGTGCAGATTCGAATGTAAACCCGCGCTGCCAATAATTTGTCCTTGCGCAATGGCCACCAATTGCAAATCACCGTTACTGGACTTGGCTTCCAGCCGCTCGCGCCACAGGGTTTCGCTGGGGTAGGGCAATTGCAGCAAATTGCCGAAAACTGCTTCATCTGTCATCAAGGCAACCAGACTGGGTGCATCGTCAGGCTTGGCTCGGCGCAGGGAAATCAAAGCTTCATTCATGAAAATTCTCCTTGTGGGATGGTTGAGGCAAGAAAAAAGCCCGCTGGGTAAGCGGGCTTTGCGGGTTGGCAAAAAATTATTGCCACTGGTTCACAAAGCCCGCCTTCGATGCACTTGGCAGGTCAGCAGCGTTTGCATAGTCGTTGCTACACCCACCAAATGGGCGAATTGAACGTGGACTTGGACAAACGACGGTGTGAACATGCGGTCTACTGTTTCGCAAATAAAAGTTCTTGTCAAACGATTTCCATTCTGTGGAATAAATACAACGCGCCGCAGAAGGCCGGCACTATTCCACGCGCGCCACGGCCGCCGGCTTAAAGCCCAGATCCGCCGCCTTGCCCTTGCGCGCGCGCGCAGTGCGGGCGTTGTTCAGGCTGCGGATTTCCAGGGTTTCTTCGCGCTCTTTGCCGCCACGGCCTAGGCCGCTAATGCGCACGCTGCGGGTGTAGGCGGCGGCGCCGGCCAGGGTGTCTTTGCCTTCTAAGTCCAGCAGCATCAAGCCACGGCCGCCTTTTTCCATGGTCTTGAGTTCAGAGAGCTTGAAGGTCAGGATGCGCCCCAGCGTCGAGGCGCAGGCCACATCGGTGGCCGGTAGCACCGCGGTGCGCGGCGCATTTTGCGCAGTGGCCGGCGTGCTGGCCTGGGCGGGCAAACTGGCCCCGGCCACCAGCGAGGGGGCACACACCGACTCGCCCGGGTTGCAGGTGATAAAAGCCTTGCCTGCTTTGTTGCGCGACACCAGGTTTTCCACCGTGGCTAGGAAGCCATAACCCGCGGTGCTGGAGATCAGCAGCTGCGCTGCGGCCGGGCCGGCAAAGTAATGCTGGATTTGCGTGCCCGCCTCGAGCTCGATCAGGCTGGTCAGCGGCTGGCCGTCGCCGCGCCCGCCGGGCAGCAAGGCCACGGGCACCGAATACACGCGCCCGTTGGAGCCAAAAGCGATCAGCGTATCCACGCTGCGGCACTCGAAAGTGGCGTACAGCGCATCGCCGGCTTTGAAGGCAAAGCCGGCGGCCTCGTGGCCGTGGCCGCCGCGTGCGCGCACCCAGCCTTTGTCACTGACCACGACCGTCACCGGCTCATCCACGATCTTGATCTCTGCGACCGCTTTTTTCTCGGCCTGAATCAAGGTGCGCCGCGCATCGGCAAAGGTTTTGGCGTCCGCCTCAATTTCCTTGACCATCAGCCGGCGGAGGCTGGCCGGGTTGTCCAGAATGTCTTCCAGTTTTTTCTGTTCGTCACGCAGCTCGGAGAGCTCTTGCTCGATCTTGATCGCCTCCAGGCGCGCGAGTTGGCGCAGGCGGATTTCCAGGATGTCTTCGGCCTGGCGCTCCGAGAGGCGAAAGCGCTCCATAAGCGCACTGCGCGGCTCGTCGGCCTGGCGGATGATGGCGATCACCTCGTCGATATTGAGCAGCACCAATTGCCGCCCTTCCAGAATATGGATACGGTCCAAAACCTTGCCCAGGCGGTGGCGCGAGCGCCGCTCCACCGTGGTCTGGCGAAATGCAATCCACTCGGTCAGCATCTGGCGCAAAGACTTTTGCGTGGGCCGCCCGTCCAAGCCCACCATGGTCAGGTTGATAGGCGCCGAGGTTTCCAGGCTGGTGTGCGCCAGCAGCGCAGTAATGAGCTCTTGCTGCTCAATGCGACTGGTCTTGGGCTCGAAGACCAGGCGCACCGCCGCTTCTTTGCCCGACTCATCGCGCACCACATCGAGCACCGCCAGCATGCTCGCCTTGAGCTGTAATTGGTCTTGCGACAAGGCTTTTTTGCCCGCTTTGACTTTGGGGTTGGTGAGCTCTTCAATTTCTTCGAGCACGCGCTGGCTGCTCACGCCCGGCGGCAATTCAGTCACCACCAGTTGCCACTGGCCGCGCGCCATGTCTTCAATTTTCCAGCGCGCACGCACTTTGAGCGAGCCGCGCCCAGTGCGGTAAGCGTCAGCAATATCGGCACTGCTGCTGATGATTTGTCCGCCACCCGGATAGTCCGGGCCGGGCACCATGGCCAGCAATTCTTCGTCGCTGGTCTTGGGGTTTTTGATCAGGGCCACACAGGCGTCCGCCACCTCACGCAAATTGTGGCTGGGGATTTCAGTCGCCAGACCGACTGCGATCCCGCTGGCGCCGTTGAGCAGCGCAAACGGCAGGCGCGCGGGCAACTGGCTGGGCTCTTCGGTGGAACCATCGTAATTGGGCACAAAGTCCACCGTGCCCTGGTCGATCTCGTCGAGCAAGAGGCTGGTGATTTTGGCCAAGCGGGCCTCGGTGTAACGCATGGCCGCAGCGCCGTCGCCATCGCGCGAGCCGAAATTGCCCTGCCCGTCGATCAGCGGATAACGCTGCGAAAAGTCCTGCGCCATGCGCACCAGCGCGTCATACGCCGCCTGGTCGCCGTGCGGATGAAAGCGGCCCAGTACATCACCCACCACGCGCGCACTTTTAACCGGCTTGGCACCGGTGTTGTTATTGGCCCCGCCAAAGCCCAGCCCCATGCGCGACATGGAATACAAAATGCGCCGCTGCACCGGCTTTTGCCCGTCGCACACATCGGGCAACGCGCGCCCTTTCACCACCGACAGCGCGTACTCCAAATAAGCGCGCTGGGCATAGGTGGCTAAATTAAGCTGGTCGTCGCCTTCGGGAGCGGCCTGCAGGTCAAGAGTAGTTTGGTCCGTCATATTTTTTGTGCAATTTATTTACGTAGCAAGCATTCCGGAAAATGAGCGCAGTAGCCTGCGGGCAAAGGGCTATGGTGGCTGACGATTTGTGGTACCCCACCATGAGGAAGCCCCCACAGCTCTTTGTGCGTCCGAGAGAAGTAAGCCAACACCCAAGCAGCGAATCAAATATCAATATCGACAGAATCCCCATGCAACTCCATCAACTCCCGCCGCGCCGCCGCCTCGCCCTTGCCCATCAGCTTGGTAATTAAAGACTCGGTCGCCGCAAAATCAATCACCCCCAGCGCCACTGGCAAAAGCCGCCGCGTATCCGGATTGAGCGTGGTGTCCCACAGCTGCTCGGCATTCATCTCGCCCAGACCCTTGAAGCGGCTGATGCTCCAGGCCCCCTCGCGCACGCCCTCTTTGCGCAGCTTGTCCAAAATCGCGCCCAGCTCGCCATCGTCGAGCGCGTAGGCCTTGGAGGCGGGCTTTTTCCCACGCGCCGGGGCATCCACCCTGAACAGCGGCGGGCGCGCGACAAACACGTGGCCCGCTTCGATCAACTTGGGGAAATGCCGAAAAAACAAAGTCAGCAACAGCACCTGGATGTGCGAGCCGTCCACGTCGGCATCGCTCAGAATGCAGACCTTGCCGTAGCGCAGGCCGCTCAAATCCGGCGTGTCGTCCGGACCGTGCGGATCCACCCCAATAGCCACCGAAATATCATGGATCTCGGTGTTGGCAAACAAGCGGTCGCGGTCCACTTCCCAGGTGTTGAGCACCTTGCCGCGCAGGGGCAAGATGGCCTGGTTTTCTTTGTCGCGCCCCATCTTGGCGCTACCGCCCGCCGAGTCGCCCTCGACCAAAAATACTTCGTTGTAGGCCAGGTCGCGGCTTTCGCAATCGGTCAGCTTGCCGGGCAGCACGGCCACGCCAGAGCTTTTGCGCTTCTCAACCTTTTGCCCCGCACGCTGGCGGGTTTGGGCGGCTTTGATGGCCAGTTCGGCCAGCTTTTTGCCGTAATCCACATGCTGGTTGAGCCACAGCTCGAGCGCCGGGCGCACGAAGCCAGACACCAAGCGCACCGCGTCGCGAGAATTGAGCCGCTCCTTGATCTGCCCCTGAAACTGCGGATCGAGCACTTTGGCCGAGAGCACATAGCTGGCGCGGGCGAACACGTCTTCGGGCATCAGCTTGACGCCTTTGGGCAACAGCGCGTGCAGCTCGATGAAGTTTTTCACCGCGCTAAACAAACCGTCGCGCAGCCCGCTTTCGTGGGTGCCGCCGGCGCTGGTCGGAATCAGGTTGACGTAGCTCTCGCGCACCGGGTGGCCGTCTTCGGTAAATGCCACGCACCAATCGGCGCCCTCGCCCTCGGCAAAGTTATCGCTGTTGCTGTCGGCAAAACCCTCACCCTCGAACAGCGGAATCACCGGGTCGCCGTTCAGCGACTGGGTCAGGTAATCGCGCAGGCCGCCTTTGTACAGCCAGGTCTGGGTTTCTTTGGTCTTTTCGTTGACCAGGGTGACCGACACGCCCGGCATGAGCACGGCTTTACTGCGCAGCAAATGGGCCAGATCGCCCATGGGCAGGGCCGAGGACTCGAAATATTTGCCATCGGGCCACACGCGCACCGAGGTGCCGGATTTGCGGTCACCCTCCGCGATTTTGCGCACTTGCAGCTTTTCGGTGACGTCGCCGCCCTGAAACACCAGATGTGCTACCGCGCCTTCGCGGTACGAGGTGGCCTCCAGGCGCTTGGCCAGCGCATTGGTCACGCTCACGCCCACGCCATGCAAACCGCCCGAAAAGCTGTAGGCGCCACCCTTGCCCTTGTCAAACTTGCCGCCGGCGTGCAGGCGGGTGAACACCAGCTCGATCACTGGCGCTTTTTCTTCCGGGTGCATACCAAAGGGAATACCTCGGCCGTCGTCGTCCACGGTCACCGAGCCGTCGGTGTGCAATATGACCTTGATTTTCTTGCCATGGCCGGCCAGCGCCTCGTCGGCGGCGTTGTCCAAGACCTCTTGGATGACGTGCAGCGGGTTGTCGGTGCGGGTGTACATGCCGGGTCGTTGCTTGACCGGCTCCAGGCCTTTGAGAACCCGGATGGAACCTTCGGAATAGGCTTGGGCGGCGGACGGTGGGGTGAGTGCTTTGGCTGACATGGGGGCCGATTGTAGTCGTGGGAGGGCTTTTTAACTGTATATAAAGACAGTTACTGTAAACCATGGCACTTTGGCCTGCGCCGGGTGGACTGCGCACAGGCCACTAAATGGCTATATTCGATGCCGTGACTACGACCAAGCCCACCCCCCCGCCCCCTCTTTCCACCACCCAAGTCCTGGCCTGCGGCGCCGCCATCGTGACCTTGTCCATGGGCATACGCCATGGCTTTGGCCTGTGGTTGCAACCGCTGACCCAAGGCCATGACTGGACACGCGAGACCTATGCGCTGGCCATGGCTATCCAAAACCTGTCATGGGGGGTGTTCGGCGTCTTTGTGGGCATGGTGGCCGACCGGTTCGGTGCGTTTCGGGTGCTGATTGCGGGGGCCCTGGTGTATGCGCTGGGCTTGCTGGGCATGGCCTATGCCCAAACGCCGCTACAGCTGATGCTGACAGCCGGCGTAGCCCTGGGCCTGGCCCAGGCGGGCACCACGTATGCGGTGGTTTACGGCGTGATTGGCCGCAATGTCGCGCCCGAGCGCCGTTCCTGGGCCATGGGCGTGGCAGCGGCGGCCGGCTCTTTTGGGCAGTTTTTGATGGTGCCCATTGAGGGGCGGCTCATTGACGCCCTGGGCTGGCAAGAAGCCCTGGTGGCCTTGGCCCTTCTCTGTTTGGCCATCATCCCGCTGGCGCGCGGGCTGCGCGAACCGGCTTTTGCCAGCCCAGCATCTGCACACGGCGGCGGGCAAAGCATTGTGCAAGCCCTCGCCGAAGCCTTTCGTTACCGCAGTTTTCAGCTCTTGATGGCCGGCTATTTTGTGTGCGGTTTTCAGGTGGTATTCATCGGTGTGCACATGCCCAGCTATCTCAAAGACATGGGCCTGGCCCCCCAAGTGGCCAGCTATGCGCTGGCCTTGGTGGGCTTGTTTAACGTGTTTGGCACCTATATCTCTGGCGCCTTGGGCCAGCGCATGCCCAAGCGGCTAATTCTGTCCTTCATCTATTTTTCACGCGCGCTAGTCATTGCCATCTTTATCAGCACGCCGCTGAGCCCGGCGACGGTTTATATTTTTAGTGCCGTGATGGGCATTTTGTGGCTATCGACCGTACCGGCCACCAATGCGGCGATTGCGCAAATTTTTGGCGTGGCGCACCTGTCCATGCTCAGCGGCTTTGTGTTTTTGAGCCACCAAGTGGGCTCTTTCCTGGGCGTTTGGCTCGGCGGCTATTTTTATGACCGCACCGGCAGCTACGACCTGGCCTGGTACCTGGCGATTGCGCTAGGCGTATTTGCGGGCTTGGTGAATCTTCCCATCCGCGAAGCGCCCATTGTGCGTACCGGCAGCCCGCAGCTGGCCGCCGCCCGCTGAGGGGCGGGCCCATGCCGCCGATGCCAAGCCCTCCGACACGCCGCCGCCTGGCGCTGGGGACCGCCCTGGCAGCTGCGCTGGGCATGGCTTTTTCACTGTACTTCGACCCGCAATTTATTGTTCTTCTAAGCCAACAGCTGTGGGCCTGTTTTTAGGACGCAGCACTTTTTCAAGGATTTGCCATGACAGTTTCCCTCCACAACGACGCGCTGCAGGTAGTCGTGATCACTGGCGCCTCGGACGGCATTGGCGCCGAAATGGCGCGTCAACTGGCCCAGCGCCACGGCGCTGGCCTGGCCCTGGTGCTGGCGGCGCGCTCACTGGCCGGCCTGCAAAGCACGGCCGAACACTGCCAGGGCCTGGGCGCGCAGTGCCTGGTGGTGGTGACCGATGTCTCGGTGCAAGCGCAGTGCCGCGCGCTGATCGCGCAGGCGGTGGAGCGCTTTGGGCATATCGATACGCTGGTCAACAACGCCGGCGTGTCCGCGCACGCGCTGTTGCAAGACGTGGCTGCCGACGATTTGCAGTGGTACGAACGCCTGATGCAAATCAATTTGTGGGGCAGCGTGTGGTGTACCCATGCGGCGCTGCCGTATTTGAAGGCGCGCAAGGGCCGCATCGTGGCGGTGTCCTCGCTGGCCGGGCTGATCGGCGTGCCGGGGCGCACGGCCTACAGCGCCAGTAAATTTGCCATGACGGGGTTTTTTGAGGCTTTGCGGGCCGAACTGGTGCATGCGGGCGTGAGCGTCACGGTGGCCTACCCTGGCGTGGTGCTGACCCAAATTCGCTACCACGGCTACAACGCCAAGGGGGAGCGCGCCGGCCACAGCGGGCTGCGCGAGGACGGCGCCATGACCGTGGCTCATTGCGTGCGACTGATCGTCACAGGCATGCAGGATCGCCAACGCGAGGTGGTAATGACCACGACCGGAAAAATAGGCCGCTTTCTCAAGCTGATCGCCCCAGGCCTGGTCGAGCGCATGGCCATGAATGCCCTCAAAGACGAGGTCAAGCCCCGGTGAATCCGCACCACGACGGCCCTTTGGGTGCGCCTTCTCAATGGCTGACGCGCTGGGCGCACCTGATTGCGCCCCAGGGCCGGGTGCTCGATGTCGCCTGTGGGGCGGGCCGCCACCTGGCCTTTTTGGCAGGACAAGGCCACCGCGTCACGGGCGTGGACATGGACGTGCAGGCCGCGCGGGCGCAGGTGCCCCAAGCCCAACTCCTGCAAGCTGACTTGGAGGGCGCGCCCTGGCCCGCCGCGCAACTGCCAACTCCCTTTGACGCCGTGCTGGTCTTTAATTACCTGTGGCGCCCCCTGTGGCCGCAGTTGCTAGCCAGTTTGGCGCCCGGCGGCGTGTTGCTGTACGAAACCTTTGGTGCAGGCCAAGAACAGCTAGGGCGACCCCGGCGCCCGGAATTCTTGCTGCAAGCGGGCGAACTCGTGCAGCTTTGCCAGGGTCTGCAAGTCGTCGCCTACGAGCATGGGGTAGCCCAGGAACCGGCCCGCGTGGTGCAGCGCATTGCCGCCATACGCCCCCTGGCCGGCGCCGCCCTGCCCCCGCCACTCTCGCTAAAATGAATCGATTCGAGCCCCCCGCGATCGCGGCACCTTTTTCATAAGCACCAGATGACTTCGAACTTTTCTCCCATCCGGGGCAGTATTGTTGCCTTGATCACCCCCATGCTGGCCGATGGCGCCGTGGACTACCCAGCCTTGCGCAAGCTGATCGACTGGCACATCGCCCAGGGCACCGACTGCGTTTGCGTGGTCGGCACCACCGGCGAGTCGCCCACGGTGACGGTACAGGAACACTGCGAAATCATCCGGGTCGCGGTGGAGCAAGCGGCCGGACGCATTCCCATCATGGCCGGATGCGGCGCCAACTCCACCAGCGAGGCCATTGAGCTGGCCCAATTTGCCAAATCGGTGGGCGCCAATTGCCAGTTGCAAGTCGTCCCCTATTACAACAAGCCGACCCAAGAGGGCCTGTACCAGCATTTCTCGGCGATTGCCAAGGCGGTGGACCTGCCTGTCGTGCTTTACAACGTCCCCGGCCGCACAGTGGCCGATATGGCCCATGACACGGTGCTGCGCTTGGCGCAGGTGCCGGGCATCGTCGGCATCAAAGAGGCGACCGGCAACATTGAGCGCGCCCAGTGGCTGATCAAAGAAGCGCCCAAAGGCTTCTCTATTTACTCTGGCGACGACCCTACCGCCGTGGCGCTCATGCTCTGCGGTGGCCACGGCAATGTCAGCGTCACGGCCAATATTGCGCCGCGCCTGATGCATGAGCTGTGCATAGCGGCCCTGGCCGGCGATGTACGCGCCGCTATGGCGATCCAAATGCAGCTATTGCCCTTGCACAAAGGCCTGTTTGTCGAGGCCAACCCGATTCCGGTCAAATGGGCGGCGGCCAAGATGGGCTTGTGCTCCGAGGCCATTCGCCTGCCCTTAACACCGCTGAGCGAGAATTTGCGTCCGGCCCTGCAAGCCCTTCTGACCTCGACGGGTCTGGTCTAAATTTATATAACAAAGGTCCTTTGTGAAACCTACTTTCAAGTTAAGTCTTCTGTGCGCCGCCCTGAGCCTGGGCGCTTGTTCCGTGTTCGAGGGCAACAAAGTCGACTACAAAAACGCCTCCAAACCCACCCAACTGGCCGTTCCACCGGACCTGACGCAGCTGTCCAAGGACTCGCGCTACACCGTGATCAACGGCGCCGTCTCTGCCGCTGGCATGAAAGCGACGGCCGGCACCGCCGAGGCCGCTGCGGCCGCCAAGACCATGGTGCCCACCGCTTTGGGTGATGTGCGCATGGAGCGGATGGGCAACCAGCGTTGGCTGGTCGTCAAGCGCAGCCCCGAAGCGCTGTGGGGGCCGCTGAAAGAGTTTTGGCAGGAAAACGGCTTTAGCGTGACCGTCGAGCAAAAAGAGCTGGGCATCATGGAAACCGATTGGCAGGAAAACCGGGCCAAGATTCCGCAGGATTTCTTGCGCAACGCTTTGTCAAAGGTATTTGACAACCTGTATTCCAGCCCCGAGCGCTACCGCTTCAAAGTCCGCATGGACCGCAACGCCGCCGGCGAGACGGAAGTTTTTGTGACCCAGCGGACCATGGTGGAGATGTATGTCACCGAGACCAAGGACCGCACAGTGTGGCAAGCCGGCGCCCCCGATTTGCAGACCGAGGCCGAATTCCTGACCCGCTTGATGCGCAAACTCGGCCTGAGCGCCGACCAGGCCAGCCAAATGGTGGCGGGCACTGAAGGCCGGACGTTGGCGACCGTGACCGGCCCCGCAGGCCAGGCCCACGGCTTGACGATTGCAGACGGCTTTGACGGCAGCTGGCGCCGCATTGGCCTGGCGCTGGACCGCTCAGGCTTTACGGTGGAAGACCGCGACCGCAGCAAAGGGGTGTACTTTGTGCGCTACGCCTACACCAATGCCGATGGTTCGGAGCCGGGATTCTTCAAGAAACTGCTGAGCTTTAACTTCAGCGACAGCAAAGACCCCAAGGCGGAGAAATACCAAATCGTGCTCAATGCCGAGGGCAGCATTACCAAGCTGGTGGTGAAAAATGCCAAAGGCGAGGTCGACACCTCAGAGACCGCGCAAAACATGGTCAAAGTCTTGGCCAATGACCTGAAGTAACTCGCTTGATCCGGGTGCCGCTATGCGGCCCCGGCAACGTGCAGACGAAAAAAAACCACCTTGCGGTGGTTTTTTTTCGTAATAAGCGAGTTATTACTTGGAAGCTTCCGAAGCAGGAGCGGCTGCAGGAGCAGCGGCAGATGCGTCAGCGGCAGGTGCAGCAGCAGGAGCGGCGGCGGGAGCAGCAGCAGGAGCGGCTTCTTCTTTTTTACCGCAAGCGGCCAGGGCAGCAGCAGCGATAACAGCTGCCAAAACGAGAGATTTTTTCATAATAAAAAAAGTAGTTTGAGTTAACGAAACAATTTCCGGAAATTGTTTGGGCGGTAAACCGCTCAAACCCCGACAAAAAGCATTCGATCTCTTTTCGCCAGAGAACGACATTATACAAGAGCACAAAATCGGGCCTCGGGTAAACCCTCTAGAAACTCTTGCGCACCAGAAAAGTGCTCAGTCAGCCCGCGCCATGCAGCCATCCCGCCTGCGCCCATTGGGCCAGTAATTCCTTGGCGCCCACACTCAATTGCTGGCAGGCTTGGGCACTGAGCTGGTGCGTATCGGCCAAGGTGCGCAGGCTTTGCGCGTCGCGCCCGGCGGCGCGGTAACTCTCGCCATTGATGAATATATGCCGAGCGTCGTACAACATTTGGCTACAACGATCTAAATGCAAACCATTATCTAATTCCACGGGGCCGGGGGGTGCGTCAAACCACACCTGGGGTTTGGGTTCGGTCAGGTATTCGCCCAAAGCGCAGGCCAAGGCGTCCGGGTCTTTCAAGGCCCGCGCCAGCGCCGACTGGGCAAATTCCATCAGCGCGGCCGGAACCATGGCCGGCTGGGTGCTGGCCGCTTGGCGTGGATCGCGGTACAGCGTGCTGTCCAGGGTGTCTTGCGCCCTTTCAGCCAGGTTGTGGAGCAACTCTCGCGCCAATTCGGCTTGCGCAGGGGCCCGAAATCCGATGGAATAGGTCATGCATTCACCCTGGGCAACGCCGTCATGGGCATAGCGCGGCGGCAAATACAACATATCGCCCGGCGAGAGGAGGTATTCCTCCTCCGGTACAAATTCGGCGAGTATCTTCAGGGGCATGTCCTCTTGCAGGCGCAAATCTTTTTGGCGCCCGATGCGCCAGCGGCGCTGGCCATGGGCCTGGAGCAAAAACACGTCGTAGCTGTCGAAATGCGGTCCCACGCCGCCTTGGTCGGAGGCGTAGCTGATCATCACGTCGTCAAGCCGCGCATCCGGCACGAAACGGAACTGGGCGCGCAGTGCGGCCACGCGCGCGTCGTACAAATCCACGCTTTGGACCAGCAGCGTCCAGGCTTTTTGCTTGAGGGGGGGCAGCGACTTGCGGCCAAAGGGGCCGTGGCGCAGCCGCCAGGGACGCGCCGCATGGGCCGGGTTTTGGATGACCAGGCGGGACTGCACATCATCGCGCGCGGCCAGGTCGAATAGCTCAGCGCGGTCCACCGGGGGGGCGAACCCCTCCATGGCATTGCGAATGAGCAAGGGCTTTTTTTGCCAGTAGCGCTGCATGAACTGCGCGGGGGTGATGCCGCCTAAAAGCGGCAGTTGGTGGTCAATGTGCATGGGGTGCCTTGGCTGAGGGGTCGGGTTGGGAAACTGCGACAATTGTCCGATGGAAATCACTGAACACTGCGTAGTCGCCCTGACCTGGGTCTTGTCGGACACTTTGGGCGAGCAATTGGACGTTTTGGACGAGCCGGTCGAGTTTGTCGTGGGCGGCAAAGATTTGCTGCCCGCCATCGAGGAGGCGCTGCAAGGCCATGGCCCGGGCGCTGTGGTGCAGCTGCAAATCGAGCCGGAGCAGGCCTTTGGCGACTTCAACGAGCAGTTGCTGTTCTTGGAGCCGCGCGCCCTCTTTCCCGCCGAACTCGAGGTGGGCCTGACCATCGAAGGCTCGGCCTTGCCCGCCGGATGCAACCCGGACGCGCCGCGCGATGCGCTCTTTACCGTGACCGATATTTACCCCGAGCATGTGGTGCTCGACGCCAACCATCCGCTGGCGGGCATAGCCATCCGCCTGCGCATCCGGGTGGAGGACGTGCGCGAGGCCAGTACCCAAGAGCGTGAGCGGGGCTCGGCAGGCACCGGATTTTTCCGTATCGAGCCCCTGGACGCGCCCGGGGACCCAACGCTGCACTGAGTCGGCAGGCTCAGGCCTTGCCCGTCGAGCCGTAGCCGCCCTGCCCGCGCTCAGAGGGCGGGAACTCCTGGACGATGTGGAACTGCGCCTGCACCACCGGCACGATGACCAGTTGCGCGATGCGCTCCATGGGCTCGATGGTGAACGCCACCGTGCTGCGGTTCCAGGCGCTGACCATCAGCTGCCCCTGGTAATCGCTGTCAATCAGCCCTACCAAATTACCCAGCACGATGCCATGTTTGTGGCCCAGCCCCGAACGCGGCAGGATGAGTGCGGCGTAGGCCGGATCGGCCAGGTAAATGGCCATGCCCGTGGGCACCAACTGCCAGCTATTGGGCGCCAGCGTTAGCGGCGCGTCCAGGCAGGCACGCAAATCCAGGCCGGCGCTGCCGGGGGTGGCGTAAGCGGGCAACTGGTCGGCCAGGCGGGGATCGAGAATTTTGACGTCAATTTTCATAGGGGAAAAGGCTTCAACGAGGGGCTAGGCGGCCGGTAAGCGCGCCGCGATGTGCGCCACCAATTGGCGCGCCAGGGCGATTTTGGGGCTGCGCGGCATTTCTAGCGCGCCCTGGGCGTCGACCAGGAGCAAGGCATTGTCGTCCTGCCCGAAGGTGGCAGGGCCAATATTGCCCACCAAAAGCGGCACGCCTTTGCGCAGTCGTTTGGCGCTGGCCTGGGCCAGCAGGTCCTGGCTTTCGGCAGCAAAACCGACGCAGTACAGGGCACCGCTTTGCGCCCGGGCGCTGGCGGCCAGCGTGGCCAGGATGTCCGGGTTTTCGACGAATGCGAGGGCGGGCGCGCCGCTGCCCGCTTGTTTTTTGATTTTCTGGGTCGCCGCCTGGGCTACGCGCCAGTCGGCCACGGCGGCGGTGGCGATAAATACATCGGCTTGTTCGGCGTGCGCCTGGCAGGCAGCGTCCATTTCCAGGGCGGAGCGCACATTGCTGCGCTGCACACCGCGCGGCGTGGGCAGGCTCACCGGGCCGGCCACCAGGCTGACCTGGGCGCCGGCTTCGTGCGCGGCCCGGGCCAGGGCAAAACCCATCTTGCCGCTGGACAAATTGGTGATGCCGCGCACCGGGTCGATGGCCTCGTACGTGGGCCCGGCCGAGATCAGCACGCGCCGGCCGGCCAGCACCTTGGGCTGAAAAAACGCGATCAGGTCCTCGAGCAGTTCCTCGGGCTCGAGCATGCGGCCGTCGCCGGTCTCGCCGCAAGCCTGGTCGCCCTCACCCACGCCCAGCACGGTGGCGCCGTCCTGGCGCAGTTGGGCCACATTGCGCACCGTGGCCGGGTGGGCCCACATCTCGCGGTTCATGGCCGGGGCCAGCAGCAAAGGCACGGTGTCGCGCGGGCGGGCCAGACACATCAGACTGAGCAAATCGTCAGCGCGGCCGTGCAGCAGCTTGGCCATGAAGTCGGCGCTGGCGGGCGCCACCAATATCGCGTCGGCTTCGCGGCTGAGGTTGATGTGCGCCATATTGTTGGGCTCGCGGGCGTCCCATTGCGAGACGTAGACGGGCCGGTTGCTCAGGGCCTGCATAGTCACCGGGGTGATGAACTGCGCGGCGGCCTCGGTCATGACGACCTGCACCTGCGCGCCCTCCTTGACCAGCAGGCGGCACAAATAGGCCGCTTTGTAGCAGGCCACGCCGCCGGTCAGGCCCAAAACAATGTGTTTACCGTCTAAATCCATGCGCTTGCGCCTTTTTTGCACGTCCAGCAGGAGGGCTGGCCGCTTCAAAGCGCAATGTAGCAGACACCTATAATTGCGCCTTACCAGCTACCCGAACCCCAGGGTTCCCCCTCTGACATGACCAAATTTGTCTTCGTCACCGGTGGTGTGGTGTCTTCCCTGGGCAAGGGAATTGCATCAGCCTCCCTCGCCGCGCTTTTAGAGTCGCGGGGCCTGACAGTCACCCTCATCAAGCTGGACCCCTACCTCAATGTAGATCCAGGCACCATGTCGCCGCTGCAGCACGGCGAAGTTTTTGTCACCGACGACGGCGCGGAAACCGATCTGGACTTGGGCCACTACGAGCGCTTTGTGGAAACGCGCATGCGCAAGTCCAACAACTTCACGACCGGCCAAATCTACAAAAGCGTGCTGGACAAAGAGCGCCGGGGCGACTACTTGGGCAAAACGGTGCAGGTGATTCCGCATGTCACCAATGAAATCCAGGAGTTCGTCAAGCGCGGCGCGCGCATGGGCGAGCCCGACGCCGTCGACGTCGCGATTGTGGAAATTGGCGGCACCGTGGGTGACATTGAATCGCTCCCGTTTTTAGAAGCCGTACGCCAGATGAGCCTGCAAATGGGCCCCAACCACAGCGCGTTTGTCCACCTGAGCTACGTGCCCTGGATTGCCGCCGCTGGCGAGCTCAAAACCAAACCGACGCAACACACGGCCAAGCAGTTGCGCGAGATCGGTATCCAGGCGGACGCGCTCGTGTGCCGCGCAGACCGCCCGATTCCCGAAGAAGAACGCCAAAAAATCTCGCTGTTTTCCAATGTGCCGGTCTGGGGCGTGATCTCCATGTGGGACGTGGACACGATTTACAAAGTGCCGCGCATGCTGCACGAGCAAGGCCTGGACGGCCTGATTTGCGACAAGCTGCGCCTGAACACGCCGCCCGCCAGCCTCAAGCGCTGGGACGATCTGGTCTACGAAACCGAGCATCCCGAGGGCGAAGTCAGCATCGCCATGGTGGGCAAATATGTGGATCTGTCGGACAGCTACAAGTCGCTCAACGAAGCGCTGCGCCATGCGGGCATGAAAAACCATGTCAAGGTCAAGATCCACTACATTGACTCCGAGACGATTACGCCCGAATCGCTGCCCCAGCTCGCCAAATTTGATGCCGTGCTGGTGCCCGGCGGCTTTGGCAAGCGCGGCATCGAGGGCAAGATCAGCGCGGCGCGCTTTGCCCGCGAAAACAAAGTGCCTTACCTGGGCATCTGCTTGGGTATGCAAGTGGCGACCATTGAGTTTGCCCGCCACGTGGCCGGCCTGGCCGACGCCAACAGCACCGAGTTTGACCCCGACAGCCCCAACCCGGTCATCGCCTTGATTACCGAATGGAAGGACAAGGACGGCACCATCCAAACCCGCGACCACAACTCCGATCTGGGCGGCACGATGCGCCTGGGCGCGCAGAGCTCGGACGTGACCCAAGGCACGATTGCCCACCAAATTTATGGCGACGTCGTCACCGAACGCCACCGCCACCGCTACGAGGCCAATGTGCACTTCCTGGACCGCTTGCGGGCGGCCGGCCTGGTCATCTCCGCCCTCACCCAGCGCGAGCAACTGACCGAAATGGTCGAGTTGCCCCAAAACGTGCATCCCTGGTTTGTCGGCGTGCAGTTCCACCCGGAGTTCAAATCCACGCCCTGGAACGGGCATCCGCTATTTAACGCCTTCATTAAAGCGGCGCTGGACCACCAGCGCGGCGGCAAGAACCTCAAGGTGGCTGCGTGAAGCTTTGCGGTTTCGAGGTGGGCCTGGCGCGGCCGATTTTTCTAATCGCCGGCCCCTGCGTCATCGAGTCCGAGCAGCTGCAGATGGACACCGCCGGCACGCTCAAAGAGGTCTGCGCCAGCCTGGGCATCCCGTTTATCTTTAAAAGCAGTTTTGACAAAGCCAACCGCTCCAGCGGCAGCACGTTTCGCGGGCCGGGAATCGACAAAGGCCTGGAGATTTTGGCCAAAGTACGCCGCGAGTTGCAGGTGCCGGTGCTGACGGACATCCACAGCATCGAACAAATAGCGCAGGTCAGCGGCGTGGTCGATGTGCTGCAAACGCCCGCATTTT
This sequence comes from Comamonadaceae bacterium, assembly GCA_947455465.1. GTDB lineage: Bacteria > Pseudomonadota > Gammaproteobacteria > Burkholderiales > Burkholderiaceae_C > Allorhodoferax. The sequence continues at coordinate 16,739 of CANGNS010000021.1, read as the reverse complement.
TGTGCCGGCAAACGGACTTTATCCGTGCCGTGGCGCAGTCGGGCAAGCCGGTCAATATCAAAAAAGGGCAGTTTCTGGCGCCCGGCGACATGATCAATGTGATCGATAAAGCCCGCGCCGCCGCCCGTGAAGCGGGCCTGCCAGAAGACAACTTCATGGCCTGCGAACGCGGCGCCAGCTTTGGCTACAACAACCTGGTGAGCGATATGCGCAGCCTGGCCATCATGCGCCAAACCCAGGCGCCGGTGGTGTTTGATGCGACGCATTCGGTGCAACTGCCCGGCGGCCAGGGCACCAGCAGCGGTGGGCAGCGCGAAATGGTGCCGGTGCTGGCGCGTGCGGCCGTCGCGGTCGGTGTGTCAGGCCTCTTTATGGAAACCCACCCGAACCCGGCCCAGGCCCTGAGCGACGGCCCCAATGCCGTGCCCTTGCACCATATGCGCGCCCTCTTGGAGACGCTGCTGGCCCTGGATGCGGTGACCAAGAAGCACGGTTTTTTAGAAAATGATTTTCAGTAGCCCGCTGTGGCGAGCGACAACGGTTTTTGCCAGTAACTTTGAAAGACGATAGATGAGCGCGATTGTGGACATTGTGGGTCGGGAGATTTTGGACAGCCGGGGCAACCCGACCGTCGAGTGTGATGTGCTGTTGGAGAGTGGCACCATGGGCCGCGCCGCCGTACCGTCGGGTGCATCGACCGGTTCGCGCGAGGCCATTGAGCTGCGCGATGGCGACCGCCTGCGCTACCTGGGCAAAGGCGTGCTCAAGGCGGTGGACCACATCAACAACGAGATTTCGGAGGCCATTTTGGGCCTGGACGCCTCGGAGCAGGCTTTTTTGGACAAAACCCTGATCGACTTGGACGGCACTGAGAACAAAAGCCGTCTGGGCGCCAACGCGATGCTGGCGGTCTCTATGGCTGTGGCCCGCGCCGCAGCGGAAGAAGCCGGCCTGCCGCTGTACCGCTATTTCGGCGGCATGGCGGCGGTGCAAATGCCAGTGCCCATGATGAATGTGGTCAATGGCGGCGCCCACGCCAATAACAACCTGGACTTGCAAGAGCTGATGATCATCCCGATTGGCGCGTCGAGCTTTCGCGAGGCGGTGCGCTACGGGGCCGAGGTGTTCCACGCGCTCAAGAAAATCCTGCACGACAAAGGCATGAGCATTGCCGTGGGGGACGAAGGCGGCTTTGCCCCCAATGTGCCCGGCCACGAGGCGGCTATCCAGCTGATTTTGGAAGCCATCGAGAAGGCCGGTTATGTGGCCGGTGAGCAAATCGCCCTGGGCCTGGATTGCGCAGCCTCGGAGTTTTACAAAGACGGCAAGTACGAGCTCAGCGGCGAAGGCCTGAGCCTGGACGCGCAGCAATGGACCGATATGCTGGCCACCTGGGTGGACAAATACCCCATCATCAGCATCGAAGACGGCATGGCCGAGGGCGATTGGGACGGCTGGAAACTGCTGACCGAACGCCTGGGCAAAAAAGTGCAAATCGTGGGTGACGACTTGTTTGTTACCAACACCAAAATCCTCAAAGAAGGCATCGATAAAGGCATTGCCAACTCGATCCTGATCAAAATCAACCAGATCGGCACGCTGAGTGAGACCTTTGCTGCAATCGAGATGGCCAAGCGCGCGGGCTACACGGCGGTGATCAGCCACCGCTCGGGCGAGACGGAGGACACCACCATTGCCGACATCGCGGTCGGCATGAATGCCGGCCAGATCAAAACCGGCTCTTTGAGCCGCTCAGACCGTATCGCCAAGTACAACCAACTGCTGCGCATCGAGGAAGACTTGGGCGAAGTGGCGGTTTACCCCGGGCGCGCGGCCTTTTACAACCTGCGTTAATTGAGGCTGGCGCACCTGATGAACCGTCGCATCGTCCCTGCTATTTTGCTTGTCCTGCTGCTGGTGCTGCAGGGTCAGCTTTGGTTTGGCCGGGGCAGCATTCCCAACGTGGCGCGCTTGAGCGAAGAGCTGGCTGCGCAGCGGCGCAGCAACACGCGCGCCGAGCAGGTCAACCAGCGCATGGAAGCCGAAATCCGCGACCTGCGCGAGGGCCTGGAAATCGTCGAGGAAAAAGCCCGCGCCGAGTTGGGCATGGTCCGGCCCAACGAAATTTTTGTGCAGTTGGTCAAATAGGGCCGGGGCGCATCGGCCCGCGCACGCCATGAAAATCGCCCTGCTAGGCGCGGAATGCACCGGCAAAACCACGCTGGCGCAAGGTTTGGCACAGCAACTGCGGCAAGAAGGAAAACCCCTCACCCTGGTTCCCGAGTATTTGCGCCAGTGGTGCGACGTGCACGGGCGCACGCCACGGGCGCAGGAACAAGCCAGCATCGCCCAGGCCCAAGGCGCCTTGATCGCGCAGGCCAGCGCCACCGACTGGCTAGTCTGTGACACCACGCCGCTGATGACAGCGGTTTACAGCCACCTCTATTTTTCGGACGACACTTTAAAGGCCCCGGCCCTGCGCGCCCAAGGCCAGTTTGACCTTACCCTCTTGTGCGCGCCAGACCTGCCTTGGCAGGCGGACGGCATCTTGCGCGACGGGCCGGCCTTGCAGACGCGCACCGACGCCTTGCTGCGCCTTTGGCTGCACGAGCACGGCCTGCCCAACCGCGTGGTGACGGGGCAGGGCCCGCAGCGCCTGGCAAATGCCCTGGCGGCAATTACCGCATCAATGGGCGGTGTTACCTGACTGGCTCTGGCGGGCCGCGTCCACAAACAACTGGGCGGTGTCCACCGGATCAAAATGGTATTGCACGCCGCAAAACTCGCAGGCCACCTCGATTTGGCCGCGCTCCTCGATCACGCTGTTGGCCTCCTCTGCGCCGAGCGAGACAATCATGCGCGCCACGCGCGCGCGGCTGCAGCTGCAGGCAAAACGCGGGCCCTGCGCGCCTTGCAGGGGCTCAAACCGCGTCATGGGCTCTTCCCAAAACAGGCGGTGCAAGATGGTGTCCACCTCCAGGCCCAGCAGTTCCTCGCGCTTTAAGCTTTTGGCCAAGAGGGAAATGCGCCGGTAGTCCTCGTCGCGCCCGATGGCATCTTCGTTATCACGGCTGACCATGCTGCCCTCCAAATTGCCCGCGCCCTGGATCGGTAAGCGTTGAATGAGCAGGCCGGCAGCCACGTTGGTATCAGCGGCCAGCACCAGCGTGGTATCGAGCTGCTCGCTTTGCAGCATGTAGTGCTCTAACACCTCGGCCAGTTGCTTAAGAGGCTGGCCGTGGTCGTCAAACAAGGGCACCACGCCCTGGTAGGGCTGCTGCCCCGGAAACTTGGTCTTGGGATCCAGGGTGATGGCGCAGCGCCCTTGGTTGGACACGTTGACCATGTCGGCCAAACCGGCCTGGTCTGGCAAGGTACCGATCAGGCTGGCAGTAGCGCGCAGGCTCAGGTCGGGCTGCACCTCGACCACGGCCAGTTTGACCGGCCCATCGCCCATGATTTGCAAGGTGAGCGAGCCGTCAAACTTGATGTTGGACTGCATCAGCGTGGCGGCGGCCACCATTTGGCCCAGCATGTCGCGCAGGGGCGCGGGGTAGGCACCGTGCTCGGTGTTGGATGCCCGCCGACGCAGGATTTCGGTCCAGGTGTCGGTGAGCTTGACCAGCATGCCGCGCACAGGCAGGCCGTCGAAAAGAAATTTATGCAGTTGGGACAATCAGGGCTCCTTGGCCGAGGGCGCGAGCGCCCGGCACTGGCCCAGGCCAGGGCCTAGGCGATTTTGTGAAAAGAAGTTTGGTAGCGCTTGGCATTGTCGATGTAATGCTGGGCGCTTATGCGCAGGGCCTGCATTTGCTCGGGGCTCAGGGTACGCACCAGTTTGGCCGGGCTGCCCATGATGACCGAGCCGTCGGGGAATACTTTGCCCTCGGTGACCAAAGAGCCGGCGCCGACCAGGCAGTTTTTGCCAATTTTTGCGTTATTCAGAATGACGGCGCCTATGCCCACCAACGATTCGTCACCAATCGAGCAGCCGTGCAACATCACTTTGTGGCCCACGGTGACGTACTTGCCGATGGTCAGCGGCGCCCCAAAGTCGGCATGCAGTACGCTGCCGTCCTGGATGTTGCTGCCTTCGCCCACCGTGATGCGCTCGGTATCGCCCCGGATCACGGCGCCGAACCAAACGCTGGCGTGCGCGCCCAAATGCACATCGCCCATGACCTGGGCGCTGTCGGCCACATAGGCCGACTCGGCCAGCGTGGGGCAAATTTGATCAAGTTCGTAGACGGCCACGTGAAATCCTGAAGGGGTTGCAGATGCCTAGAATTGTAGGGATGGAAATTCGCCAACAAGCCCTGGCCGCATGGCTGCTGCAGGACCCCGCCGCCAAAGTCGCTGCGGTGCAGGCTTTGTGCGCCGATGCGTCCGCCCTGCGCTGTGCGCCCAAAGCCCGCTTGGAGGCGCCGTCTGAGCCCGGCCGCCCGGCGCGACCGCTCCTGATCGACCCGCGCCAGGTGCCCCGGCGCTCCTCTCACACCGTGGCCGGACACGCTGCGTTGATGCATGCGATTGCGCACATCGAGTTCAACGCCATCAACCTGGCGCTCGATGCCGTTTGGCGCTTTTGCGGACTACCGCCCGCGTATTACCGCGATTGGCTGACGGTAGCCGGCGAGGAGGCGCTGCATTTTTCGCTCTTGCAAGACCATTTACGCGGCTTGGGCTATGCCTACGGCGACTTCCCCGCCCACGACGGCCTGTGGACCATGTGCGTGTCGACCGAAGGCGATGTGCTGGCCCGCATGGCACTGGTACCGCGCACGCTGGAGGCCCGTGGCCTGGACGCTACGCCGGTGATTCAAGCCAAGCTGCGCCAAATCGCGGCCGACTACGCGCAGGAGGCCGTCGCCATCTTGGCGCGCATCCTTAGCGACGAGGTGGGGCATGTGGCCATTGGCAACCAGTGGTTTCACCACCTGTGCGCACAGCGCGGTGTGGAACCGGTGGCCTTTTACCGCGAGGCGGCGCTGCGCCACCGCGCCCCTGGCCTCAAACCGCCCTTTAACCTGGACGCTCGGCGCCGCGCGGGCTTTACCGAGGCCGAAATTGCGGTCCTGCCGACATGAAACGCAGCCGCTGCACCGCCCTAGCTTTTTTGGCTCTGGCAGGTCTGTGCGCGCCCGGCCATGCCTGGACCCCGTTTGAGCGCAAGACGGCTTATGAAGAGGTGGCACTCTCGCCCAGCGAGCAGCAAAAAGTGCAACAAGCGGCAGGGTGGGCCAAGCAATCTGACACCGAACTGCTCATTGAGGTGAAAAATGGCCTGCCGGGCCCCTTGGCCTGCCATGGCGCCACCGTCCATTTGCTGGGCGGCGGCACGGTCAGCAAGAGCTTTGTGCCCCGCCTGTATGTGCCCAGCGCAGCCACACGCCAAGGTGCAGTGGGTGGCGTCAAAAAAGGGCAGATGAAGGACTTTGCCGTCACCTGCATGTGCTGGAAAAAGCCCGGCGACAGCGTCTGCGGCAATCCCAGCGCCAACCCCAACGGCAAGTAGCGGATGGATTAATTTGCCAGCTTGGCCAGCGGGACCAGGCGTTCTTCCAAGTTACGCACGAAACGCGGGGTGTCAAATAACACGCCTTGGTTGCGGACCGACCGCAAGTGGGCGCGCAAGCGGGCCATTTCTTGCGGGTCATTGGCCAGCGCTACGGCTTTTTCCTCGTAGTCCTTGAGGTTGTAGGTAATCAAAGTGTCCAATTTTGCGGCCGTCAGCAAGGCGCCTGCCATGCGCGAGGCAAAGGAGCGCCCTGTCAGGGTCAGCAGCGGCAGGCCCATCCAGAGCGCATCGTTGGCGGTCGTGCCGGCATTGAAGGGGAAGCTGTCTAAGAACAAGTCGGCCACCTGGTAGCGGGCCAGGTAGTTCTCGGGGGCCAGACGCGGGCCAAAAACCAGGCGCTGCGGGTCTATTTTTCGCGCCTTGGCTTCTTTTTTGATGTTGGCCTCAGACCACTGGTTGTCGGCCAGCAACAAGAGCACGCTGCCCGGCACGCGGCGCAGGATGTTCATCCATGCGTCAAAAACTTCGGGCGTGTATTTGTAATTGTTATTAAAGCTGCAGAAAACAAAGCCTTCGGCCGGCAAATTGCAAGCCGCGCGCGTGGGCTTGAGGCCGATATTGCGCTTGCGGTCGCTCACCTGGTAGACGTCAGGCATGTAAATGGGCCGCTCGGAGTAGTTAAGCGCCTCGTTTTCGGGGATCAGAAACTTGTCGGCGATGACGTAGTCGATCGAAGGCAGGCCGGTGGTGGCCGGCAAACCCAGGTAGGTAATTTGCACCGGCGCGGGGCGGTAGGCCAGCATATTGGCCCGGGCGCCGGCGGTTTGGCCCTGCAGGTCCACCAGGATGTCGATTTCGTCCCGGCGTATGAGTTGCGCCGCCTCGGCATCGCTCATGGTGTGGATTTTGGTGAAATGGTCCATCGCGGTGATGACGCGCTGACGCATCGGCGAGCCATCCTCCGGGCTCCAGCAGTAGCCATAGACCTCGAATTTTTCGCGGTCGTGCAGCTCAAACAGCTCTACCGTGAGCAAAGACACGGGATGCAAGCAAAAATCACCTGAGGCATAGCCGATGCGGATTTTGCGGTGGCCGTAGCCGTTGGGGTTGGCCAGGCTGGGCACGTCTGAATTAAGCTTGTTTTTGACGTAGCGGCGGGCGGCGGCGAGCTGTGACTGCGGATCGTCGGAAATGCTGAGCATGGAAAGCGCCGAGGTGGCGTCCTGCATGAACTTGCGGCTGACTTTGGGCAGGGGGATGTAGGTGGGCCAAATGCACTGCTTTTGGCGAAGTGAAACCCAATGGTGCAGGACATCGGTCTGCTCGGGTTCGAGCGCCAAACTCTTGGTTAGGACCACCGACGCCTCGTCCAGGCGCTTGTGAATCTCCAGCACCCGGCCCATTTGATTCAGTGCCATCACCACCAAAGGCTTGTTATTGGGGTCCTGGGGCGAAACGTGCTCGGTGACCCAGCGCCATTCGGTCAGGGCCTCTTCAATCTTGCCCTGGCCCTCAAGCAGGGTGCCCAGGTTCACCCGCGGTTGTACAAAACCGGGCGCAAGACGGATAGCCTCGCGGTAGGCGGCCTCGGAGCCAGCAATGTCCTTTTCGATGCTTAAGGTTGCGCCCAAATTGAAGTGGACCACATGTTGGAAAGGCGAGGTGTTGCGCGACAACCAGGTGCGGTAGAGCACCGCCACCAGAGGGCGCTTGCCGACGGCATCAAGGCGGGAACCGGCATCGATGAGCGCGGAAAACTCCAGGCTTCCATGCCACGCCTGCTCAACGAGACCGGTGAAATTATCAACTGGGTTCAATGGAACACTCCCATAAAAATAGTTGCAATGGCTTACAGAATAAACCAGCTTTTACAGCTTGGTTAATTTATCCGCCCAAGGCGGGAATTGCCGAAAATAAACATGAAAGGACGAGCCCATGCTGCCAAAATTCATATTGTGCCTTTGGGCCAAAACCTTCAGACTCTTCGAAGTATGAATTCCAATGTGCCCATTGCGCGGCGAGGCATACCACCAATTGAGGCGCTCATGATCCTTGATCAAACCGTCGGATATGCCGGTTGAAAAGAAAACCACCGCCTGCGGCCCGTCCAATAATCTACTGATATTTTCCATCATGACATGCGGGTCAGGTACATGTTCAAAGACCTCAAAAGCGGTGATCAGATTAAAGGTTCCGAGGTCTACTAACTGTATATCGTTGGAGGGAAAAGGATCATAGGATTTCGAGTTCCACTGAGCGCCCTGCAGCAACTGGGCCAACAAGCCATTTCCACCGCCATAATCCAAGTGCCGGATGTGGGCACGATAAGCTCCAAACCAATTGTTCAGCATGGCTGCATTTTGGCGTTGCCTTACATCCAAATAATCGGGGTCTACCTTGACGTAATCTTGGTTATAAATTTTCTCCAGAAAATCCGCATCACTCCAGGATCCGAACTCCGGCGCGAAAGTGTAATTGCAGCTTTCGCAGCGGACATAATAGACCGGGTGGCCGGAAAGCGGAAGAAATACCCCCCGATATTCCTCGCAACTCTTGTTGAAATCAACGACATCGTAAAGTGGCGCTGACTCTCCACACACTAGGCATTTATATGGTTTCATTTCATCTGGCCATGCTCAACGAATGGGAAAAATACCCAGGGTCAATTCCGAACAAGATATTGCAAACAGTATGCCCCAAAACTAAAGTGTCGGAAGCTAAATGTTGCAGTATCTTTAGCGATCGGAATCTTTCAAATGGAAAATTCTAAAAAAGATATTCCAACGGGAGTACAAATTCAGGTCGTAGCGTGCAGATTTTCCCTACAATTAGGTTATTCACGCGTAAAAATGGTCAAAGCACGGGCATTTTAATTTCCTTAATTTAAATCTTTATTGAAATGAAAATTTTGCCTAATTATATGGTGGTTCGACAGTTGGCGCTCGGCGACGTTTTGCTGGCGACGCCTATCATCCGACAGCTATTTCACGATCACCGCGGGCAGTGCCACATCGACGTGCTAACGATGAAGCCAGAGATATTCCTAAACAACCCCTATGTGCGCCGTGTTTACACCCCGCAAGACTATAGCCAGGCGAAAGGCCCGTATGCGCGGGTCATTAACCTCGACCTGGCATACGAAAATCTACCGCATATGCATGTGGTTGACGCCTATGCAATGGCCTCGCACGGCTCGGCCGAAAAAATTAAAGACAAACGCTTAGAACTCTTTCCGACAGAAACCGACCGCCGGAATGTGAAAACAATTCAGGAGGAAAAAATTGGCGGTTCCTACGCAGTGATTCACATGCGCAAAGACACTTGGCCAAGTCGCAATCTGCCTGACGCGACCTGGAAGCAAATTTTGGATATTTTGCTTGAATGCACCGACTTCAAAATTGTGCAGGTCGGATCCACCCATGAAATTGCATTTGATTACCACCCGCGTTTACTCAACATGCTGGGTAGCTTCAATATCCATGAATTGCGGGAGATCATCGCAGGCGCTAAGTGCTATGTGGGCGTGGATTCCGGCACCTTGCATGTCGCCGCATGCACCGATACGCCGGTGATCGCCATGTTCAGCAGCGCCCACCACCGTCTGCGCGAACCGCTAGAACGTCCACCCCAGGCGCGCTTTATACCCATCCAACCGCAGGTGGACTGCTACGGTTGCCAGGAGCATTACCCGCCGCCGATCACTGGCGTGATTTGCCATCGGGGTGACCCGTACTCGCCGCCATGCAAAGATGCTTTTGACGTGGAAAATATCCGCCAATCTTTGATCGATCTGGGCTTGGCAAAACCTGTATTGCAATAAACCACGCTCACTACTTCCGACACATCATGAACTACGCTGCATTTTGGGAATATTTCAACGGCTTTGCCGCGCCACTTTTACAACATCGTGCAGGCTCGTTCCGTATGGCGTTTGAACATCTAGAGAAGCTAGGGCGACCCGCCTGCATCATAGAAACCGGATGCGTACGCAACCAGGGCACCTTCACCGGCGAAGGCCAAAGTACTATGTTGTTCGATAAATTCAGCGAGTGCGTGCCCGGCACTATTGTCCATTCGGTGGACATCAGCCCGGAGAGCACTTCTATGTGCAAAAGCATTGTCTCCAGCCGGATTCAGGTCCATACCTCCGACAGCGTAACGTTTTTGCGGCACCAGTGTGCTGGCCTTATCAAACCCTACAGCCACATCGACCTGTTGTACCTCGACTCCTTTGACGTGGACGTCGAAAAGCCCCACGACAGCGCCATGCACCATATGAAGGAGCTCCTGGCGGTAGCGCCGCTGGTCAACGCCAATACCTTCATGCTGGTAGATGACTCCCCCACCAGCGCAACCTTTTATATCGACGCTGGTCAACTCAAACTGGTCTCGCCCCAGCGCATTGGCGGAAAAGGCAAATACATTGCGACCTACATGGAAGACATAGGCGCAAGACCCATCTACCAAGGCTACCAGGCTGCATGGATGGGGATGTGAAGCCACTGCCATGACATTGCCGACACCAACACAGCGCCGGATTTATGTTTTTTGTGATGGCGGTATAGGTAACCGCATCAACGCATTGGTATCTGGCATCGCGATTGCCGAAAGGTTCGAACTGGCCATTACCGTGTACTGGCCGATCAACAGCTGGTGCGGCGCGGCCTTTGCAGACATTTTCGACAACGCGTTTGACGTGCGTACCGACGCGCTGGACACTTTGGCAGGCAAGTTCATCGACGCAAAAATGATGCTGCATGACGCCATGGGCGCGCAGTTTTTGCAAGTTCCCTTTGAATCAGCGTATGACTACCAATCGATGGAAGACTTTGCGCAACGCGGTCTACCAGAGGGTAAAGACCTATTTTTATACCCAGCCATTATTGCGCCCTGGATTCCTCAGCCGCTGGTTCACACAGCATTAAGCAGCCTGCAATTTACCAAGGCCATTCAAAGCGCCGTGCAGTCCTTTATTTCTAATACTTTGGTGCGTCCGTTTCATGGCTTGCACCTGCGCCGCACCGATTTACGCGTCGGCCTGAGTGACGCGGAAGTGTTGGCTCTGGTTCAGCGCCATCCGAGCGAAGTTTTTTTTGTGTGCTCCGACGACCCGCAGGCCGAAGCGCTGGCCTGTGCGCATACCCATGTCCATGCGCGCCCTAAAACGCACCATGTGGAAAAAAAGGAAGGCGACGCAGACTGGATCAGTCTATCCAAAGACCAGGAAGGCCGGGTTTCCTACGGCAATATAGAGCGTAGCCGCGATGCGATGATCGAAGGGACGATTGACCTCTTGATCCTGGCGCACAGTCAGATCGTGGGATTTTCCGGCTCTACCTTCCAACGCATGGCCCGCTTGCTAGGCGAGGCCGCACCACTGGTGCCCATTGCGCGACCCACCGCACTGCCCTACTTCAGCTTTACGGAGATGACGCAGCAAATAGAGCGCCAACTTATCGACCCCGGCATGCTCCTGCAGGTCTGCCAGACCATGATGCAAAACGGCGAGGCGGGCCAAGCCCTGGACCTGATGCGCATGGGCTTTGAGCGCATGACCGACGCGCAACGCCCGGACATAGCGCACAGCCTGGGCGTGATGTTGCTCAACCAAAACCAGCCGCGCCAGGCCAGTCTGTATTTCATCGCGGTCTTGCAACTCCAAACATTGCGCTATAGCAGTTGGCTGCATCTGGCCTACGCAAAAACTTTGCTTAGTGAACATGACCAGGCCAGGCAGGCGCTGCAACAAGCGATGACGTGCCGACCACTGAGCCTTATTCCCTCAGACGAGATGCTAGAAAAGGCGCTGCATGAACGCTATCCATTGCCTTCGCCCGCAGTCAATAAAACCTAAGGACGCACTATGAATCCCGACATTGTTAACGCCTACCGCGCCCTGCGGCAGCTTTCCTTTGGCGAATCGCTGTCGGTGCAGGAAGTCAAGCATTTGGTCGGTAGTGGTAGCGGGTCACCCCTGGTGTTAGAGGTAGGCGCTAACAGCGGACAGACTACGGCTGAATTTATCCATCACATGCCTACCACCCGCATCATTTGTTTCGAGCCGGACCCGCGCGCGATCCAAAAATTCAAATCCCATATACGCAGCCCACTGGTGAGTTTGGAAGAGATTGCCATAGGCGCTGACAACGGCACCGTCATGTTTCACCAAAGCTCGGGGGCTGAACACATAGACCCGCAGGGTTGGGACCATTCAGGCTCCATCCGCAAACCGAAGTCGCATTTGGAGGTCTGGCCCTGGGTGAAGTTCGAGCGCCAAATTCCGGTGCCCATGATGCGCCTGGACGACTGGGCAAGCGCTAAGCAGATCGGTGCGGTGGATTTCATTTGGGCCGACGTACAAGGCGCAGAGAGCGACCTGCTGGTAGGTGCGCAGCAGGTCTTAAGTCGGACACGGTTTTTTTATACCGAGTTCAGTGACGATGAATGGTACGAAGGGCAAATCAATTTCGCCACCTTGAGCGCCTGTCTTCCCGGTTTTTCTTTGCTGCACAAATTTGCCAACGATGCTTTATTTGTATCTAACAACGAGATCGTGCACACCATCAAAAGCAGCCTACCTACCTGATCGGAAGCACCCATGCAAGCACCCGGCCATTTTCGCTACGACATGTTTTCGCAAGGCATATTCGTCGATCCCATGCCACCGACCGGCCGTTTAGATGCGCTGGCGCAAAAGCTGCACCCGCAGCAATCGCCTTTTCCCCTGGTGCGCATGGGTTCGGCGGCCGACGGTGGCTACTTGGTACCTGACGATCTACAAGACATCAAAGCCTGCTTCTCCCCTGGCGTCGATACCTTTGCGACTTTTGAAACCGACTTGCTCAAGCGCGGCATCGGCTCGCATCTGGCCGATTACAGCGTGGACAAAGTGCCTGATGGTTTGCAAGCCCTGTCTTTTGTCAAAAAATTTGTAGGTGGCAACACGGCTGGCCACCATGTGGCTTTGGAAGACTGGGTCATGCAGTTCGAACCGCATGCGCAAAAAGACGAGTTGATTTTGCAAATGGACGTGGAAGGCGCGGAATACGAAACCTTGCTAGCCTGCCCTGCCAGCGTTCTCGCCAAATTTCGCATCATGGTCATCGAGTTCCATTCTGTCGAGAGTTGGGGCCACGGCGATTTTCTGAATATCGTAGAAGCTACTTTCACCAAATTGCTGCGCTCGCACTTTATTGTGCACAGCCACCCCAACAATGCGATGGGTCTGGTAGACATGAATGGTTTCGTAGCGCCACGCATTTTTGAGCTTAGCCTTCTGAGCCGCACGCGCGCTACACCCGGAGCTATTGCCACTACCCCACATCCCTTGGATTTCCCCAACGTCAACAATATGCCACCCCTGGACTGGGGCCAATGCTGGGTGCCCCGGGTTCGCGGCTAGCAGGCGAAAGGTCCAATTTCTACATGTTTCCCCGTATCCGATTTTTTGGCGTTGACAGCCCCACCGGCGTGGGAACCCACTGCTCCCAAACGGTTAAAGCCTTGCAGGCATTCCAGTTTGAAAGTATTCAGGTTCAGTTGATAAAGCACAATTACCTTGACCAGGTGCAGGCGGCGGTGTCGGATAGCGTGGACAGCGACGTCAATATTTTCTTTTTCCCTGAGGTGTATGCCAATAACCTCAAGGGAACCAAGATTTACTGGTGCGTGTTCGACGCCAGCCGACCCAACCCCGGTTATGAACAATGGCTGGAAAGTTTTCACTATATTTTTGCCACCAGCCACTGGGGCAGAGACATCATGGTCGAACGCGGCATCGACGGCAGCAAAATTGTCGTCATCCCCGAAGGGGTGGACCCCAAGTTTTACAACCCTTACGGCAGACCAATGCCCGCACCCGGTGGTAAAACCAAATTTTTGATGGTGGGCAAATACGAGCAAAAAAAAGGCTACCGCGAAGCCTTTGAGGCGCTGCGAATCGCTGTAGAGCAAGGTGCCAGCTTAGAGCTACTGACCAAGTCCGACTGGATTAACGGCACTAATGCCGTACTGCACCCAGAGTTCATTCAGCTGGTGCAGCAATACCAGGACAAGTTCAGCATCGTGGTGTATACCGGCAACTTTTCGCGCGAGCAAATGCGCACGCTGTATTACTCGGCGGACTATTTTTTGCATCCCTCGCGCTGCGAAGGTTGGAGCCTGCCACTGATTGAGGCTATTGCCTGCGGCCTGCCCTGCATCAGCACCCGCTTTGGCGGCCATTCCGAATACTTAGGTTTCTTGCCCGAGGCCGACATCATCCAAACCAAGCTAGGTCCCGTGGACTGCCAAGCTTTCAAGGACGCGGTTGGCCATAGCGACGGCGACTATGGACAGTGGGCCTATCCGGATGTGACAGATCTGGCGCAGCGCATCGTGGCGGCGGCGGCCCTCCCCGGCGCATCAGGTTTGGCCGGCTCCGACCATGTGCGCCAACACTATTGCTGGGATCTTGCGGCGGAAAAAATACTGCATTTTCTGCATGAGATAGGGCAAGATGCAAGCCGCACATTGGCGCCTCGCACGCCTTAAGTGCGCATTAGCCGCTTGCCTCGATCGCTTCACATCACCATGATTGCAAGTACAACGGAGTAGACCTTGGAACCGATTAAATCTCTGGCTTTGTACCAGAACGGCGTGTATGTAGAAAACGCCACGCCTGCTCAGCGCTTGCAGCAATTGGCCCATGCCATGCGCCCGGTTCAGATCCGTTTTCCTTTGATCCGCATCGGAAGCGCACATGATGGCGGCTATTTGGTGCCCGATGATCTAAGCGGTATTTCGGCCTGCTTTTCGCCCGGCGTAGAAGTGAACTCCAGCTTTGAGCTCGATTTACTTCAAAAGACCGGCATTGGGTCGCACCTGGCTGACTACTCAGTCGATGGACCACCTGCTAATTTCAAGCCCAAGTCATTTATCAAGAAATTCCTCGGGCCCAATAACAACCTCATCCACACCACCTTGGAAACATGGGTGAAAAGCCAAGTTGAATACCAGCTGGAACAAGACCTCCTATTACAAATGGACATAGAGGGCGGCGAGTACCTTACTCTTCTGGCAACACCGCAAGAAGTGCTCCGACGTTTTCGCATCATCGTGCTGGAAATTCACTATGTCGAATGCTGGGCGCATCCCCTATTTTTCAATACGGTGGAGGCTATGTTTGAAAAACTGCTCACTGATTTTCATGTGGTGCACAACCATCCCAACAACCACGGAGCCTTGCTCAATCTCAACGGTTTCATGGCACCGCAATTTTTTGAAATCACTTTGCTGCGCAGAGACCGCTCGCCCGCATTGGATTACTGTCAGGAATTTCCCCATCCGCTGGACAATGCGTGTTACCAGGCCCGGGATGAATTAGTACTTCCGCAGCAGTGGTACGGTGCCACCGCTGTAGCCTGAAGGCTTTGGCCAATACCTGAAGAGGTGGATGCCTACCGCAGGTGGCATCTGAGTTGGCGCTGCGATCACCCTATTTTTAGCTTGCCAAATCGGCGCTAAGCGCCAGGCACTAGCGCTTGAGGTCGATACCGGACAAACCGGCGAAGTCATTGGGGGGCGGCTTCTTCAATGGATCCAACATGCCTATTGGCGCCGCTTGCATCGCCGTCAATGCAGACGGCGCAGCGGTACCCATACCGGCTTGTCCAGCCGCTGCGCCGACGGCTTGGTTCTCAAAGCTGCGCATCTGATCCACCAGATTGCCAACCGCAAGAGTGGCTGTGCGCGTCATGGCACCATACGAATCAACCGGCGCATTGAGCGTTGGCGTAGAGACGCTACGCGGCCCTCCTGCCAAATCGAATGTTCCGATGGCTTGCGCCAATGCACTGGCACGCTGCGCCACACCGGAGGCTAGAGTCACTGAAACGTCTCGCGTTGGTTCGCTAGCTGGCGAGTCGCTAGCACTAGCCACCTGGGCAACATAGGTACTGTTGCTGGACACTGATCCGGCCACCATGGGTGCCAACGCATCCACTCGGCCCAATGCTGATACCTCTTGCGTTTGCAATCCGGCTAGGTCTGCGGTCGTAAGAGCCTGCACTTGCACGGTACTCAAGGCACTAAGCTGCTCGGTTCGCAAAGCTGCCACGTTTGCCGTACTCAGTGCGCCCAAAGCAGCGTAGCTGGCCACATCCTGCGCGGCAAACCATACGTCACCGGCCAAATGGCTGGCACCGTCGGCAGTTTGGTAACTGGATGTCAAACCGATGGTATTGCCATGGTCTTGGGTGGAGGTGACCTGCGCCGTCACCGCTATTTCTGTGATGCCCAGGTCCGCCAGAGATAGCACCTCCCCAGCATCGCTGAAACCGTCGGTATCTCTATCGACCCACACACCCAATTGGCTATACACCGCATCGGCACTGCTGATCACACCGTCATGGTTGCTGTCGAGTTCGGCCAAGGCCTGGTAGCCGTCGGATGCCGTGCTGCCATCGGCCAGCACCGTGGCATTACCAAACAACTCGGTACCGTTGTTAATCGTTCCATCTGCGTTCAGGTCTCGCACCAACAAGCCATCGCTTGGCGCGACCCAACCGGTCTGCACCGGCTGGCCGCTGGCCAGCAAATCAAACTGCACACCATCGGCCATGGCCAGGGTCGTGATGCCGTTACCGTTTAAGTCAAGCACGATAGGCGTATAGACCAACTTGGCATTGGCGCTCAAGGCCTGGGTTTGCAACGCGGTAAATCCGCAGGTAGTCAGTGCCGCCACCTGCGTGGTGGAGAGGGCTGCGATATCTTTGGTCGTCATGCCCTGCATTTGCGTTGTGGTCATGGCGCGCATTTCAGCCGTCGTCAGTGCGGCGGTTTGTGACGTAGTCAGGGCCGCGATTTGCGAAGTCAGCAGCGCTGCAAAGCTGCGGGTATTGATGGCTGCCAGATCCGAAGTTTCCAAGGCCACGATTTGCTTCGTCATCAAAGCCACTGCTTGGGATGTCGCCAATGCCGCCAGGTCCGCGGTGGTCAATGCCAGGATCTGGTTGGTCTGCAGGTTCATCACACTCGCGCTGCTCAAGGCAGCAAAGTCTGTCGCTTCTATAGCAGCTACCTGCGAGGTGCTCATGGCTGCCACTTGCTGAGTGATCAAGGCAGCAGCCTGAATATTGCTCAGAGCAATAATTTCTGCAGTCGTCAATGCGGCGATCTGCGCCGTCTGCAATGCAGCAATGCTGGAAGTGTTCAGGGCCGCAAAATCTTGCGTCTCCAAGGC
>CANGNS010000020.1 GCA_947455465.1 Comamonadaceae bacterium | reverse complement strand
TTGAAGTAGGGGTCACAGCAGAATGCGTATTCCAGCGAATACAGCCATGCATTCCAGTGCAAACTAGACCACTGTTCCGGACTAAATCCCTACCCGCAACCGCGAATTGGACAGCACTTGCGACCGGCTCCAGCAGGCTGGTAGCGGACTACCGTATGGGTTAATTGATCGGCAGCATCCGACCCAAAGCGGTCCTTCCTGCCCATGCGCGCCGTGTCCGATCAAACGGTTGAAGGATGCACTGTTGACTCCGTATACCCAAACGCTGCTACTGACCCGGAAACTGCTGTCCCGGCCGGTTATCAGTTCGGCAGCGACCGGCCGGCGCCAATTCTGGCGGCTGCGCCGCCGGGCGTCACCGTCGCACCGCAGCAATAGGCAACAGACGCCCTTCGGACATCGAAGGTGCCGCTACGCCCAACATGCCTGCCAGAGTGGGCGCAATGTCCACAACCTCGACACGCTGCTCGACGCGCGTTGCCGGCACCCACGCCGGGCCATAGAAGAGGATGGGGACGTGGGTGTCGTTGCGGTTGGGCGAGCCGTGCGTGGTGCCGGTGGCTTGGCCCATCCAGCCTGGCTTCAGACCGAACTGCACGTCGGCAGACAGGTCCTTGTTGAAGGACTTTTGCATCGCCGCGAAGTACGGCGCGTCTGCGCCCGCATCGGCCATGCCCGCTTCGAATTCGCGCCGCGTGTAGGCCACCTGCACGCCGGGCTCGGCCAGTACCAATTCCCGGATGGTCTGCTGCACGGCTGCGGCGTCAAGCTGCCTGTCGGCCAGCTGTCGGCGGTTGATCAGGACCCCCGATGCCGACAACTGTCCTGCCAGCGTGGGTACGCCGTAGCGCTTCTCCAGGCCCTTGTTGATGTTGTTAAGAAACTGCGTGTTGTTGAAGCGGCCACCTTCCTCGCCGCGCTCTTTGCTCACTTCGGGCAGCGGCGTGAAGCCGTGGTCGGCCGTAAGCACCACTAGGTAGCGGTCCTTGCCCACGGTCTGGTCCAAGCGCTGAAAAAAAGCCGCGAACAGTCGGTCCAGTTGCAGCAGGTGGTCTTGCGAGAAGCGCGACTCGGCGCTCCAGGCGTGGTTCACATAGTCGTGGCCTGACAGGCTGATGGCCAGGATGTCGGGCACGTCGTCCTGCCCCAGCGCTTCGCCAACAATCGCGGCGCGCGCGAAGTCCAGCGTCAGCGCGTCGGCGAAGGGGCTGCGCAGAAGACCACTGTAGAACGCCGGGTCGGGCTGCTCGGCCTTGCCCTTCATCACGATGGGCAGCTTGCCGGGGAGCGTGCCGTAGGCCGGATGGTTGTCAGGCAGTGAACGGGCATAGACCGCTTCGGGCAGCAGCGGTTTCCACTCTGCCCTGAAATAACGGTCGGCAGGCTTGGCGGCGTTGAATGCGTCGACCCACGCCGGGTGGCGCGCCATGTAGTAGGTGCTGGATGCGAACTGTCCCGATGCAGACATGTACATGTAGGCCGTGCCGGTCTTGCCAGCCGGCAGGATGGCACCGCGGTCCTTGCCCGACACGCTGATCACTTTGGCGCCAGGGTAGCTGCGCTTCATAACGTCGCCGACCGTTTCGGCCCGCAGGTTGCGGGGACTGGTGCCGTCCAGCTTGTCGGTCTCGTTGCCGATGTAGGTCGCGCTGGTGTCACCGGTGCAGTAGACGCGGTCGCCCGTTTCGCGGTCGCGCCATTCGTTGCCGATGATGCCGGTACGGTGCGGGTAGGCGCCGGTCAGCATCGTTGCGTGGCCGGCGGCGGTCACGGTGTAGGCGTGGCCGTAGTGCGCTTCGGCGAACCAGGTGCCGCGATCCAGGAAGCGCGCCAGGCCGTCGAGTCCGAGTTGGTCGCGGTAGCCGGTCACCTGACGCATCGGCAGGCCGTCCACCGCGATGAAGACCACCAAGCGCGGCTTGGTCGGTGCCGCCGCACCGGGTGCAGCGGCGGCCGGGGGCACCGCTGGCGTCGTGCTGCAGGATGCCACCAGCCAGAGCACCGCGAAGGTGAAGGCCAGGCTCAGGGCGGACGCCGAGAATGCGCTTCGTGGGTTGGAAAGAAGCACGGGTTGTGGCTTGCGCATGGCAGGATTAGCAGTTGAAGATGCGATCGTTAAAAATATAACACAGCCTACGCAGTTGGCGCCCTCGGGTTGCCCCCGCATCGGGGCCGCCCGTCGCGCGCCTCACTGCCGGCCACCAAGACTGCAGCGCCGCGTAGCGGTTGGCCAACAGGCTGGATGCGGACTTGTCCGTACTCGAGTTCCGGATCTCGCGGTCGGGTGATTGCGGCTTGTCGCGGTGTTGTGGTCTCCGCTTCCTTCAAGCAAGAGCGCAGATCCTTCGTCGTCCTGTTCCAGGAAGCTACCGGTGCGGGTGTCGGTATCTGGCCGGGTCGAGCCAAAGAGAAGCCCAGACGCGTCGCCAGAAACCTGCCGCTCGGAGGTACTCCGCGACGAGATTTCCGGGCACGACGGCAAGGACGGCTTATGGCCGATAGCAGACAACTAGCCCACTTGGTCCGATGACTGCTAACGCGACATTTGAGTCACTGAAGCCCAAAAGTCAAACAGCCGCTTCAGATCGAAATCAGCAATTCAACTTTGGTTGTTGTGTGTCCGACAGCGTGAAGTCACCTCAGAAAGAACTTCAAAAAAACTCAAAAAAACACGGGGGTGTTGGTTCAATGTTGATGACTTCAAAGAGCTGCCGTGCTGGCAAAAGAGTCAACATTGAAATCAATCCTGACCGCCAACCCAGTAGTTGTGCGGCTTGCAGGATGACAGACCAAATAGTATTCCCACCGTGGGAATACTATTTGCCAAAAATAAGCAAAAAGCCCGGAAGACCGGGCTAAGTGCTTGATTCATATGGGGTGGCTGATGGGGCTCGAACCCACGACAACAGGAATCACAATCCTGGACTCTACCAACTGAGCTACAGCCACCGTAGCCGCCAATTATAAGCTGCGGAAAACCCTTATTCTGCGACACCCGCCGCCGCGGTGCTGTCCGAGGGGCGTGGCACCTTGATTTGCACCTTGAATCGGGCCTTTAGCACCTCGTAATAGGCATCCGACTCGGCCCCAGCCAGCCAGCGAACCACCTGGCCGCGCTCCTGCTCGTTGGCGCCTGCGGGCGCCGGATTGCGGGGCAGCACTTTGTTAATCCGCGCTACCGCATAGCCCTCGCCGCCAATATCGAGGCCTACCCAGGCCGGCAGTTTGGCGGTGTCGGCGTGCATGATGGCTTCCATCAGTCGGGGGTTGACCGCAGGCGCCTGGTCGCGTGACAACACCATTGGAGCGCCCAATTTGCCCTCGTCCGCCTGCGCTTGCCAGGCTTTGAGCTTGGTTTGGCCTTCTTTTCTGGCCGCTTCCTGGCTGCGGCTTTGCAAGAGGCGGGCTTTCACGTCCGCGCGTACCTCGTCCAGGGCGCGGGTGCGGGCAGCCTCATGCTTGATCACGCGGGCCGCCACCAACTGGCTGGGACCGGTCTCGATGGCTTCGGTGTTGTGCTTTTTCTCGATGGCGTCGGCACTGAATACCGCGGCCAGCAACTTGCCATTGGCCAGCACGCCTTTGGCGCCCGGCGCCGCTGCGCGTTGTACGCCGCTGGCGGTCTGGATGTCGAGCTTCAGACGCTCGGCCACCGGCTGCAGACTGTCAGCCTGTTCGTATACGCCGTTGGTAAATTGCTCTGCCAACTCGGCAAATTTGCGCTGCGCCTGCTGCGCTTTGAGTTCAGTCACCAGCTTCTCGCGCACACTGTCAAAGCTCGGCACAGAAGGCGTCTTGATATCGGTCAGGCGAATGATGTGAAAGCCAAAATCCGACTCCACCAGGTCGCTGATATCGCCTTTTTTCAGGCTGAAGGCCGTATCTTCGAAGGGCTTGACCATGGCACCCCGCGCGAAAAAGTCCAAATCACCGCCCTTGACTGCTGAGCCCGGATCTTGGGAAAACTTGGTCGCCAACTGCGCGAAAGTGTCGGGCTTGGCTTTGACTTTTTGCAGTAAGTCTTGCGCCGTGGCCTTGGCCTTGTCGCGCTCGGCCGCCGGCATGTCCTTGGGGGCATTGATCAGAATATGGCTTGCGCGGCGCTCTTCTTTGGACTGCAGGCGCGCGTTGTTTTGCTCGTAATAGGTACGTACATCGGCGTCATTGACCGTCAACGTCTTTTTGACGGCCTCGACATCAAATACCAGGTATTGCAGGTCGACCGTCTCGGCGGTTTGGAATAAAGCGCTGTTGGCTTTGAAAAATTCTTCAATATCTGCATCACTGATCTTGATTTGGCCCGCATATTCAGCCGGTGTAAAACGCGCCACCTGAACATCACGCCGCTCAAAAAAGGCGTTCAGACCCATGTCGGCCACCGCCTGCGGCGCAAAAGCGCTGCCACCAAGCCCAGCTTCTACCTGGCGCTTAGACAGATCTTGGCGAATACGCGCCTCCAAACCTTCCGGTGTAAGTCCTTGGCTGGCAGCCAATTGCACATAACGTTCTTTGTCAATCGTGCCATCGGGCTTTTTCATCGCGGCGATCGCCGGGATTTGCTGTAGCTCAGCGGCCAAGCGCTTGTCGCTGATCGCCAGCAAAGAGCTGTTCATGGCCTCGGTGATCACGCGCTCGCGCACCATGCGCTCCAGCGTGACATAGCGTGCTTGAGGCGAGTCCATCAGCTTGACGTCCAGGTCTGGCCGCGCGGCGCGCAGGCGGTCGACTTCGCTTTTATGGGCAGCATCCCATTCGGCCTGGGTAATGCTGTAGCTAGCAATCTTGGCCACCGCTGCGCCCTGGCCGTTCATGCGCCGGTAACCGTCGACACCCACGAGCACAAAGGCGGGAATGATTAACAAGAACATGAGAAACATCATGACCTTGTTGTGCTTGCGGACAAATTCAAACATGCGCTATCTCCAAAAACTCATAAAAAAGGCGAACCTGCAGTTCGCCTTTTGCCGGATTTCGTGCTGGGTGATGGCGGACTCGAACCGCCGACCTCCGGCTTGTAAGGGCGATAAATGCATCCCCGCCCTGCCCCGAAACAGCTGTTGCCGAGGTGAACCGGTGGGCTATTTCCGCGGTTTTTCGCCGTTAAGCGCGGCCAAGTACAAAATTTTGAACTTGCGCAGCACTTAAACCATCCATTCCAATTCCAATTACCGGAACGACAAATCAAAGCCCTATTCTACTGACCCGGCGCTGGCCGGGGCCCTGGCGTAAGAATCGGCAGGGCGGGCGGCGAATCGGTAGAGGCGATTCCGCGAAACCGATAGGCGTGCGTTGGTCGCCCCAGCTTGCCCGAGCGCGGGATCTCCTCAGAGATCACCAATCCATTCCTGACAAGGTAATCGAGATAGCGATGCGCAGTGGCGTAGGACATCTCGCACTCCACATACACCGCGCTAATCTCCACGGGAACTTCATGGGCGCGCAGAAAGGTCAAAACGCGCCGTACTTTCTCCCGCGAAATGCCCTTTTCGGGATTCTTTTTGGACAACTGCAATTTGCGGTGCAGATTTATCCGGGACAGAAAGTCCGCCAGATGAATAGGCTTGTTGATGAAATCGTCGGCACCCGCGACCAAAAGCTCTTCGGCGACCCGGGGCTGTTGTTCGACGGTCAGCATCAGTACCGGAAGCGCAGGAGCGATGGCTTTGATTTGGCTAAGCACGTCCAGCCCGTTGGCGCCTGGCATGTGGTAGTCGAGCAGGAACATATCGATGTCTTCCTGACCGACCCATGCCAGACATTGCTCGACGCGCGTTGTACCCAGGAACAACCAACCCTGCGTCTTGGCCATAGCCTCCAGCGTGCACAAAATGGATTCGTCATCGTCTAGGCCGCATAAGGTAAATGGCATCATGAATCCTCTTTGCTTACCGGCAACTGCAAGCTTACGACGGCCCCTGCGACCGCGCCATTGGTGATCAGCAGGCTGCCACCGTGGTTTTTAGCAACCTCCTCGACAAACGCCAAGCCGAACCCGGTCGATCCCCATTTGGAGACGCCCCGCGTACGCGACGAGACGATCTCCGAAAACCCAGGCCCGCTGTCAATAACCGAAAGCAGCAAGCTTGGCCCGTCCAGGGTTGCGGACAAGCGAATCGACTTGACTGGCGCATCCCGCACTGCCAGATTCGCATTGTCCAAAAGATTGACAATGGCTCTGGAAAGCCGGATCTGGTTAATGTGGATACGCTGGGCGAGCACCTTTTCGTCTGCCGACACGGTCACCGAATGTCGCCATTCAAAAGCGCTGATTTGGCTCAGAACATACTCAAAGAGCGCCGACACCGGGACACTCTGGCGCGCCTCCTCCCTGAGCAATTCATTGATCATCTGATTCATATTGGCGCCGCTGCCCGAAATCCGTTCGGCATAACGCTGCAGATCTCCCGCTGGCAGGCTGTCGGCGATGACATCGGCCATGCCCAGGATGGTGGTCAAAGGACGTGCCAGGTCATGGACCAGTTGCTGGACTTCGCGGTGGCTCCGGATCCGGATTGCCTCCTCGCGCAGCTCGGCGATCTCCAGGTCCCGCTCCCGGATTTTCTTCAGGTTTGCATTGTGTTGGCTGGCACCGACCAAAAGCGCGGCAGCAGCCACCCCACCGGCTGCCGCCGAAAAGAACATGCCAAAGGAAAGCGCGTCCAGCACCCAATCCCAGTCCGCCACCAGGGCGAACTCTTTGACAGCCGACGACAGTTCTCCGCCGCCAAAGCCCCAATGCGACAACATCGGGGCAAGGTCCAGCCATTGGACAGCGAAAACCAGCAAGGCGATGACCAGCAGCCGAGCAATCCAGCCTTTGAGCTCGCGCGTGGTTATCTGCATGACCATGACGGTGACAATGCTAAAAACCGCGGGCGCGCCAAAATGCAAAGAGAGGCCGCCCTGAACCTGGGAGAGCAGCATGTAGCAGCACGGTACGCCCAGCAGTGGCACCAGCCAGGAAAGGCGCCTCCATCGGTTCGACAGCTGACCCAGGCTTTCGCCTAGGTTGAACCAGCCGACATACAAAAAGACTGCGCGCAAGGTATTTAAGCTCACCAAAGTGGTTGCCGAGGCCAGGAGATAGCGGCCATCGTCGTGCAGTGCGAATCGTTCCAGGTAATAAAAGACCGCACTCCCCCTAATTTGCAGGGTCGCCATCCAGAGAACGATGCAGAGGCAGCCGACGGCCAGGGTGCGGCGCATTCGCCACCGGATGGGGTCCGCCTCAGGCATAACTCGTTGCGCCCCGATTCTCCCTACCGAGCGCGGCCGGGCGTTGGCAACCAAGGCCAAACCTCACTTCACACCCCAGTCTTCGAGGGTCGCTCCCAGGACCGGCACGGCAGCGCGGGGGCTTTCGACTTCGGTCAAGGTCGCACCCGGTGAGCGGCCCCGGGTGAAAATTCCGTCAAGGTTGCCTGAGGCAACGACGATCAATCGATCAGCAAAGCCTGCAGTGGCTTCGATGAAGGTATCGGAAAGTTCACCGCGCCGACGCGCGCCACCAATATGCATTAGCAGCACACGTATGCCTCGCTTGCGGGCTTCTTGCAGCAGCAGTTTGGCGCGTAATCGTTCCTGATCCAGCGTAACGCCGGCGGCGCCCAGACCTTTGGCACTTCCACCAACGACAACGATGATCGCTTTCTGGGTGCCCAAGGCCTGTGCAGACAAGCCCGAGTCATAGCGTGGGTCGACCGCCAAGCCTTTCATCAGGACCTTAACCAGCATGCCGTCCGAAGTCTGTCCCACCGAGGTGATCGTGACCTCCTCAGCCCATGCGACGCCCGAATGCATAAGCCCGCCAAGGGCTATCAGGAACGCTCCAACGAAATATTTCAACAAGCACCTCCCG
Source organism: Comamonadaceae bacterium (assembly GCA_947455465.1). Lineage (GTDB taxonomy): Bacteria > Pseudomonadota > Gammaproteobacteria > Burkholderiales > Burkholderiaceae_C > Allorhodoferax. The sequence goes on along the minus strand of CANGNS010000020.1, from coordinate 60,216 downwards.
CCTTTGTGCCTGTCGATTTTATGGCGACAGCGCTCCGTTCCATGGGCGGGACGAACGGATCAGAGGGCGCGGGAGATTTCGACGTAGATGTAGCGACCCACCGCATCGTGCAAGGCGCCGTTAAAACCGTAGTTTGCGGACGTAACCGGAGGTGCCTTGTCAAACAGGTTGCGTGCTCCGATGCGAAATTCGGTCTCGCCTAGCAAGCTGCCATCCTTGGGCATGCGGTACTGGGCGAAGGCATTGGTCGTTGTCCAGCTCGGCACCTCGTAGGTGTTACCGTTGACCACGGCCGCACCCGAGTCGTAGTAAGAGCCTACAGTGTTTACGCTCATACCCATCGTCACTGTGCCTTTGTCCCACACCAAGTTGGCACCCCAGCGCCAACGTGGATTGCCATCTTGCCCGACAAGGTCGCCGGCTTGGGTGATGGTTACGCCAGTTCCGAGCTTGCCAGCCGCATTCGCGTCCATCAGCTTTTGCTGAATGTCTGAAGGCGATTGGTAGTATTTTTCGAGCTTAGCCACACTCGCGTTCAAACGGAAGCGTCCGTGTTCGGTGCTGCCACTGTCCATAGCGAGAGAGGCGTCCCAGCCCTCAATAGTGCGTGGGCCCAGGTTAAAGTAGTTGTCGTTGACGCGATCCACGGCTCCGATAGCCTGGGTTCCAACCGGGGCCATCCGCACTACGTTGGGGTTCGAACTACCGGCAAGGCGCAAATAGTAGTCATAGATCAGCTGATTTTGGCCGCCAAGAATGCCAATGACGCCCGTCGACTTGATTCTCCACGAGTCGAAAGTGGCTCCCAGCCATTTATAGGGCTGCAGTGCCATACCGACCGAATTGGTCTCCGAATTCTCGGGCTGCAGTCCGTTGTTGCCGGCACGCACCTCTAACGTCGATACACCGGAGCAGGTGGTCGCCGTCAAGCGGCAGGAAGACCAATCGGTACGCGTATTGGAGACCGAGGTGCCGTCGCTGTAGAACTGGGGCAAGTTGGGTGCGCGAAAGCTCTCTGACCACGAACTGCGCACGCGCACACCACTCATCACTTCCCAAAGTGCGGCCACCTTGGGTTTGGCGACACCGCCGAAGTCGGAATAGTTTTCGGCACGGGCCGCGATCTGCAGGTCGAGCGATCGGATGGCCGGTACGTCCATAGCCGGACTCACCAGGGGCACGGCAAGTTCCGCATAGGCGCCGATCACCGAGCGGCTGGCGCTGACATCGGGCGAGGCGCTGGCCCCCATGATGTCGGTATCGTAAACACGGCCAGATACCGAATCGGTGTACTTGATGGTTCCGTCCAGGCGACTGTCACGGTCGTCTTGGTAGGTTTCCCGGCGCCATTCGAAGCCTACAGCCAAGCCAACATTACCGCTGTCCAGGCGGAAAAGCTCAGGCGTGGTGAAGCGGCCGTCTAAGGTGGTCAAGGTGGTGGTGCTAATGCGATGCACATCTACAAGGAAAGGAGCGATCGCGGAATAGGGGTTGGGCGTTCCGTCTCCGGCAGAATAATTGCCTTGCGTGCCCCCATTGAAGGGGTTGTAGGCATCTGCGGTGTTGAGTCCCAACTGTTTCTGGAACAAAGTGTTGCTGATCGCGTTGTGTGTATTGTCATCGGTTCGGGCGCTGGCGTAGGTGATAGCACTTTCCCATGCGAACTTGCCGATATCGCCGCGCATGCCCAGCAGGCCGCGTCCCATGCTGTCCGAAACAGTGAACGTGCGTGGGCCCGTGTCGACTGGACGGTAGTTAGTGATCCGGATCGGCAGGCCCTCGTTCGGAACGCCGGTCAGGTTAGGAAGGCGATTGGGGCTCGTGCTCGGCCCAAATGGGTTCCAGTAGTTAGAGGCCGGGATCGTAATCACTGCGCTTGAAATAGGCGCCGACTGCTCGCGCATGCCGTCAAGCTTGGCCTGGTAAACACTGGCCTCTCCGAAAATCTCGTTCTCACCCATAGGCTGGCGAAAACTGGTAAATGCATTTAATCGATCAAGCCCCCCGCGGATCGTACGATCAGGATTCTCGTCGTAGCGCAGAGCCCGGTCGGTAGCGCCTGTAATGCCGCCACTGCGCAAGCACAAATTGCCGCTGTACACGGCACTCGAGCAACCACCGTCGGTATTGCTAGTTGGCTCCACATGGAAAGCGCCGGTCGTTGTCAGCGCTGTCTTACCCTGACTTACAAGCACCGTCGCACCCGCTGGCGTCACCGCTGTGAAAGAGCCCCAGGGCGAGCTGGTGGAGCGGCTGTCAAAGCTGGTGTCACCCGCCCAGTCGGTACCCGCCAATAGCGGCACCTTGTTTTCGCTCGCAGAGAAAGTGCGGTCACTGGCCATCAAGGCGGCACGTTTGGTAGAGCTGACAAACATCTGCAAATTACCGCCGCCACTGGTTTCCATACCGGATTTGAGTGAGACGTTGGTTTCACCCGTCCCATTGGCTTGGCCCTTGCGGGTTAGCAGCTTGACACCAGTGAACTCGGTGTCTGTGAGCACATTGACCACACCGGCCACGGCATCCGATCCGTACAGTGCGGCAGCGCCATCACGAAGCACCTCGACCCTGTTGACTGCGCCGATCGGGAGCGAATTCGTATTGGCGGTCTGCACTGGAACAAAGTTCTCTGTCTGCGTTCCTGGTGTCAGGATCAGACGTCGGCCGTTGACCAGCACCAAAGTGTTACCCGTGCCAACGCCGCGCAAATTGATGGAAGCATTGTCACCGCGCGCATCGTTCAGATTGCCCGCAGTGCGCGCTTCTTGGAAGTTCACGTCCCCGGCCTGCGGCAGCGAGCGGAACAGATCATCCCCTGAGACGCTGCCAACGGTTGCCATCTGGGAAGCATCAATCACGGTTACAGGGAGCGCCTCCTGCAGCCTTGCAATGCGCGAACCGGTGACGACCACCGATTTCATTTGATCCACTGCCGCACCGTCCGATGGCGCCTGTGTCTGGGCTTGCGCCAGGCCATCGACCACAGAAAGCACAGTGGACGCTAGGAGGGTGAGCGTTGCGTAACGAATCTTCTTCATGGCTGTAGCGGTGTTGTAGGGTTGGGATCGAACGTCGAAGGTCGACGCCCGCAGAAGCTTCATTCTGGACCAAGACGCCGGGACTGAAAAGACTCTCGGGCAGGCCGCCTATTTTTTTCTTTTATATTTTTTCTTGTTTTTCACGGCACTGCTAAGCTCTGTGACCAGATTAGGTATGTAATTGGGCTGATTAATGTGCACTCTTTCGGGGGGTTGTTTGAAAAAAATATTTCTCGCCGTAGTTTCCCTCCTGGCCCTAGCCGGGATAGCCTGCGCCCAGACGCCGGCCAATCTCTACGGGCGCGACGGCCAGGGCAGGCAAGGCATCGTCGCATCCGCTAAGCCAGAGTCGTCGCAAGTTGGCATCGACATCCTGCGCAGAGGCGGCAATGCGATTGATGCGGCCGTTGCCACGGCCTTTGCGCTCGGCGTGCTAGAACCTAACGCCTCGGGCATCGGTGGTGGTGGCTTCCTGATCGTCAAGTTAGCCCATATGAAAGAGGCGGTTGTGATTGACTTTCGCGAGTCCGCGCCGGCAGCAGCTAGAGCCGACATGTACCCGGTCGCCGATAACGGCAAGGTCAACAACCTGTCCAATGTAGTCGGCGGTCTGGCCTGTGCAGTACCTGGCGACGTCGCAGGCCTGCTTTATGCGCTTGACACCTATGGCTCCAAGAAGCTGACCCGCGCTCAAGTGATGCAGCCGGCCATCGACTGGGCACGAAAAGGCTACCCGGTCACGGCTAACCTTTCCAAAATCATTACGGAAGAACTGGTCAAGATCAACAAGTTCCCGGCTACGGCCAAGCTCTACACCAACGACGGCCTGCCACTGGAAGCCGGCGATATGGTCAAAAATCCTGATCTTGGCGCCACACTGGAAATGATTGCTAAAAAGGGCAAGGACGGCTTTTACAAGGGCGATTTGGCCAAGCGAATCGTCAGCGCCGTTCGTGATGCGGGCGGCGTCCTCACGGAGGAGGATTTGGCCAATTACCAGATCAAGACGCGCAAACCTGTCACCGGGACTTATCGAGGCTACAACATTATTTCGACGCCCCCTGCAAGCTCTGGCGGCATTCATGTCATCCAGATGCTCAATATTCTTGAAAACTTCGATATGGCCAAGCTCGGCGATGGCACGCCAGCGGCCTTGCACGTATGGAGCGAAACCATGAAGATGGCCTTCGCCGATCGCGCCAAGTACACGGCAGACACCGATTTCGCAAAAGTACCGCTTGACGGTCTAACCAGCAAAGCCTATGCAAAAGAGCTGGCAGCCAACGTGGACATGAAAAAACCGATGGTCAACGTCCAAGCCGGTGACCCATCACGCTATGAATCCGGTTCAACCACGAGCCTGTCGGTCATGGACAAGCAGGGCAATATGGTCGCCATCACCAAGACGATCAACCACTTCTTCGGCTCTGGTGTGATGGTTCCCGGTACCGGCTTCATCATGAACAATGAAATGGACGACTTCGTGCCCAAGCCTGGCTCGGCCAATTCCATCGAACCCGGCAAGCGCCCCTTGTCGTCGATGAGCCCGACGCTGGTTCTCGACCCAGAGGGCATGCCATTCATGACCGTGGGCTCTCCGGGCTCCACACGCATTCTCGGTGCGGTCGCAGAGGTTATTTCAAACGTGATTGACCACAAAATGTCCATTCAACAAGCCGTCATGGCTCCGCGCTTCTTTCGTATGCATTCGGGAGACTACCACCTGGAAGGCCGCGTTTCGATCAACACCAAGAACGCCCTTGAAGCGATGGGACACAAGATCGCGCTCAAAAGCGATTGGGACCCGTTCTTTGGCGGCGTGCATGCCGCACTGTTGGACCGTAAGAAGAAAACCCTGTTTGGCGGCGCCGATCCGCGTCGGGATGGCTTTGTTGCGGCCTATTGAAAAGGGCGCGCTCTAAGCGCTTCGCCTCGGTGGCACACCAGACTCTGGTTTGGTCACTGAGTGCGTAGCGTCAGCAAAGTCCCGCCCTAAAAGTTCTATATCCAAGGAGATTCCGTATGAAACACTTATCCATTGCTTTTTGCACCCTTGTGCTTGCCGCCGTGTCCGCTGGCGCACAAACCCTCAACCTCAAGGCGCCCATCGCTGACAAGCCCGCTTTACTGACATCGTCGGGCCAAAGTGCCGATATTGAGATGGTTAAGGTCCTGCTCGATCGGGCCAAACTGCCCTACAAAATGGATGCCAAGATCGCCGCGCCCGCATTGGCCGGTGCCGGTGCCAAAAGCCTGCTGCTGGTGCTTGGCGCCAGCTCTAAGGGGCTCGGCGCCGCCGGCATCTCGGCCCAGGGTGAAATCGAACGCACCAATTTGCTCATCGCTGAAGCCAAAAAGCAGGGCATGAAAATTATTGGCCTGCATATTGGCGGCAAGAGTCGGCGCGGTGAAATGTCTGACAAATTCTTGACCGATGCAGTACCGGCCTGCGATTACGTCATCGTGGTTGGGGAGGCCAATGACGACGGACTCTTTACCAAGCTGACTGGCAGCAAAGTGACGCTCGATACCGTCGAGAAGATATCAAAGCTTGGCGATCCGCTGAGCAAAGCGTTCAAATAAGCCGCTTTGACGAGAGCCGCAGCGTAAGGGATTGCACCCACCGCACGCGCTGACGGCCAACCCGCCACCCGGGCAGGCGAACCAAGCCCTTCTTTTCCTCCCGATCAACGGAGCCTCCCCATGACCACTGGACTGCTATACGTCCTTTTAATGGCGATATCGCTTGTCGTCCTCGTCGTAGTCGCCAAGTGGCCTGTCTCGCTAAGCTTGGCGGCGACGTCCGTTCTGATACTTTTGCTTGCCGGCGACGGTGGGCTGCATCTCGACAAATTGGTCGAGGGCATGTTTGGGTATCTCGATGTAGGGATCGTGCTGATTACCGCCATGATCTTTATGAAGATCCTCGAAGCCAACGGCATGCTCGCGGAACTGACCCGGGCCATCATCGTCACTTTCGGGCGTTCGCCGCTCGGGCTGCTGGTAGCGCTGACGATCGTGGTGATGTTTCCGGGCATGATCACGGGGTCCTGCACTGCCTCGGTGCTGGGCACTGGGGCCATCGTGGCCCCAATTCTGGTCGAAATGGGATTGCCTTTGTTGGTTGCTGGCGCCTTCATCTCCAGTGCGGCGGTGTACGGCATGATTGCCCCGCCGGTCAACGTGCTGGTCATGACAATCGGCGGCGGCATCGACCTGCCCTACATAGGCTTTGACTTGCCATTGGCGCTTTTTTCCTTTCCATTGGCGATCTTGACCAGTATCTATCTGGGATACCGCTACGTGGAAAAGGACAAACTGGCGCAGGTCATCGAACGCAGCCGCTCCTCTGCCGGTGATGGCGGTGTTGTTCAATACCTCCCGTTGCTGGTCGTTTTTATATTGATGATAGGCCCGAAGGCTTTCCCGCAATGGTTTCCCGATCCGCGCTTGCCGCTGACCTTTCTGATCGGCTCGGCGCTGGCGCTGTTCACCGGAAAACGGATCAAGCCCTGGAAGGCAGCGCAGGAGGGCGTCAACGAAATTTTGCCAGTGATCGGCATCCTCTTTGGCGTCGGTATGCTGATTGAAGTCATGACGCTTACCGGCATGCGCGGCGCCATCGTTATCGGCGCGCTGTCGCTACCGGATGTACTGATGCTGGCTGGCCTGGCCCTGATTCTGCCGATCTTTGGCGGCATCTCGGTATATGGCGGCGCCAGCGTGCTCGGCGTTCCCTTCGCGCTGGCCATGCTTGGCCAGAACCAGATCATAGTTTTGGCCGCTCTGTCATTGATCGGTGCCATGGGCAGCCACATGCCGCCAGTGGCACTGACGCCGGTGGTCACTGCCAAGATGATTGGCGAACCCAGCTACATGAAGATCGCCCGGCTGTGCCTGGTGCCGGCCATCGCAGCCATCGCCGTGGGCCTGCTAATGATCGTCTTTGCCAATCCGGTTGCGCATTTCCTCGGAGTATGACCATGACCTTGATCTACCGTCTGATTGTGGTGCTGGCAATTGTCCTGATCACCTTGGAACTGTTTACGCAAAAGAGTTTCACCTTGAAGATCAATGCCGGGCTCGTCCTGATTCCGCTCGTCATGCGGGCACTGATGATCGTCTGAGTTAAAGGAGGACAGCCCATGAATGCACTGCGCACAGACCGCAAAAACCTGCTGGCCTCGTTGGGGGTGCTGGCCGTTGCCGTCGCCATCCTCTGGGTGGTCATTCCCGATGCGCTCACCATGCGCCAACCTGACGTGATCCATAAAGGCCCTGGTGTTACCGAGGTTCGCAAACTGTCGGAATTTTTTGACGGTATCGCCGGAACACGCGGAGACACCGAGGTCTACGTACTCGACTCGGGCAAGCCCGGTGCGAGCGCCCTCATCCTGGGCGGAACGCACCCCAATGAACCATCGGGGTATCTGACGGCGGTGTTGTTCATCGAAAACGCAATGCCTAGCGCCGGCAAGCTGTATGTGATTCCCACCACCAATGCCTCGGCCATGACCCACACCGATTACATGGAGGGCACGCCGCGCAAGTTCTCGATCGACACCCCCGGCGGACCGCGTTCGTTCCGCTATGGCTCTAGGGCAACCAGCCCGGCCGACCAATGGCCGGACCCCGACATTTACGTGCATGCCTCTTCAGGGCAACGATTGTCAGGCTCGGAAACACGCAATCTCAATCGCGCCTATCCGGGGCGTGCGGATGGCACGTTTACTGAAAAGGTCGCCTTTGCCATCACCAGCCTGATCCAAAAGGAAAAGATCGATATCACCATCGACCTTCACGAGGCCTCGCCCGAGTACCCGGTGGTCAACGCCATCGTCGCGCACAACAGGGCGATGAAGATCGCTTCAATCGCCTTGCTCAATCTGGAAATGGACGACATTGCCATCGGCGTCGAACCGTCGCCGACCAATTTGCATGGCCTGTCGCACCGAGAATTGGGCGACGCTACCGATACCTTGGCCCTGCTCTTTGAGTCCACGAATCCTGCGCAGGGCCGCTTACGTGGCGTGACCAACGAGGCACTGATTGTTGATGGCAAGGACGCTATGTATCTTGCGGCCCACAAGCTCGGACGGCTGTTCGTTCCCTTCGGCCCTGAGGGCGAGCCGCTGAAAAAACGCGTTGCCCGTCACGTTGCCACTGTGCAAGCGGTGTTCGATGCCTATGCCTCTGAGATACCAGACCGACATTTAATTGTGGGCGCGATGCCCTCCTACGCCGATGTGCTGGGCAAAGGAATTGGCCAATACCTTCAGGCACCGACAAGCATTGCAAAACAATGAGCCGTACGGAGCCACTGCGTACTTCCACGCCACCATGATGCAAGCCCCATAGGAGTTGTCATATGAATACCAAAAGGATTCGGATTTCTTCCATGCTCCTGAGGCTTCTTGTCGTCATCGGACTGAGCGCCTGCGCAAGTGGCCCTGGCTTGCACCATGAAGCGCCCGCGGCGGCGACCAAAATCGCCCAGGTCAGCGCCCGAAACGGCATGGTTGCCTCGGCCCACCCGCTAGCCTCCCAAGCCGGTCTGACCATACTCAAGGCCGGAGGCAATGCCGTCGATGCGGCGGTGGCCACGGCATTTGCCAACAGCGTCGTCGAACCCAATGCGAACGGTCTCGGTGGTGAGGGCATGATGGTGATCTGGCTGGCCGGCCAGCGCAAGGCGGTCGCCATCGACTACCGCGCAATGGCGCCCCTGGCTGACAAAACCGGTCAGCGCTGGCCATCGTCGGGCCCGCTGTCAGTGGCCGTGCCGGGCACGGTAGCCGGTCTGTGCCTGGCGCTCGAAAAATACGGAACCAAGAGTCTGCAAGAGGTTATGGCGCCGGCCATTGAGCTCGCCGAAGCGGGCTTTGTCATCAGCCCAACGCTTTCGCAAATCATCTCGGACGACTTCGGCGCCATCAACAAAGAGCCCCAGCTCGCCAAGATTCTTGCGCCTGAAGGTCTGCCCTTAGAGGCTGGCGAGGTCCTCAAGAATCCCGACCTCGCAAAGAGCCTGCGCAAGATTGCATCCGGAGGGCGCGACGTCTTCTACAAAGGCGAGCTCGCCGATGCCATCGCCACCGACATGGCAGCCAAAGGCGGGCTGATCAACAAAGCCGACCTCGCGGCCTACCAAGCCATAGAGCGCGATCCGGTGCGCGGGAGCTACCGCGGATTTGACATCCTTTCGGCGCCCCCGCCTGTGAGCGGCCTGACTGTTATCGAGAGCCTGAACATTCTCGAAAACTTCGAACTGGCGAAGAATGCACCGCTCTCCAAGACCAATGTGCACCTCATCGCCGAGGCCCTAAAGCGCGGCTTCGCCGACAACTCTGAGTACATCGGCGATCCGGCATTTGCCAAAGTTCCCGTAGCGGGGCTGCTCTCCAAGGGCTACGCCAAGTCGCTCGCGCAAGACATCCCCCTGACCATGGCGAGCCGCGAAGTCAAGGCCGGCGAGCCCAGCAAGGAGCATCCAAGCACCACGCACATGTCGGTCGCCGACAAGATGGGCAATATGGTCGCGTTGACCCAGACGATCTCCGGCTTTTGGGGCGCACGCATGGTTCCCCCGGGTACAGGCATCATTCTTAACAACGAGATGCAGAACTGGTCCAGCAAGGGGCCCAATAGCTATGCCCCGGGCAAGCGCATGCGGACCACCATCGCACCGACGATCCTGCTCAAGGACGGGCAGGTCTTCGCCTCGCTGGGAACGCCTGGTGCGGCCCGAATCATCTCCACCATGGTCATCCTCATCACCAATCTGGTCGATCACGGGATGACCATGCAGCAGGCGATCGAGTCTCCGCGCTTTTACACCCGCGATTCGGACAAAAATATTCACCTCGAGGCCCGGATTGCGCCTCAGACCATCGAGGAGCTCAAGGCCATGGGCTATGCCACCAGCGTCAAGGGGGAGTACGACCTTTTCTTTGGCGGTGCACAAGGCATCGTCGCCGACCCCCAACGCCAGCTCTTCACCGGCGGCGCCGATCCACGGCGCGACGGCGCCGTACTCGGTTATTGATGCGAAGCACGGGAAAAAGGCTGCGCCGACGATCGCGGGGCGCAGGTATCCTCACCACAGCTTAGTCAAGGAGTTTTAGACCACCATGAGAAGACGCACCACGCTGGCCGTCGCTGCCCTCCCCCTGCTGCATTGGACGGCAGGCCATGCGGGCGGCGTCCTGTCGCCTGAACCGAAGTCCCCACCCGGTGCGCCCCAAAGCGAAATCAAGCCGGGAAATGGCGTCACCGCCCAGCGCCGGCTTTCCCAATGGCTGCCCGCGCTCGCCGGCACGCCCGGAGACACCGCAGTTTTTGTCCTCGAGGGCAAGGTGCCTGGCCCCACCGTCTTCGTAGCTGGCGGTACCCACAATATGGAGATGGCGGGCGTTATCGCCGCGACCCTGCTCGTCGAGCGGGCGGTGGTCCAGCGCGGACGCCTCATTGTGGTTCCGCGTGCAAATGCTTCGGGCGCGAGCTGGCGCGATCCCAAAGACCTCGGGCCGGGCGAGTACACCTTTGACACGGCCTCCGGAAAGCGCACCTTCGCCGTGGGCACCCGCCTGACGCGCTCTACCCACCAAGGCGCACCGGACCCTTCGAGCTACATTCACCCCAGCTCCCAAGAAAAGCTACCCGGCTACGAGATGCGCAATCTGAACCGCGCCCACCCGGGCAAGGCCGATGGCAACCTCACACAAAAGACGGCCTACGCCCTGACACGGCTGATTGCAGTCGAGGGCGCCCATGTTGCTTTCGACCTGCACGAGGCCGGACCGCGTTCCAGGCTGGCTTGGTTAATCATCGCCAACCCCAAAAACGTCGAGCAAGCCGCCAATGCAGCTTTGGATCTGGGAGACATCGGCATCGATATGCGCATTGAGGCCAGTTCGCCAACCTTTCGGGGACTCTCGCACCTCGAGTGGGGCGAAGCGACCAAGGCTGCGGCCTACCTGATCGAGACGCCAAACCCGTACCAGGCTTCCTCTTACGACGGTGACCCCTTAGAGGAATTGCGCAAAGAAGGCGACTACCCCCTATGGATGCGCGTCGGGGTGCAGCTCGAGGCCGTCATGGCCGTCCTGAATGTGCACAACAGCAGCGCGGCACCCACGGCCCGTTTCGAGGCCGTCGGCGTTCCCAGCTTGGCCGACCTCAAGGCGCGCGGAATCGGCGCCTTCCTGAACTGAGCGCAGTGTCAGCAACGGCATGAGAGACTGGGACCGACTTGGGGGTGCGCAGGTTTTCGCGTTCACCCAGCAGGTCCTTGGCCTCAGTCCGGGTGGCCGCGAGGCAGCGCCTGCGCTTTTCACGGCACCGTCCGGCGGCGGCCCAGCCTTTGCTCCAGCGCACTCCTCTGTCCTTTCAATCCCCGCGTGGGCCGGGGCCGCAGGCGCCATCTTCTTGCCTGAATGCTCGCCATCGGCCGGCTCTAGCGTGAGCCTCGCCGGCCTGCTCCTGGTTTGGATCGCGCCCCTATCCCACGCTGCGCCCAGCTTTGCGAGCCAACTCACCCTGGACCTGCCCGCTGGCCGTTACGCGGTCACCACCTACGACGCCGCTAAGTACCTCGCCGTAGGCTCTGAAATAGCCTACGGGCCTCCGGTCGTGTGTGGCCCGCCGTTTGACGGGGCGGCCTTGGCCGTGGTGGTTCGGCCCTGGCCCGGCCCGTCTAGTAAAGTCTTGGGCAGCGAGATCCATCGCCAACCAAGCTACTAGCCGGACACGCACTGCGTGCCCTTGCGCCAATGACCACTTTCACCGTGTTGGCCTGCCTCGCCTACCTGGCGTGGCTGGCTCTAGAAAATCACCTTGCACACAAGCACCGACGGGCGATTGCCCACGTCATCCATGTCAATGGCATTCGCGGTAAGTCATCGGTGAGCCGCCTGATCGACGCTGGGCTGCGGTCGGGCGGCTTGCGCGTTCTGACCAAGACCACTGGCACCTGCCCGCAACTCATCCACACGGATGGATCAGAAACTCCGCTCACGCGCCTGGGCAAGCCCAGCATCAAAGAACAATTGCGCATCCTGCGCCTAGCGGCCCGGCAACAGGCCGACGTCCTGGTCATCGAATGCATGGCCATCCTGCCCGAATACCAAAGAATCAGTGAAGAGCGCATGCTGCGTTCGGACATCGGCGTGATCACCAACGTCCGTCCCGATCATTTGGATGAAATGGGCGCAACACTAGACGCTATTGCAGACGCCTTGAGCAACACCATTCCCACAGGAGGCAAGCTGTTTACGGCCGACACCGCCTACGCCGAATTCTTCGCCGAGCGCGCCAAAGCCAAGGGAACGAGCGTTGTGCTAACGAACTGTGATGGCCTGCAAGGCCCTACCGCCGATTTCGCCGAGAACGTTGCGCTGGCCCTGGCGGTATGCCAACACCTGGGCATCGACCGCGAGACGGCGCTTGCAGGTATGGTGCACTACCGCCCCGACCCGGGCGCGTTCAGGGTCGAGCGTTCGGTCGGCAAATTTGGCAAACAGCTGGTTTTTCTCAACGCCATGGCGGCCAACGATCCGGCCTCGGCACAGAAGATCCTCGCGCAGGCGCAGACCCAGGGACTGATGGACTGCGGACGCCGAATGCTGCTGGTCAACAACCGTTACGACCGACCGGCGCGTTTGCATCAATTCGTCGACTTTGCGGTCCAGCACCAGGCACACTTTGATGCGTTCATCACCGCCGGCACCGGCCGGTTGCTGATGCGACGGGCCCTCGCCAAGCGCGGCATTTCGCCGGAGCGCATCTCTGGCCTAAGAAGCTATGCTGCGCTCCGTGCGCTGGAGCACGATGCGGTGGTTTTTGCTGTGGGCAATATCGTCGGATCAGGGCAAGTGCACTTCGCAGCCGACCAAGCCATCGCAACGCCCCATGTCTGACGAACTAATCATCTTTGGCGTGTTAGCCAGCATCGTCTTCCTGGAAATCACTGCGATTTCGCCGGGCGGGATCATCGTCCCCGGCTACATCGCCATGATGCTGGACGACCCTCTGCGCGTGGCCGTAACCATGGCGCTGAGCCTGCTCACCTGGGGCGCCGTCCGGCTGTTGTCCGAGGTGCTGATCTTGTTTGGCCGGCGCCGCTTTGCCGTGTTCATTATTGTCAGCTTCCTGCTGCGCTACCTGAGCGGTCTGGTGACCGCCGAGGCCCATCTGCCGGTGAGCGCCGCGCTGGTCATCGGCTACCTGGTGCCCGGTATCCTGGCCCACGAAATTGACCGCCAGGGTGCGGTAAAAACGCTGTCGTCCATGCTGGTGGTGGCGGTGGCGCTCAAGCTGGTGGTCCTGGCATTGGCCAAATCGGCGCACTGGTAGGACGCATGGTGGCCACGCTGACACCAGGTTTTGAAAAACGCGATGGGCTGCTGATCGCCGCAGCAGCGATCCTTTATGCGGGGTATCTGTGTCTGGGGCATTTCAGCGCAGGGGGCCAGACGCCATGGCACGCACAAAAATTGGCGGCATCGCGCCTCGCCCAACAAGGCATGGCCGCCGTCAAGGCCGAAAAGCAGGCGCGCGGCATCCGCATCGACCGGGGCGCGGACGTCAACGCAACGGGAATGATAGGGGTCCGCTACAGCGGCATGACCACGACCCTGGGCGTGCTCGAAGCCAAGCGCACGTCCACCCAAGCAGATTTCGCGGCGCTTGCCGTCGACCTGCTACAGCAATGCGGCGCGCACCCGGGCGATCGCATTGCCGTCAATCTTTCTGGATCGTTTCCCGCCCTTGCCATCTCGGTTCTCAGTGCCGCGCAGGTCATGCACTTGCAGCCCGTCGTCATCGCCTCGCTTGGCGCCTCGATGTGGGGCGCCAACGACCCCGACTTCACCTGGCTGGACATGGTCCAGGCGCTTCACGAAAACACCAGCATCCGCACCCCCATGGCCGCTATCTCGCTGGGCGGCGCCGGGGATGTCGGCGCCGACATGGACGAGGACATCCGCGTGCGTCTTCGAGCGCGAATCCTGGCCAGCGCAGCGCCTTTTATCGAGGAGACCGATTTCACAAAAAACATCGCACGGCGGATGGCGCTGTATCTTGCGGACGGCACCCCGGCCTGTTTTGTCAATATCGGCGGGAACCTGTCCTCGGGCGGCGCGAGAGGCGACTACGGCGCGCTGCGCCCCGGCCTTATCCGCTCCCAGGCGCAGGCGCGCACCCGCACCGGCGGGCTGATCGGCGCCTTCCTGGAGAAAAAGGTTCCGGTCATTCACCTGCTGGACATGAAAGCATTGGCTTTGACGGCCGGATTGCCTTACGACCCGGTTCCCTTACCCGAGCCGGGCAGCAGCGCAATCTTCAGTGAGAGGCATTACAAGCGCGCCTACATGACCGCACTGGTGGCGGTAGCGGCAGCTTTTCTGGCGGCCTATGTTTGGCTGGGGCGACCCCGAAGGGCGCAGTTTCAGAACCGGGGGTTGTGAATACTGAAGGGATTGGGTGGTGGGTGATGACGGGCTCGAACCGCCGACCTACGCCTTGTAAGGGCGCCGCTCTACCAACTGAGCTAATCACCCCACCTGAAACCGTAATTCTATGCGCAAACCGACCCGGCCAGGCCCCGCCGCCGTCTATTGGCTGCGGGCGCGGATCTCGGGTAACGCTTTTTGCAGGTAATACACCATGGACCAGACCGTCAGCACGGCAGCGATCCAGATCAGCACGATGCCAAAGGCGTGGGTGTCAATCACACCCAACAGCGTGCCGTCGTAGAGCAAAAACGGGATGGCGACCATTTGCACCACCGTTTTAACCTTGCCCAGCATGTGGACCGCCACGCTTTTGGTGGCGCCAATTTGGGCCATCCACTCGCGCAGGGCCGAAATAGCAATCTCGCGCCCGATGATGATCAGCGCCACAAAAACGTCGGTACGCCCCAGGTGGACCAGCACCAGCACGCAGGCACAGACCAAAAATTTGTCGGCCACCGGGTCCAAAAAGGCGCCGAAAGACGAGGTTTGGTTCAGTTTGCGGGCCAGGTAGCCATCCAGCCAGTCCGTCATGGCAAAGACCACGAACATCACGGTGGCGATCAGGTTTTTCTCGGGCAGCGTGGCAAAGCTTTCTGGCGCGTAGAAAACGCCCACGATCAGCGGGATCGCGCAAATGCGCGTCCAGGTCATGATGGTGGGGATGGTCAGAAACATGCAGGCAATTGTGGCACGCCTAGTGCAGCGCGCGGTAAATCTCTTGGGCCAGCTCAGGCGAGATGCCCTCTACCGAGGCCAAATCCTGGGCGCTGGCCTGCGCTACGCCTCGCACGCCGCCAAACCGCTGCAGTAGCTTGGCCCTGCGCTTGGGGCCTACGCCAGGGATTTCCTCCAGCTTGCCGCCGTCCACCCGCACCCGGGCGCGCTGGGCGCGCATGCCGGTAATGGCAAAACGGTGCGCCTCGTCGCGAATTTGCGCCACCAGCATCAGCGCGGCGGAGTCGGCGCCCAGGTAGACCTTGTCGCGCCCGTCGGCGAAAACCAGCTCCTCCAGCCCGACTTTGCGGCCCTCGCCCTTTTCCACACCAACGATCAGCGCCAAGTCCAGCCCCAAACTTTCAAAGACCGCGCGCGCCATGGACACCTGGCCTTTACCGCCGTCGACCAGCACCAAATCGGGCATGCGCGCGCTGCCCGTGGCCACCTGCCCGGCGTGCTTAGCCTGGGCCAGCGCCTCGGCCACTTTGCTGTAGCGGCGCGTAAGCACCTGGCGCATGGCGGCGTAGTCGTCACCGGGCGTGATGTCCTCGATGCGGTAGCGCCGGTACTGGGCGTTTTGCATGGCATGCTGCTCAAACACCACGCAGGAGGCCTGCGTCGCCTCGCCCGCAGTGTGTGAAATATCAAAACACTCGATGCGCAGCCGGGCCAGGTCCTCCATCGCCAGGTCCAGCGCCTCGGCCAGGGCCCGGGTGCGGGCCTGCTGCGAGCCTTCTTCGGCCAGCAAGCGCGCCAATTGCAGCGCCGCATTGGTTTGCGCCATGTCCAGCCAGGCACGGCGCTGCTCACGCGGCTGGTGCACCGCCGTTACCTTGAAACCGTGCTGCTCGGACAAGGCCTGCAACAGGGCTTTGTTCACCGGCTCGCTCACCACCAGCACCGAAGGCATGGGCACGCCGATGTAGTGCTGCGCCAAAAAGGCCTCCAATACCTGTGACTCGGCGCTTTGCGGGGTGTCCGAGGCGCCCTCGTCGTCGAGCAACACGGCTGCATCTTCCACATGCACCGGGAAATACGGCCTGTCGCCCAAATGCCGCCCGCCGCGCACCATGGCCAGGTTGACGCAGGCTTTGCCGCCCTGCACTTTGACGGCCAGAATGTCTACGTCGCGGTCGGACACGTTGTCCACCGATTGCTGGTGCAGCACGTTGGAGAGCGCCGCAACCTGGTTGCGCAGCTCTGCGGCCTGTTCGAACTCCAGGCGCTCGGCATGCGCCATCATGCGCGACTCCAGTGACTTGAGCACCTCCTGGGCGTCGCCCTGCAAAAAGCGCTGTGCATCGCGCACATCCTGCGCATAGTCCGGCGCGCTGATGTGTCCCACGCACGGCCCCGAACAGCGTTTGATTTGGTACAGCAGGCAGGGCCGGGTGCGGTTGCTAAAGACCGAGTCCTCGCAAGTGCGCAGGCGAAACACCTTTTGCATCAGCAAAATCGCCTCTTTAACGGCCCAGGCGCTGGGGTAGGGGCCGAAATAATGGTGTTTTTTCTCGACGCCGCCCCGGTAATACGCCACCCGCGAATACTGCTGCGGGTCGGTGCCCGGTTTGCCACTTTTGCGCCCACCTGCGTCGGGTGCGGGCTCGGGGTTGGCGGCGGTCATCTTCAGGTAGGGGTAGCTTTTGTCGTCCCGAAACAAGATGTTGTATTTGGGATTGAGCGTCTTGATCAGGTTGTTTTCCAGCAGCAAAGCCTCGGCCTCGGAGCGCACCACTGTGGTCTCCATGCGCGCAATCTTGCTGACCATGTGCCCAATACGCGTACCACCATGGTTTTTCTGGAAATAGCTGGCCACGCGCTTTTTCAGGCTGATGGCTTTGCCGACGTACAAAATCTGTTCCTGCGCGTCAAAGTAGCGGTAAACGCCGGGCAAGGTGGGCAAGGCGGCCACTTGGCGCAGCAATTCGTCGCTATGGGGAGATGGTGCGGACGCGGTCATGGGCCTATTGTCCAAGCATTTGCCCAGCAATTTGGCGGGCCGCACTGGCGATGGACAATCCGGCCATGGACCTCTCCGCCACCCAGCCCGCCAAAACGCTGCCCGCGCCCCTGCGCTGGGACGTTTTTTGCCAGGTCATCGACAACTACGGCGACGCCGGCGTCTGCTGGCGCCTGTGCGCCACGCTGGCCGCCCGTGGGCACGCGGTGCGTCTGTGGATAGACGACAGCGCACCGCTGGACTGGATGGCGCCTGGCGCCACCCAAGGCCTATGGCCTGGCGTTGAAGTGCAGCCCTGGGGCCAGGCAGCCAACCCCGCCGTCCTGGCCCAGTGCCCTCCCGGCGATGTGTGGATAGAGGCCTTTGGCTGCGAACTGCCGCCAGCCTGGCTGCAATGGCATGCATCGCAAGCGGCTTTGCAAGCGCGCCCGCCAGCGTGGATCAATTTGGAATACCTCAGCGCCGAGTCCTTTGCCCTGCGCAGCCACGGCCTGCCCTCACCGGTCATGCACGGCCCAGCGCGTGGCTGGACCAAGCATTTTTTCTACCCTGGTTTGGTTCCCCAGAGCGGCGGCCTGCTGCGCAGCAATGCGCCCAGCGGGCGGACAGACTGGACCGATTGCGACCCCGCGCTGCGCACTTACGCCCCCAGGCAGCCAGGGCAGCGCAGCGTTTTGCTTTTTTCTTACCCGACGGCGCCGCTAGCGGCACTGGTCCAAGCTTTACGGGGCCAGCACCAGCCGGTGCAATTGCTGGTGGCCGCTGGCGCGGGGCAGCAGGCGCTGGCCCAGGCCGCAGGCCTGGACGCCCAAGAGGCGGGGGCGGATGGCCTGGCCGTGGCCCTGGGCGCGCTGCACATCCGCTTCCTGCCCTTTCTGGCGCAAACCCAGTTTGACGCCTTGCTGGGCCTGTGCGACCTCCATCTGGTGCGCGGCGAAGACTCGCTGGCACAGGCGCTGCAGGCAGGCCAGCCCAGCGTCTGGCAGATTTACCCCCAAGCCGATGGCGCACACGAGGCCAAACTGCAGGCCTACCTGGACGCTATAGGGGCAAGCGCCTGCGAACGCGGATGGCATGCTTTTTGGAATGCGGGTGCCCACAGCCCCTGGCCGCAGGGCCTGCAATGGCCTTGGGAGGCCGGGCCTGCCTGGGCCCCATCGGCCCCCAAGCGCTCGGAAACACTGCGGATGCAGGACGATTTGTGCACGCGCTTGCTCAGCTTGGTGCACCGCCTGCGCGGGCCTGCACCGGGGCCGTAGCCCAGGCAGTGCAGCCGGCCAAGCCGCCGCCAGACCGAATCACGATAAAATGAGGGGCTTTGCTGGTCGCGGACGCATTTGCGCTTCGCACCACGCCCCGCCGCATTTCGCGGTCTAAGGCTGCTTTTGGCAGCCCCCACAATCTGACGGATTGATTATGAAAATTGCCCAGGAAATTCGTGCTGGTAATGTCATCATGCACGGCAAAGACCCCATGGTGGTTCTGAAAACCGAATACAGCCGCGGCGGACGCAACTCCGCCACCGTGCGCATGAAGCTCAAAAGCCTGATCGCCAACTTCGGCACCGAAGTGGTGTTCAAAGCCGACGACAAAATGGACCAGGTCATTTTGGACAAGAAAGAGTGCACCTACTCCTACTTTGCCGACCCCATGTACGTCTGCATGGACGCGGACTACAACCAGTACGAAGTCGAGGCCGAAAACATGGGCGATTCGCTCAACTACCTCGAAGACGGCATGGAAGTGGAAGTCGTGTTCTACGACGGCAAAGCCATTTCGGTGGAATTGCCCACCAGCGTGGTGCGTGAAATCACCTGGACCGAACCCGCCGTCAAAGGCGACACCTCGGGCAAAGTGCTCAAGCCCGCCAAGATTGCCACCGGCTTTGAAATCGGCGTGCCGATTTTTGTGGCCCAGGGCGACAAAGTGGAGATCGACACCCGTACGGGCGAGTACCGCAAGCGCGTGTAATTCGCGAGGCGGGCATGCAAAACACCCCAGCCCCCTCCCCCGAAGACCTTGAACGCGCCTGGCAGGCGCTGCAAACCCACTCCGACCAGGGCAAACACCTGCCGCCACAGGCCAACCGCCTGGCTTTTGCCGACCCCGAGTTTTTGCTGCGCCGCGCCACGCGTGGTATCCGCATGGAGCTGGAAATGCTCAAGCCCGAATTGGACTTGAGCGCCCAAGGCGTGGAAGACACGGTGGTCGTGTTTGGCAGCGCCCGCTGCGCATCGCCCGAGCAAGCCCAGGCACTGCTAGCCAAAGCCCAGGACAGCGGCTTGCCGCAGGACCAACGCGCCGCTGCCAAAGCAGCCCAAGGCGCCCACTGGTACGCACAAGCGCGCGCCTTTGCCGCCTTGGTAGCGCGCCACAGCCAGCAAATGAGCGCCGACCGACGGCTATTTATTTGCACCGGTGGCGGCCCCGGCATCATGGAAGCGGCGAACCGGGGCGCTTTTGACATGGGCGCGCCCACCGTGGGGCTCAATATTACTTTGCCCCATGAGCAGCACACCAACCCCTATGTGAGCCCGGCGCTGAACTTTAGATTCCACTACTTTGCCGCCCGCAAAATGCATTTCATGATGCGTGCCAAGGCTTTGGTGGCTTTTCCCGGCGGCTTTGGCACGCTGGACGAGTTGTTTGAAATCATCACCCTGGTGCAAACCGGCAAATCCAAGCCGCTGCCCATCGTGCTGGTCGGCAACGCCTTTTGGAAGCAGCTCATCAACTGGGATTTTCTGGTCGAAGAAGGCCTGATTGCCGCCCAAGACCTGCAGCTGCTGCGCTGGGCCGATACCGCCGAGCAGGCTTGGCAGGCGGTGCAGGATTTTTACGCCACGTCGCCCGCGCCTAGCGCCTAAGCCCGCAAGCGCCAGGCGGCATGCGCACCTAGCGCCACCAAGCTGCCCACCGTCCAAAACACCGCGCTGACGCCCACCACCATGCCGGCGGTGCCAAACAGCAGCGGCATTACCACACTTGAAAAATTGATGGTCGCCATACGCAGGCCGATCGCCTGGCCGTGCTGGGCGTGCGGCGTGATCTGGTGCAAGGTGCTCATGATCATGGGCTGTACGGAGCCCAGCGCCACCCCCAAACCCACCGAGCACAAGCCCATGGTCCAAGGCGACTGCATAAAGGGATACATCGCAAACAGCAGCCCCGTTGCCAGCATGGCAGCGGTGAGCGCGTGCCACTCCTTGATATGCGCCGCCGTGAGAGGAATGAGCACCCGTACCGCCACGGCAGCCACCGCAAAAGCGCCCAAAATCGTGCCAATAAGCGAGGCGCTCAATGCGCGCTCATGGCCGATGACCGGCACCACAAACGTATGCACATCCCAGCACGAGGACAGCAGCCAATTGACCAGCAGCAAGCGCCGCATAGGCGCGGCACGCAGCAAATGCCAGGCCGAGGGCTGGGGGCCTGACGGCGCCACCACCGGGGCCAGTTCGGCCACAGCAGCAATGCACCAGGCGCTGAACAACGGCATCACCAGCGCAAAGGCAAAAGCTGCGCGAAAACCGGGATAGTCCAGGGAAGCTGGCAGCACCAAGGCGCCATAGTCAATCAGCAGCCCTGCTGCCACCGAGCCAAAGAAGTTGGAGAAAGCCGGCCCCAAGGCCAACCAACTGAACACGCGGCGCAACTCCATGCTGTCGCGCGCCGCGCGGCCTACGTGGCGCTGCAAGGCCACCGAGGCCGTTCCGGTGGCCGCACCCATCAACATCGCACTCACGCACAGCAATTCAAACACCGGAAACAGCAAACATAAAAGCGCGCCGGCCATCGCCAACACTACGCCGACGCGCACCGGTTTTTGCAGGCCATGGCGGTCGGCAAAGCGGCCCGCCGGCAGCGATAAAAACACCTGGCTGAGCGAGAAAAACGCCAACAAGACGCCTACATGCAGCGCGCTATGCCCCATGCGCAGTGCCAGCAGCGGCGTGGCCATGCGCATGGCCACCATGCTGGCGTGCAGGCAAACATGGCCCGCAATCAGGCGCGGCAATCCAGCCCCTGGGGCAGCGCCGTCCTGCGCGCCGTCATCGTGCGCCTGGCTGGCCGGGCTCACAGCAGCCCGGGCCCCGCGTCGCTGTCAAAGTCTTTGTCCAGCGCAATCAGGCCGGCGCTTTGCGCCTCGGGCAAGGCCTGCACTTTTTTCAGGGCTCGGCCCATGGCACGGCTGCGTACTTCGGCGCTGTCCAGGCTTTTAAGCACCGTCTCGGTCTGGGACTTGACCTTGGCCAGCACGTCGCCAAATTTGCCGAATTCGGTTTTGACGGCGCCCAGCACCTGCCACACCTCGCTGGAGCGTTTCTCCAGCGCCAGCGTACGAAAACCCATTTGCAGCGAACTGAGCATCGAGAGCAAGGTGGTCGGACCGGCCAAGGTCACGCGGTAATCGCGCTGCAAGGCCTCCATCAGCCCGGGGCGGCGCAAGACCTCCGCGTACAGGCCCTCGGTGGGTAAAAACAAGATGGCAAAGTCAGTGGTGTACGGCGGCTCCACGTATTTTTCGCTGATGGACTTGGCCTCCAGGCGGATGCGCGTCTCCAGCGCTTTGGCGGCCGCGTCGGCGTCGGCCAAGTGGGCGCGTCCCTGCGCATCGAGCAAGCGCTCGTAATCTTCGTTGGGGAACTTTGCGTCGATAGGCAGCCACAGCGGCGCACCATCGTCGGACTTGCCGGGCAGCTTGATGGCGAAGTCGACCACGTTTTTGCTTCCCGGGCGGGTGGCCACCTGGCTGGCGTACTGGTCGGGCACAAAGACCTGCTCGAGCAAGGACGCCAGCTGCGCCTCGCCGAAAATGCCACGCGTCTTGACGTTGCTGAGCAAATGCTTCAAGTCACCCACGCCTTGGGCCAGGGTTTGCATCTCGCCTAGGCCTTTGTGCACCTGCTCCAAGCGGTCAGCCACTTGCTTGAAACTCTCGCCAAGCCGCGCCTGCAGCGTCGATTGCAGCTTTTCATCGACCGTGGCGCGCATTTCGTCAAGCTTGGTGGCGTTGGTGGACTGCAGTTGCAATAGCTGCGCCTCCAGGGTGCTGCGCACCTCGGCCAGGCTGCGCGCGCTGGTCTCGCTCAATTCGGCAATGCGCCGGGCATTGGATTCACCCAAGGCACCGAGCTGGCCTATCAGCGTGTCAGCAAGCGTTTTTTGCAACAAGCCCAGTTGCTGGCCAAAGGTGTCAATCTGGGTGTTTTGCGTGCGCGTGGCCTCGGCGCTTTGCTGCGTGAGGGTTTGCTGAAACGTGGCCATGCTCTGGGCGGCCTCCTGGCGGCTGGCGCGGGCGGCCTCGGCCAGTTCGCGGCGCAGTTCACGCTCCAGACGGTCCAGACGCTCGGCCTGGGCTTGTACGCCAGCAAGCACGGCTTGCTGGACTTGGGCAGCGGCCTGCACGTCCTCAGGCGCAGGCCCGCCACGCCCGCGCAGCAGCAGTAAAAGCAGCAAAACTGTCTGAACGGTCAAAGCGAGCCAGACGGGCCAAAGTGCACCAAGAGTCACAGAAAAACTTTCCAATATGCGGCCCGCGCGGGCTTAGAACAATTGCAGGCTGATCCAATAGGCCACGGCCGACACAAACGCGCTGGCAGGAATGGTCAACACCCAGGCCCAGACGATGCGTCCGGCCATGCCCCAGCGCACCGCGCTGGCGCGTTGCGTTGAACCGACTCCCACGATCGCGCCGGTAATGGTGTGCGTAGTCGAGACCGGAATGCCCAGGCCGGTGGCAATAAATAGCGTCATGGCACCCCCGGTTTCCGCGCAAAAGCCACCGACTGGCTTGAGTTTGGTCAGTTTTTGGCCCATGGTGCGCACTATGCGCCAGCCGCCAAACAAGGTGCCCAATCCAATGGCGCAGTAACAGGCTGCAACGGTCCACATGGGTGGCGCAGCGTCGCTGGCGGCGACATAGCCAGTAGCAACCAGCAGCATCCAGATAATGCCGATCGTCTTTTGCGCATCGTTACCACCGTGGCCCAGGCTGTATGCGCCGGCTGAGATGAGTTGCAGACGCCTGAACCATTTGTCTACCTTGAGCGGGCGGCTACGTCGAAAGATATTGGCCACCAGAACCATCATCAAAGAGCCCAGCACGAAGCCCAGCAGCGGCGAGAGAAAAATAAATACCACCGTTTTCATAATGCCAGCCGAGATCAAGGCCCCGCCGCCTGATTTGGCCAGCACCGCACCCACAATGCCGCCGATCAGCGCATGCGAGGAGCTGCTCGGGATGCCGAAATACCAGGTAATCACGTTCCAAGTAATCGCACCAATCAGAGCGCCAAAAACCACATGCGTATCGACAACACCCGGCTGCACAATACCTTTGCCCACCGTGGCGGCCACACTCATATGAAACACAAAAATCGCGACAAAATTGAAAAAAGAAGCAAAAACCACTGCCTGCCCAGGTTTGAGCACCCCGGTCGAGACAATGGTAGCGATGGCGTTGGCGGCATCATGAAAACCGTTCATGAAATCGAAAGCCAGCGCCAAGGCGACCAGCAACACCACCACCCAGACTGCTGCTTGTACTTGCATACGGCTAGCCCAGCGATCAGGAATTCTCGAGGACGATGCCCTCAATCTGGTTAGCCACATCCTCGCATTTGTCGGTAATGGTCTCCAGGAGTTCATAGATGGCCTTGAGCTTGATCACCTCGCGCACGTCGGGCTCTTCGCGGAAAAGTTTGCTCATGGCGCTGCGCATGACGCGGTCTGCGTCGGACTCGAGGCGGTCAATTTCCTCGCAGGTTTTGAGGGCTGCTTCGGCCGTGGTGGGGTCGGCGATGGAGTCGAGCAGACGTACCGCCTCGCGTACCCGTTCGCAGCATTTGACCGACAAATCGGTCAGGCGGGTGATTTCCTCCGTCATGACGCGCACATCGTACAAAGACATGGTTTCGGCAGAATCCTGGACCAAGTCGGCCACGTCGTCCATGAGGTTAATCAGCGTATGGATTTGCTCACGGTCAATCGGCGTGATGAAGGTGGTGTGGATCAGCCGGTTGACCTCATGGGTGACGCGGTCGGCAGCGCGCTCGGCGTTGTCCACTTCTTGGGTGTATTTTTCGCGCAGCTGCACGTCGCTGTAATTGGCAACCAGGTTAGAAAAGGAGCGCGATGCCTCTACGATCCAATCGGCATGCTGGTTGAACAATTCAAAGAAATTACCTTCTTTGGGTAGAAGTTTGCCAAACAGCATAAGAAGTCTCCAATCGTTTTATGCAATGGGGCTTCGGTTGCCCGCTACGGGCCGAAGTATCGCACCGTCAGGCGCTAACAAGGAGGCTTCGGTGATACTTAGCGGTCCGCCAAGACCTGTGGGTTCAAAGGCGTACGCGCCTGGCCGTGCACCAAAAAACCTACCAAGTTGTCCACCGCCACATCGGCCATGGCCTGGCGGGTGCCCGCCGTGGCGCTGGCAATATGCGGGGTGAGCACCACATTGGGCACCGAGAGCAGGTCGGGGTGCACGCGCGGCTCGCCTTCAAAAACGTCCAGACCGGCCGCAGCAATCGTTCGATTGCGTAAGGCCTGCGCCAGCGCAGCGTCATCGACGATGCCACCCCGGGCCAGGTTGATCAGCGTAGCCGTCGGCTTCATGCACGCCAGCTCTGCCGCGCCGATGGTGTGGTGCGCCTCGGCGCTGTAGGGCAAAACCAGCATGATGTGGTCGGCGCTTTGCAGCAAAGTGGCCTTATCGACATAGCGGGCCGACAGCGTTTGCTCGGTGGCCGAATCCAGTCGGCTGCGGTTGTGATAAATCACCCGCATGCCAAAGCCAAGGGCGGCACGCCGGGCGATGGCCTGCCCTATACGGCCCATACCGATGATGCCCAGGGTGCTGCCATGCACCTCGGCGCCTGAGAACATGTCATAGCTCCAGCGCGTCCACAGGCCGGCGCGCAAAAAATGCTCGCTCTCGGTGACGCGCCGCGCGGTGGCCAGCAGCAGGGCAAAGCCAAAGTCGGCGGTGGTCTCGGTGAGGACGTCCGGCGCGTTCGTGCCCAGCACGCCCGCGGCCGTCATAGCCTGCAGGTCAAAGTTGTTATAGCCCACGGTCATATTGGCGCATATGCGCAGCTGCGGGCAATGCGCCAGTAAATCGGCGTCAATACGCTCCGTGCCGGTGGTGAAAACGCCTACTTTGTCGGCCAGGCGGGCGATCAGCTCGGGCCGGTCCCACAGCCTGTCCTCGGGGTTGGACTCCACGACAAAATGGGCCGACAGACGCTCGATCACACTGGGAAATATCGCCCGCGTCACCAGGATGCGGGGCTTGCTGGAAGATTGCGACATACGCCTGGCCCGCGCTCAATCGAGCCAGCGGGTAAATTGCGCTACCGGCACACGGGGCGTGTGAAAGCCATTGACCGGCGCGTTGCGGTCGGCATAGCCCAGCGACATGCCGCAGACCAGCATTTCGCCCTCGCCCGCCCCAATGTGGGGCAGGATGATGCTGGCAAAACCATTCCAGGCCGCTTGCGCGCAGGTGTCCAGCCCCCGCCCCCGGGCGGCGACCATGATGTTTTGCAAAAAAGCACCGTAATCGACCAAGGAGCCGCGCCCCATGACCTTGTCGACGGTAAACATCAGGCCCACCGGCGCGTCAAAAAACCGGTAATTGCGCTGGTGCTGGGCATGCATCTGGTCTTTGTCGCCCTTGCCGATGCCGAGCAGACCATACAGACCCCAACCATTCTCGCGGCGCCGGTCGATATAGGGGCTGACCCAATTTTCAGGGTAGTAGTCGTATTCCTCGCGGTATTGGGCAGCCAGGCTGGGGTCGGCGCGCAAGGCGTCGTGGGCAGCGCAGACCTTGCCAACCAAGGCATCGCGGCTGGCGCCCTGCAGCACATAGACGCGCCAGGGCTGGCAATTGGTGCCCGATGGCGCGCGGCTGGCCACGGTCAAAATAGCTTCAATATCCGCCTGCGCCACAGGCTGCGCGGTAAACGCTCGCACCGACATACGGCTGGCAATCGCGGCATCAACCGCCTGGGTTTCGGGGGGCAAAGACATAGACACTCCAATCATTTCAAAAAAAACGGCACCACGGGCCAGGTTCAGCGCAAGGGCGCCAGGGCTTGCAGCAGCTGCGCCGGCAAAGGCGTCGGCTTATGGGTGGCGGCATCCACATAGACGTGGACGAAATGCCCTTGCGCCGCCGCACTGTCCTGGCCCTGGGCAAATACGGCCAAACCATAGCGTACGCTGCTCTGGCCCACATGCTCGACCCGCAAGCCCAGGTCCACGGTTTGGGGAAAGGCCAGGGGCGAAAAATAATTGCACTGCGTCTCCACCACCAAACCAATGACAGCGCCTGCCTGGATGTCCAGGGCGCCCTGCTCTATCAGATAGGCATTGACGGCTGTATCAAACCAGGCGTAGTAGACAACGTTGTTGACATGGCCATAGGCATCGTTATCCGCCCAGCGGGTGCCGATGGCGCGCCAGGCGCGGAATGCGCTTCGCAGCGCCGGAGGTGGTTTGGGCATAAAAAGCGCCTCAGTGAGCGCGGTTGGCAGGTGTCAAAGCACCGCAATGAGACTGATTTTGCCATTTTGAGACCCTGCCCCCACCTTCAATGGGGGTAGACGCGGCCTACTTTCAGAGGGAACAACGGCATTTTTTCCCCGGAAAGGAAAAATTTGTGGATTTTTTGCTGCATTGCAACAAAAATGTCTTGCAAGCGCGCTTTCCGTCCCTATAATTCAAACCATGCTGCACTGCAACATAACCGGAAAGGCCGGATGAAAGCGCAGTAGACCCGTGGCAAATTCATTTTTTAACTTAGGAGTATGTATATGTTGACCGTAGAACAAGTTGTCGCTTCCCACAAATCCAACATGGAAACCCTGTTTGGTTTGACCAGCAAAGCCTTTGAAGGCGTTGAGAAAATCGTCGAACTGAACCTGGCCGCTTCCAAAGCCGCTTTGAGCGAAGTCTCTGCCCACACCCAGACCGCCCTGAGCGTGAAAGACGCCCAAGAGCTGCTGGCCCTGCAATCTGGCCTGCTGCAGCCCTTGGCTGAAAAAGCTGCTTCGTACAGCCGTCACCTGTATGACATCGCCAGCGGCACCGGTGCTGAGTTCACCAAAGCCGTGGAAGCCCAAGCGGCCGATGCCCAGCACAAAATCGCCTCTTTGGTTGACAGCGCTGCTAAAAACGCGCCCGCCGGCTCCGAGTCCACTGTGGCTGTGATGAAAAGCGCTGTGTCCGCTGCCAACAACGCCCTGGAATCGATCCAAAAGGCTGTGAAGCAAGCGACCGACGTGGCTGAAGCCAACTTCAACGCTGTTGCTGCTAGCGCAAGCACCGCGACCAAAGCTGCTTCCGGCAAAAAGCGTTAATGGGCAGGCGGCGTGCAAATTATTTTTCGCACCCCGCTGACCACCAAGGGAAAACCCTGATACAGTAGATTCACGCGGAAGGAAACTTCCGCGCCGATTGTCTCCTCGGATCCTTTCGAAACCTCTGGTTCAGGGATCCCTTCAAGGCCTCGTTGCAAAACGGGGCCTTTTTTTTGCCCTCTACGACTGGCTGTTGCTGGTCGGTGCTAGCGGGTTCTGCCCTCAATCAGGGCACGCAATTGCGGCAAAGCGGCCAGCATGGCCTGGCGACCCGCCTCGATGGAGCGCTTGCGGGCACCAAAATCCGCGCTGGAAATGCCTTGCAGCTGCGGACGCACGACCAAGTCGGCGCTTTGCAGCTCCAGGCTATTGATGCTTTTACCCATGATGGTGAAGGTTTGCAGCAGGATGTCGATGGTTCCCGCAGCCGAGGCCGACTCCGGCGGGCTGGAAATATCCACCGCAATGACCAGCTCAGCACCCATTTTGCGGGCGGCGCGCACGGGCACGGGCGAGACCAAACCGCCGTCCACATACTCGTGGTTGCCAATTTTGACGGGCTGAAAGATCGCCGGCACCGCGCTGGAGGCACGCACCGCCGTGCCGGTATCGCCGCGCTGGAAGACGATGTCATTGCCGCTATTGAGATCGGTGGCCACGATGCCCAAGGGCATGGGCAAGGCCTCAATGGGTTTTTGCCCAACTTGGGCATTAACGTACTTGGCCAGCGCCTCGCCGCGCAAAGCGCCACGGGTAAACACCTGCAGCGTCCAGTCGGCAATCGTGGCCTCCTCCATGGTCTCGGCGATGGTTTGCAGTTGCGCGCCCGTTTTGCCGCTGGCGTACAGCGCCGCAACCAGGCTGCCCGCCGAGGTGCCCGAAACCAAACTGGGCCGAATACCGGCCTCCTCTAAAACCTGGATAACGCCGACATGGGCAAATCCGCGGGCTGCGCCGCCACCCAAGGCCAAGCCTATACGCGGCGGGGTGCGCAGCACAGCCGCTTGCGCATTGGTGGGGGTGACGGGCACCTCATAGGCCGGCGCCACGGGTAAGGACGTGCTCGCACAGCCTGCCAGCGCGGCCATCACCGCCACAAGCAGCGCGCTACCTACTCTATCAAGCCCATGCTTCATATCTCGTTCGCCTATGTCACAATGAAAAACTGCATCTGTGCAGGAAACCA
The DNA here is from genome assembly GCA_947455465.1 of Comamonadaceae bacterium. Lineage (GTDB taxonomy): Bacteria > Pseudomonadota > Gammaproteobacteria > Burkholderiales > Burkholderiaceae_C > Allorhodoferax. The sequence goes on along the minus strand of CANGNS010000020.1, from coordinate 31,432 downwards.
GAAAAATACACCATGGCACGTCCCAGCCCCTGGGCACCCAAAGTCGCCGCCTTGATAGAAGCGCGCAATCTCAGTGGTGCTTTGGCCCAAATCAAAGTGGCGCCAACGGTGCGCGATCTGCACGCGCTTCAAAAATGGGTATTCAATCATCCGCAGCACCGTGCGGACAAAGTGTTGGCGCAGGCTATTGCGGACCAGGTGCTCGCGCTGTCTCATCCCCGTTTGCATCGCTCGCCCTGAAAATTGGGCCCCAAGGGCCCTCATGCAAATTAAGAAACGGTGTGCTTTTTGTGTTTGCCCGCTTTGTGCTTTTTGGCGCTGACTTTGTGGGCATGCTTCTTAGCTGACTTCTTGGCGTGCTTGGTCGGTTTGACCACGGTTTCCGTGCTGGCCGGCGCCACTGCAGGCTCAGTTTGGGCTGCCGCGATAGCGCCCGTAAATGCCAGAACCAGGCCCAAGGTCAGAGTTTTTAACTTCATTTTTTTCATCCTAATTACAAAATCTGGAGGCTGTTGCCGCCAGCGCTGAATCCTAGCACGCGGCCCCGCAACGCCCCTGCGAAAAAGCAGCCTGCGTCGCAATTAATGCGCGCTGTTCCGGCCCTGCGATAACCCGGAAACAAGCCCGCAGGCCTTTACAAAATGGGGCAAGTCTTGGAGATCGTCCCACCCGGGGGCACCACGGCGGCCCAACAACGCTAGTCGGCGCCCGTGGCTGGCCGGATCGGCCTGCCATGGGCCCAATGCCTGGGTCAGCTCGGCCAGCAGCGCGTCCAAGGGGGAATGCTGGGGCGTTTCCAGGGTGGATTGGTTGCACAGCAAAACCATATCGCAGCCCGCGCCCAAAGCGGCCAGGGCCGCTTGCGTGATGCTGATCTCCTGGCCCTGCACCTGGCGGGCACCGGCCATGGACAAGTCGTCGCTGAAAACCGCGCCTGCAAAGCCCAGGCGCTGGCGCAAGATGGTTTGCAGCCAGCGCGTGGAAAAACCGGCGGGCAAGGCATCTACTTTGGGGTAGACGACATGGGCGGGCATCACGGCGCGTAGCACCAGGTCCAAGCTGGCGTAGGGCTGGGTATCTGCCGCGCTGATGGCGCGCAGGCTGCGCCGGTCGCGCGGTACGGCCAAATGGGAGTCCGCCCGCGCGTAGCCATGGCCAGGAAAGTGTTTGCCGCAGTGCCCCAAGCCAGCTTGATCCATGCCCTGAATCAGGCTTTGGGCCAGCAAACTGACCACGCGTGGGTCGTGCGAAAACGCCCGCTCGCCAATAACGCTGCTGCTGCCATAGTTCAGGTCCAGCACGGGGGCAAAGCTCATGTCCACGCCGCAGGCGCGCAGCTGGGCACCCATGACGTAGCCGCAGGCCAGCGCCGCGCGGGTGGCGGCCAGGGCGCCGCCGCGCGGCGCCTCGAACAGCGCGCCCAAGGTGCACATGGGCGGCAGGTGGACAAAGCCATCGGTTTTGAAACGCTGCACGCGGCCGCCTTCATGGTCTACCGCGATCAGAAGGTCGGGGCGTACGCGCTTGATGCTGGCGCACAGGGCGCCGAGCTGGGCGCGGCTCTCCCAGTTGCGGCCAAACAAAGTCAGGCCACCAACCAGGGGGTGGCGCAGGCGCTGGCGGTCTTTGGCCGTCAGCGTCGTGCCGGCAATATCGATCATCAAAGGGGAATGGATGCTCATGGTGTCGGGGGTAGAGGGGCCGCTGCGGGGCCGACGGTTTGGACGATGCAATAGCTCAGGGCGTAGTCGGACTCATCGCTAAGGCTGATGAGGGCTTGCAAATGACGCGCCTCGCACCATGCTTTGAGGGCGCCGCGCAGTACCAGCACTGGCGCGCCGCTGGGCAGCTTGCCCACTTCGCAGGATTTCCAGGTCATGGGCATGCGCATGCCCAGGCCGATAGCTTTGCTAAACGCCTCTTTGGCGCTAAAGCGGGTGGCCACAAAACGCACGCCGCGCTCGGGCCAGCGCGCGCTGCGGGCGCGCCAGGTGGCCAGTTCACCGGGCGCCAAAACGCGCTGCGCAAAACGCTCGCCATAGCGGTCCAAACTGGCGCGGATACGGCGCACGTCGCAAATATCGGCGCCGATGCCGTAAATCATGGCTGGAGGCAACCCCGGTAGACGCGCACGGTAGCCGCGTAGCCACGCTCCAGCGCGTCCGAAATCAAGGCGTGGCCAATCGAGACTTCGCGCAAATGCGGCAACGCCCGCGCCAGCGCGGCCAGATTGTCCAAATTGAGGTCGTGGCCGGCGTTCACGCCCAGACCCGCGGCATGCGCGGCGCTGGCAGCCTGCGTAAAACGCGCTAACTGCACCGCTTGATCGGACGTTGCCCAAGCGGCAGCATAGGGCTCGGTGTAAAGCTCGACGCGGTCTGCACCGACGGCTTTGGCCGCAGCCATGGCCTGCGGGTCAGCGTCCATGAACAAACTGACGCGCACGCCCCAGGCATGGGCTTGCGCGATCAACGGGCGCAACACCTCGGCGTCTTGCGGGAAATTCCAGCCATGGTCGCTGGTGAACTGCCCCTGGCCGTCGGGCACAAAAGTCACTTGGTGCACAGGCAGCTTGCGCGCTACCAGGTCGCCCACGCAATCCATCAGGTTGTGCAGCGGATTGCCTTCGATATTGAACTCGCGTCCAGGCCAGTACTGCATGAGTGCGGCCAACTCCAGCACGTCGCTGGCGCGGATGTGGCGCTCATCGGGCCGGGGGTGTACGGTGATGCCGTCAGCACCCGCCTCCAGGCACAGCTGCGCTGCACGCGTGACGCTTGGAATGCCCAGGTGGCGCGTGTTGCGCACCAAGGCAACTTTGTTGAGATTGACGGACAGAGCGGTCGGGGTCGTGGACATAAAAGTAAGAAGGGGCGCCCTTTAGTAGGACTGGATGTCGATCATCATTTGGCGGGTCCGCAAGGTGTGCACCCCGCAATGGTAGTGCAGCAGATTGCGCAGCAAAGGTTTGAGCGTGCCGCTCAGGGGGGCGCAGGCACGCAGCGTGGCGGTGAAAGGCGCACCGTCGGCCAAAACAGCTTGCAAATCGGTCCATTGGGCACCGCTGAGGGCGGCGCGGTCGTCGCCGTGGGCCGGGCGCAGGCCGCCTTCGGGCACCAGGGTGTAAGCCTGGTCGGGCGCCAGAGGGGCCAAAGTCAGGGTTTGCACGTCCAACTGGGGCAGCAGGCCCACCTCGCGCAGCAGCAACAGCTCGTAACTGCGCAGGGCTGCCTCCAGCACCGGGCTGTGGCCACTGGCCAGCACCTGAACCACTTGGGCGTAAACGTCAAACAAAGCGGCGTGGGGGTCGTCCCGCGCCAGCAAGGTCATGAGCAGTTCGTTAAGGTAGTAGCCCGCCAGCAAGGCCTCACCCTTGGGCATGACGTGGCCGCCTTGCCACTCGGCGCTGCGCAAGGTGCGGATTTCTGCGTCACCCCCAAAGGCCACGTGCAGCCCTTGCAAAGGCAACAGCACAGGGCGCAGGCTGGAGCTGGGGCGCTTGGCACCCTTGGCCACCAAAGCGATGCGGCCGTAATGGCGCGTAAAGACTTCCAGAATCAAGCTGGACTCACTCCAGTCGTAGCGGTGCAGAACGTAGGCCGGCTCGTCTGCAATGCGCTTAGCGGCCATTTACTCGTATCCGAAGGAGCGCACGCGCGCCTCGTCGTCAGCCCAGCCGGAGCGCACTTTGACCCACATTTCGATGAACACTTTGGCATCCAGCAGGCGCTCGAGCTCCACCCGCGTCTCGGTGCCTATGCGTTTGATGCGCTCGCCCTTATCGCCGATGACCATGGCTTTGTGCCCGTCGCGCTCCACCACGATGGTGGCGGCAATGCGCAGCAGGCGTTTTTGCTTGCCGCGCCCGGCTTCTTCTTCAAATTTATCGATGACCACGGTGGAGGTGTAGGGCAGCTCGTCGCCAGTGAGGCGAAACAGCTTTTCGCGCACCGTCTCGCTGGCCAGGAATTTTTCGCTGCGGTCGGTCAACTCGTCCTGGGCATACCACCAGGCTTGCTCAGGCAGGTATTTTTCGCAAATGCCCAGCATGCGCTCGATGTCTTTGGCATTTTTGGCCGAGATCGGCACAAATTCGGCAAACGCATGGCGCTGCTGCATCTCTTGCAGCCAGGGCGCAATGTCGGCGCGGCGGGTGACTTGGTCGAGCTTGTTGGCCACCAACAGCGTGGGCACCTCTTTGCTCAGCAAGGCCAGCACTTTGGCGTCGGCCTGGTTGAACATGCCGGCTTCGACGACAAACAAAATCAGGTCGACGTCGCCGACGGCGCCCAACACCGTTTTGTTCAGCGAGCGGTTGAGCGCGTTGTTGTGGCGGGTCTGAAAACCCGGCGTATCGACAAACACAAATTGGGTCACGCCACGCGTGTGCATGCCGGTGATGCGGTGGCGGGTGGTTTGCGCCTTGCGCGAGGTGATGCTGATTTTTTGCCCCACCAGAGCGTTCATGAGCGTGGACTTGCCCACATTGGGCTTGCCCACGATGGCCACCAGCCCGCAGCGCTGCCCGGCTTCGCCCGAGGCGCCAGGCTCGGCCAAGCGCGGCAAGGTCTTGCGCAGGCCTTGCAACATGCCTTCGAGCGCCTCATCAGGGCCCGTGGGTGGGGATTGTGCGGGCGTCGGGGGGGTATTAGCGGGCATGGGGAACCTTTTGTTCTATGGTTTGCAGCATGGCAGCGGCGGCCGACTGTTCGGCGGCCCGGCGGGAACCGCCAATGCCCCGCTCTTCGAGGCGCAGTTCGGCGATTTCGCAAGCCACGTCAAAACTTTGCTGGTGCGCCGCACCCATGGTGGCGACCACGCGGTACTGGGGCAAGGCCATTTTGCGCGCTTGCAGCCATTCTTGGAGCTGGGTTTTGGGGTCTTTGCCGATGGCGGCCATTTGCGGATTGACGTCCACGGCGGCAAAAAGCTTGCGCACCAGGGTTTGGGCCACGACAAAACCGGCATCCAAATAGACCGCGCCAATGACTGCTTCCAAGGCGTCAGCAAGAATGGAGGGGCGTTTGCTGCCGCCCGAGCGCATTTCGCCATCGCCCAGCCGCAGCAGCTGGGCCAGCCCCAAATCCAGTGCCAGCTTGTGCAGAGTTTCCTGGCGTACCAAATTGGCACGTACGCGGGACAAATCGCCCTCGGGCAGGGCCTGCAGCTGTGCGTACAACAGGTCAGAGACCGCCAGGCTGAGCACCGAATCGCCCAAGAACTCCAGCCGTTCGTAATGGTCCGAGGAAAAACTGCGGTGGGTCAGCGCTTGCACCAGCAAGTCGGGCCGCTTAAAAACATGGCCCAGGCGCTGCTCAAGTGCCTGCAAAGGCGCAGCCAGGCTCATGGAGTGGCCACCGTGGGCATCAATGGAAGGGCCCAAAGCGCTTGATATTGCCAAAGTTCATCCATATCCAAAAGGCTTTTCCAACAATGTTTTTCTCAGGCACAAAACCCCAGTAGCGAGAGTCCATAGAGTTATCGCGGTTATCGCCCATCATGAAGTAATGGCCTTGGGGCACGGTGCAGGTCACGCCTTCGACGGTGTAGTTGCAGGCCTCATAGCCGGGAAAGTGCTCCGCGCCGGGCACAAAGGCAGGGCGCTGCTCGTCATTGAGCAGTCGATGGCTTTGGCTGCCCAGCTTTTCCTCGTATTGCTTGAAGTAGCGCATGGCGTCTTCGTCAAAAAACTCAGGTACTGACGTTGTGGCGACCGCTTCACCATTGATGGTCAGGCGTTTGTTCAGGTAAGCCACGGTGTCACCGGGCAGGCCGACGACGCGCTTGATGTAGTCCAGGTTCGGGTTGGGCGGATAGCGAAACACCATCACATCGCCACGCTGGGGTTTTTCGCCCTCGGTGATCTTGGTGTTGAGCACCGGCAGGCGCAGGCCGTATTGGAACTTGTTGACCAAAATCAGGTCGCCCACCAACAGCGTTGGGATCATGGAGCCCGAAGGAATCTTGAAGGGCTCGACGATAAACGAGCGCAAAAAGAAGACCGAAATAATCACCGGGAACAGGCCCGCCGTCCAGTCGAGCCACCAGGGCTGGGCCAGGATGTGCTCCTGCGCCTCGCTGATATCGCCGTCCACCCGCACAATGCCTTGTTTTTGTAAATCCGCGCGGCGCTTCTCATCGGCCTCTTGCAAGCGCAGGGCGGCGGCTTGGCGGCCCGGGTAAAAGTAAATGCGCTCAGCCAGCCAGTACACCCCGGTGATGAGCGAAGCCATGAACAGCAAGAACGCGAAATTGCCTTCCACCGCGCCCATAAACCAGGCGCCGACGTAGGCTACAAAAGCGGCCAACACGACCGAAGTAATCAAAGGCATTAGTCTTCCACCCGCAAAATAGCCAGGAACGCTTCCTGGGGAACTTCCACCGAGCCGATTTGTTTCATGCGTTTTTTGCCTGCTTTTTGCTTCTCAAGGAGCTTGCGTTTGCGCGAAATATCGCCGCCATAGCACTTGGCAAGCACGTTTTTGCGCAAGGCTTTGATTGTCTCACGGGCAATCACATTGGAGCCAATGGCCGCTTGGATCGCCACGTCGTACATCTGGCGGGAAATCACTTCGCGCATTTTGCCCACCACCGCCCGGCCACGGTAGGTCGCCTGGGTGCGGTGCACGATGATGGACAGCGCGTCCACCCGCTCGCCATTGAGCAAAATATCCACCTTGACCACATCGGATGGGCGGTATTCCTTGAACTCATAGTCCATCGAGGCATAGCCCCGGCTGACCGATTTGAGCTTGTCAAAAAAGTCCAGCACGATCTCGCCCAGCGGCATGTCATAGGTCAACATCACCTGGCGGCCGTGGTAGGCCATATTGAGCTGCAGGCCGCGCTTTTGGTTGGCCAGGGTCATGACCGCGCCCACGTATTCCTGCGGCATATAAAGATGCACCGTGACAATGGGCTCGCGGATTTCGTCCAGCTTGCCCTGGTCGGGCATCTTGGAGGGGTTCTCGACCATGCGCACTTCACCATCGGCCTGCACCACCTGGTAGACCACGCTCGGGGCAGTAGTGATCAGGTCCTGGTCAAACTCGCGCTCCAGGCGTTCTTGCACGATTTCCATGTGCAACAAGCCCAAAAAGCCGCAGCGAAAGCCAAAGCCCAGGGCCTGCGACACCTCGGGCTCGTAGTGCAGCGAGGCATCATTGAGCTTGAGCTTTTCCAGGCTGTCGCGCAGACCTTCGTACTGGTTGGCCTCGGTGGGGTACAGGCCCGCAAACACCTGGGGCTGGATTTCCTTGAAGCCGGGCAGCGCCTCGGTGGCCGTAGCCGCTGCACCGCCGGTGCCGGGGCGGATCAGGGTGACGGTGTCGCCCACCTTGGCAGCCTGCAGTTCGCGGATTCCGGCGATGATGTAACCCACCTCGCCCGCCTCCAGAGACTCGCGCGGCACATTGGCCGGCGTGAAGACGCCGAGGTTGTCGGCGTTGTAGACAGCGCCGGTAGCCATCATTTTGATTTTTTCGCCGCGGGCCAGCCGGCCGTCCACCACGCGCACAAGCATGACCACGCCGACGTAGCTGTCAAACCAGCTGTCGATGATCATGGCCCGCAAAGCGCCGTCGGCGTTGCCCTTGGGCGGCGGCACATTGGCGACGATGGCCTCCAAAATTTCCTCAATGCCCATGCCCGTCTTGGCTGAACAGGGTATCGCGTCGGTCGCGTCGATACCGATCACGTCCTCGATTTCCGCGCGCGCATTGTCCGGATCCGCGTTAGGCAGATCCATTTTGTTCAGGACAGGCACCACCTCCACGCCCAAATCCAGCGCGGTGTAGCAATTGGCTACTGTCTGGGCCTCCACGCCCTGGCTGGCGTCGACCACCAGCAGCGCACCTTCGCAGGCCGAGAGCGAACGGCTGACTTCATAGGAAAAGTCCACATGCCCCGGCGTGTCGATCAAGTTAAGGTTGTAGACCTTGCCATCTTTGGCCTTGTAATGCAGCGCAGCGGTCTGGGCTTTGATAGTTATCCCCCGCTCTTTTTCGATGTCCATCGAGTCCAAAACCTGCGCCTCCATGTCGCGCGCCTCCAGGCCGCCGCAGCGCTGAATCAGGCGGTCGGCCAGGGTGGATTTGCCATGGTCAATATGGGCAATGATGGAAAAATTTCTGATGTGTTGCATCAAACAGCAAGCTTAAGTAGAGGAATTAATTGGCGCCGCACAGAAAAAAGGGCGCGTCAGATGAACGACGCGCCCTGAACCAACATTCTTTGGCAACTGCGAAAGCTGGAACTTCATTGTAGGCAAAAAGAGTAAAAAACAAGACGGTCTCTGGAGGGCTCGGGCTCGTTGCATCAAGGCAACAAGCCATTTATTCACAACTTATTAACAAGCTGTAAGGAATTCATGTGGGTAACTTGTGCATGGGTTGTGTAAGGCGCTTAGGTATTCCGTATTGCGAATTCTGAGGGCCGCCTTATTACCGGAATTGCCTGCCGCACGCCTCCATTCTAACTAATGCGTCAAAGCAAAAACCGGGGTCAGCAGCCCAGGCAGGCTGCTTAACCCTAGTGTTCGCCATGGCTTTAGCGCGCCCCACCCGCTTAATTGCTGGGCTTGATGACCGCAAACTGCGTCCACTCGCCGCGCCGGTACAGCACATTGAGGGGTTTGGTTTTGTCATGCTTGGCCAAAACCGCCTCCAGATCTTTGACCGACGCCACGTCGGTATTGTTCGCCGCGAGAATCACATCGCCCTCGCGCAAGCCGGCCCGCGCTGCGCCCTCGGCCACGGCCTCGATACGCACACCGTTTTTCACCTTGAGCTCTTTCTTTTGGGCCTCGGTCAGCTCGCCTACGGTCAAACCATAGCCCTGGGGCGCCGCCTTAGACTTGCCCTCGCCCCCCTTGGCGGCCGTTTTATCGGCTTCGACCTCGCCCACGGTCACATTCAGATCTTTGCTCGCGCCCTTGCGCCAGACCGACAAAGTGGCTTTACTGCCCGGCTTGATCTCGCCCACGATGCGCGGCAGATCGACCGCTTTGTCGATGGCTTTGCCGTTAAAGCGCAGGATGATGTCACCCGCCTCCACGCCCGCTTTGTCTGCCGGCGAGCCCGCTTCCACCGTGGTCACCAAAGCGCCCTGCGCTTTGGATAAGCCTAGCGACTCGGCCACTTCCTTGCTGACCTGGCCAATACCCACGCCAATGCGCCCGCGCGAGACGCGGCCTTGGGCGCGCAATTGCTCCACCACGCGCACCGCCTCGTCCATCGGGATTGCAAAAGAAATGCCCATAAAGCCGCCCGAGCGCGAGTAAATCTGGCTGTTGATGCCGACCACCTCGCCCCGCATATTGATAAGCGGTCCGCCGGAATTACCCGGGTTGATAGCCACGTCGGTTTGGATAAATGGCAGGTAATCGGCGTCGTCGGTGTAGCGCTGCTTGGCGCTGACGATGCCGGCAGTCACCGTGTTCTCAAAGCCAAATGGCGAGCCAATGGCCATGACCCACTCGCCCACGCGCAAGCGCGAGACATCGCCCACCTTGACCGGGCTCAGGCCCGAGGCCTCGATTTTGACCAGCGCGACATCGCTGCGCTTGTCCGCGCCGATGATCTTGGCCTTGAACTCGCGCTTGTCGGTCAGGGTGACCAGTACCTCGTCGGCGCCGTCCACCACATGCGCATTGGTCATGATCAAGCCGTCGGCCGAGAAAATAAAGCCCGAGCCTACGCCGCGCGGCACCTCCTCGTCAGGCGCGGGGCGGTTTTGGCGCGGCGCCTGCTTGGGCATATTGGGCACCGGCAGCCCGAAGCGGCGGAAGAACTCGGCCATGTCCTCGTCCATCCCGCCTTGCTGCTGGCGCGCAGACACCTTCTGCATGGTGCGGATATTGACGACCGAAGGCCCCACCTGGTCCACCAAATCGGTGAAATCAGGCAAGGTGCGCGTCTGCGCATGCGCCGCGCTCGGCGTCAGACCTGCCAGCCCCGCCCACAACAGGGCCGCCAGCGCCATCGCACGCCAAGGGCTGGTCGCGCGGGTTTGCAATACAAAAGCCATCGTCTTACTCCTTCACAAAGCAATCGTCATCCATTCATCGCAACTAGGGCGCCACCGGACGCGCCGCCACCAGCGCACGGCGCATGGCGCCCCAGCGCGAGTCGCGGTGGGCGGCCGCATCCAGCACGATCCACAGCGGCCGCTGCCCGGCTTGGCGCACGTGCAGCACGCTGCACCAGGCCAGGTCGATCGGCATAGTCGCCCGGCAAGCATCGTGCACCGGCCAGGCAGACCAGGTCCAGTGCGCGCCAGTCCAGGCCAGCACACCCTGGGGGGGGGGCGCGTTGTGCCACCATGCCCACAACTGCATCACCACCGTGAGCGCCAGCAATCCGCCCCACATAAGGCCGTCCATCTGCAAAGCAAGAGGCGCAAATACTGCCAGCGTAAAAACCCCCACCGCTAGTGCCAGGCGCTGGGCCAACGTACCGGTTTGAACGGGCAAGGCGACGGCGGGGGGATTATGCATATTGCCCTCGCCTGTACGGTGGCCCCGCCACGGCCCCGCTTAGATGCGCTTGAACACCAATGCGCCGTTGGTGCCGCCAAAGCCGAAGTTGTTTTTCAGGGCCGCCTGGATAGGCAGGTCGCGTGCTTCGTTGGCGCAGTAGTCCAGATCGCACTCGGGGTCTTGGTTAAAGATATTGATCGTGGGCGGCACCTTCTGGTGGTAGATCGCCAGCACGGTAAAGACAGATTCCAGCCCACCCGCGCCGCCCAGCAAATGCCCCGTCATGGACTTGGTCGAGCTCACCACCGTACGCTTGGCATGGTCGCCCAGCGCTGCTTTGATGGCGTTGCTCTCATTGGTGTCGCCTAGGGGCGTCGAGGTGCCGTGGGCGTTGAGGTAATCGATGGCATCGGCATTGAGGCCGGCGTTGCGCAAAGCACCCAGCATGGCCCGGCGCGGGCCGTCTAGGTTGGGGGCGGTCATGTGGCCAGCGTCTGCGCTCATGCCAAAACCCGCCAATTCGGCGTAAATGCGGGCGCCACGCGCCTTGGCATGCTCGTATTCTTCGAGCACCATGATGCCGGCGCCCTCGCCCAGCACGAAGCCGTCGCGGTCGCGGTCCCAGGGGCGCGAGGCGGTGGCGGGATCATCATTTCGGGTGCTCAGGGCACGCATGGCGGCAAAACCGCCCACGCCCAGCTGCGACACCGAGGCCTCGGAGCCGCCGGCAATCATCACGTCGGCGTCGCCGTACTCGATCATGCGGCCGGCCTCGCCGATGCAATGCAAGCCTGTCGTGCATGCGGTGGCAATCGCCAGATTCGGGCCCTTAAAGCCATAGCGCATGGACACATGGCCGGCTGTCATATTAATAATAGATGCGGGCACGAAAAACGGAGAAATGCGGCGCGGCCCACGGGCCGTGAATTCCACATTGGTGTGCTCGATCATGGGCAGGCCGCCAATGCCTGAGCCAATCAGGCAACCGATGCGGGTGGATTCTTCCTCGCCCAGCGCATCGCCGGTTTTGAGACCTGCGTCTTGTACCGCCTGCACCGAGGCGGCGATGCCGTAATGGATAAAGGTGTCCATCGCCCGGGCGTCTTTGGGGCTGATATAGGGGTCTAAATCGAGATCGCGCACCTCACCGGCAATGCGGCAAGAGAACGCCGAAGCGTCAAATTTGCTGATCAGGCCAATGCCCGACTTGCCGGCCAGAACCTGGGCCCAGGCCTGCTCCACGGTATTGCCCACCGGACTGATACAGCCCAAACCGGTAACCACCACACGACGACGGGACATAAGCACCTGCGTTCAAACGTACTTCAAAGAAAACGGATGTGCCAGCGGCAAGGGACGCAACTGCATCGCAATCCCGGCGCCCTGCCCGGCACATGACAAGCCACCCGCAGCCGCCGGGACTGCGCGTGGCCCCAAGGCCGCTTAGGCCTTTTTGTGGCTCGTGGCGTAATCCACGGCGTTTTGCACCGTAGTGATTTTTTCAGCGTCTTCGTCGGGGATTTCGATGCCGAATTCATCTTCCAAGGCCATAACCAGCTCGACGGTGTCCAGCGAATCAGCGCCCAAATCGGCCACAAAGGACTTCTCGTTGGTAACTTGGGACTCTTCTACACCGAGTTGCTCGGCGATGATTTTCTTGACACGTACTTCGATATCGCTCATGGATTCCCTCTGAGGGTTGTGAAACAGTCCGCCATTTTACCAGCGCAAAACACAGTTTTACCCGCCGGCCGCCCCACGGACACAAAGGCACGAAACCACATACTACTTTACATGTGCATGCCGCCGTTGACATGCAGCTCCTGGCCCGTCACATAGCCCGCCTGGGGCGAGGCCAAATACGCCACCGCGTGGGCCACATCGGCCACCTGCCCGAGGTGACCTAGCGGAATTTGCCCCAACAGCGCATTTTGCTGCTCCTGACTAAGCGCTGCCGTCATATCGGTTGCGATAAAGCCCGGAGCGACGCAATTGACGGTAATTTGGCGGGAACCGAGCTCGCGCGCCAGGGCCCGCGTCATGCCAGCGACGCCGGCTTTGGCGGCCGCGTAATTGGCCTGGCCGGGGTTGCCCGAGGCGCCGACCACCGAGGTGATGTTGATGATGCGGCCATAGCGCTGCTTCATCATGGTGCGCATCACCGCGCGGCTCATGCGGAAAACGCCCTTGAGGTTGGCGTCGATCACGGCGTCCCAATCCTCGTCTTTCATGCGCATGGCCAGGGTGTCGCGGGTGATGCCGGCATTGTTGACCAGCACCTGCAGGCCGCCCCATTCCTTCACGACCGCATCAACCAGGGCCTCGACGGCGGCGCCATCGGTCACGTTGAGCACGCGCCCCGCGCAGCCATCAAAGCCGCTCAGCACCTGGGTGATGCTGGCTGCGCCCGCCTCGGAGGTGGCCGTGCCGATTACGCGCAAGCCCTTGCGCGCCAATTCGAGGGCGATGGCCGCGCCAATGCCCCGCGAAGCGCCGGTAACCAGCGCCACTTGTCCTGCAAATTCGATCGTTGTCATGCCAGTTGCGCCTGTGTGTCGGCCAGCGAGACCGGATCAAAAACCGCCAAGGCCGTCATGGCCGGCTCGATGCGCTTGACCATGCCGGCCAGCACCTTGCCCGGGCCGCACTCCACCAAGTGTTCCAGGCCGCGCGCCTTGATGGCCTGCACCGTCTGCACCCAGCGCACCGGGCCGAACGCCTGGCGGTACAAGGCGTCACGGATGCGCGCGGGGTCGGTTTCTACCGCGACGTCGATATTGTTGATGAGGGCGATGGCCGGTGGCTGCAAATCCACTTGCGCCAGGTGCTGGGCCAGCTTGTCGGCGGCCGGGCGCATCAGCGCGCAATGAAAAGGTGCCGACACCGGCAAGAGCAGCGCGCGCTTGGCGCCCTGCGCCTTGAGCAGCTCGCAGGCGCGCTCGACGGCGGCTTTGCTGCCGGAAATCACGGTTTGCGCGCTGTCGTTGAAGTTGGCCGCCTCGACCACTTCGCCACTTTGGGGATCCAAGCTCGCGCTGATCTCTTGGCACAGCGCCGCCACACGCTCAGGCTCCATGCCCAAAATCGCCGCCATGGCGCCCATGCCCACGGGCACGGCCTCTTGCATGGCCTGGGCGCGCAGGCGCACCAAAGGCGCAGCCTGGGCCAAGGTGAGGGAACCGGCAGCCACCAACGCCGCATATTCACCCAGTGAATGGCCGGCGACCACCTGCGGGGCCACGCCCACCTCAGCCATCCAGACGCGGTAGGCCGCCACGCCCGCGACCAGCATCACCGGCTGGGTGTTGGTGGTCAGGGCCAGTGCCTCTTTGGGGCCCTGGGCGATCAGGGAGCCCAGGTCTTCACCCAGGGCATCCGAAGCCTCGGACAGGGCTTGGCGCACGGCCGGGTGCGTACCCCAGGCGTCGAGCATGCCCACCGACTGCGAGCCCTGCCCGGGAAATACAAAAGCAAAAGGTTTCATGGCAAAACGTCAGTAAGAAACGTCAGAGAAATACAAAAAGCATGCGCCAGTGCTGGCCTACAAGGTCAGCAGCACCGCGCCCCAGGTAAAGCCGCCGCCTACGCCCTCGAGCAGCAGCGTCTGTCCGGGCCGAATGCGCCCGGCGCGAACGCCGGCGTCCAAGGCCAGCGGAATGGAGGCGGCCGAGGTGTTGCCGTGCTGATCGACCGTCACCATGACTTTGTCCATCGACAGCTTGAGCTTTTTGGCCGTGCTTTGCATGATGCGGATATTGGCCTGGTGCGGCACCAGCCAGTCGATATCGGCTTCAGTTTTACCGGCCTTGTTGAGCACCGCGTGTGCCGCCTCTTCGAGCACGCCGACAGCCAGCTTAAAGACGGCCTGGCCGGCCATTTTGAGCAAAGGCACGCCAGAAATAGCGCCACCGTGCACATGGCCAGGAACGCACAAAATATCCACATGGCGGCCATCAGCGTGCAAATCGCTGGCCAAAATGCCGGGCGTATCGGACGCCTCCAGGACCACAGCGCCAGCGCCGTCGCCAAAAAGCACGCAGGTCGTGCGGTCCGTGAAATCCAGAATGCGGGAAAAAATCTCCGCCCCCACCACCAGCGCGCAACGCGCCGTGCCTGATTTGATAAGCGAATCGGCCACCGTCAGGGCGTACACAAAGCCGCTGCACACCGCTTGCACATCAAATGCCGCGCCGCCGGTGGCGCCCAGCTTGCCTTGCAAAATGCAGGCGGTCGAGGGGAAAACCATGTCCGGCGTGGAGGTGGCGACGATGATCAGGTCCACATCGGCGGCCGTGCGACCGGCCGCTTGCAGCGCCGATTGGCAGGCCTGCAAGGCCATGTCGCTGCAAAAAACGCCCTCGTCGGCAAAATGGCGCGCGCTGATGCCGCTGCGCTCTTGGATCCAGGCGTCCGAGGTCTCGATGCCGGTGGCCGCAAGTTGGGCGACCAAATCATCATTGCTCAGGCGGCGGGGCGGGAGATAGCTTCCGGTTCCGGAAATACGTGAATATCTGCTCATGAACGCGACTACAAAACCAAATTACAAGCCTGCTGGCGACGGGGTTTGCGCGGTAAGCAGCGGCGCTGCATGCGCAATGCGTGTACGCACACGCTCCAGCAAATCATTTTCCACTGCATCATACGCCCGGGCCAGGGCGCTGGAGAAGGCCAAAACGTCGGCCGAACCGTGGCTTTTAAACACCAGGCCGCGCAAACCCAGCAAGGCCACACCGTTGTAGCGCCGGTGGTCTATGCGCCGCTTCAAGGCGCCTAGCACCGAGATGGAGGCCAGCGCAGCTAGCTTGGTCAGCCAGTTGCGGCCAAATTCTTCTTTCAGGAAGCCCACAATCATGCCGGCCAAGCCTTCGCTGGTCTTGAGCGCCACATTGCCCACAAAGCCATCGCAGACGATCAGGTCCACGGTGCCTTTGAAGATGTCATTGCCTTCCACGTTGCCAAAAAAATTAAGGTCGCCCGAGGCGGCGGCAGCGCGCAGCAAGTCGCCGGTTTCTTTGATGGTCTCGTTGCCCTTGATCACTTCGGCGCCGATATTGAGCAGGCCCACCGAGGGCGCAGGCACATTGGCGGTCACCGACACCAGCGCCGAGCCCATGACGGCAAATTGCAGCAGATGCAAAGCAGTGCAGTCGACATTGGCGCCCAAATCGAGCACTGTGGTAGCGCCACCCAAAGCATTCGGAATTTGGCCCGCCAGCGCTGGCCGTTCGATACCGTCCAGGGTTTTGAGCAGGTAGCGGGCAATGGCCATCAGGGCGCCGGTATTGCCAGCCGAGACAGCGGCCTGGGCCTGGCCGTCACGCACCTGCTCGATAGCCAGGCGCATGGACGAGTCTTTTTTCTTGCGCAGCGCGATTTCTAGGGGATCGTCCATTTCCACCACCTCGCTGGCGGCCAGGATGCGGGCGCGGGGGTGAGAAAAACGGGCCAACTGCTCCGTGCGACCGACCAGCACCAGCTCGGCATGGGGATATTGGTCCAGAAAAGCTTGGCACGCGGGCAAAGTGACCGAAGGACCAAAATCCCCGCCCATGCAATCAACCGCGATGGTAATCATGCCGCGTGCCAATGCCATTGTCTGCTGACGCTACCGGGTTTTTCGGCAAGAAAAAAGCCCGAGGCCACACACGATGCAGCTTCGGGCTTCATGCCGAAAAGGCTTTTTAGGCTTCGGACTTGGTCTTGATGACTTTGCGACCACGGTAAAACCCAGTCGGGCTGATGTGGTGGCGCAGGTGAATTTCGCCAGTGGTGGGCTCCACGGCGATGCCGGGTACGACCAGGGCGTTGTGCGAACGGTGCATACCGCGCTTGGAAGGAGATTTTTTGTTTTGCTGAACTGCCATGGTCGGCTCCTGGTCAAGTAGGGCAACCGCGAGGGCTGCGTGATCGGTAAAGAATCGGTTAATCAAGCTGGCATTGCAGGACTGTCCAGCACGCCAAGCCCTCTATTATAGCCGCAGCCGAGCGGGCTAAGCTGCCCTAGGATTTGGGCGTTTTGAGTTGTGCCAGCTTGGCAAACGGGTGTGGCGCGGGCTCGTCAGCCTCGAAATCGGCGTCAGCGGCCGAAAACGGCAGGTCTTGCGGGCATTTCGTGTGCTTGGGCGCCACCGGAACAGCCATCAAAAACTCATCTTCGGCCAAGGTCAGCAGATCAAAGTGCGGCGAACTGACCAGCACGTCCTCCTCGCTTTCGTCGTCCTGGGCTTGCGCCTCCTCTTCGGTGGCGACAAAACGGAACTCCCGGTCAAAGGCCACCTCAACGTCGACCGGCGCCAGGCAGCGCTGGCACAGCAAGGCCAGTCGCACCTGCCCTTGCAGGCGCAGCCACGGCGCCAAGGCACCCGAGGCGTCGGGCCGCTGGCTGCCGTGGGCCTCAAAGGCCACGACCGTATCGGGCTGGGGATGCACGGGCTCTAGCGCCAAGCGCTCAAAATCTGCCAAAGGGCTCTGGCCCTGCCAGGCGCTGGTGCTGCGGGTCAGCTCGGCAATAGAAACGCTGCGGGGGTGGGTCAAACGGGTCATCGGCGCAGTGTAAGAGAATCAGGCCATGACAGCGCGCCCTTCCCGCCCCCTGATTCTTGGCTCCACCTCCGCCTACCGCCGCCAGTTGCTCGAGCGTCTGCGCATTCCTTTTTCGGTGCAAGCGCCCGGCGTGGACGAGCGCGTGCTACCCGGCGAAGCACCGGCCGCGCTGGCCAGTCGTTTGGCGCTGGCCAAAGCCCAGGCGGTGGCGGCGCGCGCGCCGGCCAGCGTGGTGATTGGCTGCGACCAGGTGGCCGACTTGCATGGCCAAGCGCTGGGCAAACCGGGCGGCTATGCCAAGGCCAGGGAACAACTGCGCGCCATGCGGGGGCAAACCGTGGTGTTCCAAACCGCGATAGCGGTGCTTTGCCTAGAAAGCGGTTTTTGTGCAGAAGTCTTGGCGCCGGTACGCGTGGTGTACCGCGACGCCAGTGACGCCGAGTTCGATTACTACCTGCGCAGCGAACAACCCTACGACTGCGCCGGCAGCGTCAAAAGCGAAGGCCTGGGTATTGCGCTGATGGAGCGCATCGACAACGACGACCCGACCGCCCTCATCGGCCTGCCCTTGATCCGCCTGGCGGCCTTGCTGCAAAAAGCGGGCATCGCGGTGCTGGGCGCGCCATGAGCCACGACGCGCTTTCGGCCGGGAAGGCGGCAGGGGCCTTGTATCTGGTGCCCACGCCGCTCGATTTTGGCTGCGACACCAGCGCGGCCCTTAGCGAAACACTGCCCCTGAGCACCATTACCCAGGCGGCAGCCTTGTCATTTTGGGTGTGCGAGAACGCCAAATCGGCGCGCGCTTTTCTCAAGCGGGTGGGCGAAGTCTGCCCGCTGCACACCCCGATACAAGCCCAAGCGCTGCAAGAGTTGCCGCGCGAGGTGCACAAAAAAGGCGATCGCCAGTTTGACGCCCGCGCCCTGCTCGCCCCGGCGCTGCAAGGCCAGGCCATGGGTTTACTGAGCGAGGCGGGCATGCCCGCGATCGCCGATCCGGGCGCCTCGGTGGTGCGGGCCGCGCACGCGCTGGGCATCGCTGTGGTGCCGCTGGTGGGGCCGATCTCGCTGATGCTGGCTTTGGCGGCGAGCGGGCTCAATGGGCAAAGCTTTGCGTTCGTGGGCTACGTGCCCAGCGAGGCCAGCGAGCGTGGCCAGCGCCTCAAGGCGTTGGAAGCACTGGCGCTCAAAACCGGCCAAACCCAAATCTTTATTGAAACGCCTTACCGCAACGAGGCGCTGCTGGAGACCTTGCTGCAAGTGATGCAGCCAAGCACGCGTCTGTCCGTGTCTATGGGCTTGAGCCTGCCTTCGGCCCAGCACCACAGTGCCGACATCACCACCTGGCGCCAGCGCCGCTGGGCGCTGGACAAGCAAACACCTGCCGTGTTTGCCATCGGCCCCTAGAAAGCCGGCCTAGCGCAGCGCCGGCGCGTGGCGCAACGCCAGCGCCAATGACTCACCCATGGAGGCGCCAAAGCGCTTGACCAGGCGCTCGGCCACGTTGTCGCGGCGGGTGTAATCGATGATGTCGGGAGCTTTGACCACTTCGCGGGCCACAAAATCGAGGTTGCCTAAATGGTCAGCGAGTCCAAGCTTGATGGCCTGGTCACCCGTCCAAAACAAGCCGCTAAAGGTCTCAGGGGTTTCTTTGAGCCGCTCACCGCGCCCCGCTTTGACCGCGCCAATAAATTGCTGGTGAATTTGGTTGAGCATGGCCTGGGCAAACTCTTTTTGCTTTTCGGTTTGCGGGCTGAAAGGGTCCAAAAAGCCTTTGTTTTGGCCGGCCGTCATCAGGCGGCGCTCCACGCCGAGTTTGTCCATCAGGCCGGTAAAGCCAAAGCCGTCCATCAAAACACCAATCGAGCCCACGACGCTGGCCTTGTCGACATAAATTTGGTCTGCGGCCACGGCGATGTAGTAGGCCGCTGAGGCGCAGGTTTCTTCCACCACCACGTAGACGGGCTTTTTGTGGATTTCTTTAAGCCGGCGGATCTCGTCATTGATGATGCCCGCCTGCACCGGGCTGCCGCCGGGCGAGTTGATCAGCAAGACGACCGCCTGGGCGCCTTCATCCTCAAACGCGTTGCGTATGGCGGAGACGATGACCTCGGCGCTGGCCTCGCCGCCCGAGGCGATTTCGCCCTTGACCTCGACCATGGCCGTGTGCGGATGGCTGACATCGCTGCTGTGCATGCCATTGCGGTCCATGCCCAGCCAGACCAGTGCGGCCAAAAACAGCAACCAGGCCAGGCGCATACCGTATTTCCAGCGACGGGCCGCGCGTTGCTCGGCCAGTTGGCCCTGCATCCATTGCTCGAGCACCTTGCGCTCCCAGGGTGTGGCCGGCGCACCGGGCGTCGGCGTGGCCGCAGCTGCGGGGCCCGCCGCTTCAACGCCGGCAGGGGCGCGGCTGGGGTCGGCGGGGTCGTTCAAAACAGGCTCGGTCATATAAAAAATCACAGTTTGGCGTAGCGCGGCAGTATGCCAGCCCAGGGGCATACCGCGCGCGCAGAAGGCTATCTTGGCCCGACTTTTTCAGCCGGGTCCCTTTGGGGCAGCGGCGATCAGGCGTTTTCTTGTAACCAGGCGTGCAGGTCTCGCGCGGAGTGGGCGATGTACAGGGGCTGCAAAGCCGCCAGTGCCGCCGTATCGTGGGCGCCGTAGCTTACCGCCACGCTAGCGCAGCCGGCGTTGGCGGCCAGTTGCAGGTCGTGCGTGGTGTCGCCCACCATCAGGGTGCGCGCAGCAGGCACACCGGTTTCGGCCATCAGCTCGTGCAGCATGCGGGGGTGCGGCTTGCCCGCCGTCTCGTCGGCGGTGCGGCTGGCATGAAACAAGTCCTTGAGGGCCACATGTGCCAGCGCCTGGTCCAGGCCCCAGCGGCTCTTGCCGGTGGCCACGGTCAGCAGGTATTGGCGCGCCTTGAGCTCGTGCAGCATGTCCAGCACACCTTCAAAAAGGGTGATCTGGTCTTGTTGTTGCCCATAGTGGTGGCGGTAACGCTCGCCGAGCTGCGGGTATTTTTCGCGCGGCACGTCGGGCGCGGCATGGGCCAAGGCCTGCGCGAGGCCCAGGCCGATAACGTAGGCCGCCTCTTTGTCGGTTGGCACGCGCCCGCCGACATCGCGCACCGCGCCTTGAATCGAGCGCACGATGATGGCGGTGGAATCAAACAAAGTGCCATCCCAATCAAAGGCGATCAGGTCAAAGCGGCGGGGGCGGGCCAAAGTCATAAGCAATCAATCCAGAGGCGGGGGAAGTGGCGCCTGGGCAGTCAGCGTTTCAGGCGCTTGGGGCAGGACATGGCGCAAGAACGGCAGCAAATCCGCCGCCAGCGGCGCTTGCAGCGCCAGCGGTGCGCCGCTGACCGGGTGGCTGATTTGCAGGCGCCATGCGTGCAAAAACATGCGCTTTAAGGCGCCCTCGCCGCTGGCGCGCGCCAGCGCACGGTTGCGCTCAAAGTCGCCGTATTTATCGTCACCGGCGATAGCCATGCCTTCGCTGGCCAGGTGGACGCGGATTTGGTGGGTGCGCCCGGTCTTGATGGTCACGTCCAGCAGGCTCATAGGCTGGGCGCTGCCCTGCGGGCTGCGCGCCCGCACCTTGACCAGGGTGACCGAGGGCATGCCGTTGGGGTCCTCGCGCCCGACCACCTTGACGCGGCGCTCGCCGTCGGGCTGGCCCGCCTGACCATCTATTACATACTTGTGCAGGGGCTTGTCCAGCACCTTTTTATTAGCAGGCCAGTCGCCCAGCACCAAGGCCAGGTAGGTCTTGCCGGTCTGGCGCTGGCGGAACTGCTCTTGCAGGTTTTTGAGGGCGCTGCGCTTTTTGGCGACCAGCAAGATGCCGCTGGTTTCGCGGTCCAACCGGTGCACCAGTTCCAAAAAGGGCGCACCGGGGCGCGCCATGCGCAGCTGCTCGATGACCCCAAAACTCACCCCCGAGCCGCCATGCACGGCCACCCCGGCGGGTTTGTCCAGCGCCAAAAAAGCCTCGTCCTCGTACAAAACCGCAAAAGCCCGGGCCGGCGCGCCACGCGCCGATTGCTCGGCCATGGCCACAGCTTTGTCCTGGGCGCGCTCGGAGACCCGCACCGGCGGCAAGCGCAGCACGTCGCCGGCCTGCACCCGGGTGTCGGCGCCGGCGCGGCCCTTGTTGACGCGCACTTCGCCGCTGCGAATGATCCGGTAAATATGGGTTTTGGGCACGCCTTTGAGGTGGCGCATCAGGAAATTGTCCAGACGCTGGTCGGCCTGTTCTGCGTCCACAGTGAGCCACTGCGCCGAGGGGGCCAGGGCCGGTGCAGGCGGGTCGGCGGGGGCCGGGGGCAAGGCCCCTATAATGTGCTTCACTAGCGTTTTGCTGTAAGTGGTTGATTTGGCTGGAGTTTAGTCCACCCCCCGCGCGCAGCCCCGCTAGAAGGTCGATGCCGCCTTGCCGCAAAGCCCGCAAACCACAGCACAGCTGCCTGTGGTGGCCGGCATAGTGCAAGGTCAAGCCGACGTATTGAACCACTGAATCGGAATACCCCAAACCCCCAGATCCATTTTTTCTGGGGGCGGAATGCAACGAGATGTTTGTGTTGATGCAACTGATAAATTTGTGCCTGCGGAGCCTTTGCGCCCCGCTGATGGGCGCGCGTCGGCTGTTTGAAACCCGGGCCACCGGCCCAACGCATCCCCTCGTCACCATCCCTGCGCCTATGCGTCGACGCCTTGTGTAGTCGACGTTCTCCGGCAATTCCTCCTCAGTTCAATCCGTCAGTCCAGGCATCGTTTGCCCCTTTTGGGCAGGTGATAACTATTGAAGGACGACAGCATGAAACGGATGCTCATTAACGCAACCCAGGCAGAAGAACGCCGCCTGGCCATCGTCGACGGACAAAAACTCCTCGACTACGAAATCGAAATCGAAGGGCGCGAACAGCGCAAAGGCAATATCTACAAAGCCGTGGTCACCCGCGTGGAGCCCTCCCTGGAGGCCTGCTTTGTGGATTACGGCGAAGACCGCCACGGCTTTTTGCCATTCAAGGAAATCTCGCGCCAGTTCTTTAAAGAAGGCGTGCCGGTCAACCAGGCGCGCATCCAGGACGTGATCCGCGAAGGCCAGGAACTGCTGGTCCAGGTGGAAAAGGAAGAGCGCGGCAACAAAGGCGCGGCCCTGACGACCTATGTTTCGCTGGCCGGCCGCTATGTGGTGCTGATGCCCAACAACCCGCGCGGCGGCGGCGTAAGCCGCCGCATCGAGGGCGAAGACCGTTCGGACCTGAAAGAAGCCCTCGACCAGCTCGAATACCCCAACGGCATGAGCATCATCGCCCGCACGGCCGGCATCGGCCGCAGCGCGCCCGAGTTGCAATGGGACTTGAACTACCTGCTCAAGCTCTGGAACGCCATCGACGGCGCGGCCAAAAGCGGCAAAGGCGCATTCCTGATTTACCAGGAATCGAGCCTGGTCATCCGCGCCATCCGCGACTACTTCAACCACGACATCGGCGACATCCTGATCGACACCGACGATGTTTACGAGCAAGCCCAGCAGTTCATGGCCCACGTTATGCCCGAGCATGCGGCCCGGGTGAAGCGCTACCGCGACGACGCGCCGCTGTTTAGCCGCTTTCAGATCGAGCACCAGATCGAATCGGCTTACGCCCGCACGGTGCAACTGCCCAGCGGCGGCGCCATCGTGATCGACCACACCGAGGCGCTGGTCAGCGTGGACGTGAACTCGGCGCGCGCCATTAAAGGCGGCGACATCGAAGAAACCGCCACCCGCACCAACCTGGAAGCCGCCGACGAAGTGGCGCGCCAGATGCGCTTGCGTGACCTGGGCGGCCTGATCGTGATCGACTTTATCGACATGGAAGAGAGCCGCAACCGCCGCGAAGTGGAAAGCCGCTTGCGCGACGCGCTGCGCCAAGACCGCGCCCGCGTGCAGTTTGGCACCATCAGCAAATTTGGCCTGATGGAAATGAGCCGCCAGCGCTTGCGCCCGGCCCTCTCAGAAGGTGCCTCCATTCCCTGCCCGCGCTGCGGCGGTTCCGGCCATATCCGCGACACCGAGTCCAGCGCGCTGCAAATTTTGCGCATCATTCAGGAAGAATCACTCAAGGACAACACGGCTTCGGTGCTGTGCCAAGTGCCCGTCGAAGTGGCTTCGTTCCTGCTCAATGAAAAACGTACCGAGATCGCCAAGATCGAACTCAAGCAGCGCATCAACGTGCTGATGGTGCCCAACAAAACGCTGGAAACGCCGAACTACAAGCTCGAGCGCCTAAAGCACGACGACCCGCGCTTAGACCATATCGAAGCGAGCTACAAAATGGCCGATGCCATCGAGGACCCGACCTCGGTAACGCGCCGCTCGCAAGAGCCAACCAACAAGCAAACGCCAGTCATCAAAGGCGTGCTGCCCGACGCACCCGCGCCCCAAGCTGCGCCGCGCGCTGAAGCAGCACCGACGGCACCCGCACGGCCGGCCAAAGCCGCTGCGCCAGCGCCTGTGCCGCCAGCGCAGCAAGGCTTTTTTGCCTGGGTGAAAGGCTTATTTGCCTCTCCCGCAGCAGCACCTGCTGCACCTGCCAGCCCCGCAGCCAAAACCGAAGAACGCCAAGGCGCGCGCGCCGGACGTGATGGTCAGCGTGGCCCGCGCAGCGGCGAGGCGCGCAGCGAAGGTCGTGAAGGCCGCGGTGATGGACGCGGCGGTCGTGGCGGACGCGGTGGTCGCGGCTCCGAGCGCAGCGGCGGGCGCGAACGCCTGGACGCGGATGGCAAAGCCATCGCCCCCGGCGCAGACGCTAACGCCCCGCAAGACAGCGCCAGCACCGAAGCGCGCCAAGAACGTGGCAGCCGCGGTGGCCGTGGCGGTCGCGGTGGCCGCAATGGCGCCGAACGGAGCGAGGGCGCTGAGCGCGCAGAACGTACAGAACGCGCCGAAGGCACCGAGCGCAGCGCGCAAACCAACGGCGCAGAAGGCGGCGATAACGCCACCCGCGAAGCCCGCGAGCCCCGTGGCCGCAGCCGAGGTGGCCGTGGCCGCCGCGATGACCGTGGTCCCCGCCTGGACGAGGCCGGTAACCCGATCGCCGCCACTGATGCGCAGCTGCAGGACGAGGCGCAAGCCGGCCCAACGGACGAGCGCAACAACGAAGAGGCACGCGACGGTAATGGCCGCCGCTCCCGCGACCGCTACGGCCGCGAGCGCAGCCCCCGTGCCGACCGCGCTCCCCGCGACGGCGAGGAACCAAGCAGCGCACCCGAGGCTGCGCCTGCGCGCGCTGCGTCCGGTGAGGAGGCCGAATTCACGCCGCGCCCCTCCTACTTCAGCCATGTAACGCCAGCGGCCGACGCACCTGCCACCCCTGCGGCACAAGCACCGGCAGCAGCGCCCCATGCCGCCCAGGAAGCACCCGTCGCCGACGCGCCAGTGGCCCCAGCAGCGCCAACGCAGGTAGCGCCGCCCGCACCGGCACCGATCGCCGCCGCGCCGCAGGCACCGGTTGCAGCCCCAACGCCTGCTCCTATGCCTGCACCTGCGCCAGTGCAGTTTGTGCTGCCCGTCGATACGCTGCAGGCTGTGGCCCAAAGCTCAGGCCTGCAATGGGTGGGCTCCAACCCCGACAAAGTGGCAGCCGTGCAGGCCGCCATTGCCGCCGAGCCAGCGCCCGCGCATGTACCGCGTGAGCGTCCCGCGCCCGTGGTGTTGGAGCAAGCGCCCCTGGTGCTGGTCGAGACCAAGCGCGATCTGGGCCAAATGCAGCTGCCTATCGCCTAAACCGGCGCAGGCCTGCCCGCAGGGGCAGGCTGGTAGGAATCAAAAAAGGGCGCCTAGGCGCCCTTTTTTTGCTTGCCCGCCGGGCTGTCTAGGGGGTGTCGCGACGCAGGGCGATCTGCTCTAAAGCCCGCTTGGCATCGCGTTGGATATCGGGCTCTTGGCTGATGGCAGCGCACTGGCGCAGCAAATGCTGGGCTTTGCCCCACAGGCTCAGACGCATACACATGACGCCAGCCAGGTATTGCAGCAAAGGGTCGCGCGCCGCTGCCAGTTGGGCCTGCTCGATGCGCGCCACCCAGGCCAGCTCGGGTGGCTCCAGCGGCGCGGCCATGCTGCTCTCCAGGGTGCGCACCAAGCGGCTGCGCTGCAAGCCAGAGAGCGCTTGCGGGTCTTTCACCATGCGCTCCCACACCGGCAAGAGCCAGCCGCGTGCGCGGGCACCCTCGCCGCCTTTGGTCAGCCAGTGGCGCGCCATGCCGATGGCCACATCGGTCAGTTGGCGTTCCTGCGGCTCCAAAGAATTCCAGGCGCTTTGGATTTGCTTGGTGTCTTGCCCAGCGAGCAATATCTCCAGCGCCAAAGCCTGCGAAATACTGGTGCCGGTCGACGCCGACATGGCCCGGTGCTTGATGAGCAAGCGCACCGTCTCCAAAGCCACATTGTTTTGCCCCTGCATGCGCGCCACCCGAAAACGCAGGCGCAAAGCGGCTGTCCGGCGGGCTGCGCCCTGGGGCAGGCGTTCGAGCCAATGGGCAGCGGCCGGGGCGTCGTGGTCGTCCAAAGACCAATGCGCCGCGCGCAGGAAAAAACCTTCCTGGGTGGCCGAAACTTCCGGGGCCTCCAGCAGCCCCATGGCTTGCTGGTAATGGGTATCGCGCAAGCTCTTGTCTTGCACCGCATGCGCGCCTTCGGCCGCCAGCAAGTGCAGCACCGCTTCAATGCGCAAACTGCGCGCTTGCGCGGGGTCTTTGGCATCGACCCGCGTATGCATGGCGATGGCGTACTGCGCTGCTTTGCGGGCCCGCACATAGCGCCCAGCCATCAAATGCACCAGGGTATCGACCAATGCGGTTTGCACTAGCCGCTCTTTTTGCAGCAGGCGCCAGCGCCGTGCCTGGCCCGGAATGCCCGCCAAAGTTGACAGCGCGCCCAGGGCTGCATGGCCCAGCACAAACACGCCCAGCATGACCAAAAGCGCCAGATTGAGGGACACATCGACGCGGTACGGCGGCCAAAACAGGGTGACCGTGCCCGGATTGCCGGCGGCGAACAAGGCAGCGGCCACCGCCACGCCAAAAAGGCCGACCAGCCACAAAACGGCGCGTACCACGCTCAGCGCCCCGCCGCCGCTGTGGCCAGCGCGGCCATGGTCTCATCGACGCGCGGCACCTCGAGCAGGCGCATCTTGCTTTGCACTTGCTGCAGCAAGGCCGCTGCGGTTTGGGTTTTGCGCGCCTCGGGCGCAAAAAAGCGGCCCAGCATGGCCGAGGCGCTGGCCAGGTCGGCGCGCGACGAGGCGATTTGCCGCGACATCAGGCCCAGCTTGGCGTTGAGCACGCGCAGCTTGAAGTTTTCGCGCAGAAAAAACGCCTGCTCGGGTGCCAACAGCGCCGCGTCGGGCTCGCTGATTTTGCTCACGCGCACCAGATTTTGGGCCTCCTCACGCAAAGTGCCCCACAGGCGCAAGGACCAGTCGCGCACCGCCTCTTGGGGTTTGCGGGCCACTTCCACCGGCGTGGTGGCACGGCCCACCGCATTGGCCACGGTCAGATCGTCGGCGAGCAGGGCCAACTCGTCCAACTGCAGCAAAAGCGCGGGCGTGTCCGTCAGTGGCGTGTTTTGGATGCGCGCTTCGTCGCGGGCCATGGCACGCTGCAAGGGCGCCAAGCGCGGCTGCGCCGAGCGCGATAGGCGGGTTTGCGCGGTTTTGAGCGCTGCCATCAGGGGCTCGACACTGCCCGTCAGCTGCGCTTGCTGCTGCGCCAGGCGGATGGCGGACTCGATATCGGCGACCAGGTTTTCATCGCGGGAGCGCGACAGGCTTTGGATCAGCTCTTCCACCTGCGTGCGCTGCAAGGCCACTTCGGTAAGGCGGGCGTCGGTCACTGCCAGCTTGGCGGCGGTTTCCAGCGCCAACTCTTGGGCACGGTGGGCACTGCCTTTGGCTTCGGTGCTCAGGCCCAGGGAATCGGCACTTTGGCGGGCCAAATTTTCTTGCATGGATTGCACTTTTTGCCACAGCAGCACGCTGCTGAGCAGCGCGGCCAGGGCCACCAGCGCGCTGGCATAGCCCCACCAAGGCGTGCGCGGCGCCACGCCAGGCGTGCCTGCGTCGGTGGCGGGGGCGTCGTCGGCAACAGGGCGGGTCATGCCAGGGATTCTATCGACGCACATACGGCGTCCAGCCCCGCTGCGGCCAAGGCGACGCGGCCAAAGCCCGCATCGCGCGCGGCCTGGACAATGCGCGGGTGCGTGGCGACCGCTGCGGCGCCCTGCCAGCTTTGGCCGGGAAAGGCAGCGATCAAATTGGCCAGGGCCTCGCTGCTGCTCCACAGCCAGACAGCCTCTTGGGCCAGCGCCTGGGCCACCTGGGCGCGGCGGGCGCCATCCCACGCCGGGGCGCTGCGCGTGTAGGCGACCACCCATTGCACCTGCGCACCGGCCTGGGTCAATTGGGCGCCCAGCCAATCCCGGCCCTGGCCATTGGCGGGAGCGCCAGCATCGGCGCCGGCCACCGTGCCGCGCACGATCAGCACCCGCATGCCGGGGCGCACCTGGGTCTGCACCTGGGCCCACAAAGCTTCCGAGTCCAGTGCAGTGGCATGCGGCGCAGGTTGGTCGATGGCGCTGGCGGGCACGCCCTGGGCCAGCAAAGCGGCCTGACTGCCCGGCCCGGTCACCCACCAGCGCGGTTTGGCCGCGTCTGCGGCCCATGGCACATCGGCAGGACGGGCGGCAAAGAACTGCTCCACCGCATTGCTGCTCACCAACATCAGCGCATCCAACTGGTTCAGCGTCTGCCAGGCTTGCACCACGGGCGCCCTGTCGGGCGCGGGCGCAATGTCTATTAAGGGCAATGCCTGGGCCAGCCAGCCACGCGCTTGGAGTTGGGCCACCCACTGCGCCGCCTCGCGCGCGGGGCGGGTCACGACCAGGGGGCGGCGGTTTGGCAAAACGCTAGTGCGTCTGGGCATCAACGCCCGCCTTGAGCGCCAGGGCCACCTGCGAGCCCAGGCGCTCGGCCTCGGCCAGGGTGTGCACCGGCGCGCTGGCTTGCACTTGCACCAGCGGGTGCTGGCCTTCGGGGTCGCCCCAGGCGGCGCGCAGATGCAGGCCTTGGTCGGTAAACCTGGCGTAGGCGGCCAGGGGCATGGAGCAGCTGCCACCCATCAAACGGCTGACCATGCGCTCGGCCGATACCGCCAGCAGGGTGGGCAGGTGCAAAAGCGCGCCCAGCGACTGCGCCAGCGCCTCGCGCCCCTGCATGGTTTCGATGCCGAGCGCGCCCTGGCCGGCGGCAGGCAGCATCTGCTCGGGCTCGAACACCTGCGCAATGCGCGACTCCAGGCCCAGCCGCTTCAAGCCCGCAGCGGCCAGCACGATGCCGTCGTACAAACCCTCGTCGAGCTTGCGCAAGCGGGTGTCCAGGTTGCCGCGAAGTGCTTCAATTGTCAGGTCCGGGCGCAGCGCGCGCAGCAAGGCCACGCGGCGCAGGCTGGAGGTGCCTACGACGGCGCCCTGGGGCAGGTCTTGCAGGCGGGCGTATTTGTTGGACACCCAGGCATCGCGCGGATCCTCGCGCTCCATCACGCAGGCCAGGGTAAAGCCTTCGGGCAACTCCATGGGCACGTCTTTGAGCGAGTGCACGGCCAAATCGGCGCGGCCTTCTTCCAAAGCAGTCTCAAGTTCTTTGACAAACAGGCCTTTGCCGCCGACTTTGCTCAGCGAGCGGTCCAAGATCTGGTCGCCCTTGGTGGTCATGCCCAACAGCGTGACCGGATGGCCCTGCGCCTGCAACAAGGCTTGGACATGTTCGGCCTGCCACAGGGCAAGGCGGCTCTCGCGGGTGGCAATAGTGAGGTGTTGCATGGGGTGTTGCAAAGTCGTAACCTGTTGGTAATAGATAGGGGCCTTGGGCGCTAGTGGGAATGCTAGCATGGGCCCAAGGGCTGTCAGGCCTGCGCAATGGGGCGCATGGAGCAGTTCCTCCCCCATCCATGCGCACCACCCACTCCACCTCCCCCACACTGAGCGCACGGCGCAAAAGCGCAGACCGCCCCCTGGTTGAAGACATCCGCCTGCTCGGGCGCATTCTGGGCGATGTCATCCGCGAGCATGATGGCGAGCAGGCCTTTGCCGTGGTTGAGCAAATACGCCGCCTGTCGGTGGCTTTCCGGCGCGATGCCGACCACGAGGCCGACCGGGCACTCAAAAAACTCCTCAAAGGCCTGAGCGCAGACCAAACCGTGAGCGTGATTCGCGCCTTCACCTACTTCAGCCACCTGGCTAATTTGGCCGAAGACCGGCACCACATCCGCCGCCGCGCCATCCATGACCGCGCTGGCGACACCCAAGAAGGCAGCCTGGAAGTGGCGCTCGCGCGTCTGCGCTGGGCGGGCATCAGCCACAAAACCGTGGCGCAAAGCCTGGCGACCAGTTTTATATCACCGGTGCTCACCGCGCACCCGACCGAGGTGCAGCGCAAAAGTATTTTGGACGCCGAGCGCGCCATCGCCCAGTTGCTGACGGCGCGCGACGACATCTTGCGCAACAGCGAAGGCAGCGCCAAGCGCCCCGACGCGCTCACGCCGCGCGAGTTGGCCGCCAATGAGGCGCAAATCCGCGCCCGCGTGATGCAACTCTGGCAAACCCGGCTGCTGCGCTACAGCAAACTGAGCGTGAGCGACGAAATCGAGAACGCGCTGAGCTACTACGAATCCACTTTTTTGCGCGAAATTCCCAAGCTCTATGCCAACTTGGAGGACATGCTGGGCACCAGCGTGCAGCACAACTTTTTGCGCATGGGCCACTGGATTGGCGGCGACCGCGACGGCAACCCCAACGTCAGCGCCCAAACCCTGCAATACGCCTTGCGCCGCCAAAGCGAGGTGGCGCTGCGCCATTACCTCACCCAGGTGCATTTCTTGGGCGGCGAGCTCTCGCTCTCGGCCATGCTGACCGACTGCAGCGCCGACATGCAGGCCCTGGCCGGGCGCAGTCCCGACCAAAACGCCCACCGCAGCGACGAGCCCTACCGCCGCGCGCTGATCGGCATGTACGCCCGTCTGGCCGCCAGCCTGCACCTACTGACCGGCACCGAAGCCACGCGCCACGCCGTCGCGCCGCAAAACCCCTATGCCAACGCGCAAGAATTTATTGCCGACCTGCGCACCATCGAAGCGTCTTTGGTGGCCCACCACGGCAGCGCCTTGTGCCAAGCGCGCCTGCGCCCGCTGATCCGGGCCGCCGAGGTGTTTGGTTTTCATTTGGCCACCGTCGATCTGCGCCAAAGCTCGGACAAGCACGAAGAAGTCGTGGCCGAGCTGCTGCGCACCGCACGCATTCATCCCGACTACAGCGCCCTGGCCGAAGACGGTAAACGCGCCCTGCTACTGGGCTTGCTGCAGGACGCCCGCTGCCTGCAGGTGCAAGGCGCGAATTACTCTGCGCACGCGCAGGCCGAACTGGCGATTTTTGCCGCTGCCCGCGCTATGCGCGAGCGCTTCGGGCGCGAGGCGATACGCCACTACATCATCAGCCACACCGAAAGCGTGAGCGACTTGCTTGAAGTGCTACTGCTGCAAAAAGAAGTGGGCCTGCTGCGCGGCACTTTGGACGCCGACGCGGTGTGCGACCTGATCGTGGTGCCGCTGTTTGAAACCATTGAAGACTTGCGCAACGCCGGGCCCATCATGCGCGACTTCTACGCCCTGCCCGGCATGGCCGCGCTGGTGCAGCGCAGTGGCGGCGAGCAAGACATCATGCTGGGCTACTCGGACAGCAACAAAGACGGCGGCATCTTCACCAGCAACTGGGAGCTGTACCGCGCCGAGATCGCGCTGGTCGAGGTGTTTGACGAACTCAGCCGCAGCCACCCGATCCGGCTGCGCATGTTCCATGGGCGCGGCGGCACCGTAGGGCGCGGCGGCGGCCCCAGCTACCAGGCCATCCTGGCCCAGCCGCCGGGCACGGTGCGCGGGCAAATCCGCCTCACAGAGCAAGGCGAGGTGATTGGCTCCAAATACGCCAACCCCGAAATTGGCCGGCGCAACCTGGAAACCCTGGTCGCCGCCACGCTCGAGGCCACCTTGCTGCAAGCGACCAAGCCTGCAAGCAAAGCGTTTTTGGCAGCCGCCGCCGAACTCTCGGCCCACAGCATGGCCGCCTACCGGCGCTTGGTCTACGAAACGCCGGGGTTTGCCGACTTTTTCTTCAGCGCCACGCCGCTGCGCGAGATCACCGAGCTCAATATCGGATCGCGCCCGGCCTCGCGCAAAGCCACCCAGGCCATTGAGGACTTGCGCGCGATTCCCTGGAGCTTTAGCTGGGGCCAGTGCCGCCTGACGCTTCCGGGCTGGTACGGCTTTGGCGCGGCGGTGCAGGCTTTTATCCACGGCGGCGACGGCACGCACAGCA
>CANGNS010000019.1 GCA_947455465.1 Comamonadaceae bacterium | reverse complement strand
CGACATGCACGGTACAGGCGCCGCAGGCGGCAATACCGCAGCCAAATTTGGTGCCGGTCAGGTTGAGTTGGTCGCGCAGCACCCACAAAAGAGGCGTGGCAGGGTCGGCGTCGGCTTGGACGCGCTGGCCGTTGATTTGGAGTTCCATACGAAGTCTGTCCGCTTGGGGTAGTTGTTGTAAAGCGGCGGTATGGTAACCCTGCAAGACCCTACTTACCCGGTGGCCAGAAAGAAACTGTTGCCCGGCACTCAGCCCAGAGCGCTTTGCAGTTCGTGCGTTTGGCCGAGGTGCTCCAAGCCCCGCAACACATCCCCAATCACCAAAACACAAGGGCTTGCCATCTGCTGCTCGGTCAGGGTGTGGTGCAAGCAATCCAAGGTGCACAAAGCCTGCCGCTGCGAAGGCAGCGTGGCGTCTTGCACGATGGCTACGGGCGTGTCGGCGGGCAGGCCGTACAACAGTTCGTCTTGGATGCGCTGCGCGGCGGCTACGCCCATATAGACCACCAGGGTGAGTTTGGCCTGGCGGGCGGTGTGGGCTAGCGCGCGCCAGTCGGTCCCGGGGTCGCCGGGTTTGGCGTGGCCGGTGACCATCAGCACGCCGTGGGCATGGTCGCGGTGGGTGAGGGCGGTGTTGAGCGAGGCCAGCGCGCCCAAGGCGGCGGTGATGCCGTTGACCACCTGTACCGTGATGCCGGCTTTTTGCAAGGCCTCGATCTC
Source organism: Comamonadaceae bacterium (assembly GCA_947455465.1). Lineage (GTDB taxonomy): Bacteria > Pseudomonadota > Gammaproteobacteria > Burkholderiales > Burkholderiaceae_C > Allorhodoferax. The sequence continues at coordinate 67,541 of CANGNS010000019.1, read as the reverse complement.
TTCGCCGCTGCGGCCAAAGACCAAAGGGTCGCCACCCTTGAGGCGCACCACCTGCGCGCCTTGCTGCGCCTCGCTGACCATCAGTTTTTCGATAAAGGCCTGCGGCGTCGACGCGCAGCCGCCGCGTTTGCCCACATAGGCGATGCGGGCGATGGGGCTGGCGTGGGCCAGCACGGCCTCGTTCACCAGGTCGTCCACCAAGATGACATCGGCTTGCGCAATGGCTTTGACGGCCTTGAGCGTGAGCAACTCCGGGTCGCCCGGGCCCGCGCCCACAAGGGTGACGGTGCCGGTGGCGGCAGGCAAGGGCGGGTGTGGTGGGCGGTTCATGGGCTGGCTATACGTGAAATAAGGTGGCCGATGTGGGCCACTTGCTGAGAAATAGGGGCGGGCACCGGCTGCGCGCCATCGAGCACGGCGCGGATGTAGGCGGCGGTGCTGGCCGCGTCGATGGCGTTGGGCAGCGTGGGCAAGTTGGCCAGGCTGCCGGCTTGTGCCTCAGAAAGCTCTACCGGCGCGCCGTTTAAAAAGCCTTGCATTTTGGGCGCGCGCCGGGCATCGGCCACGGCCTCGCCTTCGGTGCCGCGCAGCAGGAGGGCATTGGCGCTTTGCAGTTGCAAAGTGGCGGCCATCGAGATGGCGTATTCGGGGTGGGTGTAGCTGCACACGAGCAGGCCGGGCCCGGCGCAGGGGTTCATGAGCTTGACCAGGCTGTGCGCCGAGTTGCGCAGCTGCACCACGCGGCGCACGTCCAGCAGCTTTTGCAGGCCCGGGTGCAAAGCGGCGGTCGGCACAAAGCCGACTTCGCCGGCCTGCAGCGGTGCCTCGGGCGAGCGCGGCAGGATGCCCAGAGCGGCCAGCACTTCGGCAGTGAACGCGCGGCTGTTTTCGGTGGCGGTGCCGTGGATGAGCACCGGGTGGCCCGCGCGCGCCAACAGCAAGGCCAGCAGCGGCACCAGCCCAGGCAATTTGCGCGCGCCGTTGTAGCTGGGAATGACTACCACCGGCCGCGCGCTGGCGGGCAGCAGGTGCAGGCGCTGAGCGGTGGCGTCCAGAAAACCGGCCATTTCCTGGGTGGTTTCGCCCTTGATGCGCATGGCCAGGCAAAAGGCGCCGATCTCCAGGTCGCTTACTTCGCCGTCAAGTAGTTGGCCCCACAAATCTGTGGCCTGGGCGCGGCTGAGCCCGCGCGCGCCGTCTTTGCCGCGACCGATTTCCCGCAAATACATGCCTATGGCCATGGCCTGATTGTCCCAGAGCGCTGCTAACTAGCAGCTATGAGCTTATGCCGCCGCGCTGGCGGGCGCTTTCCAGTAGTGGTAGGTCCAGGCAGTCTGAAAGCCAAAGCGGCGGTACAGCGCCAGTGCGGGCGCGTTGTCGGCCTCCACTTGCAAAAAGGCCTGGCCCACGCCTTGCTCATGCGCCCAGTCGGCCAAAGCGCCAATGAGTGCGCCGGCCAAACCCCGGCCCTGGGCGGCCCGCACGGTGCGCATGCCGTGCAGGCTGAGCCAACCCTGGCCGACGCAGCCCACCCCAGCGGCCAGCGACAGTTCGCCACTTTGAATATAGGCGAAGCAGGCGCCTGCGCTGCGACTGAGCAGGTGGGCACGCTGGGCGCCGTCCACGGCGTCAATGCCCTCGGCGGTATACACGCTGGACCACGCGGTGCAGGGCGCTGCGCTGCGCTTGGCCGGCGGGGCGCTGGCTTGGGCGGCGGCGTGGCGCAGGGCCTGCACGGTGGCAGTTTGCACCTGCACGGCGGCGCTGCGCTGGTAGCCCTGCGCCTGCAGAGCGGCTTGCCAGGGCCGCATCCCGGGGACGTCGGCGATGCGCAAGACCACCGGCCAGCCGTTTTGTTGGTAGTGCGCGCAAAGGGCGGGCAGGGTGGCCAGGTCCAGACCCTCGTGGCGCAGGGGCACGGCGCTGCGGGCGCGGCCGACCTCGGCCGGGTCAAAAGGCAGCAACCAGTGCGCCATGGCGTGCACATGGGCGGGGCGCAGGGCCTCTAAGGTGGCGCGCTCGATGGCTTCTATCTGGTCTGGGGTGGCGGTGGCGGGCATAAGCTAGGCGCGGTGCGGCGGTGGGCGTGCCACGATTGTGGCCCAGCGCTGGCCTACACTTGCCGCCCTATGTCTGCCAACAGCCCTCTTAGCCCATCTGCACCAGCGTCTGTGCCAGCGCCAGCCTCGGAGCGCGGCACGCTGGTTTTGGGTTTTGAGTCGTCGTGCGATGAAACCGGCGTGGCACTGGTCAGGCTGCAAGGCACCGGTGTGCCTCGCCTGCTGGCCCATGCTTTGTATAGCCAGGTGGAAATGCACCAGGCCTTTGGCGGCGTGGTGCCCGAGCTGGCTAGCCGCGACCACATCCGCCGCGCGCTGCCGCTCACCCGGGAGGTGATGGCCCGCGCCGGCAATACGCTGGCCCAGGTGGATGTGGTCGCTTACACCCGGGGCCCGGGTTTGGCTGGCGCTTTGCTGGTGGGCGCGGGTGTGGCCTGCGCTTTGGCCAGTGCCTTGGACAAGCCGGTTCTGGGCGTGCACCACCTGGAGGGGCATTTGCTCTCGCCGTTTTTGAGTGCCGATCCGCCAGAGTTTCCGTTTGTGGCTTTGCTGGTGTCGGGCGGGCATACGCAGCTGATGCGCGTGGACGGCGTGGGCCGCTACACCTTGCTGGGCGAGACCATAGATGACGCGGCCGGCGAAGCCTTTGACAAATCGGCCAAGCTTATGGGGCTGGGCTACCCCGGCGGGCCCGCCCTGGCCGCGCTGGCCGAGCAGGGCGACGGCAAAGCCTTCGCGCTGCCGCGCCCCTTGCTGCACAGTGGCAATCTGGATTTCTCTTTTGCGGGCTTGAAAACGGCGGTGCTCGTGCAGGCACAAAAAATGGTGGCCGCCCATGGGGCGCCAATAGCGCCCTCCGAATACACCTTGGCCTCGGGCGCCACGCCTGGTTTTGGCGCTTTGCCTATGGCGCAGCGCGCCGATCTGGCCGCGTCCACGCAAGCGGCGATTGCCGATGTGTTGGTGAAAAAGTCGATGGCGGCCTTGCACCAAACCGGCCTCAAGCGCTTGGTGGTGGCCGGTGGCGTGGGTGCCAACCGGCAACTGCGCCACGACCTGAACGCCCAATGTGCGCAGCGCGGTGTGCGCGTGCACTACCCCGAGCTGCACCTGTGCACCGACAACGGCGCCATGATCGCCCTGGCCGCCGCGATGCGCCTGCAAAGCGGGGTTCAAGCGGCCAGCGCGGACTACGCGTTTCACGTGCAGCCGCGCTGGCCTTTGCAATCGCTGGCCACCGCCTAACTTGCGCCTTTTAGGCGATTGGTAACTCGGCGGCTTTGCTGACGGGTAGTTTTTTGGCCAGGGTCAGTTGCAGCACGCCGTGCTCCATGCGGGCTTGGCTAGCGGCTACGTCGATGTCCTGGTCGAACTCGTAGGCGGCGCGGTAGCTGCGCGGTGCGCCTTCGATGGTTTCGATGCGTACCACCGATTCTTCAATCTGGATGCGCAACTGCTCTTTGGCCACGCCGGGCAGGTCCAGGCTGAGGGTGTAGGCTTTGTCGTCTTGCTGCAAGGTGCTTTGCTTAACGGCTGCGGGCGCTGCGCTTTGCGTCCACTGGCGTACCAGGCGGTCGACTTGGGCAAAGGCCTTTCGCCGCTGCAGGGCGTCGGCTTGCGAGATGGCTTGAAGGGCCCAGGGGCTGGTGTTGGCGGTTAAAAACATACGATGACTCCGATTAGACTGCGCGGCCCTCACCATGAGTTCCGCCTGGATACGAGGTGTGCGCCTTTGCGTCAAATTCAAGCTTTTTTCTTCATGTTTATTGTTGTGTGTCAGGTCTTGAAAAGGCGCTGCAAGGCGCTATGTGGTGCGTCCTTAGCGGCGCTGGCCCTGTGTTTTTTGCCCGGCGCACAAGCGGCACCTGCGCCGCTGAAGCTGGCCTTGATCGAGGGCCTGAGCGGCCCCAACGCCAGCGGCGGCGAGGCGGTTTTCCGCAACCTCAGCTGGGCCATCGAGCGGGTGAATGCGCGTGGGGGCGTGGCTTTGGGTAAGGGGTCCGTGCCCATGGTGCTGGAGCGCTTTGACAGCCAGGGCCAAACGCAAGAGGCGCTCTCGGCGCTGCGCCTGGCCATTGACGGCGGGGCGCGGGTGGTGCTGCAGGGCAACTCCTCGGCGGTGGCTGCGGCGCTGATTGACGCCATCCAAAAACACAATGCCCGCGACCCGGCGCGCCGGGTGCTGTTTTTGAACTACGCGGCGGTAGACCCGGCGCTGACCAATGAGAAATGCAGCTTTTGGCATTTCCGCTTTGACGCCCACGCCGACATGCGCCTGGCCGCGCTGATGCAGGTGCTGCGCGAGGACGCAGCGCTTAAAGCGGTGTATTTGCTGGGGCAGGACTACAGCTTTGGCCAAAGCGTGTTGCGCCAGGCGCGCCAGCAACTGGCGCAGCAGCGCCCGGACATCCGCATCGCCGGCGAGGAGCTGCACCCGCTTTTGCGCATCAAGGATTTCACGCCCTATATCGCCAAAATCAAGGCCAGCGGGGCGCAGGCGGTGCTGACCGGCAACTTCGGCCCGGACCTGACGCTGTTGGTCAAGGCGGCGCGCGAGGGCGGTTTTGAGGGCACTTTTTACACTTTTTACGGCAATGCGCTGGGCGCGCCGGCGGCCATGGGCGAGGCCGGCGTAGGCAAGGTGCTGGCCGTGGCCGAGTGGCTGCCCAATGTGCAAACCAAGGGTGCCGATGCCTTTTACCGCGCCTTTCGGGCCCGTTTTCCCCGGCCCGAGGACGACTATGTGCACCTGCGCATGCAGCTGATGGTCGAGGCCCTGGCCCAGGCGATGGGCGAGGCGGTAAAGCGCATCAGCCCCGGCGAGTTGCCCGAAGCGGCCGAGGTGGCGCGGGCGCTGGAGGGCGTGAGCGTCAGTTTGGCGGACCAAAGCGGCGCCATGCGCGCCAGCGACCACCAGTTCCAGCAGCCCCTGGTGGTGGGCGTGATGGAGCGCCAGGGCTCGCCAGGCGTGAAATTTGACGTGGAAGGCTCGGGTTTTGGCTTTCGGGTGGTCAAGACGCTGAGCGCCGAGCAGGCACGCCAGCCCGAGACCTGCGCGATGCAGCGTTTCTAGGCCCGCCGGGCGGTTTTGCCGCCCCCGCTATAATTAGCAGGCTTGGCGTTGTGCCAGGCGCACGTTTGCAGCAGTTCCAGCCGCAATCGCAAGTTACAAAGACAACTTACGGAAATACACCATGATCGCATCTGAAATCAAAGCGGCCGTCGTTAAAGACAATGCCCGCCAAGCCGGTGATACCGGTAGCCCTGAGGTTCAAGTCGCCTTGTTGACCGCCCGGATCAACGAACTGACCCCCCACTTTAAAACCCATGCCAAAGACCACCATGGCCGTCGCGGCCTCTTGCGCATGGTCAGCCGCCGTCGCAAACTGCTTGACTACCTCAAGCACAAAGACGCCGACCGTTACACCGCACTGATTGCCAAGCTGGGCCTGCGCAAATAAGTCGGAAATATGAGCACAAGCGCCTGAGTTAGGACACTAGCTCAGGCGTTTTTTACTTCGGAGACAAGGAAAGCAGTACGAAGCTGTGTCATTCCAGAGCAATTTGGCCTCAAGGGGCTCTGGAATGGCATCGTGGGCTGTGACTTTGCATCCGGGCTTTGGCGAGGTGGCCTGCACCTCCCACCTGTTGAGAAAGCAATGGAGTTAGACCATGACCATGTTCAAAAAAGTTAGTAAAACCTTCCAGTGGGGCCAGCATACGGTCACCATGGAGACCGGAGAAATCGCACGCCAATCGACCGGCGCTGTGCTGCTCGATATGGACGGCACCGTCGTTTTGGCCACCGTTGTGGCCCGCACCGAAGGCAAAGCTGGCCAAGATTTCTTCCCCCTGACGGTGGATTACCTCGAGAAAAGCTATGCCGCAGGCAAGATCCCCGGCAGCTTCTTCAAGCGCGAAGGCCGCCCCAGCGAGTTCGAGACGCTGACCAGCCGCCTGATCGACCGCCCCATCCGCCCCTTGTTCCCCGAAGGCTTCTTCAATGAAGTGCACGTCGTGGTGCATACCGTATCGCTCAACCCCGAAGTGGACGCAGACATCGCTGCCATGATCGCCGTGAGCGCCGCTTTGTCGGTCAGTGGCGTGCCGTTTAGCGGTCCCATTGGCGCGGCCCGTGTGGGCTATGTCAACGGCCAATACGTGCTCAACCCCGGCCAAACCGCCCGTAAAGACTCGGTGCTGGACTTGGTGGTGGCGGGTACGGAAGCGGCTGTGCTGATGGTCGAGTCCGAAGCGCAGCAGCTGTCCGAAGACATCATGTTGGGCGCCGTGGTGTTCGGCCATGAGCAAGGCAATATTGCGATCAACGCCATCCACGAATTGGTGCGCGATGCGGGCAAGCCCGTGTGGGACTGGAAAGCGCCTGCCAAAGACGAAGCGCTGATCGCCAAAATTGACAGCCTGGCCAAAGACAAATTGGTCGCTGCCTACCAAATTCGCAACAAGCAAGCCCGCACCCAAGCCTGCCGCCTGGCTTATGCCGACGTGATGGCTGCGCTCAAAGCCGAAGGCGCTGCGTTTGACAGCGTAGCGGTCGAAGGCCTGCTGTTTGAGATCGAAGCCAAAATCGTTCGCAGCCAGATTCTGGCGGGCGAGCCCCGTATCGACGGCCGCGACACCCGTACGGTGCGCGCTATCGAAATCCGCAACAGCGTGCTGCCCCGCACCCACGGCTCGGCCCTGTTCACACGCGGCGAAACCCAGGCGCTGGTGGTTACCACCTTGGGCACCGAGCGCGATGCCCAACGCATTGACGCACTGAGCGGCGACTTTGAAGACCGCTTCATGCTGCACTACAACATGCCTCCCTTTGCCACCGGCGAAACCGGTCGCGTGGGTACGCCCAAGCGCCGCGAAATCGGCCACGGCCGTCTGGCCAAGCGCGCTTTGGCCGCTTGTCTGCCGAGCAAAGAAGAGTTTCCGTACACCATGCGCGTGGTGTCTGAAATCACCGAGTCCAACGGCTCCTCGTCCATGGCTTCGGTCTGCGGCGGCTGCCTGTCGCTGATGGACGCTGGCGTTCCCATGAAAGCGCACGTGGCCGGTATCGCCATGGGCCTGATCAAGGAAGACAACCGCTTTGCGGTGCTGACCGACATTCTGGGTGACGAAGATCACCTGGGCGATATGGACTTCAAAGTGGCCGGTACCACGAACGGTATTACCGCTTTGCAGATGGACATCAAAATCCAAGGCATTACCAAAGAGATCATGCAAGTGGCATTGGCCCAAGCTAAAGAAGCGCGCATGCACATTTTGGACAAGATGCAAGAAGCCATGGCCGGTGCAAAAGCTGAAGTCTCCAACTTCGCGCCGCGTCTGTTCACCATGAAGATCAACCCCGAGAAAATCCGTGACGTGATCGGCAAAGGCGGCGCAGTGATACGCGCGCTGACCGAAGAGACCGGCACCCAGATCAATATCGAGGAAGACGGCACCATCACCATCGCCTCCAGCGACCCGGCTAAGGCTGAGCAAGCCAAGCGCCGTATTGAAGAGATCACCGCCGAAGTGGAAATCGGCAAGGTCTATGAAGGCCCGATCACCAAGATTTTGGACTTCGGTGCTTTGGTCAATTTGCTGCCTGGCAAAGACGGTTTGCTGCACATCAGCCAGATCGCGCACGAGCGTGTGGAAAAGGTCACCGATTACCTGTCAGAAGGCCAGATCGTGCGTGTCAAAGTGCTCGAGACGGACGAAAAAGGCCGTGTTAAGTTGTCGATGAAGGCTTTGCTGGACCGTCCGGTCCATAACGAGCACGCCTGATCGGAGCCCGGGGCGCGCAAGCGCCCCGACGTGCCCTGCAACGCTTGCCCCGGTGAATGCCCATGAAAGTCATTGAGATTTCCAGTTTCGGCGCGCCCGAGGTGCTGGTGCTTGCGCAGCGGGAGCGGCCTGTCGCCGGTGCTGGCGAGCTGCTCATTCGCGTGGGCGCCAGCGGCATCAACCGCCCCGATGTCATGCAGCGCCTGGGCCACTACCCCGCGCCGCCCGGAGCCTCGGATATTCCAGGCTTGGAAGTGGCCGGCGTGGTCGAATCGGGTGACGCACAGGCCATGGCGGCGGCTGGAATCCATGTTGGCGACCGCGTCTGCGCTTTGGTGACCGGTGGTGGCTACGCCCAATGGTGCGTGGCGCCCGTAGGCCAGTGCCTGCCGGTGCCTAAAGGCTGGAGCGATACCGAAGCGGCGGGCTTGCCCGAGACGTTTTTCACCGTGTGGAGCAATGTTTGCGATCGGGGTCGGCTGCAGGCCGGTGAGACTTTGCTGATCCAGGGTGGCTCTAGCGGCATTGGCGTGACCGCCATCCAAATGGCCAAGGCCATGGGCGCCACGGTGATCGTGACCGCCGGCAATGACGATAAATGCAAGGCCTGCCTGGCCTTGGGCGCAGACCACGCGATCAATTACAAAACCCAGGACTTTGAGGCCGAAGTGGCCCGCATGACCGGCGGCCGGGGTGTCGATCTGGTCTTGGATATGGTGGCTGGCGACTATGTGGCCAAAGAGGTCAATTGCCTGGCCGAGGACGGCCGTTTGGTTTTGATTGCCTTGCAAGGCGGCGTGAAGGCCGAGTTCAACGCCGGGCTGGTTTTGCGCAAGCGACTGACGATTACTGGTTCCACTTTGCGGATTCGGCCTATTGAATTTAAGGCGGCCATCGCCCAATCGTTGCTGCGCCATGTGTGGCCCTTGCTCGAGCGCGGCGCCATCAAGCCGGTGCTGCACGCGGCTTACCCGGCCAGCCAGGCCGCCCAAGCCCATGCGGCGATGCAAGCGAGCCAGCATGTGGGCAAAATTGTTTTGGACTGGGCTGCCTTATGAAAAAACTGGTCGCTGGCAATTGGAAAATGAACGGCTCTCTGGCCGCCAATACCGCTTTGCTGGACGCTTTGCGCGCGCAGTTGGCGGCGCCGGGCGCTTGCGATGTGGCGGTCTGCGTGCCCGCCCCCTACCTGGCGCAGGTGCAGGCGCTGGTGCAGGGCAGTGGTATCGCTGTGGGTGCGCAAGATGTGTCCGCCCACGAAAGTGGGGCCTACACCGGCGAGTTTTCGGCGGCGATGCTGCAAGATTTTGGTGTCCGTTATGCCATCGTGGGCCATTCAGAGCGGCGCCAGTACCACCACGAAACCGATGCACTGGTGGCGATCAAGGCGCAACGCGCTTTGGCGGGGGGCATCACCCCAATTGTGTGCGTGGGCGAGACTCTGGCTGAGCGTGAGGCCGGTCTGACCTTTGAGGTGGTCAAGCGCCAATTGGCCGCTGTGGTGCACCTCAACGGGCACTGCATCAGCGAAATTGTGCTGGCCTACGAGCCAGTGTGGGCCATTGGCACCGGCAAAACAGCCAGCCCGCAGGAGGCCCAGGCCGTTCATTTGGTTTTGCGCCAGCAGCTGCAGGCCGCCTCTGAGCGCGCCGATCGCGTACGCATCGTGTATGGCGGAAGCATGAATGCGGCCAACGCGGCCTCTTTGCTGGCCGAGAACGATATTGACGGCGGTTTGATCGGCGGCGCGGCCCTCAAAGCGCCTGATTTTTTAACAATTGTCCAGGCGGCGCGTTGAGGCGGCCCGGTGTGAGTTTTTTCCAGGAGTAGAAGATGAGTTACATGGTTACAGTCATCCTGACAGTGCAGATGATTTCAGCGGTGGCGATGATCGGCCTGATCTTGATCCAGCATGGCAAAGGCGCCGACATGGGTGCGGCCTTTGGCAGCGGCGGCTCGGGCAGTCTTTTTGGCGCCAGCGGAAGCGCCAATTTCTTGTCCCGCACTACGGCCGTCCTGGCCACCGTGTTTTTCGTGTGCACCTTGGCGCTGGCTTATTTTGGTAATTTGCATCCGGCGGGTACCTCCAGCGTTTTGGACAGCGCGGTGGCTCCAGCCGCACCGGCCAGCGCCGCTGCCTCTGCGGCGCCAGCGGCCTCGGGCGCGGCCCAAATCCCGGCTAATTGACCCGCGTCAAAAAGTCCGTACATGCCCTCGAACGCTCTGCAAATCAGGGTAAACTCGTAGGCTTAGCAAGGGTTACAGGGCGTCTTAAACGTCCGGGCCCTGCGTAGTGAAAAGCCGCCGTCGTGGTGAAATTGGTAGACACGCTATCTTGAGGGGGTAGTGGCGAAAGCTGTGCGAGTTCGAGTCTCGCCGACGGCACCATAGCAAGAAAGCGCTGCGTACCCGTAAGGGTGCTGCAAAGAATCAGACTTATCGTCGGGCGACGACTATTTAGCTATGAATCTGGACCAATACCTCCCTGTTTTGCTGTTCATTCTGGTCGGTATCGCGATCGGCATCATCCCCCAAGTCTTGGGCTACATCCTGGGCCCCAACCGCCCGGACGCGGCAAAAAACTCCCCTTACGAGTGCGGCTTTGAAGCCTTCGAGGACGCGCGCATGAAGTTTGATGTGCGCTACTACCTGGTGGCCATTCTGTTCATTTTGTTTGACCTGGAAATTGCATTCTTGTTCCCGTGGGCGGTGTCGCTCAAAGAAATTGGCGCCTTGGGCTTTTGGTCCGTGATGCTGTTTCTGGGAATTTTGGTTGTCGGCTTTGCCTACGAATGGAAAAAAGGGGCCCTTGACTGGGAATGAGACCATGATTGAAGGCGTATTCAAAGAAGGCTTTGCCACCACGAGCTACGACTCGGTGGTCAACTGGGCTAAAACCGGCTCCATTTGGCCCATGACCTTTGGCTTGGCCTGCTGTGCGGTCGAAATGATGCATGCTGCGGCGGCGCGGTATGACATTAGCCGCTTTGGCTCAGAGGTATTTCGCGCCAGCCCGCGCCAGTCCGACTTGATGATTGTTGCGGGCACGCTGTGCAACAAGATGGCGCCTGCTTTGCGCAAGGTGTATGACCAAATGTCCGAGCCGCGCTGGGTATTGAGCATGGGCTCTTGCGCCAATGGCGGCGGCTATTACCACTACAGCTACTCGGTGGTGCGCGGGTGCGACCGCATTGTGCCGGTGGACGTGTACGTTCCAGGTTGCCCTCCGACTGCCGAGGCGCTGGTGTATGGCATCTTGCAACTCCAACAAAAAATTCGCCGCACCGAAACGATCGCGCGCGCCTGAGCCCAGATATGACCACTTTCTCTGTTCGCCCTGAAGATACCCAGGCTGCGGTTGCGCTGGCCTTGGGTGACAAAGTCAAGCGTATTTCTGTTGATTTGGGCGAGGTCAAGGTGCTGGTGTCCGCTCAGGACTACCATGCTGCGGCCTTGCTTTTGCGCGACAGCGCAGGATGCCAGTTTGAGCAAATGATCGACCTGTGCGCCGTGGACTATTCCACCTATGGCGATGGCCGTTATGAAGGGCCGCGCTACTGCGTGGTAGTGCATTTGCTATCGGTCAGCCTGAACCAGCGCGTGCGCCTCAAGGTGTTTGCGCCCGATGACGATATGCCGTCCGTGGATTCCATCAATGATGTGTGGAACTCGGCCAATTGGTTCGAGCGCGAGGCTTTTGACCTCTTTGGCGTGGTGTTTGAAGGGCATGAAGATTTGCGTCGCATCCTGACCGACTATGGCTTTATCGGTCATCCTTTCCGCAAAGACTTTCCGACCACCGGCCATGTGGAAATGCGCTACGACGCTGAGCAAGCGCGTGTGATTTACCAACCGGTGACCATTGAGACCCGCGAGATCACGCCGCGCATCATCCGCGAAGAGAACTACGGAGGCCTGCACTAAGCAGGGCTCGCTATGGCTGAGATCAAAAACTACACCCTCAATTTCGGTCCGCAGCATCCGGCCGCCCATGGCGTTTTGCGCCTGGTGCTCGAGCTCGACGGCGAAGTCATCCAGCGCGCAGATCCGCATATTGGTCTGCTGCACCGCGCTACCGAAAAGCTGGCCGAGACCAAGACTTACATCCAGGCGCTGCCTTATATGGACCGTCTGGACTATGTGTCCATGATGTGTAACGAGCACGCCTATTGCCTGGCTATCGAGAAGCTTTTGGGCATTGAGGTGCCTATCCGCGCACAGTACATCCGTGTGATGTATGCCGAAATTACCCGCTTGCTAAACCACCTGATGTGGCTGGGCTCGCACGGCAATGACTGCGGCAGCTCCACCATCTTGATTTACACCTTCCGCGAACGCGAAGACCTGTTTGACATGTACGAGGCGGCCAGCGGCGCGCGCATGCACGCGGCGTATTTCCGGCCCGGCGGCGTGTACCGTGACTTGCCGGACACCATGCCGCAGTTCAAGGCCAACAAGGTGCGTAATGCCAAAGGGATTGCGGCGCTCAACGAAAACCGCCAAGGCTCCTTGCTGGACTTCATTGAAAACTTCACGCAACGTTTTCCGCAGTGCCTGGCCGAGTACCACACCCTGCTGACCGACAACCGCATCTGGAAGCAGCGCACCGTCAATATCGGTATCGTGAGCCCCGAGCGGGCGCTCAACATGGGCTTTACTGGCCCGATGCTGCGCGGCTCGGGCATCGCCTGGGATTTGCGCAAAAAGCAGCCTTACGACGTTTATTCGCAGATGGACTTTGACATTCCGGTGGGTAAAACCGGCGACGTCTATGACCGTTACCTGGTGCGCATGGAAGAGATGAAGCAGTCCAACCGCATCATCGAAAAGTGCGTCCAATGGCTCAAAGCTAACCCCGGTCCGGTGATTACCGACAACCATAAAGTGGCGCCGCCTTCACGCGAGTCGATGAAGACCCATATGGAAGGCCTGATCCACCACTTCAAACTTTTCACCGAAGGTTTTCACGTGCCCCAAGGCGAGGCTTATGCGGCCGTGGAGCACCCCAAGGGCGAGTTTGGTATTTACATCGTGAGCGATGGCGCCAACAAGCCCTACCGCCTGAAGATTCGTCCGCCTGGTTTCGCCCATCTGGCAGGTCTCAATGAAATGGCCAAGGGCCACATGATCGCGGACGCGGTCTCCATCATCGGCACCATGGATATTGTTTTTGGAGAGATAGACCGATGATCTCGCAAGCCACCAAGGCGCGCTTTGACCGCGAAGTCGCCAAATACCCTGCGGACCAGAAGCAGTCGGCTGTGATGGCCTGTCTGGCCATCGTGCAGCAAGAGCTCGGTTGGGTCAGCCCCGAGAGCGAACGCGTGGTCGCGGAGCACCTGGGCATGGCGCCTATCGCGGTTCACGAGGTGACGACCTTCTACAACATGTACAACCAGCATCCCGTGGGCAAGTACAAGCTCAATGTGTGCACCAATTTACCCTGCCAACTGCGCGGTGGTGCCCAGGCTTTGGCCCACTTGGAAGACAGGCTGGGCATTCACGCTGGTCAAACCACGGCCGATGGTCTGTTTACCCTGCAGCCCAGTGAATGCCAAGGCGCTTGCGCCGACGCGCCGGTGCTGCTGGTCAATGACCGCCATATGTGCAGTTTTATGAGCCCTGAAAAGCTCGACCAGCTGATCGCCGACCTCAAGCAAGCGGAGGACGCCAAGTGAATTTGCAACAGGTATTGGCCCAGTTTCAGGCCACCGGCCGGGAAACTTCTTTTCATGGTCGCCATAAAGGCGCCCAAATTTTGGCGGATCTGGATGGCAGCAACTGGGGTATCGCCGCCTACCAGGCGCGCGGCGGCTACCAGGCTTTGCGCAAAATCCTCGGTCAAGACGGCGGCGAGGGCATGACCCAAGACCAAGTCATCGCGACGGTCAAAGAGTCGGGCTTGCGTGGCCGCGGTGGCGCTGGATTTCCCACAGGCCTCAAGTGGAGCTTCATGCCGCGCCAGTTTCCTGGCCAAAAATACCTGGTCTGCAATTCGGACGAAGGCGAGCCTGGAACCTGCAAAGACCGCGACATCATGCAATTCAACCCGCATACGGTCATTGAAGGCATGGCGATTGCGGCCTACGCCATGGGCATCACGGTGGGTTACAACTACATCCATGGCGAGATTTTCCATACCTACGAGCGCTTCGAAGCAGCTCTAGAAGAAGCCCGCGCAGCAGGCTTTTTGGGTCAGAACATCATGGGCAGCAACTTCAGCTTCCAGCTGCATGCGGCGCATGGCTTTGGTGCCTATATCTGTGGCGAAGAAACGGCCTTGCTCGAATCCCTGGAAGGTAAAAAAGGCCAGCCGCGCTTTAAACCGCCGTTCCCTGCGAGCTTTGGCTTGTACGGCAAGCCCACCACGATCAACAACACCGAGACTTTTGCGGCGGTGCCTTGGATCATCCGCAACGGCGGCGCGGCCTATCTGGCCTGCGGCAAGCCCAATAACGGTGGCACCAAGATTTTTTCTGTTAGTGGCGACGTACAGCGCCCGGGCAATTACGAAGTGCCTATGGGAACGCCGTTCGCAGAGTTGCTGGAAATGGCCGGCGGCATGCGCCCGGGCCGTACGCTCAAGGCGGTGATACCCGGCGGCTCCTCGGCGCCGGTGTTGCCCGCCAGCATCATGATGGACATCACCATGGACTATGACGCGATTGCCAAGGCCGGCTCCATGCTGGGTTCGGGCGCAGTGATCGTCATGGACGATACGCGTTGCATGGTCAAGTCCTTGCAGCGACTGTCCTACTTTTATTCGCACGAGTCCTGCGGTCAATGTACGCCGTGCCGCGAAGGCACTGGCTGGCTTTGGCGTATGGTGGACCGCATTGAAAACGGCCAAGGCCGCGCCAGCGACTTAGAGCTGCTCGACAGCGTGGCGGGCAACATCATGGGCCGCACGATTTGCGCGCTGGGCGACGCCGCGGCTATGCCGGTGCGCGGCATGCTCAAGCATTTCCGGTCCGAATTTGAACACCACATAGAGCACAAGACCTGCGTGGTCGGTGCCTACGTGTAATCGGTGCAGCACCATGGTTGAAATCGATATTGACGGCAAAAAGGTAGAGATCGCAGAGGGCAGCATGGTCATGCATGCGGCCGAGAAAGCGGGTACCTACATTCCGCATTTTTGTTACCACAAGAAGCTCAGCATCGCGGCCAATTGCCGTATGTGCCTGGTGGACATTGAAAAAGCCCCCAAGCCCATGCCTGCCTGCGCCACCCCGGTGACCAATGGCATGGTGGTGCACACCAAGAGCGACAAAGCCATCAAGGCCCAGCAATCGGTGATGGAGTTTTTGCTGATTAACCACCCCTTGGACTGTCCTATTTGTGACCAGGGCGGCGAGTGCCAGTTGCAAGACTTAGCCGTCGGTTACGGTGGCTCGGCCTCGCGCTACGCGGAAGAAAAGCGTGTCGTGGCCGTCAAAGATGTGGGCCCGCTCATCAGCATGCAGGAGATGAGCCGCTGCATTCACTGCACCCGCTGCGTGCGCTTTGGGCAGGAAGTGGCCGGTGTCATGGAGCTGGGTATGTCGCACCGGGGCGAGCATTCGTCGATCGAGACCTTTGTCGGCCAGTCGGTGGACTCCGAGCTGTCGGGCAATATGATTGATATTTGCCCGGTTGGCGCGCTCACCAGCAAGCCCTTCCGTTACAGCGCCCGTACCTGGGAGTTGTCGCGCCGCAAGTCGGTCAGCCCGCACGACTCGACCGGCGCCAATTTGGTGGTGCAAGTCAAAAACAACCAGGTCATGCGCGTCGTGCCTCTCGAAAACGAGGCCGTCAACGAATGCTGGATCGCTGACCGCGACCGTTTTTCCTACGAAGCCCTCAATAGCCCCGAGCGTTTGCAGACGCCGATGATCAAGCAAGGCGGGAAATGGTCCAAAGTCGATTGGCAAACCGCCCTCGAGTACGTGGCTAATGGCCTCAAGCAAATCAAGTCCAACCACGGTGATGCCTCGCTGGGTGCCTTGGTCAGCCCGCACAGCACCCTGGAAGAGCTGCACCTGAGCGCCAAGCTGTTGCGCGCCCTGGGCGGCGACAACATTGATTACCGCCTGCGCAACCAAGATTTCACCGCTACCGATGGCGTGCGTTACCTGGGCATGCCCATTGCTGCGCTATCGAGCTTGCAGCGTGTTTTGTTTGTGGGAACGAATCTGCGCAAAGAGCATCCGCTGTTTGCTTTGCGGGTGCGCCAGGCCACGCGTGGCGGCTGCGCTGTGCATGCGCTGGGCGCGGGTGCGTCGGGCTGGGCGATGCCTATTGCGCAAGATATGCAAGTGCCTGCAGCGGACTGGTTAGTGCAGTTGCAAGGCATTGCGGTTGCCGTGGCGCAGTTGGCCCAGGTCAGTTGCCCCTATACCGGCGTGGCCAGCGAGCAAGCCCTGGCGATTGCCAAGTCCTTGCTGGGCGGCGAGCGCAAAGCCGTTTTGCTGGGCAATGCCGCCGCGCACCACGCGCAGGCCTCGGCGTTGCAGGCCGTAGCAGCATGGATCGCCGCCAACACCGGCGCGCAATGCGGGTTCCTGACCGAAGCGGCCAACACCGTGGGCGCGCAGTGGGTCGGTGCACAGCCAGGGCAGGGCGGTTTGAATGCCGGCCAGATGCTTGCCGGCGGACTCAAGGCCGCCGTCTTGCTCAACACCGAGCCCAGGTGGGACAGCGCAACTGGCGCCAACGCCGTGGCGGCCCTGGCCCAAGCGCAAATGGTGGTCAGCCTCTCGCCCTTCCAGGCCAATATGGACTGCGCCGATGTGCTGTTGCCCATCGCGCCGTTTACCGAAACCTCGGGTACCTTTGTCAACGCCGAGGGGCGGGTGCAGAGTTTCCATGCGGTGGTCAAGCCCATGGGCGAGGCCCGCCCGGCCTGGAAAGTGCTGCGCGTACTGGGCAACATGATGAAGGCCGAAGGCTTTGACTACGAATCCTCCCAGGATGTGCTAGCGGACATATTCGGTGGTGCAGCGCCCGCATTTTTGCCCGCAGACCGTCTGAATAATGCGTGCAGCGCGCCGACCCATGCAGGTGTGGGCCAGGCTCCGTGTACCGCCGCCATCTATCAGCTGGACGGTTTAGTGCGCCGCGCCAGCAGCCTGCAAATGACCGCAGATGCGCGCGCAACGGCGGAGGTGCAGGCATGACCGACGCTATCTATAACGCAGGCTTGCACGCCATTGCCGCCGGCTGGTGGACCAGCGTGGCTTGGCCTGTTCTGTGGACGCTGCTCAAAATCGTGGTCGTGCTTCTGCCTCTGATGGGCGCGGTGGCCTACCTGACGCTGTGGGAGCGCAAGTTTCTAGGCTGGATGCAAGTGCGCGTGGGTCCTAACCGCGTTGGCCCCTGGGGCTTGTTGCAGCCGATTGCCGATGCGCTCAAACTGCTGACCAAGGAAATTTTGGTGCCGGCAGCAGCCAATAAAGGCCTGTTTTTTATCGGCCCCATTCTGACCATCATGCCTGCGCTGGCAGCCTGGGCCGTGGTGCCATTCGGGCCTGACGTGGCGCTGGCCAACGTCAATGCCGGCCTGCTGTTTGTCATGGCCATTACTTCTATGGAGGTGTACGGCGTGGTTATCGCTGGCTGGGCGTCCAACTCCAAATACGCATTCCTGGGCGCCTTGCGTGCGTCCGCGCAGATGGTCAGTTATGAAATCGCCATGGGCTTTTGCCTGGTAGTGGTGCTGATGGTGACCGGCAGCATGAACATGACCGATATCGTCACCGGGCAAACCAAGGGCGTTTTCGCGGCGCAGGGCCTGAACTTCTTGTCCTGGAACTGGCTGCCCTTGCTGCCGATTTTTGTGGTTTACATCATCTCCGGCATGGCCGAGACTAATCGCCATCCCTTTGACGTGGTCGAGGGCGAAGCCGAGATCGTGGCTGGCCATATGGTGGAGTATTCAGGCATGTCCTATGCCATGTTCTATTTGGCCGAATACGCCAATATGTGGCTGGTCTCCATCCTCGCCTCGGTCATGTTCCTAGGTGGCTGGCTGTCGCCTTTGGCGGTGCTCGATTGGATTCCCGGCGGCATCTGGCTGGGCATCAAGACCTGCGCGGTGGTCAGCCTGTTTATTTGGGTGCGCGCCACTTTCCCGCGTTTTCGCTATGACCAGATCATGCGCTTGGGCTGGAAAGTCTTTATTCCGGTCACCTTGGTTTGGTTGATCGTCGTGGGCGGCTGGATGCAGACCTCCTTCAATATCTGGAAGTAAGAGACAGACATGCCAAGCATTGCTTACAAGCCCGCTGCCTTTTCACTCAAGGACTTCTTGCTCAGCTTTTTGCTGATCGAGCTGTTCAAAGGCATGGCCCTGACCATGCGCTATGCGTTTCGCAAGAAATTCACGGTGCAATTCCCCGAAGAAAAAACCCCCCTGTCGCCCCGTTTCCGTGGTCTGCACGCCCTGCGCCGCTACGAAAACGGCGAAGAGCGCTGCATTGCCTGCAAACTGTGTGAGGCGGTGTGTCCTGCGATGGCGATCACCATCGAATCGGATGTGCGTGCAGACGGATCACGGCGCACGACGCGCTACGACATCGATTTGACCAAATGCATTTTTTGCGGCTTTTGCGAAGAAAGCTGCCCGGTGGACTCTATTGTGGAGACCTCCATCCTGGAATACCACGGCGAAAAGCGCGGTGACCTGTACTTCACCAAAGAGATGCTGCTCGCGGTCGGCGACCGATACGAGCCCGAAATTGCGGCGGCCAAGCAAGCCGACGCGAAATACCGCTAAGCGACCGCCAGAAAGAATGCCACCATGAGTGTTACCACCGGTCTGTTCTACGTCTTCTCGGCGGTGCTGCTGATCGCAGCTTTTCGGGTTATTACCGCCCGCAACCCGGTACATGCCGCCCTGTTTTTGGTACTGACTTTCTTCCAGGCCTCGATGATCTGGATGCTGCTCAAAGCCGAGTTCCTGTCCATCACCTTGGTGCTGGTGTATGTCGGTGCGGTCATGGTCTTGTTCCTCTTCGTGGTGATGATGATGGACATCAACGTCGAAAACCTGCGCGTCGGTTTTTGGAATCATTTCCCGTTCGCCGCAGCGGTGGGCGTGGTCATTGCGCTGGAGATGGCCGCGGTCTTGCTGGGCGGTTTCCGGGCCGTGGACGATCCCAGTGCGCTGACTGCGGCGCCGAGTGGTTTGTCGAACACCCAGCAGCTTGGCAAGTTGATCTACACCGAATACATCTACCCCCTTGAGATCGCTGCGGCCATATTGCTGGTTGCCATGATCGCGGCCATTGCCCTGACGCTGCGGGCGCGCAAAGACAGCAAATACGTCAGCCCCGGCGACCAGGTGCGTGTCAAAGCGGCTGACCGCATGACCGTTCTCAAGATGGACGCCAGCCAGGTAGCCCCGCCACCGGCAGAGAGCGCCCAGTCCACACCGGAGACTCCCGCATGATGAATACCCTGACGCTTGGGCACTTTCTTTCCCTGGGCGCGATGCTTTTCGCGCTGTCGGTGGTCGGTATTTTCCTGAACCGACGCAATCTGATTGTGTTGCTCATGGCCATCGAGTTGATGCTGCTGGCTGTAAACACCAATTTTGTGGCCTTCTCCCACTACCTCAATGACATGCACGGCCAGGTTTTTGTGTTTTTCATCCTGACGGTGGCAGCGGCCGAGTCGGCCATTGGGCTGGCTATTTTGGTGCTGCTTTTCAGGGCCAAGTCCAGCATCAGCGTGGACGAACTCAACACGCTCAAGGGCTAAGACGACGATGCAAGCAAGTCTCAACGCAGCCACGCTGCTTCTCGTACCCTTGGCACCGCTGGCCGGTGCTTTGCTGGCCGGTGTTTTTGGCACCCGATTTGGCGGTAACCGTATGGGGCGCGGCCTGACGCACAGCCTGACGATTGCAGGGGTTTTGCTGTCCTTTGTGATTTCTGTCATGACCCTCATGGCGGTGGTGCAAAGCGGCGCCCGCCTGAACGAAACGCTTTACACCTGGATGGTGGTGGGTGACCTGAAGATGGAAATCGGCTTCTTGGTCGACGGCCTGACGGCCATGATGATGTGTGTGGTGACCTTTGTCTCGCTCATGGTGCATATTTACACCATTGGCTATATGCATGAGGACGAGGGTTACAACCGCTTTTTCTCCTACATCTCTTTGTTCACCTTCTCCATGCTGATGCTGGTGATGAGCAACAACTTGTTGCAGCTTTTCTTCGGCTGGGAAGCCGTGGGCTTGGTGTCCTACCTGCTTATTGGATTCTGGTTTAACAAACCCAGCGCGATTTTTGCCAATATGAAGGCTTTCTTGGTCAACCGGGTAGGCGACTTTGGCTTCATCCTGGGCATTGGCCTGATTGCAGCTTTTGCTGGCACGCTCAATTACGCCGAGATTTTCGCCAAAGCCCCCACTTTGGCCACCCTGATGCTGCCGGGTACCGGTTGGATGCTGATTACCGTGGCCTGTATCTGCCTGTTCATCGGCGCCATGGGCAAGTCCGCGCAGTTTCCGCTGCACGTGTGGTTGCCCGACTCCATGGAAGGCCCCACACCGATTTCCGCCTTGATCCACGCCGCTACGATGGTGACGGCCGGTATCTTTATGGTGGCCCGCATGTCGCCGCTGTTTGAGCTGTCCGACACCGCGCTCAACCTGGTCATGCTCGTGGGCGCCATTACCGCCTTGTTCATGGGCTTTCTGGGCATTATCCAAAACGATATCAAACGGGTGGTGGCCTACTCCACACTGTCACAGCTGGGCTATATGACGGTGGCGCTTGGCGCATCGGCCTACTCGGTGGCGGTGTTCCATCTGATGACGCATGCGTTCTTCAAGGCTTTGCTCTTTTTGGGGGCCGGTTCGGTCATCATGGGCATGCACCACAACCAGGACATCCGCTGGATGGGCGGCGTGCGCAAATACATGCCTATCACCTGGATCACCTCGCTGCTAGGCTCTCTGGCCCTGATTGGTACGCCGTTTTTCGCCGGGTTTTACTCCAAGGACAGCATTATTGAAGCGGTCGCGGAGAGCCATTTGCCTGCCGCAGGTTTTGCGCATTTTGCAGTCCTGGCTGGCGTGTTTGTAACGGCGTTTTACTCGTTCCGCATGTATTTCCTGGTGTTCCATGGTAAAGAGCGCTTCGACCAAACTCCCGATGCCCACCATGGCCATGATGACCATGGTCACGACGCTCACCACGACCATAGCCCCCACGAATCGCCCTGGGTGGTGTGGGTGCCACTGGTTTTGCTGGCCATCCCCTCCGTGGTGATTGGTTACATGACCATCGAGCCCATGCTGTTCGGTGAGTTTTTCAAAGACGCCATCTTTGTGGATGCCGTCCGCCACCCGGTGATGACTGAACTGCACGAGGCTTTCCATGGCCCGGCCGCTATGGCCATGCATGCACTAAGCAGCGCGCCGTTCTGGCTGGCCTTGGCTGGTGTAGTCACAGCCTGGTACATGTATTTGATCAATCCTGCCGTGCCAGCGGCCATCGGTCGCGCGCTGCGCCCGCTGGTGGTGGTGCTGGAAAACAAGTATTTCATGGACTGGTTCAACGAAAACGTGCTGGCCCGTGGCGCCCGCATGCTGGGCAATGGTTTGTGGAAGGGCGGCGACAAGGCGGTGATCGACGGATTCTTGGTCAACGGCTCCTGGAAGCTGGTGGGTTGGGTGTCGGCGCGGGTGCGCGGCCTGCAAACAGGCTATCTGTACCACTATGCATTGGTCATGATTTTGGGCATTTTTGTCCTGATGACCTATTTCGTCTGGCTCAACAAATAAGGAATCAAGAAAATGGGATTGTTGAGCCTTGCTATCTGGACCCCGATATTTTTCGGCGTCGTCCTGCTCGCCTTGGGGCGTGACGAGCACGCCAACGTGGTCCGCTGGATCGCACTGGTTGGCGCCTTGGCCGGATTGCTGGTCACCGTGCCGCTGTACACCGGTTTTCAGCTGGGCACGGCCGACATGCAGTTTGTCGAGCAAGCCAGCTGGATTGAACGGTTTAACGTCAATTACCACCTGGGTGTAGACGGTATTTCCTTTTGGTTTGTGCCGCTGACGGCCTTTATCAATGTGGTCGTGGTGATCGCTGGCTGGGAAGTCATCACCCGCAAGGTCAACCAGTACATGGCGGCCTTTTTGATTCTGTCGGGCCTGATGATTGGTGTCTTTAGCGCCTTGGACGGACTGCTGTTTTACGTCTTCTTTGAAGCCACGCTGATTCCGATGTACCTCATCATCGGCGTTTGGGGCGGGCCCAACAAGATCTACGCGGCTTTCAAATTTTTCCTGTACACGCTGCTGGGCTCCTTGCTGACTTTGGTCGCACTGATATACCTCTATATCGCCTCTAATGGCAGCTTTGACATTGCCACCTGGCATGCCTTGCCCTTGGGGCAGGCCGAGCAAACTGCTTTGTTCTTCGCGTTTTTTGCCGCCTTTGCGGTCAAAGTGCCCATGTGGCCGGTGCACACCTGGCTGCCCGACGTGCACGTGGAGGCGCCCACGGGCGGATCTGCAGTGCTGGCGGCCATCATGCTCAAATTGGGCGCTTACGGTTTTCTGCGCTTTTCATTGCCTATTGCCCCGGACGCTGCCCATGAATGGGCTGGTCTGATGATCACGCTGTCCTTGGTGGCGGTGGTCTACGTGGGCTTGGTGGCCATGGTGCAGCAGGACATGAAAAAGCTGGTGGCCTACTCCTCGGTGGCCCACATGGGTTTTGTCACGCTGGGCTTTTTCATCTTTAATGACCTGGGCATGGCCGGCGGCATTGTCCAAATGATTGCCCACGGTTTCGTCTCTGGCGCGATGTTCTTGTGCATCGGTGTTTTGTACGACCGCGTGCATTCGCGTGAAATCGCCAGCTATGGCGGCGTCGTCAACACCATGCCCCGCTTTGCGGCATTTGCATTGCTGTTTGCCATGGCTAACTGCGGCTTGCCCGCCACCGCCGGTTTTGTTGGCGAGTGGATGGTGATTTTGGCTGCGGTCAAGTTCAACTTCTGGATCAGCATGGTCTCGGCCAGCGCCCTGATCTTCGGGGCAGCCTATACCTTGTGGATGTTCAAGCGCGTCTACCTGGGCCCGGTCGCCAATGACCATGTCAAAGAACTCACCGACATCAACGCCCGTGAATTCGTCATGCTGGCCCTTTTAGCGGCTGCGGTTTTGTACATGGGCATCAACCCCAAACCTTTTACGGACGTGATGGACAGCTCGGTTAGCGCACTGTTGCAGCACGTGGCCCATTCCAAGCTGCATTGATGGCCCCGAATTGAGAAAAACACCATGATCGACGAACTGAGCTGGATCGCCATTTTTCCTGAGGCCTTGTTGCTGGCCATGGCCTGCGCCATCGCCTTGCTCGACCTGCGCCCCCAGGGACCGCTGCGTGGCTACACCTATACCTTGACGCTCATCACCTTGGCGCTGATCGGAGGCCTGGAAGGCTTTTTTGCCAGCACTGGCCTGACTTTGTACGGCTTTGGCAATATGGTGGTGGCTGACACCATGGCCGCCTGGCTCAAGTGCTTTGCTACGCTGGCGGTGATGGTGACCCTGGTCTACGGCCGCCCCTACGCCGGCGCGCGCGATATGTTGCGTGGCGGTGAAATGTTCACCCTGGCCATGTTTGCGCTGCTGGGCATGTTCATCATGATCTCGGGCAACAATTTTTTGGTTATTTACATGGGGCTGGAGCTGCTGACGCTGTCGAGCTACGCTATGGTGGCGCTGCGCCGTGACCATGCCCAGGCGGTAGAGGCCGCCATGAAGTACTTTGTGCTGGGCGCCATGGCCTCGGGCTTTTTGCTCTATGGCATGTCGATGTTGTATGGCGCCACGGGGTCGCTCGATATCAATGAAGTTTTCAGTGCCATTTCCTCGGGACATGTGCGCCACCAGGTGCTGATTTTTGGCCTGGTGTTCATTGTTGCCGGCTTGGCTTTTAAGCTCGGTGTGGTGCCGTTCCACATGTGGATTCCGGACGTATACCAAGGCGCGCCTACCTCGGTGACGCTGATGATCGGCGGGGCGCCCAAGCTCGCGGCCTTTGCCATCACCATGCGTTTGCTGGTGGAGGGCATGCTGCCGCTGGCCATCGACTGGCAGCAAATGCTGATGATTTTGGCGGTAGCCTCCCTGTTCATCGGAAACTTTGCCGCCATCGCGCAGACCAATATCAAGCGTATGTTGGCTTTCTCTACGATTGCGCAAATGGGTTTCGTGCTGATCGGGATTTTCTCGGGCGTGATAAACGGCAACACCATTTCCACCGCCAATGCTTACAGCTCGGCGATGTTTTATGTGGTGAGCTATGTGCTGACGACCTTGGCGGCCTTTGGCGTCATCATGCTGCTGGCCCGCGAAGGTTTTGAGAGCGAAGAAATCTCTGATTTCGCTGGCCTGAACCAGCACAGCCCTCTGTACGCCGGTGTTATGGCCGCCTGCATGTTCTCCATGGCAGGCATCCCGCCCTTGGTGGGCTTTTACGCCAAGCTGTCGGTGCTGCAGGCTTTGATCGCTTCCGGCCAGGCCATGCATATCGGCTTGGCCGTGTTTGCGGTGCTGATGTCTTTGGTAGGCGCTTTTTACTACTTGCGCGTGGTGAAGGTGATGTACTTTGACGAACCTATCACCGCCAGCCACGTGGTTGCCGGCTCGGATGTGCGTATCGTGCTGGCGCTCAACGGTGCTTTGGTACTGTTGTTGGGCGTATTCCCGGCAGGCCTGATGGCGATCTCGGCGCAATCCATTTTGCAAATGTTGGGCACTTAAAGCCGGCCATTTTCCCGAACGGGTAGACAGCCCATGCCCTTATTTACGCCACCTAGCCCGAGCCGCACATGAAAGTCTTGGACTTGCAGTGCGGCCAAAGCCATGTGTTTGAGGGCTGGTTTGCCTCGGAAGACGATTTCCAGGACCAATGCGCCCGCGCCTTGGTGCAATGCCCGCTGTGCGGCGATGCCCAGATCAGCAAAAAACTCAGTGCCCCGCGCCTCAACCTCTCCGGTGCGGGGGGCGATCCCGAGGCTTCCCATCAGGCTATCGCACTCCAGGATCCAGACCAGGCCCAGATGGCCAAAGCCTGGTTGGAAATGGGTCGGCGTTTGCTCGCTGAAACCACCGATGTGGGCACCCAGTTTGCCGAGGAAGCCCGCAAGATCCACTATGGCGAGGCGCCAGAGCGGGCCATACGCGGCCAAACCAGCCTTCGCGAGGCCCGCGAACTGGTGCAAGAGGGTATCGGCGTTTTGCCCCTGATGGTGCCTGAGGCTTTGAAAAAGCCTTTGCAGTAAAGGAGCAGCGCCTACAGCCTGCCGGTCTTCAACAACCGAAAAAACCTAAAGGGCCTGAAGGTGTGGCCCAGCCAACCTAGGCGTTAAATTGCAGCGCGGCCAGACCGGCGTACACACCGCCGCGCGCCACCAGTTCGGCATGCGTGCCTTGTTCTACCAAGCGTCCTTTGTCCAGGACTACGATGCGGTCGGCTTTTTGGACGGTGGCCAGCCGGTGGGCCACCACCAGCGTAGTGCGTCCGCGCATGGCCGATTCCAGGGCCGCTTGCACCATGCGCTCACTCTCGGCGTCCAGCGCACTGGTGGCCTCATCGAGTAACAGGAGCGGTGGGTTTTTAAGCATCGCCCGGGCAATGGCTATGCGCTGGCGCTGTCCGCCCGATAGGCGCACGCCTCGCTCGCCCAAAAAGGTGTCGTAGCCCTGGGGCAGGGTGCTGATGAATTCGTGGGCAAAGGCCGCATGGGCCGCCTCGTGCACCTGCGCGTCGGTGGCTGTGGGGTTGCCATAACGGATATTTTCCAGCGCGCTGCTAGAAAAAATCACCGCATCTTGGGGAACGATGCCGATGCGCGCGCGCAAGTCCTGCAGCGACATCTGCTGTGTGGGCACGCCATCGAGCACGATCTGGCCCGACTGCGCGTCGTAAAAGCGCAGCAGCAACTGAAACACCGTACTCTTGCCCGCGCCGCTGGGCCCCACAATTGCCACGGTTTGCCCAGCCGCGATATCGAGCGAAAAGTCCGATAAAGCCTCGGTCAGCGGACGCGAAGGGTAATGAAAATGCAACTTCGAAAAGCCAATCGCACTGCCTGCCTTGGGCATGGACGCGACGACGGGGTGCTCGGGCGACGCAATAGGCGAGCGCCCGTGCAGCAACTCCATCAGGCGCTCGGTGGCGCCGGCGGCGCGCAGCAAGTCGCCGTAGACCTCGCCAAGCACGGCGAAGGCACTGGCCAGCAAAATCACATAGACCACGGTTTGGCCGAGGTCACCGGCCGTGATGCGCCCCTCCATCACCGCTTGGGTGCCTTGGTACAGTCCCCATAAAAGCGCGGCTGAAGTGGCGATGATGATGAAACCGACCAGCACCGAACGCGCGCCGGCACGCCGAATCGCGGTATCAAAAGCATGCGTGGTAGAGAGGCTAAAGCGGTCGGACTCGCGTCCTTCGGCGGTATAGCTTTGCACCACAGGAATAGCATTGAGCACCTCGGCCGCAATGGCGCTGGAGTCGGCAATGCGGTCCTGGCTGGCCCGCGAGAGCTTGCGCACCCGCCGCCCAAACCACACGCTGGGCATGACGATCAGCACCAGCACCAGCAAGACCTGCAGCATCACCACCGGGTTGGTCCAAATCAAAACGCCCAGCGCGCCGAGCCCGAGCACCATATTGCGCAAACCCATGCTTAGCGAGGAGCCGACCACGGTTTGCACCAAAGTGGTATCGGCTGACAGCCGCGAGAGCACCTCGCCAGTTTGTGTGGTCTCAAAGAACTCGGGGCTTTGTTGCAGCACGTGGTGGTAGACCGCGTTGCGAATATCGGCCGTGACACGTTCGCCCAGCCAAGTCACGGTGTAAAAGCGCAGCGCCGAAAAAACCCCCAAGGCACCCGCTACCGAAAACAACAAAATAAAGTGCTGGCGCATGGCCACCACCTGCTCGCCCTTGTCGGCGCGCACCAGGCCGCCGTCAATCAACATGCGCAGTGCCACCGGAAAGGCCAGCGTGGCCGAGGCGGCCAGCACCAGGAAAAACAGGGCCAGTGCAATACGCCCGCGGTAGGGCAATAAGAAAGGAATAAGCCCACTCAAGGACTGGGGGCGTGCAGCGGGGATTCGTTCGGAGGTCATGCAATGCTAAGTAGGGGTGTTGGGCTGCCCTGCCAGCGGCGGCCTAGGGCCCTATTGTCGCGGCAATTGCCGGGCGCACTCAAAGCTGCAGCGGTGCGGCGTAGCCAGTCATCTCCAGGTAGCCGCGCCCGGCCAGGCGGCCCTGGCTGTCAAAGACTTCGCACAAGCCTTCCCAGTACAGCGCGCCGGTGGAGGCCCGGCTGTCGAGCTCTTGGGCGGAAAAAACGGCTTTCACTGTATAAAAGTCCGCCGGGGTGCGCACCAGCCATTGCACGGGATAGCGCGCCTGGCTGCGCGGGCTGCGCCAAAATTGCTGGGCCTCAAACACGGCCTCGCCCCGCGCAAAAGGGTAGAGGGTGCTGCCGGCGCGGTAAGAGCCGCCATCCCACAAGGCGCGCCCCTGGGCATCGCGCACCTGAAAGGCGGTCAGCGCGCCGCCGTCCAGCATATTGATGCCGATCCAGTCCCAGCCCACCGCGCCAGGCGCTAACAGCGCGTCGCTCCACTCGTGGTCCAGCCAGGCGCGGCTGCCCGCCGCCAGTGCCACGCCTTGCCCGCGCATCCGGATGCTGCCTTGCACCTGCAGCTGCGGCAGGCTGTAGTAATAACTGAACTGCGCCGCCGACGGCCCCTTGGCCGAGACGCCGCTGCGGCCTTGCAGCAGCACCGGCTGGGGCGCATCAAACCGCAAATCCAGCGCAAAAGTCTCGGACTGCACCTGCGCCCGCAAACGCCCGTCGGGCTCGCGCTGCAATGACCAGTCGCGCAGCAGCACGCCGGTATCGTCCTGGCGGGCCCAGGCCAGATCGGCGCTGTTAGCGCCCGGCGCCCGCCCCGACCAACGGGCGATGCGCTGATCGCTCAGGTGGCTTTGGGTTTTGACCTCGCTCAGCGCAGCATGCGCGAAAAGCAGGTGTTTGGCGGCCAACGCCCCGTCCAGGCTGTGGGTGGAGACCACTTTGCTGCGGAAAAACGTGATCTGAAAGCCCAGCGCAGCGGTTTGGGTGCCCACATCGGCAAAGCCGGTGAGGTACCACCACTCGGTTTGAAAGTCGGTGTGGGCGCCAAAGTCGCGCGGAAACTGCATGTGCTGGGGCTGCAAGGCGTGTGCGGCCGATGCGGCCCCGCCCAGGTTCAGGCCAGCGCCCAGCGCAGCGGCCGCTTGCAGGGCGCGTCGGCGCGACAGGCGCGTGGGCAGAGGCGGGCGCATAGTCACCAATCTTCCTTCACCGCCATGACCGCATCTTGCCCGACGGCGGCGCGCCCGCTGAGCCAGGCGGTCAGCGTTCCGGCCGCAATCACGGCACCTGCCAAGGCCAGCAGGCGGGCTGCGGGTATCGCTATATCCATGGTCCAGTGAAAGCTTTGTGGGTTGACCACAAACACCAAAATCGCCGCCACGGCCAGGCCCAGCACCGTGCCGGCCAGCGCGCCCAGCGTGGTCCAGGCGGCGCCCTCCAGCGCCAGCACTTGCAGCACTTGCCGGCGCGTCAGGCCCAGGTGCAGCAACAGGCCCAGCTCTTTGCGCCGCGCCAGCACCTGGGCGCTGAAACTGGCTGCCACGCCAAAAAGACCGATGCCAATGGCGACCGCCTGCAGCCAGTAAGTCACTGCAAAACTGCGGTCAAAAATAAGGAGCGTACGGGCGCGAATTTCCTGGGCCGAGCCAAACTCCAATACATCGGCCGCACCGTGCTGGGCCGCCAGGGCGCGAATGCGCTCTTCGGTCGCCTGTGCCGTCACGCTGCTCTCGAGCCAAAGTGCCAGGTCGTTGACGCGCCCGTCGGTACTCAGTGGGGCAAAGTCGGCCGCATCCATGGCGATGGTGCCAAACTGGCGCGCATAGTCACGCCACATGCCGGCCACAAAAAACCGGGGGGCGCTGGGCAAGCCTGGTGGCATCAGGGTTTGCAAAGCCGTGGCGAGGGGCGCAAATTCCTGCCCCACGCGGGCGCCATACAAATCGGCCATGGCCTCGCTGACATATACCGCGATCTGGCCAGGCGGCGCTTGCAAGGCCGCGCCCACCAGCGGCAGGCCCGCCCCCGTGCGCGTGCTGGCCATCTCGGCCGCTGCCGGCAAGGGCCGCACCAGCAGGGTCACCGAGGGCCGCCCGGGGTCTAGCGTGAGGGCGATGCTGCGCTGCGCGCTCACCCGCTGCACACCCGGCAGTTGGGCGATTTCTCGTACCAAACCGGGGTCGAAAAAGCCGTGCGCGCTGCTGCTGGCGCTGCCTGCGCTGCGCACGTAGAGCGCCGCCGGCAACACCGTGTCCAGCCATTGCGTCACCGAGTCGCGAAAGCTGGCGACCATGACGGTCAGCGCTACCGCCAAACTCAGCGAGGCCACCACGCCACTGACCGCAATGGCCGCGCCCGAGCGCATGCGCCGCGCCCGCTCTACCGCCAGCAAGGCCAGTGGCCGCTTGGCCACCCAGGGCGCCACGGCGTTGAGCAAAACACCCACCATCCACGGCAGCGCGGCAATGCCGCCGAGCAAGACCAGCGCCACGCTCAGGTAGGCTGCCAAGGGGATGCCGCCCACGGGCGGCATCAGGGCCAGTGCGCCGCCGAGCAGCAACAGTGCTGCGCCGGCGCCCGCATGGTTGGCACTGTGGTCGGCCAGGCCCAGCCCTTTGAGCGTTTGTGCCGGCGCCATTTGCGCGGCTAGGCGCGCGGGCCACCAGGCGCCGACCAGCGCGGCCACGATGCCCAAGGCGCCAAACAACAGGGCATGGGCGCCGCTCCATTGCAACTGCGGCGTGCTGCCCGAAAAATAGCCACCCCCCAAATCACCTCCCAAAAGCTGCAGGGCCAACCATGCCAGGCCGGTGCCCAAGGCAATACCCAACACGCTGCCCACCAAGCCCAGGCTGGCTGCCTCCAGCAAAATCAATACCCAGCGTTGGCGCGGGTCCAGGCCCAAAACGCCTAGCAAGGCCAGGGGCTGGGCGCGCCGGGTCACGCTCAGGGCCAGCACCGAATACACCAAGAAGCCTCCGGTAAACAAAGCCACCAGCGCCAGCACCGTCAGATTGACCCGGTAGGCGCGCGACAAGTTGTCGATGCGCGCCATGCTTTGGCCGGGCTCGGCCAGCACCGCGCCCGCCGGCCAGTCTTTGGCGCTGCGCAGGTCGGCCATCCAGCGCGTCCGGTCCACCCCCGGCGCCAGGCGCAGGTCGATGCGGCTGAGCTGGCCAGTCAGGCCAAAAACACTTTGCGCCGCTGCCACGTCCATCACCACCAGCGGCCCGCCGGCGGCCGCGACGCTGCCGGCAACCCGCAAGGTGGTCCATTGCATGCCTTGTTGCAGTTGTACCGTGGGCGGGTCTGCTGCGCCCGGCACCAGCAATGCCGCCCGCGCCGCTGCATTCAGAAAAACCGTATCGGGCGCGAACACATCGAGCCTGCCGCCGGTACTGGATGGCAGCGCCAATACGTCTGGGGTGATGGCGGCCGCCTGCAGCGCATCCAAGCCCAGCACGCGCACGGCCAATTTGCCTTCGGCTTGGGCGGCGCTTGCGGGTAGACGTGCCGAGGTGCTCAACTCCAGCACCGGCGAGGCCGATTGCACCTGGGGGTGGCGAGCGAGGCGGCCATAAAGCGCCTCGTCCAGCGCCGCAGGACCGGGGCCGCTGACTTGCACCTCAGCCTGACCGGCCACGCTGCGCACGCCACGCGTAAATTCGCCCAGTGCCGAGGCGTTGATCACATGCACCGCAAAGGCCAGCGCGACGCCCAGCATGACGGCCACCACCGCCGCGGCATTGCGCCAGGGATGGTGACGCAACTCCTGCCAGGAAAAGCTGGTGAATAAAGGCCAAACCGCGTTGTGCATGGTGCGATTGTCGCGGCCCGCGCCCGTCCTTGCGCAGGCGGGGGTATGATCGGCGCTTCACCGGGGGTGTCTGGCGCAGGCTAGGCTGAGAAATACCCCATGAACCTGATCTGGGTCATGCCAGCGTAGGAAGTGTGATGGGGAAAATGCCGTGTTCTTGGAGCCGCTTTTTTCGTTTCATGCATCCGCACTGGATTTTTTTGAAACGCTAATAAGGACAGTTCCATGCAACACGGCATTTTTTCATTCACACGGCGCCAGGCGCTTTGCGGCGCATTGCTCGGCAGTTTGGCCCTAGCGGCCAGCGCGCAAACCGCGCCAACCGAATTGCGCGTACTCACGCACAGCGCGTTCGCATTGCCCAAGCCCTTGCTGGCCCAGTTCGAAAAAGAGGCTGGCGTCAAACTGCGCATCAGCAAAGCCGGCGATGCCGGTGAAATGCTCAACAAACTCATCCTCACCCGCAAAGCGCCGATTGCCGACGTGGTGTTTGGCATCGACAACAGCCTGGCGGCCAAAGCGATTGCTGCCGATGTGCTGGAGCCGTACAGCGGCGCTGCCAGCCAGCGTGCTGGTACGCAAAACCTGCCCGCGCCCCTGGTGGCAGTGGACTACGGCTACGTGACGCTGAACTACGACAAAGCCTGGTTCGCCAAGCGCAAAGTGGCCTTGCCCGCCAGCCTGGACGAGCTGGCGCAGCCCAAAATGGCCAAGCTGTTGGTGGTACAAAACCCGGCTACCTCGAGCACCGGCTATGCGTTCTTATTGGCCACCATCGGCGCGCTGGGCGAAGAAAAGGCTTTTGACTGGTGGGCCCGTATGCGCGAAGGCGGTGTCAAAGTCGCCAAAGGCTGGAGCGAGGCCTATTACACCGACTTTAGCCGCGCCGAAGGGGGCTCTTACCCGATGGTGGTGAGCTACGCCACCAGCCCGGCGGCCGAGCTGTTTTACAGCAAGGACAAAATCGCCGAGCCGCCTACGGCCAGCCTGGCGTTCGCTGGCGCGGTGTTCAAGCAAGTGGAGGGCGTGGCTTTGGTCAAAGGCGGCCAAGCCCGCCCGGCGGCTGGGAAGTTCATAGAGTTCTTGCGCTCGCCCGAGGTGCAAAAACAAATGCAAACCGAGATGTGGATGTTCCCGGTGGAGGCTGGCGTAGCCCGCGCCGAGGTAATGAAGTTTGCCCCCGAGCCCGCCCAGGCCGACAGCCCGTCGGACAAAGACCTGGCCGATAAAGGCGCGGCCTGGGTGGCGCGCTGGACCAAGGTGGTTCTGAAGTAATCCGTTTACGGAACTGCGCCCTTGCCCACGGACCGCTTGCAGGCTTTGCCATGACACGCGATGGCCCGCGTTGGTCGGCAAGCGCCGTCGCGCTGGCCGCTTTGCCGCTGGCCTTTTTGCTGGCCATGCTGCTGGCGCCCACGCTGCGCCTGCTGGCCGAGTCGGGCAGTGCAGGCACAGGCGGCTTTGACCGCAGCGCCTGGCTGGCGCCGGTGGTGGACCCCTATGTGCGTTGGCGCCTGCTTTGGTCTGTTGTGCAGGCTTTGCTGACTTGTGGCCTGGTACTACTTATTGGCGTGCCGCTGGCCTGGGTGCTGGCGCGCTGGGAGTTTGCTGGCCGTCGCTGGCTGCTGCGCGCTTTGATGCTGCCGTTTGTCGTACCGACCCTGGTTGCCGCGATGGGCGTGCTGGCGCTGGCGGGGCCGCAGGGGCTGTGGCCGGGTGGTGCCAGCGAGTCGTGGCAAGGCACGCCGGTGTTGCTTTTGTATGGCAATGTGTTTTTTAACCTGTGCGTGCTGGTGCGTGCTGCCACGGAAGCTTTGGAGCAGGTCAGCGACGCGCGCCTGGCCGCTGCGCGCACTTTGGGTGCCAGCCCGTGGCGGGCGTTTTGGCGGATCGAGTGGCCGGCGATCGTGCCCTGGCTGATGTCTGCGCTGTGTCTGGTCTATCTGTATTGCTTTGCCGGCTTTGGCCTGGCTTTGCTGCTGGGCGGTGCGCGCTTTGCCACCGTCGAGGTGGAGATGTACACCTTGGTAGCGCATGAACTGCAGCTCGGGCAGGCCGGCGTCTTGGCCGTCTGGATGCTGCTTTGCACGGCCCCGGCGGCACTGTGGTATTGCGTGCTCGAGCGGCGTCTGGCGACACCGTTGCGCGCAGACCGGATCGCCCGTCGTCGCCCGCATGGGCTTGGGCCATGGCTTGCGGTGCTCGCTTGCTGGGCGGCGCTGCTGGCGCTGTGCGGTGCGCCGGTGGGGTCCATTGTGCTGCGCGCGTTTTGGGCCGGGCCCGCTGCTTGGGGCGTGTTGGTCGAGGCGGACACTTTGCAAGCTTTGTGGAACACCGTTCGCTTTTCGGCCTGCGCGCTGGCGCTCGCTGCGCTGCTGGGGGTGTGTCATGCGCTGGCGGCCCAGCGTTGGGCCCTGTTGCGTGCGCTGGCGTTTTTGCCCTTTGTGGTCTCGCCGGTACTGGTCGCTTTTGGGCTCTTGCTGCTATACCCAAGGTGGGCGGCCAGCATGCCTTTGCTGGTTGCGGCCTATGCTTTGCTGGCCTATCCGTTTATTGCCAAATCCCTGGCCTCGGCGCTCGATGGCATGCCCGCCCATTACGCAATGGCGGCAGCTTCGCTGGGAGCCTCGCCGTGGCGGGTGTTTTGGCGCGTGCGCTGGCCTTTGCTGCAGCCGGCACTGCGCCGGGGCATGGCTTTTGCGGCGGCAACGGCCGTGGGTGAGTTTGCCGTGACCTTGTTTTTGAGCCGACCTGAGTGGGCCACGCTCACGACCTTGATCTACGCGCATCTGGGGCGCGCAGGGCAAGCGCATTACGCCAGCGCCATGGTGCTTTCCTGCGCGCTGATGGGGCTGGCTTTTGCCGTCTTTATGCTGCTGGACGGGTCGGACGGGCAGGACAACCACGCACAATCGCGCCATGCTTGAATTGCGCGCGCTTACCCATTGCTGGCAGACCCCCGGCGCGGCGCCGCGCGTGCTGATGCAAGGGCTGGACCTGCAGGTGCAGGCGGGCGAGACCGTCGCTATTTTGGGGCCCTCGGGCAGCGGCAAGAGCACATTGCTCAAAATCATTGCCGGCTTGCAGAGACCCGACGCTGGCCAAGTGTGGTGCCAGGGCCAAGATATCAGCGCCGTGCCCACCCACCTGCGCCGATTTGCGCTGATGTTCCAAGACTTTGCGCTTTTTCCGCACCTGAGCGTGCAGGACAACGTAGCCTTTTCTTTGGTCGAACAAGGCATGGCGCGCGGCGACGCTCGGGCGCAGGCGCGGGACATGCTGCAGCGCTTTGGCATGCATGCGCATGCGCAGGGGCGGGTGTGGCAACTCTCCGGTGGTGAACAGCAGCGCGTGGCCCTGGCGCGTGCGCTCATCAGCAAGCCCCGCGTGCTGTTGCTGGACGAACCCTTCTCGGCGCTGGATTTTGAGTTGCGTGCCATCTTGCGCGCGGAGTTTGCCCACCACATCGCCCAAACTCCGATGGCCGTGCTCTGGGTGACCCACGACGAAACCGAGGCGCGCAGCATAGGCGCGCGCGGTTTACGCCTGCATGCGGGTGCGCTGCAGCAGCTCTGGTAAGGCCCGCACCAATCAGCGCTCGGCGGGCTGGGGCGCCTTGGCCGGAACCAAGGTCGTAGGCAAGGCCTGCGGCAGCAAATCCGGGTAGTCGCGGCTAAAGTGCAGGCCTCGGCTTTCGTGGCGGGCGCGGGCGCTTTGGACGATCAAATCGGCCACCTGCACCAGGTTACGCAGCTCCAGCAAGTCACGGCTGACATGGAAGTTGGCGTAAAACTCATTGATTTCACCTTGCAGCAGCGCGATGCGGTGGGCGGCGCGCTCCAGGCGCTTGTTGGTGCGCACAATGCCCACGTAGTCCCACATAAAGCGGCGCAGCTCGTCCCAGTTGTGGGAAATCACCACCGACTCGTCGGCATCGGTTACGCGGCTGTCGTCCCAGCCGGGCAGCGCCGGGAGCGGGGCGGCAGTGGTGTTCTCGATGGCGTGGCTGGCCGCACGCGCAAACACCATGCACTCGACCAGCGAATTACTGGCCAGGCGGTTGGCGCCATGCAGGCCGCTGCAAGCGGCTTCGCCAATCGCGTACAGGCCGCTCAAATCGGTGCGGCCCTGCAAATCGGCCAGCACGCCGCCGCAGGTGTAGTGCGCTGCAGGCACCACCGGAATCGGCGCGCGGCTGATGTCGATGCCCAGCTCCAGACAGCGCGCGTAAATATTAGGAAAGTGCTCCTGAATAAAGGCTAGCGGCTGGTGCGAAATGTCCAGGTACACGCAGTCCAAGCCGCCTTTTTTCATCTCAAAGTCGATGGCGCGGGCCACCACATCGCGCGGGGCGAGTTCGGCGCGGGCGTCGTGGGCCGGCATGAAACGCGTGCCGTCGGGCAGGAGCAGGCGTCCACCTTCGCCACGCACCGCCTCACTGATCAAAAACGACTTGGCATGCGGGTGGTACAGGCAGGTGGGATGGAACTGGATGAACTCCATGTTCTGCACCCGGCAGCCAGCCCGCCAGGCTGCGGCGATGCCGTCGCCCGTGGCCGTATCGGGGTTGGTGGTGTAGAGGTAGACCTTGCCCGCGCCGCCGGTGGCCAGCAAGGTGTGCGGCGCGCGGAAGGTCAGCACCTGGTCGCTGTCCTGGTCGAGCGCGTACAGGCCCAGGCAGCGCGGTGCGGCGCCCTTGGCGCCTGGCAGCTTGTCGCTGGTGATCAAGTCCACCAAGGTGTGGTTCTCAAACAAGGTGATGTTGGGCGACTGCTGCACCCGCTCAATAAGGGTGCGCTGCACCGCCGCGCCCGTCGCGTCGGTCACATGCACAATGCGCCGGGCGCTGTGGCCGCCTTCGCGGGTGAGGTGCAGCTCGCCGCTGTCCTCGGTGCTAAAGGGCACGCCCATGGCCTGCAGCCAGGCGATGGCCTGGGGCGCTTGCTCCACGACAAACTGCGTGGCGGCCAGATCGCACAGACCGGCACCGGCCACCAGCGTGTCATCCACGTGCGCGGCAAAGCTGTCTTTTTTGTCCCAGACCGCCGCAATACCGCCTTGCGCCCAGCCGCTGGAGCCTTCGCGCACTTCGCGCTTGGTGATGATGGCCACCCGGTAGCGCTCCGACAGCAACAAGGCCGAGCTCAGCCCGGCCAGGCCGCTGCCGACGATCAAAACATCAAAGTCCAAAGACGACGCAGGGGTGTGGCTCGCCATGGCTTAATGAATCCGCATGCCAGGCTGGGCGCCGGGCCAGGGGTTCAGGATGTAAATGCCGGGCTCCGCCTTCTCGTCGGCGTGGCTGGCCGCCAGCACCATGCCTTCAGAGACGCCAAATTTCATTTTGCGTGGTGCCAGATTGGCTACCAGCACGGTGAGCTGGCCTACCAAGTCTTCGGGCTTGTACATGCTGGCGATGCCCGAGAACACATTGCGCATGCGGCCTTCGCCCACATCCAGGGTCAGGCGCAAAAGCTTGACCGAGCCTTCTACTGCCTCGCACTGCACAATTTTTGCGATGCGCAAGTCGATCTTGGCGAAGTCGTCGATGGAGATGGTGGGGGCGATTTCTTCGCCGCCGGGGATGAGCTTGACCTCGGTGGGGGCAGGCGGCTCGAACAGGGCGTCGAGTTGTTCGGGGGTAACGCGTTGCATGAGGTGGGTGTAGGGTTGAATGCTGGTGACGTAAGCAGTCACAGTCCACTTTTCCATATCCGTGCCAACGAACGCCTGAACTGCCTTCGCCAACGAAGGCAACACCGGAGCCAGATAGCGGCTTATCTCTGCAAATGCGTTGATGAGCACCGAGCAGACTTGGTGTAGTGCTTCATTGTTTGCGACGTCTTTTGCCAGTTCCCAGGGCTTGTGCTGGTCTACATAGGCATTTACTTTATCGGCCAGCAGCATGATTTCGCGGGTGGCTTTGCCAAATTCGCGGGCTTCATAGGCTTTTGACAGTTCGTCTTTTGCAGCGTGAATTTCATATAACAGACGGTCACCTTGTGCGCCAAATTTGTCAGTGAGCTTTCCCTCAAAACGCTTGGTCAAAAACCCCGCCGCCCGGCTCGCAATATTGACAAACTTACCAATCAAATCGCTATTGACCCGCGCCATGAAATCGTCTGCATTGAAGTCAATGTCTTCATTGCGCGCCGAGAGCTTGGCCGCCAGGTAGTAGCGCAGCCACTCCGGGTTCATGCCCAGGCTCAGGTATTTGAGCGGGTCAAGGCCAGTGCCGCGGCTTTTACTCATCTTCTCGCCGTTGTTGACGGTCAAAAAGCCATGGACGAACACATTGTTAGGCGCTTTGCGGCCGCTGAAATGCAGCATGGCCGGCCAGAACAAGGTGTGGAAGGTGACGATGTCCTTGCCGATAAAGTGGTATTGCTCCAAATCGGGCTGGGCCAGGTAGGCGGCGTACTCTTGGCCGCGTTTTTCCAGCAGGTTTTTCAGCGAAGCCAAATAACCCACTGGCGCGTCCAGCCACACATAGAAATACTTGCCTGGCGCGTCGGGGATTTCGATGCCGAAGTAGGGCGCGTCGCGGCTGATGTCCCAGTCGCCCAGGCCTTCGCTGGTGCTGCCGTCCGGGTTGGTGCGCACGCTGAACCATTCTTTGACCTTGTTGGCCACTTCGGGCTGCAGCTTGCCGTCTTGCGTCCAGTTTTGCAAAAACTCTACGCAGCGCGGGTCTGACAGTTTGAAAAAGAAATGCTCGGAGCTTTTCAGTTCAGGCCGCACGCCCGAGAGCACCGACACCGGGTCTATCAAGTCGGTGGGCGCATAGACCGCGCCGCAGACCTCGCAGTTGTCGCCGTACTGGTCTTTGGCGTGGCACTTGGGGCACTCGCCTTTGATAAATCGGTCCGGCAAAAACATGTTTTTGGCCGGGTCAAAGAACTGCTCAATGGTTTTACGCTCTATCAGCGAGCCGCCGGCGCTGGCCGGGATGTCGCGCAGGTCGCGGTAAATCTGGCGCGCCAGTTCGTGGTTTTCCGGGGCGTCGGTGCTGTGCCAGTTGTCAAAGCTGATGTGAAAGCCGTCCAGATAGGGTTTGCGCCCGGCGGCGATGTCGGCGACAAACTGCTGCGGCGTCTTGCCCGCTTTTTCGGCGGCGATCATGATGGGCGCGCCGTGCGTGTCGTCGGCACAAACAAAATTCACCTGATGGCCCTGCATACGCTGAAAACGCACCCAGATGTCGGCCTGGATGTACTCCATGATGTGGCCGATATGGAAATTGCCGTTGGCGTAGGGCAGGGCGGTGGTAACAAATAGTTGGCGCGGCATGGTGGCGGGGGCCGCCATCCAAGGCAGCCGGGGCAGGGAAAGGGGCGGATTTTAGTCCCGCATGCCCCTGCAAACCGCAGGTCCCGAGCGCTTGGCTAGACTCGCTCCCTTTGCGGAGATTGCAATGGCAGTGACAGAACAGGCTTTGTTGGAAGCCCTCAAACAGGTGGTGGACCCGCTGACGGGCACCGATTTCGTATCGACCAAGGCGGTGCGCAAGGTTCAAATCAGCCCCGAACTGGTGCGTTTTGACCTGGAACTGGGCTACCCGGCCAAGAGCCACGAAGAGGGGCTGCGCGCCGCTTTGGTAGCCGCTGCCCAAACCGTGGCGGGCGTGTCCAAGGTGCAGATCGATATTCACACCAAGATCGTGGCGCATGCGGTGCAGCGCGGCGTGCAACTGCTGCCCGGCGTGAAAAACATCGTCGCCGTCGCTTCGGGCAAGGGCGGCGTGGGCAAAAGCACCACCGCCGTGAACCTGGCCTTGGCCCTGGCGGCCGAGGGCGCGCGGGTGGGCTTGCTGGACGCGGACATCTACGGCCCCAGCGTGCCCATGATGATGGGTATCAGCGGCAAACCGGCCAGTGCCGACGGCAAAACCATGGAACCGCTGGAGAACTATGGCGTGCAGGTCATGTCGATCGGATTTTTAGTCGCCGCCGACGAGGCCATGATCTGGCGCGGCCCCATGGCCACCCAGGCCTTGGAGCAGCTGCTACGCCAAACCAACTGGAAAGACCTCGATTACCTGGTAGTTGACATGCCCCCGGGCACCGGCGACATCCAGCTCACCCTGAGCCAGCGCGTGCCCATGACCGGGGCCGTTATCGTCACCACGCCGCAAGACATCGCCCTCCTGGACGCCAAAAAAGGCATCCGCATGTTCGAGAAAGTCGGCGTGCCGATTCTGGGTATTGTGGAAAACATGGCTGTTCATGTTTGCAGCAATTGCCAGCACGTAGAACACATCTTTGGCGCCGACGGCGGGCGCAAACTGGCCCAGGACTACCAGGCCGACTACCTGGGCGCTTTGCCCTTGGCCATGCACATCCGCTTGCAGGCCGACAGCGGCACGCCCACCATGGTGGCCGACCCGCAAGGGGCGGTGGCCGGCATGTACCGCGACATCGCCATGAAATTGGCGGTGGCTATTGCGTCGAAAAACAAGGACTTTTCGGGCAAATTTCCCACCATTACCGTGTCCAAGAGCACCTAAGCGCGCGGTGTCGCACCCGGCACTGGTATTTACCCGCAACCGGGTGGCGCTTGTAAGTTTTATTAAAGGTTTCGCCGCGCATACTGCACGGCGACTCTGAAGCCAGTGGTTTTAAGAGGCTATTGGCGTAGGCGTCTGCTTCAATATTTCTATATAAAGAGGAGACGATATGACAGCTGAAATTCCAGGTTTGCTCGACAAAGAGCGCATCATTGCCGGACCGGGTTACAACCGCTGGCTGGTGCCGCCGGCCGCGCTGGCCATCCATTTGTGCATTGGCATGGCCTATGGGTTTTCGGTGTTTTGGTTGCCCTTGTCCAAAGCGCTGGGCATCAAGGAGGCCATCAAATGCGGTCCGGACGTCGGCTTTTGGGCCCAATTGTTTGTCACCACCTGCGATTGGCAAATTTCCACCCTGGGGTGGATGTACACCTTGTTTTTTGTCTTGCTGGGCACCAGCGCGGCCACCTGGGGCGGTTGGCTGGAGCGGGCCGGACCGCGCAAGGCCGGGGTGGTTTCGGCCCTGTGCTGGTGCGGCGGCATGCTGATTTCGGCGCTGGGCGTCTACCTGCACCAGTTTTGGATGATGGTCATTGGCTCAGGCGTGATTGGTGGCATTGGCCTGGGGCTGGGCTATATCTCCCCGGTGTCGACCTTGATCAAGTGGTTCCCTGACCGCCGGGGCATGGCCACGGGCATGGCCATCATGGGCTTTGGCGGCGGGGCCATGATCGGTTCGCCCATGGCCAACGACCTGATGAAGCACTTTGCCAGCGCCACCGATGTGGGCGTGATGCAGACTTTTGTCGTGATGGCGCTGGTGTACTTTGTATTCATGATGGCCGGCGCCTTTGGCTACCGCGTCCCCGAAACCGGCTGGAAGCCCGAGGGTTGGACGCCGCCGCCCGCCCAGGTGGACAACGCCATGATTACCCAGCGCCATGTGCATGTCACCAAAGTCTGGGGCATCCCCCAGTTTTGGCTGATTTGGATGGTCTTGTGCATGAACGTGAGCGCCGGTATCGGCGTGATCGGCATGGCTTCGCCCATGTTGCAAGAAGTCTTTGGCGGCAGCCTGATCGGCGTGCCCGCCAAGTTTGGCGAGCTTGACAAGGACCAACTCAAGGCCATCGCTACGGTGGCCGCCGGATTTACCGCCTTGCTCAGCCTCTTTAATATTGGTGGGCGCTTCTTTTGGGCCAGTTTGTCCGACAAGATGGGCCGCAAAATGACGTATGTCGTCTTCTTTGTGTTGGGCGGACTGATGTACTTCAGCGTGCCGGGCAGTTCCAACGCGGGCAATATCGTGCTGTTTGTGGCGGCTTTCTGCATTATTTTGAGCATGTATGGCGGTGGGTTTGCCACGGTACCGGCGTATTTGGCCGACTTGTTTGGCACGCAGATGGTGGGGGCCATCCACGGGCGCCTGCTCACCGCTTGGGCGACGGCCGGGGTGTTGGGGCCCGTAGTGGTCAATTACATGCGCGAATACCAGCTGGGCCTAGGCATCCCGCGTGAGCAGGTTTACAACCAGACAATGTATATTCTTGTCGGCATGCTCGCTGTCGGTCTCATTTGCAATCTTTTGGTTCGCCCCTTGGATGACAAATGGTTTATGACCGAGGAAGAATTGGCCCAGGAAAAGCGCCTGGCCCATGAGCGTGCGGCCGCCTCAGAGGTCGTGCGCCAGGGCGAGGCGCCGGCCGATACCGTGAGCCCCGCCGTGGTGGTGCTGGCTTGGCTGGCCGTTGGCTTGCCGCTGGCGTGGGGTGTTTACCGGACCTTGCAAAGCGTAGCCAAGTTTTTCGCTTAATTCGGTTTTAGGCTTTTCGGACCCCGAGTCTGCGAACGTTCGCGGCCTCGGGGTTTTTAATATCCAGCGGTGCAAGGCTCTTGCGCCGCAAAGTACTGTGCAAGAATTGTTGTATGACTAAGCAAACGCCTCACCCAACGCCCGAAGTGGTCCGCCTGG
Organism: Comamonadaceae bacterium; assembly: GCA_947455465.1. GTDB lineage: Bacteria > Pseudomonadota > Gammaproteobacteria > Burkholderiales > Burkholderiaceae_C > Allorhodoferax. The sequence goes on along the minus strand of CANGNS010000019.1, from coordinate 26,232 downwards.
GCACCGTCGACGACATGCGCAAGCGCATCCGCAGCAAAAGCAAGCTCAAGGGCCGCCAGCCCGAGGACGCGGCGGTCCAGGAGGTGCATGATTTGCTGGGCGAGGGGCCGTATGCCCGTGACAAGCTCATTGAGTACCTGCACCGCTTAAACGACCACTTTCGCTGTCTGCACGACCGCCATCTGGTCGCGCTGGGCAAGGCCATGCGCATCGGCATGGCCGAGGTGTTTGAGGTGGCCACCTTCTACCACCACTTTGAGGTGCTGCGCGGCGATGCACAGCCTGCGGCCATGACGGTGCGGGTCTGCGATGGCCTGAGCTGCGAGCTCGCTGGTGCCCAGGACCTGCTGGCCCGCTTGCCCGCCATTTTGGGCCGCGACGATGTGCGTGTGATCGCCGCCCCCTGCATCGGCCGCTGCGAGCAAGCCCCCGCCGCCGTGGTGGACCACAACCCCGTGCCTTTTGCCACGCCCGAACGCATAGCCGCTGCCGTTCAGGCACAGGCCAGCGCGCATCCGGTTGCCGCCCAAAACGCCCAGTTTGACGCCGCTGCGCTTAGCGAAAAACCGATTTCTCCAGCCCGCGCCGAGGTGCAGGTGGCACCCGCCTATGTGGGACTGCAAGCCTACCTTGCGCAAGGCGGGTACCAATTGGCCGCAGCCTTGTCGCAAGGCAAGCAGGATGGCGAATCCATCGTCAAAGCCATGGAAGATTCGGGCCTGCGCGGCCTGGGCGGTGCCGGCTTTCCGGCCGGGCGCAAATGGCGCATCGTGCGCGACCAAGCCGCCCCCAAGCTCATGGCCGTCAATATCGACGAGGGCGAGCCCGGTACCTTCAAAGACCGTACCTACCTGGAGCGCGACCCGCACCGGTTCCTTGAAGGCATGCTCATTGCCGCCCAGGTGGTTGGCATAGACGCCTGCTACATCTATTTGCGGGATGAATACCACGGCTGCCGAGCCATCTTGGAGCATGAAATCGCCGCCTTGCAGGCCAACCCGCCATGCCCGCTGCCCACGATTTACCTGCGCCGTGGTGCCGGGGCGTATATCTGCGGCGAAGAGTCGGCCATGATCGAGAGTATCGAAGGCAAGCGTGGCGAGCCGCGTATGCGTCCGCCCTATATCGCGCAAGTGGGCCTGTTTGGCCGCCCCACGCTGGAACACAACTTCGAGACCCTGTATTGGGTGCGCGACATCGTGCAAAAAGGCCCGCAGTGGTTTAGCAGCTTCGGGCGCAACGGGCGCAAGGGCTTGCGCAGCTTTAGCGTTAGCGGCCGCGTCAAAAGTCCGGGCGTGAAGCTGGCACCGGCCGGTATCAGCCTGCGCGAGTTGGTCGATGAGTACTGCGGCGGCATGGCCGATGGCCACAGCCTGTATGCCTACTTGCCTGGCGGCGCGTCGGGCGGTATCTTGCCTGCCAGCATGGCCGATATCCCGCTGGACTTTGATACCTTGCAGCCCCACGGTTGCTTTATCGGCTCGGCAGCGGTCATCGTGCTGGGCGACAAAGACAAGGCGCGTGATGCCGCCCTGAACATGATGCGCTTTTTTGCGCACGAGAGCTGCGGCCAGTGCACCCCCTGCCGCGTCGGCACCGACAAAGCGGCCACCTTGATGCAAGCGGTGCATTGGGATCACGATACGCTAGAAGACCTCAACATTGTGATGACCGATGCCTCGATTTGCGGCCTCGGCCAGGCAGCGCCCAACCCGGTGCGCTGTGTCCAAAAATATTTCCCCCAAGAGGTGGCCTGAGATGAACGCACCCGCCAATCTGTCGCAAGTGACGCCCAAAACCGTCGAGTTCAAGCTCGATGCGCAAACCATTCATGCTTTTGAGGGTGAGACCATTCTCAAAGCGGCTAAGCGCCATGGCGTGGATATTCCGCACCTTTGCTACAAAGACGGTATGCGCGCCGACGGCAATTGCCGCGCTTGCGTGGTCGAGATCAACGGCGAGCGAACGCTGGCCCCTAGCTGCTGCCGCACCGCCACCGAGGGCATGCAGGTGCAGGCCAAGAGCGAGCGGGCGGTCAAGAGCCAGAAGATGGTGCTGGAGATGCTGCTCTCTGATATGCCCGATACCGGGTACAAGTGGAACGATTCAGCGGCCTCTAGCGCGGCTGCGCCCGGCGAAGGGCCGGGTGCCTTAGGGCGCGAGCGCAATGCGGCTCCCGGCCCTTCGCCGGACGCAGCCGGGGCTATGGTCGGGCAGCATGGGGAGTTGAGCGATTGGGTGCAGCGGATGGGGGTGTCGGTGCGGCCTGCGCTGAAGGCCTTGCGCCGCGAGCAGCCTGCGTCTGATTTTTCGCATCCGGCGATGGCCGTCAACTTGGATGCTTGCATTCAATGCAACCGCTGCGTCCGTGCCTGCCGCGAAGAGCAGGTGAACGACGTGATCGGCTACGCCATGCGCGGCTCGCACAGCGAAATCGTGTTTGACTTGCACGACCCCATGGGCGACAGCAGCTGCGTGGCCTGTGGCGAATGTGTGCAAGCCTGCCCCACGGGCGCGCTCATGCCCAAGACGCAAGTGGGCAGCCAAATTGTCGACAAAAAAGTGGACTCTGTGTGTCCGTTTTGCGGCGTGGGCTGTTTGCTGACCTATAACGTCAAGGACAACCAAATCATCAGTGTGGATGGGCGCGACGGCCCGGCCAACCACAGCCGCTTGTGCGTGAAAGGCCGCTTTGGTTTTGACTACGCCGCCAGCCCGCAGCGCCTGACGGTGCCGCTGATTCGCAAGGCCGGGGTGGGCAAAGACCCCGAGCAAATCAACCACCTCAACCGCGATACCGCCGATTGGTCAGCCGTGTTCCGCGAAGCCACGTGGGAAGAAGCTATGTCGCTGGCTGCCGGCGGACTGAAGGGATTGCGCGATACGCATGGCGCCAAATCGCTGGCCGGTTTCGGCTCGGCCAAAGGCAGTAATGAAGAAGCCTATTTGTTTCAAAAACTAGTGCGCACCGGTTTTGGCAGCAACAACGTAGACCATTGCACCCGCTTGTGCCATGCCTCTAGCGTGGCCGCTTTGCTCGAAGGCGTAGGCTCGGGCGCGGTTAGCAACCAAGTCAATGACGTGGAGCACGCCGAGCTGATATTGGTGATCGGCTCTAACCCGACGTCTAACCACCCGGTGGCCGCCACCTGGATGAAAAACGCCGCCAAGCGCGGCGCCAAAATCGTGCTGGCCGACCCGCGTATTACCGATATCGGCCAACACGCCTGGCGCACTTTGCAGTTCAAGGCCGATACCGACGTGGCCATGCTGAACGCGCTGATCCACACGGTGATTGAAGAAGGCCTGACCGACGAGACCTTTATCGCCAATCGCACCAGCAATTACGAAGCTTTGCGCGAGAACGTTAAGGGCTACAGCCCCGAAGCCATGGCGCCGATTTGTGGCATACCAGCGCAGACGCTGCGCGAAGTGGCGCGCGCATTTGCCAAGGCCAAAGGCGCCATGATTTTGTGGGGCATGGGCATTAGCCAGCATGTGCACGGCACCGATAACGCGCGCTGTTTAATTGCCTTGGTCAGCGTTACCGGCCAGATCGGCAAACCCGGCTCGGGCCTGCATCCGCTGCGTGGCCAAAACAATGTGCAGGGCGCGTCGGACGCGGGTCTCATCCCCATGATGTTCCCCAACTACCAGCGCGTGGACAACGCCGCCGCGCACGCCTGGTTTGAAGACTTCTGGGGCAGCAAGCTGGACGACAAGCCTGGCTACACCGTCGTCGAGATCATGCACAAAGCGCTGGCCGAGGACAGCGACCCGCACAAAATTCGCGGTATGTACATCATGGGCGAAAACCCCGCCATGAGCGACCCCGACCTCAACCACGCGCGCCATGCACTGGCCAGCCTGGAGCACCTGGTGGTGCAAGACATTTTCATGACCGAAACCGCTTGGCTCGCCGATGTGGTGCTGCCGGCCACCGCCTGGCCTGAAAAAACCGGCACCGTCAGCAACACCGACCGCATGGTGCAATTGGGCAAGCAAGCGATCAATGCACCCGGCCAAGCCCGGCCTGATCTGTGGATCTTGCAAGACCTGGCCAAGCGCATAGGCCTGAACTGGAACTACAGCGGCGAGCACGATGGCGTAGCCGCCGTCTATGACGAAATGCGTCGCGCCATGCACGCCGCTATCTCGGGCATTACCTGGGAGCGTTTGCAGCGCGAGTCCAGCGTGACCTATCCCTGCCTGAGCGAAGACGCGCCGGGCTCGCCCACCGTGTTTATCGAGAAGTTCCCCACACCTAGCGGGCGCGTCAAACTGGTGCCTGCCGACATCATCCCCGCCAACGAGCGGCCCGATGCGGCCTATCCTTTTGTGCTGATTACCGGCCGCCAGTTGGAGCATTGGCATACCGGCAGCATGACGCGCCGTGCCAAGGTGCTCGACGCCATCGAGCCCATGGCGACTGCGTCCATGTGTGGTGCTGATCTAAAAGCCCTGGGCGTAGAGGCGGGCGACATCATCACCATCGCTTCGCGCCGGGGTGAAGTGGCCCTGCATGTGCGCCGCGACGACGGTACGCCGCAGGGCGCGGTGTTTGTGCCTTTTGCCTACTACGAGGCTGCGGCCAATGAGCTGACCAACGCCGCGCTGGACCCGTTTGGCAAGATCCCCGAGTTCAAGTACTGCGCGGTGGCCATCCGCCAAGGCGGCACCACGCGCGAGAACGCAGGCTTTGGCGTGAATACGCCCGTGGCCCACGCCTGAGCATGACCCAGGCGCTGGTCGGTCCGCGCTTGCCCCGCCTGAGCCAAGCGCAGGCGGTGGTGACGCGCACGATCGAGGTGCGCAACGAATACGGCGAAACGCAAAGCCTGCGAATCCCCGCCGAGCGCGCGCTCACGGTCTACGTCGATAAGCGCGAAATCGTCACCCTTATGACCCTGGGCGCGCAGCCCGAGTGGCTGGTGCTGGGCTATTTGCTCAACCAGCGCTTGGTCGCCTCGGCGCAGGAGGTGGAGTCCATCACCGTGGACTGGGAAGTGGGCGCCGCCGCCGTCAAAACCTACGCGGGCATTGCCGATCTGGCACAAAAAACCGCCAAACGCGTAGTTACTACGGGGTGCGGGCAGGGCAGCGTGTTTGGCGATTTGATGGCCGACGTGGACAGCATCGCGCTGCCCCCGGCCAGCATCACGCAAAGCCAGTTGTACGCCATCGTCAACACCATTCGCCTCAACGACAGCATTTACAAAACCGCAGGTTCGGTACACGGCTGCGCGCTCTTCCAGGGCGAGCGCATGCTGATGTTTGTGGAAGACGTGGGCCGCCACAACGCACTAGATGCGATTGCCGGTTGGATGTCCATGCAGCCCAACGAAAGCAATGGCCCTGGCGCACGCACCGGCATGGCGGCGCATGACAAAGTGTTCTACACCACCGGCCGCCTGACCAGCGAGATGATCATCAAGTCCGCGCAAATGGGCGTGCCCATCGTCATCTCGCGCAGCGGCATCACCCAAATGGGCCACCAGGTCGCCCAAGGCCTGAACCTGTGCGCCATCGGCCGCGCCACCAACAAACGCTTTTTGTGCTTTAGCGCGCCAGAGCGTTTGCTGCTCGAGCCAGAGCTGGCCGGGGCGCGGTTGAAGGTGGCTTGACTGCAGCGCAGCAGGATCGCCCCGCTCATGACGTCTAAGCTTCAACCGCCCATTCCCACAAGCGCCATCACTGGCCTGGTCTTGGCCGGTGGTCGGGGCAGCCGCATGGGCGGGGTGGACAAAGGCTTGCAGTCATTCGACGGTCAGCCCCTGGCCATGCATACTTTGCGGCGCTTGCAGGCGGGCGACGGCCTGGGCGCTTATATGCTCAACGCCAACCGCAATCTGGATGTCTACCAGCAGTTTGGCGTGCCGGTGTACGCTGACGCGGTGGGTGATTTTGCAGGCCCGTTGGCGGGCTTTTTGGCTGGGCTGGACCATTGCCACACCGACTACCTGCTGGCCGTGCCTTGCGATACGCCGCTGTTCCCCGCCGACCTGGTGCCACGCCTAGCCCAGGCACTTGCAGGCAGCGGCGCGATGCTGGCCATGCCCAGCGCGCCCGAGGCGGACGGGCAGGGCAGCAGTCGCATGCGTCTGCAGCCGGTTTTTTGCCTGATGCACGTCAGCGTAGCGGCCGGTCTGCGCCAGTACATGCTGGGCGGTGGCCGCAAGATTGACACCTGGTTTACCCAGAGCGCCGGGGTGGTCGTGCCTTTTGATCGGCCTGGCGACGATCCGCAGGCCTTCTTTAACCTCAACACCTTGGACGAGCTCGCCCAGGCACAGCGGCCTTAGCCGGTGCGTGCCCAGCGGCGCAGCACCCAGGCCAGCGCTACGCCCACCAGCACAGCGGCCACCAAATCGACTAACAGCGTGAGTGCAAAAGTCACCCACAGCACCACCTGGTCGGCCCTGCCACTGCGAAGGGCGATGTGCCCGAAGTGCTTGAGGTCGCTCATGTTGTAGGCCACCACAAACAAAATAGCCGCCAGTGCGCACAGCGGAATTTGCGCGGCCAGCGGCGCCACAAAAAGCAGGGTGGCCACCAGCGTCAGGCTGTGTGTGATGCCGGCCACCGGGTTGGTGGCGCCGTTGCGGATATTGGTGGCGGTACGGGCAATCGCTCCGGTGGCGGCAAAGCCGCCCAACAGCGGCGCGGCCATATTGGCAATGCCTTGGCCGATCAGTTCCTGGTTGGAGTCGTGCTCCAGGCCTGCCATGCTGTCGGCCACCACGGCCGAGAGCAAGGATTCAATCGCCCCCAGCAATGCAATCGAGCAGGCCGGCCCCAGCAGTTGCAGCAGCACCGCCGGGCGCAAGTCAGGCCATTGCAGCGCGGGCAGGCCCTGCGGGATACCGCCAAAGGCGCTGCCAATGGTTGCCACACCCTCCCAGCCACCTACGGCCTGCAGCACGGTCGCAACCACCATGGCCACCAGCGGCCCGGGCACGCGGGCCATGCCGGGCAGGCGCGGCGCAAAAATAACCAAGGCCAGACTCAGCAGCGCCAGCGCCACGGTAGGCGCATGCCACTGGGGCAGCACCTGCAACAGGCCCAGCAGTTTTTCGTGAAAGTGCAGGCCACCGCTGGCGGGCAGGCCCAAAAAGTATTTCCACTGGCCCACAAAAATAATCACCCCGATGCCGGTGGTAAAGCCGGCAATCACCGGGCCGGGAATGAACTTGATGACCCCACCCAGGCGCAGTACGCCCATCAGCACCAGCATCACACCGGCTATGAGCGTCGCTATTTGCAGCCCGACGATGCCGTACGTGGCCGTAATGCCGCTCAAGATAGCGATAAAAGCGCCCGTGGGCCCAGCAATCTGCACCCGGCTGCCCCCGAAAACGCTGACCAACAGCCCGGCCACGATGGCGGTGTAAATACCTTGCTCTGGCCGCGCCCCCGAGGCGATGGCAAAAGCCATGGCCAGCGGCAAGGCCACGATGCCGACAACGAAGCCAGCCACGATATTGGGTAGCCAACTGGCTTTGCCGTACAGGCCGGCAGCGCGGGATTCGAGCAGTGCAATCATGGATGCGGCTAGGCTTTGGGGGGTAGATTGCCATTATGCGCCGGGCCTGCGCAGGCGAAGTGACCGAGCAATTTTTGGCTTGGCTACAGGTCGAATGTGCGCGTTATCGCAAGGCACTCTAGCGCGCTGGCATCGCGTGCAGGCGCTTTGATCGGCAAGCGGTCTGCCGCTATATTCCATCCCAACCTAGGAGACAACTATGAAATCACGCGCCGCAGTAGCCTTTGGGCCCAATCAGCCTTTGCAAGTGGTAGAGATCGATGTCGCACCGCCACGCGCGGGCGAAGTGCTGGTGCGCATCAGCCACACCGGTGTGTGCCATACCGACGCCTACACCTTGTCTGGCGATGATCCGGAGGGCTTGTTCCCTGCGGTGCTGGGTCATGAGGGTGCGGGCATCGTGGTGGAAGTGGGCGAGGGCGTCACCAGCGTGGCACCGGGCGACCATGTGATTCCGCTCTACACCGCCGAATGCCGCATGTGCAAATTTTGCTTGTCCGGCAAAACCAATTTGTGCCAAGCGGTGCGCGCCACGCAGGGGCGGGGTGTGATGCCCGACGGCACCTCGCGCCTGAGCTACCAGGGCCAGCCGCTGTTTCATTACATGGGCACCAGCACCTTTAGCGAATACACCGTGGTGGCCGAAGTGTCCCTCGCCAAAATCAACCCTGCGGCCGATCCGAAAAAAGTTTGCCTGCTGGGCTGCGGCGTCACCACCGGCTTGGGTGCGGTCAGCAACACGGCCAAAGTCAAGGCGGGCGACACGGTGGCGGTATTTGGCTTGGGTGGCATTGGCCTGGCGGTCGTGCAGGGCGCGCGCTTGGCAGGGGCAGGGCGCATCATCGGCATAGACACCAACCCCGGCAAGTTTGATCTGGCCCGCACCATGGGCGCTACCGACTGCATCAACCCGCGCGACTTTGACAAGCCGATTCAAGAAGTCATCGTCGGCATGACGGACGGCGGTGTCGATTTCAGCTTCGAGTGCATTGGCAACGTGCAAGTTATGCGCGCTGCGCTGGAGTGCTGCCACAAAGGCTGGGGCGAGAGCATCATCATCGGCGTGGCCGGTGCGGGCCAAGAAATCAGCACCCGCCCGTTTCAGCTCGTTACGGGCCGCGTCTGGCGCGGTAGCGCATTTGGTGGCGTCAAAGGCCGCACCCAATTGCCCGGCATGGTCGAGCAAGCCATGCGCGGCGACATCGCGCTAGACCCTTTTGTCACCCACACCATGCCGCTGGAGCGGATTAACGAGGCCTTTGATTTGATGCATGAAGGCAAGTCCATCCGCACGGTCATTCATTTCTAAAGTCCGCGCTCAACGGTACGCGTTTTCGGCCTGGCTGCTTTCATGCAAGTTCCCATTTTGAGTATCGACCCCGTCACCCGCCGCGTGTCGCTCAACGCGCGCGACCCGGCTTTTTATCGCAACCCCAACGCCGCCTACGCCGCGCTGCATGCCCAGTGCCCGCTGTTTTATTGGCAGGAGCAAGCGCAGTGGTTTTGCTGTGGCTACGAGCAGGTCAACAGCCTGCTGCGCGACAAACGCTTTGGCCGGCAAATACTGCATGTGGCTACCCGCCAAGAGCTGGGCCTGGCGCCGCCCCAGCCGCACCTGTGCGACTTTGACCACAGCGAGCAGTGGTCCTTGCTGGCCCTGGAGCCGCCCGAGCACACACGCTTGCGCACCATGGTCAACCGCGCTTTTGTGTCACGCCAGATTGAGCGCTTCCGGCCCGAAATCGCAGCGCTGGCGCACCAGCTGATCGACGGCTTTGCCGCCCAAGGCCAGGTGGAGTTGCTGGCGGCCTTTGCGGACATTATTCCGGTCACCATCATCGCGCGCTTGCTGGGCGTGCCCGAGGCCATGGGGCCGCAGTTGCTGCGCTGGTCGCACGACTACGTGCGCATGTACATGTTCGGGCGTACCCTGGCCGACGAGCAGGCGGCCAACCAAGCGGCTGCCGAATTTTCCGCCTACGTGCGCAGCCTGATCGCCGAGCGCCGGCGTGCGCCCCAAGACGATCTCATCAGCACCATGATTGCCACCGCGCACGGCGGCCAGCCTATGGCCGAGGACGAGTTGGTCTCCACCATCATCGTGCTGCTCAACGCCGGGCACGAGGCCACGGTGCACCAGATCGGCAACGCCGTGACCACTATTTTGGACAGCGGCTTGGCTCCGCATAGCTTGTTTGCAGACGAGGCAAGCACCGCCGCAACCGTGGAGGAGTGCTTGCGCATCCGCGCACCAGTGCATATTTTTTCGCGCTACGCGCTGCAAGACGTGGAGCTGGCCTCCGGCGTGGCCCTGCAAAAAGGCCAAAGCATCGGCCTGATTTTGGCCGCCGCCAACCTGGACCCACACAAGTTTTCCGACCCCCTGGCCTTCAGGCCTGCACGCAACGAGGGCGCCAACCTGTCCTTTGGCGCAGGCATTCACTTTTGCATAGGCGCCCCGCTGGCACGGCTGGAGTTACAGGTGGCTTTGCCGATTCTGTTTGCCCGACTGCCGGGCCTGCGCCTGGCGCAGCGGCCGGTGGTGAAGGATGTGTACCACTTTCATGGCTTGGAGCGGGTGGAGGTGGTTTGGGGTAAGGCTTAGTTAGCGATTTCCACTTTGTGGAATGACCAGCCGTGAATTAGGTGCCCGCCTCGTCAGAAAGTGACTGGGTGGCGCCTTTTCTACGCCAATATTTTGGTGTCTGCACGTTTCCAAAGGGCAGGCTATACGCTTTCCACAAGTATTCGGTTACTTGATTGAGAGAGGCGTAAGTCTGGCCTTTCCATTCAAATTTCCCTCCGCCTTGATAAATTGCTATGGAGTCTTCAGCTTGGATATTTTCAATATTTTTAATGTTTTCAATAACAACTCCTGGTTTAAGAAGCCCTTTTTCCTCCAGAGTTTTCCAGGCGAAGGGCTTTTTCTTTATCACGGCTGCAGCAATATCATTACTTAACTTGACCCGCGCTTTCACTTGATAATCACTACTGTTTGGGATGGGAATAATTTGGTCAATATAAAGAATATTTCCGTTTTCCATTTCAACAATATTGGCTTTGAAGCACGAGATATCCATCCCACTCGAATCCTCATTTTCCCTGCCAAATTTATCATTCAACCAAAGTACCAAGGTCGTCAAGTCTTTGCTGAAATCACTGGACACCAAAAATATCCTTGGGATTTCTTTGAGTGCAATCAGGCTCGTGTCATCGACGCCTAAAAACGCGCATAGCTCGTCTTCATAGTCCTGTCTTTGAATTGACGCGGATTTCTTTTCGCGGTAATCGAGCCCAGCTGTAATCAGATTATCTAAGTTGCAGACTGACAGCATGGCTGCGTATCGCAAGGCCTGCAATTCGGCATGCGCTCCCGTGTCGTCGCGCTTTATTTCAATGACAACAATGTGTTGCTTCTTATCAATTGCCAATATGTCAAGACGGCGAATATTGGCGTCCCACCCTTGATATTCCGTGCAAATGAGAAATAGATTTTCACCCTCGAAAATAGTGGCTATTTGCTCGGCTGCCAAGTCTCTGAGTTGATCTTCTTTAATCTTCATGTCTTTTAGCGATTGTTGTTTGGTCGCTTGCTTCGCCCCCTTCAACGAGTTATCTTGCAATAGAAAAAAGCTCATATTTGTGTCCATGAAGTGCTGATGATTAACTAAATATTTCCCTCAACCCACTTCCGCGCCGCCTTTAGCACGGCCAGGTCGCGGGCTTTGCCTTTGGGGTTAGTGGCCAGGTTGATCAGTGCGTAGGCTTCTTCAAAGCTGGCCCAGCGGATGGACTGGGTTTCAAAATCGTGCGGGCCGGGTTTGCCGACGGGGGCCATCACAAAATAGGCGGCGCTGCCAAAGGCACTGCGAAAAACGCCTGGAAGCACGTCCAGAATCGTTGTGCTGTAGCCAGTTTCTTCCTTCACTTCGCGCAGCGCAGTTTGCTCGGGCGTGTCGCCTTTTTCGGGCAGGCCTTTGGCAAAAGTCCACACATAGCCGTCGTAGTGGTTAGACGGCTCGCGCAACAAGATGTGCTTCGCATCGTTGATCAACACCCCGCCATACGACTGCGCCTTGGCTATCGCGAGTGGCTTGGGCAGGGCCTTTTGCAATGGGTAGAGCACGGACCATACGTCGCCGTACAGGTGCGCCCGCTCATAGCCTTGTTCGCTGGCCACCACGTTTTTGAAATTGCTGTAGTCAATGTCCATCGCCGCCTGCGCCAGCGCCTGCCCGATGGCTACCTTGCTGGCCTTGGCCCTGAAGCGGTAGTCGGTGTGGTGGCTTTCGGTGATGTCGCCCAGTTCGGGCAGCAAGGCCTCGCGCAAGCGCTCCAGGTCGGCGCGCACCCGGCTGCGTACCGTCAGGCAGGCCTTGGCTTTGTCCCCTGATTTTTCAACAACGCTAAAGAATCCATAGCGTGTGATGAGCCACATAAAACACTTTCTAAAAAGGCAATCTTACGGGTAAAAAAATTTAACTTGACTGGCTTAGAGCACCGCCAGCGCAGCAAAGCACACGCGCTGCGGGTAATGCACCACAACCCGCAGAGTAGGGCGCACAAACACGCATTTCTGTTTACCCCAGTTCGTGTCTATAATAAATTTTATATTAAAAATGATTATGGTTTTGCATGCATGACGCCTGAAGCCCGCATATGTATCCATAGCGACCAATTGCTTACCCAAGCAGGCTGGCATGCATGCGATATGAAAGATGCCAATCTCCATGCCGCGCAAGGTGTGGCGGTGTGTGAATTTCCGCTTAACCCCGGCCATGGTGTGGCGGATTATTTGCTATATGTCGATGGCAAAGCCTGCGGCGTGATCGAGACCAAAAAGCAAGGCAGCACACTCATAGGCGCGGAGCCTCAATCCGGGCGTTATTCCCAAGGTCTGCCCGCCGCTTTGCCCGCTTGGCATGGGCCTTTGCCATTCTTGTTTGAGTCCACCGGAATCGAGACCCAGTTCACTAACGGCCTGGACCCGCAGCCGCGTTCTCGCCCGGTGTTTGCATTTTTCCGGCCCGAGCTGCTGGCCCCAGACAAAATTCAGTACAGCCCCTTTTTGAAAGATTCCTATGCCTACTTGTTTCGTAATTCAGCCTTTTGATTCGGGCAAGTTCGACAAACGTTTCGATGACGTTTACGTCCCTGCAATTGAAGAAGCTGGTCTTGAACCATATCGTGTTGATCGCGATCCCGGCGTTGATGTTCCCATCGAGGCCATTGAAGAAGGAATTCGCAACGCGGCGGTCTGTCTTGCGGACATTACGTCTGATAACCCTAACGTTTGGTACGAGTTGGGTTTTGCTTTCGCCAGTGGACGTCCGGTTGTCATGGTTTGCTCCAACGAACGGACATCGACCAAATATCCTTTTGACATTCAGCACAGGACGGTAATCAGCTACAAGCCTGAATCGACAAGTGATTTTGACAAGCTCAGGATTTCGGTGTGTGAACGAATCAAGGCAATGTTGAATAAGTCAGCAGCACTCCGTCAGATTGCCGAGGCTGATCAAATTGCACCAACCCAAGGTCTTTCACAAACCGAATTAATGGTGCTCGCTATTTTGGCTGGTGAAACGGCGCTACCCGGCGCGTCCATTACGCTTTACTCGCTTAAGGTTGACTGCGAGCGTTCGGGATTAACCGCTATTGGATTTTCTCTTGCGTTGCGCCGATTGAACGCAAAGCAACTCATCGAATTTGTCAACGAGTGGGACGAGCATCGAGATGAGGCATACAGTACGACGCGACTTACAGATTCAGGGTGGTCTTGGATAGATGCCAATGAATTATTGTTTTCATTGAAGAAACAGCCAATAAAGCCAACTGACGAAAAGATTCCGTTTTAGACGTTATTACGCAAGTTTTTTTGGGTGATTTAACAGTGCGAGGAATACATGAACTTTATTGACGAGATTAACAAGAACACAGGTTTTATTAGCCTAGTATTTTCGCTGGTTGTCACGGTCGCTACCGTGGTTACTGCTTGGTTGAATGCGCGATTAGTGAGTGAGACACGCAGAATGCGGGAGGCGCAAACAGAGCCGCACATCCAGGTTACCTACAAAGTTCGTGATGAGTTGATCAATCTTCTGGATGTGGCTATCCGCAATATCGGCCTAGGCCCCGCATATGACATATCTTTTGAGCTCCGCTCAGATACCGTCAGCGAGAAAGTAAATAATCTTGTTGCTTCATTGGAGAAACTGAACTGTTTTTCAAAAGGGTTGGTTTATCTTGGTCCCGATCAAGAGTTTTCGTCCTACTGGACAAACTTGACAGAAGGCCATGAAACTAAGCTGACGACACGAGTCCATGTAGTGTGCAGATATCGAAATGCAATAGGCGTTCGATATGAAATGCCATGTGTATTGGATTTGTCAGAACTCAAGGGGATAAGACGAATTGGTGAACCACCATTACTGAAGATTAGTAAGCAGATCGAATCAATTGCAAAAAACGTTGATCACTTTGCAAGTGGTTTCAAACGTTTAAAAGTAGATGGCTATTCTCAGGTTGATCGTGATGGGGAAAGAGCCGCGTGGGAGTTGGAGCGTGCAGAACTCCTTCATCCTCAAACGCATAGCGACGACTCGACACTTTGACGCTGATTTCAAACTGAAGACATGCCCCAGCGCGACCTCTTCACCATCCTCCAATCCAGCTCCGAGGGCATCGACACCGAATTCAAGTCGGCACGCGGTGGCATGCCTGGCAGTTTTTGGGAGTCGTATGCCGCCATGGCCAACACACAGGGCGGCACCATTGTGTTGGGCGTGGCCGAAAAGGCTTCTGGCTTGGTGTGGGAGGGCGTGCCCGATGCCGCGCAGTTGCGCACGGTGCTGTGGAGCCAGCTAAACGACCGGCACAAAATCAGCGTCAACCTGCTGCGCGACGACGATGTGCGCACGGTAGAAGACGAGGGCAGGCAGTTTGTGGTGGTGAGCGTGCCGCGTGCTTCGCGGCTTCAGCGCCCTGTGTTTGTGGGGCCCAACCCCATGACGGGCACTTACCGCCGTGCCGAAGAGGGCGACTACCGTTGCGCGGACGATGAGGTGCGCCGCATGCTGGCCGACCAGTCCGACACGCCAGCCGATTCGCACATCGTGGAGCATTTCGGTCTGCCAGATTTTGACCCCGACACGGTCAAGCAATACCGCAACCGCTTTGCATCTCGTGCGCCAGATCACCCTTGGTTGCTCCTGGACGATGCGCCGCTGCTGGCCAAGCTGAGCGCTTTGCGCCGCGACCGTGCTACGGGCTTAGAGGGGGCCACCGTGGCGGGCTTGTTGATGTTTGGCCGCTTTGAGGCGCTGCGCGATGCCTTGCCCGCCTTTCATGTGGACTACCGCGAACGCTTGTCCGACGACCCCGCCGTGCGCTGGACTGACCGCGTGGTGCCCGATGGCACTTGGGAAAGCAACTTGTTCCAGTTTTACTTGCGTGTCATGCAGCGTTTGTCGGGCGACTTGAAGATGCCTTTTCAGCTGGACCGCGAGCTGTACCGCAAAGACGACACCGCCGTTCACGAGGCGCTGCGCGAGGCCGTGGTCAACGCCCTGGTGCACGCTGACCACCGAGGCCAAGGCGGCGTGGTGATCGAGCGCTACCCGGACCGCATTGAACTGTCTAACCCCGGTTCCCTGCTTGTTTCGCGAGAGCAGCTTTTGAAGGGCGGCGTAAGCGAGTGCCGCAACAAAAGCCTGCAGCTGATGTTTCAGCTCATGGGCGGTGGCGACAAGGCGGGCTCGGGCATGGACAAAATTCGGGCGGGCTGGCGTGCGCAGCACTGGCGCTCGCCAAGGTTGGAAGAGTCTTTGCAGCCCGACCGAGTGAAGCTGGTGCTGCCCATGGTCAGCTTGATTCCTGACGAAGTGGACTTGGCCTTGCGCCAGCGCTTTGGGGACCGCTTTGCCAAGCTGGACACCACAGCAGTGCAAGCAGTGGTGACCGCCCAGGTAGAAGGCAGCGTGACCAATGCCCGCATGCAAGAAATCACTGGCGAGCACGCCAAAGACATTACTGGCGTGCTCCAAACCTTGGTGCGCGATGGCCTGCTGACGCAACAGAACCAGCGCCGCTGGGCCAGTTACCGCGTGGCGGGGGACTTCCCCCCATTGGCCGAGGGCTCCCGTCATTTGGAGGGTGACTCCCGTCATTTGGGCGGGGACTCCCGTCATTTAGAGGGGGACTCCCGTCATTTGAGCCCCGAACTCCTGTCATTGGCAGAGCCAGCAAGACTCAAAGCCAAGTTGCCAACGGCAGAAATGCAGACTTTGGTGTTGCGACTTTGCGACACCCGATGGCTGACCACCCGTGATTTAGCCGATTTGTTGAGCCGTGACCCAGAAAACCTGCAGAGGCGAATTTTGACGGGATTGGTCAATCAGGGTTTGCTGGAGTTGCGCCATCCAGGTGTGCCCAATCGGCCAGATCAGGCGTATTGCTCGGTTGTCAAAACCACAAAATGAATGCCATGATTTAAAACAAAGTCTTGTCGCATTGAATTAAATGAAATGAAAGATAGCCATGACGAACAAACCACTTTTCGGCGATCTGATTGCAGCCCACAAAGGACTGACGGAAGAACTAAAGACAGTTGATGTGGCCGCAGATTTAACGCTGCTGCTTCATGAGTGCGGCATGTCACGTGATGACCTGGCAAGCAAACTTGGCTGGAGCAGTGATCGTATGTCACAAGTTCTCTCGGGTCACGAGAGCATCACTGTCCAGACCATTGCCTTTGTTGCTGGTGCGATGGGGTACACATTCGATGTTGTGTTTTGCAAGACGGACGCGCCATCCACTTTGGGTGCCAGTGATGAGGTGCGCGCCAAGCTGGCCGAGCGCCAAGTGACGCCAGCAGATGTTGCAGCCGCGGTCGATTGGGCAAGGGCGAAGGCGCCCAGCGCGTTAACCCATGAGCCATATGCAGAACGATCAACCTAAGCTTCCAATGCTGAAGGGCTTCCAGAAATACCCATTTTGGGTATTAAAACGCCCAAAATGGGTATTTCAAAAAACCAAACCACCACAACGCCACGCGCTAGCAGCTTGGCAGACGCCTTGTTTTCCGGCACGCAGCAGCGCGTGCTGGGTTTGCTGTTTGGGCAGCCAGAGCGCAGTTTTTATGCCACCGAGTTGATCAACTTGGCGGGCTCGGGCTCGGTGCAGCGCGAACTGGCGAGCCTGTCGCAGAGCGGGCTGGTCACCGTCAAGCAGGTGGGTAACCAGAAGCATTACCAAGCCAACCCGGCTTCACCCATTTATGCAGAGTTGTGCGGCTTAGTGCGCAAAACCGTAGGCTTGCCTGAGCCAGCCGTAATAGCCCAGGAAATTGTCGAAGACCTGCAGGCCGCGCTAGAGCAGTTCCGCCTGATCGCGGCGGATATTTGAAGTTGCCTCGTCAATGGGGCCGCATCAAGCCCAAAGCACCTTCTCCCCCGACGCATACCAGCCGTCCAGCCGGGCGGCGATAGACGTTTCGATATTGCTGCGCTTGATTTTCATGGTCGGGGTGAGCATGCCGTTTTCGATTTGCCAGGGGTGGGCGGCCACGACGATGAACTTGAGGTGCTCGTAATCCGCCACCTGGGCGTTCACCTGGGCTAGCAGGCTTTGCAGGGCTTGCGTCACTTCGGCGCGCAAGGCCGGGTCGTTTTGGCGGGGGCGCAGGTCTTCGGCCAGCACGACGATGGCAAACGCGGCCTCGTAGCCCAGGCCGCCAACCAGCGAGATTTCCACCATGGGGTGCACATTGATCAGGTTTTCGATGGGCGCGGGCGCCACGTACTTGCCTTTGCTGGTTTTAAACAGCTCTTTCATGCGCCCAGTTATCTTGAGTTGCCCGTCCGGGGCGACCATGCCCAAATCGCCGGTGTGGAAAAAGCCGTCGGCGGTGAAGGCCTCGGCGTCCAGGTCTGGGCGCTTGTAGTAGCCCACCAGTTGGCCGGGGGACTTGATCAAAATCTCGCCCTCGGGGCTGATGCGCGCCTGCACACCGGGGTTGGCAATGCCGACATAGCCCGGCTCGCTGAATTCGGGCGTGGCGGTGTGCGAGTAGGCAAAGTCTTCGGTCATGCCCAGGCCTTCGAGCAGTTGCAGGCCCAGGCTGCGGTACCAGCGGATCAGGTCGGCCGGCAGGGGCGCCGAGCCGCTGAAGGCCAAAATCGTCTGGTCCAGGCCCAGGTTGGTCAGGATCTTCTTGGCTACGATGCCTTTGATGATAGGGATGCTCAGGAGCAAAGACAGTTTCTTTTGCGGCATCTTGGCGAACACGGCCTGCTGGAACTTGAGCCACAAGCGCGGCACCGACACAAAGATGGTGGGCCGGGCGCGCTGCAAATCGGCGGCAAAAGTATCTAGCGATTCGGCAAAAAACACATGCAATTGGCCGCTGACAAAACTGGCGCATTCAATCACAGCGCGCTCAAACACGTGGGCCAGCGGCAGGTAAGACAGCACGCGGTGCACATCGTCGGTGCCCACGTTTTGCGACATGCTTTGCGCCACAGCCAGCTCGGTGGCGGCGGTGATGCGCTCAAAGCTGTGCATAACGCCCTTGGGCTGGCCGGTGGAGCCTGAGGTGTAAATCAGCATGGCCAGGTCGGTGCCGGCGCGCGCCGGGTGGCCGCCCATGGGCGCGGTGCGGGCGGTGATGGCGTCCCAGGTTTCGTAACTGGTGGAAGGCGCCAGCGGCAGGGCGATGCGCGGCAGGAGCGCCGGAACGCCAGGCTCCTGCTCGGGCCAGGTGTCTAGCTTGCCCACAAACAGCAGGCTGGCGCCGCTGTGGTCGAGCACAAAGTTGATGGTCTGGGCGCTCTCGGTCGGGAATATGGCGACCGTGGTGTAACCGGCCATCCAAATAGCCAGTTCGGCCATAAAGAAGTGGGCGCAGTTCTTGGACAGGATGCCAATGCGCGCGCCGGGCTCATAGCCCAGGCTTTGCAAGTGAGTGGCCATGCGCCGTGCCTGGTCCAGGGTTTGGGCCCAGGTGTAGTCGGCAACCCGGGCGCCGCCCAAGGGTTGGGTCAGGAAGACTTGGTTGGCACGCTCTTTTTCGTGCGCATACACATAGTCAAGGATCAGCTTGGTGGCCTGGGTCATGGGTGTCTCCTGCTTATTCGGAAATAGTTGCAAATCATTGTAGAGGGGCGTTGCGCCCACGCAAATTAGGGCTATTTTGTATAAAAATGAGAAATAATATTTAAAAATATAATGAAAATTATTGCTCAGCCCCCCAACCTGGGCGGCTACGGAGGAGAACCGATGTATCAACTGCGCCAGGGCAACCCGGTAGCCAGGCCGATTGTGCTGCCGCCCTTGGGCTTGGGCCTGCCGCGCCGGAACAATCAGTGTCGCCAAGCCGACAGGGCGTGTGCCATCAGCGGCCCCGCCGGAGGGTGGTGGTGAATTTTTATGCCGCACAGGCGCAGGCCAGGCGCAGGAGTGTGGGGCTGGTGCTGGGCTTTTGCCTGGCGCTGGTGCTTACGGTGTGCTGGGTTTACATGCTGGCCCAGTGGGCCATCTTTATTTTGGGCTGGTTTGGCCTGGTTACCTTCAGCAACGCTGCATGGTGGATGGCGCTTGCAAGCGGCGCTTTGATCGCCTTGGGCGCTGCCAACGGTTGGCAGGACACCCAGGGTGCTGACCTGGCCGACAAATTGGGGGCCAGGGCCTTGGCGGGTAGCAAACCGGATACGGCCGAGCGCCAGCTGCTCAATGTGGTGCAGGAAATGGCCATCGCCACCGGCTGCCCGGTGCCGCAGGTGTATGTTCTGGAGCATCCGTCCATCAATGCGCTGGCGGCGGGCAGTACGCCACAGCAGGCCCTGATAGCGGTCACGCGCGGGGCCCTTAAGGCGCTAAACCGCGACGAGTTGCAGGGGCTGGTAGCCCACGAGTTCAGCCATATTCTCAACGGCGACATGCGCCTCAATATGCGCATGGCTGGCGTGCTATTCGGATTGATGGCGGTAGGCGCGGTGGGCGAGGACATGTGGGAGCGGCGCGATCTGCAAACCAATGCCTTGGGCTGTGTGTTTATCGGCGTAGGCGCAGCGGGCATGGTGATGGCCCAGGTGATCAAAAACGCGGTCTGCCGCCAACGCGAGTTTTTGGCCGATGCCAGTGCCGTGCAGTTCACCCGCAATCCGATGGCGCTGATCGGTGTGCTGGAAAAAATTCAGCTGCAGCGGCCAGGCGCCGCTTCCGATGCGCTGGCGGTGCAAACCCTGCCCATGCGGATGATGGCGCATTTTTTCTTCGTCTCGCCGGTGCGTTCGGTGCTGGAGAGCTGGCTGGCCACCCATCCGCCGATAGACGCGCGTATTCGGGCCATCGACCCGCGCGCCCACCTGCGCCTGGCAGGTGCAGACCATGGTTTGGCGCTGGCGGCGACTTTGCAGACGCAAGTGCCCGAGGGTTTGCGCAGCCGCTTGGAGCAAGGCGGCAGCGCTGTTGGCGTGGTGTACGGCCTGCTCATGCACGACAAGCTGGAAACCCGCCAAGCCCAATGCCAGCGCCTGAGCGCGCAAACCAGTGCGCTGGTGGTTGATGCGGCGATCGAGGCGCACCTGGAGGTGCGCGCTCTGGCCCCGCCTATGCGCCTGGTTGTCCTCAGTCTGGCGCTCCCGGCCTTGCGCGCCCTGCCGCCTATGGAGCAAGACGCGGTGCTCTACCAAGCCCAATCGCTGGTGATGGCGGACGGAAAAGTCGTCGCCTTTGCGCTGGTCGCCACCGTCTTGCTGCAGCACACATTGCGGCCCAGCCCCGGCCCCACGCGCTTGCGCTCCGGGGCGGCCGTGCTGCATATGCGCATGCTGCTCTCGTTTTTGGCGTATTGCGGCGCCAAGGGCCAAAGTACTGCGGCCCAGGCCGCTTATGCCCAGGCGCTGCCCTTTATGCCTGCGCTGCAAAAACATGCACTGTTGCCGCCCCAGGCCTGCGTACCCCAGGCAGTGCAAGCGAGTTTGCTGGCATTGGGCGCACTCGCGCCGCAGGACAAAGAGTCCTTTGTCGCGGCCCTGCGCGCCTGCGCACTGCAAGACGGCAGGTTGCGCGTGGTGGAGTGGGAGATCGTGCGCGTGCTATGCCAGTGCCTTGGCGTGGCCTGCCCGCTGACCGCGCCGGGTTTTGCCCACGATATTTTTGCCACTCTGTAAGGAAAAACCATGTCTCTCAGCAGTATTTTTGCAGTCCTCGTTCCCGCCGCTGTGCTGGGCTGGTGTCTGCTGACTTACAACCAATTGGTGGCGCTGCGCAACCAGTTTCAAAATGCTTTTGCGCAAATTGATGTGCAGCTCAAGCGCCGCTACGACCTGATTCCCAATCTGGTGGAGAGCGCCAAGGCCTATATGCTGCACGAGCGCCAAGCCCTGCATGAGGTCATCGCAGCGCGCAACAGCGCCGAGGGCGCCCGCCAAAACGCCGCCGACCGGCCGCAGGACACCCGGGCTGTGCGCCAGTTGGCCCAGGCCGAAGCGGCCGTGGGTGCGTCTTTGGGCCACATGCTGGCCTTGGCCGAGGCCTACCCCGAGCTCCAAGCCAACGAAACCATTGGCCAGCTCATGGAAGAGCTGTCTTCCACCGAGAACCGCGTGGGCTTTGCGCGCCAGGCCTATAACGATGCAGTCACCGTCTACAACACGGCCCGACAAAGTTTCCCGGGTAACTTACTGGCCGGCCGCTTTGCCTTTGGCCCGGCCGAGCTTTTGCAAGTGACCGAGGCGCAGGAGCGCCAGGCCGTGCGGGTCAGTTTTTGATGCGCCTTGGCCTTTAGGCTTGGCCCATGCGCACCAAGCGCCCGGGCCGTGCGTCGGTGGCCTCGCCTTCGCGGGCCACGCATTGGCCGGCCACCCAAGTGCCGATATAGCCTTGGGCTTTTTGCAAAAAGCGTTTGCCGCCAGCGGGCAGGTCGCGCACCAGTTGGGGCATGCCCACGCTCAGGCGCGATGGGTCGATCAGGTTGATATCGGCGCGCAGGCCCGCCTGGATCAGGCCACGGTCAGCCAAGCCCAGGTAGCGGGCATTGCGGCTGCTCATCATCTCTACGGCCTGGGCCAAGGGCAGGCGGTCTTTGGCGCGGCCCTGCACCCAGTGGGTGAGCATGAAGGTGGAAAAGCTCGCGTCGCACACCGTGCCCACATGCGCGCCCGCGTCGCCCAGTCCAAAAAGGGCGCGCGGATGGGTCAGCATCTGGTGCACCGCGTCCAGCGAGCCCTGGTTGTAGTTAAAGATGGGGAAGTAAATCAGCTGTGCGCCATCGCCCTCGGTCAGGTAGTCGTACATGGCCTCTAGCGCGGTGGTGCCGCGCTGCTTGGCGCGCACCAAAAAGCTTTGCATCACATCGGGCTCGTAGTCCAGGCGGGCGTCCAGCGGGAACATGCGCCCGGCAATCAGCTCGATGCGCGAGAGCAGCAAGTCCACCAGCGGCGGGATGGCCGTGCCGTCACCGGCCAGGCGCTCGGATTTTTCGGCCAAGATGCGCGCTTTGCGTGCCGGCTCGCGTAGCGCTCTGGCGCGCTCAGACAAGGGCAGGGTGGCGACTTCTTTGTAGCCAGGAAAACCCATAAACGGTTGAAAACTCGCGTCCAGCCCGTTGATCACGCCAATGCCGCGCGCGGCGGTTTGCAGGTACAGCGGCAGCCCACGCGCCACCGCCGCTTCCACGCGGTTTTGGATCTGCACATACTGCTCGCCACCGGGGTCGCGCTGCAGCCAGGTCATGGACAGCGGGCGGCCGCTGGCCTGGGCGAGTTGCTCGACCAGCGCGAACTCGGCATCAAAGCTTTGCGGGCCTTGCATCAGGTCAAAGTCGCTAACCACTTGCACCACGCCGTGGCCCAGGCCGGCAAAGGCCGCGCCCAGACCGTTCAACTCGGCCGCGCTGGCGATGGAGGCGGGCGTATCGTGGCCCTCGGCGGTGCGGTGGTTGTCCGAGCGCCCTGTCGAAAAGCCCGCTGCACCGGCCTGCAAAGCGGCGCGCAAATGCCCGCGCATGGCGGCCACGTCCGCGTCGGTGGCCGCTTCGCGCGCCTCGGCGCGTTCGCCCATCACCAGCATGCGCAGCGGGTCGTGCGGCACCATGGTTAAAAAGTCCAGGCTGTGCGGCATGGCGTCTAGCGCGTCCATGTACTGGCTAAAACTCTCCCAGGAAAAGCGCACGCCTTCTTTGAGCGCCACGCCCGGAATGTCTTCCACGCCTTCCATCAGCTGGATCAGGCGGTCCTCGCTGCCCGGGCGCAGCGGCGCAAAACCGACGCCGCAGTTGCCCATGAGCAGCGTGGTCACGCCGTGGTGGATGCTGGGGCTGAAGGTCTGGTCCCAGGTGGCTTGGCCGTCGTAGTGGGTGTGGATGTCCACAAAGCCCGGTGTCAGCCAGGCGCCATCGGCTCGCAGGGTTTGGCGCGTGGCGCTGCTGATGCGCCCGACCTCGGTGATGCGTCCGTCCTGGATGCCCACATCGGCGCTAAAGGGCTCGGCCCCGCTGCCATCGACCACGGTGGCGCCGCGAATCAGCAAATCAAGCATGGGTGTCTCCTTCCGATGGTCGGCGGTCTAGGCGCCGCCACAGCAGGGCCAGCGACATGCCGCTGACGATATGGCAAATGCCCCAGAGGCTGGCAATGATGACCATGCCCAGATCGGCGTTGAACTGCACCGCAATAATGCCCAGCGCCAGCCCGGCGTTTTGCATGCCGCCTTCGATGGTGACGGCCCGCCGGTCAGCCGTGCTCAGGCCCATCACGCCGCTGGTCACCCAGCCCATGAGCAGGCCGCTGGCGTTATGCACCACCACCAAGCCCAGCGTGGGCAAGAGGCCCAATGTCAGCAATTGCCGCTCTTTTATCAGCCCGAGCACGATAAAAGCCAGCAGCGCAATCAGCGAAAAATTACCCAGCGGCTTGCGGATGCGCGCACTCAGGGCGGGCAGCTTACGAGTCAGTGCCAGGCCCAGCGCCAAGGGCAGTGCCAGCAAGGCAAACAGGCTGATCCAAATGTCTGAGGGGTCGATGTTCAGGGTTTGCAGCCAACCGGCGGTGGCCGGGTTGGTGGCCACCATCCAGCTGAAGTTAAACGGTGTGGCAAACAGCGCAATCAGGCTGGCGACGGCTGAAATGCTGACCGACAGCGCCGTATTGCCGCGCCCGAAATGCGTCACCACATTGCTCAGGCTGCCGCCGGGGCAGGCGGCGACCAAAATCATGGCGGCCTCCACATTGGGCGGCAAGTCCAGCACCAGCGTGGCGGCCCAGGTGCCCACGGGCAGCAAAATGAATTGGGGAATGAGCCCCACCACGACGGCTTTGGGGCTGCGCGCCACGCGCAAAAAGTCGTCCAGTTGCAGCTCCAAGGCTACCGAAAACACCATGGTGGCCAGCACCAGGCTGAGCACAATTTGTTGCGCGCTCATCGGGTGTGCGCTCAGCCCAGGCGCTGGCGGTGCAGCGCAATCTCTTGCAGCACGCGCTCGGGGGCGGTGCCGCCAATGGTGCTGCGCGCGTCCAAGGAGCCTTGCAGGCTCAGGCAGTCAAACACATCGGCCTCGATGGCTGCATGAAAACCTTGTAGCGTGGCCAGCGGCAGTTCGGACAAGTCTTTGCCCGCCACTTGCGCACTTTTGACGGCGTGGGCCACCACCTCGTGCGCGTCGCGAAAGGCCAGGCCTTTTTTGACCATGTAATCGGCCAGATCGGTAGCGGTGGCGTAGCCGCGCGCTGCGGCTTTGCGCATTGCGTCCTCATTGACGGTGAGGCCGCCCATCATTTCGGCAAAGATGCGCAGCGTGTCTTTGAGCGTGTCCACGGTGTCAAACAGCGGCTCTTTGTCTTCCTGGTTGTCTTTGTTATAGGCCAGGGGCTGGCCTTTCATGAGGGTCAGCAAACCCATCAGATGGCCGACCACACGGCCGGTTTTGCCGCGCGCCAGCTCGGGCACGTCCGGGTTTTTCTTCTGCGGCATGATGGAGCTGCCGGTGGTAAAACGGTCAGCCAGGCGGATAAACGCAAAGTTCTGGCTCATCCAGAGCACCAACTCTTCGCTCAGGCGGCTGATGTGCACCATGCTGATGCTGGCGGCGGCGGCAAATTCCATCGCAAAGTCGCGGTCGCTGACGGCGTCCAGGCTGTTGCGGCAAAGCTGGGGCACCCCCTGCGCGTCCACCATGCCCAGGCTGCGCGCCACGCGCTCGCGGTCCAGCGGGTAGCTGGTGCCCGCCAGCGCGGCGCTGCCCAAGGGCAGGCGGTTGGTGCGGGCGCGCACCTCGCGCATGCGCTCGGCGTCGCGGGCAAACATTTCTACATAGGCCAGCACATGGTGCGCAAAGCTCACCGGCTGGGCCACTTGCAAATGGGTAAATCCGGGCAAGATGGTTTGCGTGTGCTGCGTCGCTACGTCCAGCAGGGCTTTTTGCAGGGCGGCCAGTAAGTCGCCTATCAAGTCCAATTCGTCGCGCAGCCACAGGCGCACGTCGGTGGCCACTTGGTCATTGCGGCTGCGCCCGGTGTGCATGCGTTTGCCCGCATCGCCTACCAACTGCGTCAGCCGCGCCTCAATGTTCAGGTGCACGTCCTCCAGGTCCAACTTCCATTCAAAGCGGCCGGCCTCGATATCGGCCACGATTTGCGCCATGCCGCGCTCAATGTCGGCCAGGTCCTGCGCTGCAATGATGCCCTGCGCCGCCAACATTTCGGCATGCGCCAGGCTGCCCTGAATGTCTGCCTGCCACAGCCGCTTGTCAAAAAACACGCTGGAGGTGTAACGCTTGACCAAATCGCTCATCGGCTCCGAAAAGAGCGCCGACCAGGCCTGGGATTTTTTGTCGAGTTGGTTTGTCATCGTGGGATTTTATCCGGCGGCCTGAAACCGCCCGATTTGCCCCAGACGCCTGTCGAAAACGCTAGCCGGTATTCCTCAACCCCGCCGCAATCCCATTAATCGAGATGTGGATGCCACGCTGCACCCGCTCGTCGCTTTGGCCGGCGCGGTAGCGGCGCACCAGTTCCACCTGCAGGTGGTGCAGCGGGTCGATGTACGGAAAGCGGTGGTCAATGGAGCGGCGCAGGCTGGGGTTGTGGGTCAGGCGTTGTTTGTCGCCGGTGATCAGGCGCAGCGCGTCGGCGGTGCTATGCCATTCTTGCTCGATGGCGCCGAAGATTTTGCGGCGCAGGCGGGCGTCGTTTACCAACTCGGCGTAGCGCGCGGCCAGAGCGAGGTCGCTTTTGGCCATCACCATGTCCATATTGGAGAGCAGGGTTTGGAAAAACGGCCACTGGCGCTGCATTTTTTGCAGCAGTGCGGTACGTTCTTTGGCCAAGGCGCTGCTGTGCGTGCCGTCGCCGCCGTGGATAAAAGCCTGCACCGCCGCGCCAAAGCCGTACCAGCCCGGCAGCGTCAGGCGGCACTGGCCCCAGCTAAAGCTCCAGGGAATGGCACGCAAGTCCTCAATGGCCTGGGTGGCTTTGCGCGAGGCCGGGCGCGAGCCGATATTGAGCTCGGTGATCTCGCGCAGTGGCGTGGCGCTGAAGAAAAAGTCGGCAAACCCTGGCGTTTCGTAGACCAAGCGCCGGTAGGCGGCCATGCTGTGCTCCGAGAGTTCGGCGGCGGCTGCCAAAAACGCTTTGCTTGCAGGTTTGGTCGCTTGCAGCAAGGTGGCCTCGAGCGTGGCGGCGACCAGGGTT
>CANGNS010000018.1 GCA_947455465.1 Comamonadaceae bacterium | reverse complement strand
GCCACGCCCACGCCGACCGACACCGACAGACCGGCCAAACTCAGCATGGCGTTGCACACCAAGTTGCCCACGATGGGAATCAGCCCGCACACAAAAGTCATGACCACCAGCGGGCCGGTATAGGGCAGCTGCGCGCCGGCCAGCGGCAGCACGATCAGCAAGAGCGCAGCGGTGCAACTGGCGTTAAACACCGCGATCCAAAACTGTGCCACCACCACCTGCGCAAAGGCGGCAATAAAGTGCGCGCCGCGCGTGCGCATTTGCAGACGCAAGGGGGCCCGGCTATCCGACGCTGGCGTGGCGCCCATTAACGCGCCCACCACCAAACCCACATACACCAGCAACAGCCCATGCAAAGCCTGCGAGCCCGCGCCGGCAATCACGCTGGCTTTGGACTTGAGTAATTCGGCTAGCCACAGCTGCACCGCCATCAGTTCTTCGGGAAGGTACTGGGCCCAATCGGGCGGGACTTTTTTGCGGATCTCGAGTACGGTTTGCGCCAAAAACTGCAGCAAAGCCTGGTACTGCCCGGCCGCGCCCAGCGCCAAAGTCTTGGCATTTAACAGCGCCAGCACTAAGGCCAGCAAAGGCAACACGATCACCACGGCGGGGGCCAGCGTGCTGGCCGCTGGCAGGCGGTAGCGGGCGCCTAAGCGCAGCAAGGCCTTGGCGATCAAAAAGCCCAGGCAGGCGCCCAGCAGGCCGGGCAGCAATGAAAAATACAGCAAGGCCAGCGCCAACAAGGCAACCAAGACCAGGCTGGCCGTGCGCGCCGGCGGGGTGGGTGTGACAGACATGGTTTATTCCTCCCCAGGGGTTTTTATTTTTTGCTGCTGCGCAAAGCGCAGCAAGACCAGGAGCACCACAGCGGCCAGAAGGTACTGCGGCGTTTGGTTGTCCGGGTAGTCCAGCGGGCCTTCAAGCAAGGTGTACAGCGTGCACAGCAACAGCAGCGCCAGCGCCCGCATACGCCAGCCGCGCGGGTCGACAAAAGCGGCACCCATGCGGTGCCAGAGCATCTGGCCCAAAGCGGCGGCCCACAGACCTAAGCAAGCGCCCACGGCCACATCGCCCGGCCAGTGCGCGCCCAGCGCCATGCGCGACAGGCCCACCAAAGCGGCCGCCAACCACAGCCCCCACCAGCGCGCGCGCTGCGGTGCCCGCAGCGCCAGAAAAATACTGCCCGCCACCGCAAAAGCGGTGAGCGTGTGGCCCGAGGGCATGGAGGCGATCTCCAGCGGCTCGCCCACGATGCGTATCAGGCTGTGGTCTAGCACGCCTGCGGGGCGGGCGCTTTCAAAATAGGTTTTGCCCAGGCGCGCAAACAGCACGGCAAAGGGCGCGGCCGCCAACCAAGCCCACAACAGGCGCGGCGCCAGCACCAGCAGCGGGCTGCTCAGCGCCAGCACGCCCCAGGCGTTGCCGCCCAGCGACAGCGCGGTCCACAGCGGTGCGGGCAGGGGCGCGCAGGCCTGGTTGATGGCCAAAAACAAGGCCGGCTCCCACCAATGCAGGTACAGCGGCGCACAGGCCAGCAAAAGCACCAAAGGCAGCCACCAACGTGCCCTCATAAGCCAGCCTCCCGGTTGCGCGGTGCGGCCTGGCCGGCCCAGCCGCGGCAGGCATAAAAACGAAAACGCGCCAAGGGCGCCGACCCATGGTGCACATCCAGGGTGTCGAGCACATCGCAGCGGGCAAACCCTTGCGGCGCCAGCGGCAGCTCGAAAGACAGGTGGGACCAATCCACCAACAGCGTGTCGGCGCCCACGGGCAAGTCGCCCGCCCACAGGCTGAACTGGTCGGTGCCCGGCGCCAGCACATGCACCGCCAGCGGCTGCGCGTACCAGCCCAAGCGGCTGGCCAGCGTCCAGTTTTGCACCGACACGCTGGCCAGGCCCTGGGCCTGCGCCAAGGCGCGGGCACGGGCACCGGCAGCGTCCCAGCCGTGCAGGTCGGCAAAGGGGTTGGCGCCTACGGCCGTGGTGCGCAAGCTCTGTAAGAAAAACGGCGCCCCGGCGCTGAGCATCAAACCCATGAGCGCAGCACAGGCGCTGGCCTGCAGCGCGACCAGCACGCCCAGCCAGCGGGCACGGCGGCCTTGGCGGCGCGTATCGCCATGGGCGTAGGCGTAGCGGGCCAAAGCCAGGCCAGCAAAAGGTGCCAAAGCCACCCAAGCCGGCGCGGTCCAGTGCGGCAAGCTGCTACCGCCGCCCGAGAGCAGCGCCAGGACCCCCAACGGAATCCAGAAAAATGCCCGCAGCACCCCGCCGCGCCAGCGATTACGCAGGCCCCAAAGCAGCAAAAGCCCAAACGCCAGTAACTGCACCAGCCCAAAGCGCAGCAGCTGCGCCGCCTCCCACGCGCCGCCCACGCCGTGGCTGGCCTGGTAGCGAAAAGAGATCCAGTCGTGCTGGGCATTCCACAGCGCCACAGGCGCCACCAACAGCAGCGCCAGCAGCAAGCCCAGCCAGGCCCAGGGCGCGCGCAGCACGCGCAGGCCATGGGCGGCCAGCAGGCACCAGGCCGAGGCCAGGGCCATGAATATCGCGGTGTATTTGCTCAGGCCAGCCAGCCCCAAAAGCAGGCCCCACAGCAACCAAGCGCCTCGCGCCTGCAGCGCGTGGGGCTGCATCAGACGCCAGGTCTGGCCCATGATCAGGATGCCCCACAGCATCAGCAAGGTGTCAGGCAACAAACCCAGCCCCAGCACATGGAGCAAGGGCGCCAGCGCCAGCACCGCCAAAGTCCACAGGCCCACCGCGCCGGACTGCGCCATGGCGTTGGCCGCGCTCAGGCGCAGCGCCAAGCGGTGGGCGCTGTACACGGTGGCCACCCAAACCAAGCTGGGCAACAGGCGCAGCAGCCACACCGGCGCGCCCAGGTTGACCAGCGGCCACTGCAGCCAGCCCACCAGCGGCGGGTGGTCAAAATAACTCAGCGCCGGGTGCAGTGCATACAAGAGATAGTGCGCCTCATCCACCGACAAGCCCAGCGCAGCGCCCACGACCAGGTGCAGCAGCACCAAGGCGGCCAGCGCCAGGTAGTGGCGCGGGTTGGCGTGCAGGTCTTGCAGGGCGTGGGGCGTCATGGCCGGCACACAAATGGGTCAGAGGGTGAGCGCACAGCACAGTCTAAACTGCCGCTCCCACGCCGGTGTGCATTCCCGCACGCGGCACTGTCCAAGACCACAAGGAGCGCTTGTATGCCCACGTACCATATAGAAATGATTGAAGGCCGCACCCTGGAGCAAAAGAAAAAGCTGGTGCAAGAGATCACCCGCGTCAGCGTCGAGGTGCTGGGCGGCTCGCCCGACTCGGTTGATGTGCTGATCACCGATGTGAAAGCCGAAAACTGGGCCACCGGCGGCAAGCTCTGGAGTGAACCGCGCAACTAAGGCGCCCGCTCAGGCCTGCGCCGCCGCTTGCAGCGCGTCGATGAACATAGCCGGCACATCAAAGCCGGTTTGTGTGCTGATTTCCTGAAAGCAGGTCGGGCTGGTCACATTGATCTCGGTCAGGTGCGTACCGATGATGTCCAGCCCCACCAGCAGCAGGCCGCGCGCCGCCAGCGTGGGGCCTATGGCCTGCGCCATGGCGCGGTCGGCCGCATTGAGCTCTTGGGCCACGCCCAGACCGCCGGCGGCCAGGTTGCCGCGCACCTCGCCCCCTTGCGGTATGCGCGCCAGGCAAAAAGGCACCGGCACGCCGCCGATCACCAGCACGCGTTTGTCGCCCTGGGCAATGGCGGGCAAAAACTTTTGCACCATCAGGGTTTGGGCGCCGTCGCGGTTCAGGGTTTCGATGATGCTGCCCAAATTGAGCCCGTCGGCCGGCACCCGAAAAATGCCCATGCCGCCCATGCCGTCCAGCGGCTTCAAGATGATGTCCTGGTGCTCTGCATGAAAGGCCCGCACCGCCTGCGCATCGCGGGTGACCAAGGTCGGGCCAGTATGTTGGGCGAACTCCAGAATGGCCAGTTTTTCGGGGTGGTCGCGCAGCGCGCGCGGTTTGTTAAACACCTTGGCGCCTTCGCGCTCGGCCTGTTCCAGCAAATGCGTGGCGTAGAAATACTCGCTGTCAAAGGGCGGGTCTTTGCGCATGACGATGGCGTCAAAGTCGCGCAGCGCTACCAATTGAGCGGCCTCTTGCACAAACCAGTTTGGGCCCTCACCACCGAGCCGGATACGCCGCACCGGGGCTTGTACCGCAGAGCCGGTTTGCCAGCGCAGATCGCGCGGTTCGCAGGCGGCGATCTGGTGGCCCCGGCGCTGGGCCTCGCGCATCATGGAATAGGTGGTGTCCTTGTAGGTCTGAAAAGACTCCAAGGGATCGGCGACGAACAAAATCTGCATGAAAAACAACTCCGGTGGTGAGGCTGCGCCGTCCGAGGCCTGGCAGCTGGCAGTGCTTTAGGCCTGCGATGGGCGGTAGTGTTGCACAGCCAGCGCCAGCGCGCCGGCCAGCAGGCCCCAAAAAGCCGATCCGACGCCGCCGATCACCACGCCGCTCAAGGTGATCAAAAACGTGACCATGGCCGCCTCGCGCTCGGCCGGGGCCTGCAAGGCGCTGGCCAGCGCGTTGCCAATGGTGGCCATCAGCGCCAAGCCAGCGATAGCCACCACCAGCGCCTGCGGGAAGGCACTGAGCAAGGCCATGATGGTGGCGCCAAACAGGCCCAGGGCAATGTATATCAGCCCGCAACAGACGGCTGCGGTGTAGCGGCGCGCTTTGTCCGGGTGCGCTTGCGGGCCCATGCACATGGCCGCCGTGATGGCGCTCAGGTTGAGCGAAAAGGCACCAAAAGGCGCCAGCACCAGCGTGGCCAGGCCAGTCATGGTCAGAATGCCCGAAATAGGCAGCCCCGCATCGCCCCCGCTGGCGCGCTCGTCGCCAAAACCGCAGGCCTGGATGGCGGCCACGCCGGGCATGTTTTGCGAGGCCATGGTCACCACAAACAGCGGCAGGGCCAAGCTGACCATGGCAGAGCCCGAGAACTGCGGGGCCACGTAGACCGGCCAGGTCAGGCCGGTCGGAATCACCACGTGGGCAAAACCGCCCTGCGCCGCCACAAAAGTGATGGCGCAAAGCAAGGTCAGGGGCACGGCATACAAAGGCACCAAGCGTCGCCCCAGCACATAGACCAGCAGCATCAGCGAGACCAAAGGTAATGCGTTTTGCGCGGCCGCAAAGCCGGCAATGCCAAAACGCGCCAGCACACCTGCCAAAAGCGCGCTGGCCAGGGCCGCCGGAATGCGGTTCATCAAAGCGGCAAACCAGCCGGTGGCGCCCAGCAGCACGATGAGCGCGGCACTGGCCATGAAAGCGCCCACCGCCTGGCCCATGGAAAAGCCGCCCGCCAGGCCAGCGCTGGCCAGCACCGCCGCGCCAGGCGTGCTCCAGGCCACCATCACCGGTTTTCTCAGGAGCAGCGATGGCACCGCAGTCGTCAGACCCATGCCGATGCTGATAGCCCAGATCCAGGAGGCCAGCATCTCCTGCGTGGCGCCAAAGGCCTGCGCGGCCTGAAAGACGATGGCAATCGAGCTGGTAAAGCCCACCAGCACCGCCACAAATCCGGCGGTGAAGGTGGACCAGCTCAGGTCTTTGAAAAAGTGCACGAAACGAGGCCTGGCTATTTAGATTTCGATCTTCGAGCCCAGCTCGACCACGGCGTTGTTGGGCAGGTTCAAAAAGTCGGCGGCGCTGCTGGCGTTGTGGTGCATTTGGGCAAACAGCTTCTCACGCCACTGCGCCATCTCGTCGCCCAGGGTGGGCACCACCGTATCGCGCGACAGAAAATAGCTGGTAAGCATGGGATCCAGCGCCACGCCCCGGCCCTTGAGTTGCTGCAGCGCCTTGGGTACGTCGGGGTCGTTTTTAAAACCGTAGTGAATCAGCACCTGCCAGCAGTCGTGGCCCAGGCGCTCAATCTCAATGCGCTTGTCCAGCCCGATCCAGGGCCGCTCGTGGTTATGCACGGTGACAAACAAATTGGTCTCATGCAGCACTTTGTTGTGCTTGAGGTTGTGCAAAAAGGCATTGGGCACGGTACCGGTGGCGGCCGTGAGGAATACGGCGGTGCCGTCCACGCGCACCGGCGGAGCGACAAAAACGGCGTCCAAAAAGCTGCGCAAATCCATGGCGTCGGCCCTGATCTTGGAGTTGAGCAGCGCCCGTCCATCTTTCCAGGTGCTCATGAGGATATACACCGCCGCGCCAATGGCCAGCGGAAACCAGCCGCCATCAAGGAGCTTGAGCATATTGGAGGCCCAAAACACCAAGTCGACCGCAAAGAAAAAGCCCGTGGCCAGCACACACAGTGCCAGCGGGTAGTGCCATCGGTAGCGCACCACAAAAAAGGTCAGCGTGGTGGTAATAAGCATGTCGGTACATACGGCAATACCGTAGGCCGTTGCCAGGTTGCTGGAGGACTTGAACATCACCACAGCCAGCACAATCACGACAAACAAGCCCCAATTGACCGAGGGAATATAGATTTGGCCGATCTCGCGGGCGCTGGTATGGATCATGTTCAGGCGCGGCAGGTAGCCCAGCTGGATCACCTGCTTGGTCACGCTAAACGCCCCCGTGATGAGCGCCTGCGAGGCAATCACCGCCGCCAAAGTGGCCAGTACCACCAAAGGCAGCAGCGCCCAGTCCGGGGCCATCATGTAAAACGGGTTTTTGACCGCCTCAGGGTGGGCAAGCAAGAGCGCACCCTGGCCGAAATAATTGAGCGTGAGCGCGGGCATCACCACGCAAAACCAGGCCAGGCGGATCGGCTTTTTGCCAAAGTGGCCCAGGTCGGCGTACAGGGCCTCGGCGCCGGTCACGCACAGCACCACGGCGCCCAGCAGCACAAAGGTCAGGCCGGGGTTGTTCCACACAAACCGCAGCGCGTAATGCGGGCTCAGGGCCAGCAAAATCGCCGGATTGGAGGCGATGTGGTAGACCCCCAGCGCGCCGATAACCACAAACCAGACCAGCGTGATCGGCCCGAAAAATTGGCCAATGCCGGTGGTGCCGCGCTTTTGCACCCAAAACAAGCACAACAAAATAACCAATGTCAGCGGGACCACGTATCGGACAAACTGCGGCGAGATCACCTCCAGGCCCTCCACCGCGCCCAGCACCGAGATGGCCGGCGTGATGACACCGTCGCCATAAAACAAACAGGTGCCGAAAATGCCCACGCTGAGCAGCACTTTGCGCAGCGCCGGCCGATCTATCACGGCCTGTGAGGCCAGCGCCAGCATGGCGATCAGGCCACCCTCGCCGCCGTTGTCGGCGCGCAGCACCAGCACCACGTATTTGAGCGAGACGATGACGGTCAGCGTCCAAAAAATCATGGACAAGATGCCGTAGACGTTGTCCGGCGTAAAGGGCACATGCCCGGAGCCAAAAACTTCCTTGAGGGCGTACAGCACGCTGGTGCCGATATCGCCGTAGACCACGCCAATGGCGCCAATGGTCAGCGCAGAGAGTGAAGATTTCGAAGAAGACACATGGTGCACCGGCCGCTGCTGCGGCGCGGATTCTGGAGCCGCAAGGAGCGCCATTGTGCTACGGCGCAGCGGCCGTGGGCGCGCTTTGACGCCCAAACCCGACTATTTTGTTGCAATGCAACAAAACCAGTCGCCAGGGCGACGGCGGGCGGCTCAGTCTTCCAGGTCGGCCTGGGGGTCGGTTTGCTCCAGCTCGTAGCTGGCCGCCAGCATGGCCAGGCGGCCGACCACGCCGTACATATAAAAGCGGTTGGGCTCGCTGGCGCCCGGGCGCACGCCGAGCTGGGGCAGCTGCGTGCTGCGGCCAAAGGCCAGCGGCACATAGAGCGAGCCTGGGGCGCTCAGGTTTTCGTCGATGCCGCGCTCGGCGTGTATGCGGTAAAAACCGCCCACCACATAGCGGTCCATCATGTAGACCACCGGCTCGGCCACCGCGTCGTTCATGCGCTCGTGGGTGAGCACGCCCTCTTGGACGATCCACTGGCGCGCGCTGCCTTGGCTGGGGTCCAAGGACAGGCTGCGCGCCGCCAGTGCGGGCAGTTGCTTGGCATCGCGCACCGTCATCAGGCCCATGCCGCTGCTACTGTTGTCGGCCTTGACGATAACAAAAGGCTTTTCCTTGATGCCGTATTCCTTGTATTTGCGCCGCACCTTGGCCAGCGTGGCCTCCACATGCTCGGCCAGGGCGGCTACGCCGGCGCTGTCGGCCAGGTCCGCCTCGCCGCAGCGCTCGTACAGCGGATTGATCAGCCAGGGGTCGATGCCGATCAGCTTGCCAAAGCGCTTGGCGATTTCCTCGTAACAGGCGAAGTGCGTGCTTTTGCGCCGCGTGGCCCAGCTGGCGTGCAGCGGCGGCAGCAGGTATTGCTGGTGCAGGTCTTCCAAAATGCCAGGAATACCGGCGGCCAGGTCGTTGTTGAGCAAGATGGTGCAGGGGTCAAAGTCCTTGACGCCGATGCGCCCTTTGTGCCTCAGCACCGGCTCGATGGTGATGGACTCGCCCCCGGGCAGCTCGACGGTAGTGCTCTTCTTAAGGTTGGCAGCGATCGAGCCAATGCGCACATTCAGCCCCGCCATATGGAAGATACGGCGCAACTGGGCCAGGTTGCTCAGGTAAAAGGTGTTGTGCGTGCCGTTTTCCGGAATGATGAGCAGGTTGCGCGCCTCGGGGCAGATTTTTTCGATGGCCGCCATGGCCGCCTGGACCGCCATGGGAAGCATCTCGGGGCTGAGGTTGTTCCAGCCGTTGGGGTAGAAATCGGTATCGACCGGGGCCAGTTTGAAGCCGGCGTTGCGCACATCCACCGAGGTGTAAAACGGCGGCGTGTGCTCCATCCATTCCAGACGGAACCAGCGCTCGATGGCGGGCATGGTGTCGAGCAGGCGCTGCTCTAGCTCATTGATTGGGCCGGTCAGGGCAGTGACAAGGTGAGGAACCATAGGGATGGATCGATAAATGGGGACACAGGAGAGCACAAGGGGCGCTGGCAGCGCCCGTCTCTCACATGGGGACGCAGCGCGCCGGCGCAAGGCATCGCGCGCACTTTTCGTCCAAACCCGGCGCGCTTGGCGCTTAATGTAAGCGAAGGGCCGCCCCCGGCCCCCGCCAAAGACGGCGCTAGAGCGCCGCCTGGGCCTTGCCCGGCCTAGGCCCGGTAGCGGTGCGGCGCCAGCAAGTCCCAGTCAAAAGTGACGCCTACGCCGGGCGTGTCGGGCGCCACTGCCAGGTGCTGGTGCAAAGTGACTGGGCGCGTGGTGTAGCGGTCGATCGGGAAGCTGTGCAGCTCCAGCCAGCCGCCATGGGGCTGCGAGGCCACCAGGCTGACATGCAGCTCCTGCATGCCGTGCGAGCAGACGGGGATGCCTTGGGCCCGCGCCATCTCGGCCACGGCCAGCCAGCCCGAGATGCCGCCGCAGTTGGACGCGTCGGGCTGGATAAAGCCCAGCTTGGAAAACTCCATGGCGTAGCGGAAGTCTTGCAAAGTGCGCAGGTTCTCGCCAGCGGCCAGGGGCACGGTGGTGGCATCGGCGATATCGGCGTAGGCGCGGTAGTCGTCGGGCAGCGTAGGCTCTTCGAACCAGAAAATATCGTAGGGCGCGAAAGCGCGCGAGGCGGCGATGGCCTGCTCGGTACTCATGGAATAGTTGGCGTCCACCATAAATACAAAGTCTTTGCCCACATGGGCGCGCACGCGGGCGATGCGCTCGATGTCTTCGGCCAGATGGGGGCGGCCGATTTTGATCTTGACCGCATTGGCGCCCGAGGCGATGTAGCCGTCGATATTGGAGAGCAGCTTCTCGATGGGGAACATCAGGTCAATACCGCCGCAATAGGCTTTGCAGGCATTGCTGGCGCCGCCGGCCACTTTCCACAGCGGTTGGCCCAGCTGCTTGCAGTGCAAGTCCCACAGGGCGATATCGATCGACGAGATGGCAAAGGCGGCGACGCCACCGCGCCCCACATAATGCACATGCCACTCCATAAAGTCGTTGATGCCGGCAATGTCTTGCGCGTCGCGGCCGATCAACTGGGGGCCCAGGTCGTGGTCCAGCATGGCCACAATGGCGTGGCCGCCTTTGCCGCCGGTGTAGGTGTAGCCGGTGCCCTGGGCGCCGTCGGCCAGGGTGATGGTGGTGGTGACCAGCTCAAAATGCGTGTGGTCGCCGTGCTTGGCATCGGCCATGACTTCGGGCAGGGGAATGACAAAAAGCTGCGAATCGACGGCGGTAATAGCGGGCATAGTGCTTCCTTGGAACAAGGCCCTAAGTATAATGAAACGCCGTTTCAAAAAGAATTTTTGACTTTGAAAAATCCTAAAAAAGTGGCCCTTTTGGGCGAATGCATGCTGGAGCTGTCGGGCAGCGCTTTTGGCGCCATGCAGCAAAGCTATGGCGGCGACACCTTCAACACGGCCGTCTACCTCGGCCGCTGCGGCGGGCAGGCGCTGCGCGTCTTCTACGCCACTGCGGTGGGTGACGATGCGCTGAGCCAGGCGCTGCTCGCGCATTGGGAACAAGACGGCATTGCGCTGGGCCTGGTGCGCCAGATCCCGGGGCGCATGCCGGGCATTTACCAGATTGCCGTCGACGCCCAGGGCGAACGCAGTTTTAGCTTTTGGCGCAATGACAGCGCCGCACGCAGCTACTTTGACACCGCCACCACGCCGCTGGAGGCACAGGCGGACCAATGGGACGCGTTTTATTTTTCAGGCATCAGCCTGGCGATCCTGCCGCCTGCGGCCCGCCAACGCGTGCTGCAGTTTGCCGCCGGGCTGCGCCAGGCGGGCAAGCGCGTGGTCTTTGACAACAACTACCGCCCGCGCCTGTGGGAAAGCGTGGAGGTGGCACGCACCATGTTCTCCAGCGCTTTTGCCGTGGCCGACACGGTGTTGA
The DNA here is from genome assembly GCA_947455465.1 of Comamonadaceae bacterium. GTDB lineage: Bacteria > Pseudomonadota > Gammaproteobacteria > Burkholderiales > Burkholderiaceae_C > Allorhodoferax. The sequence continues at coordinate 58,130 of CANGNS010000018.1, read as the reverse complement.
TCACCGCCGACGACCACCAGGCCTTGTTTGGCCTGGCCGACCTGCAAGCCAGCGTGGACGAGGCCTACGCCCTGGCGGCGCACGAGGTGGTGGTCAAACGCGGTGCCGCGCCCACCCTGGTGCGCCTGGGCCCTGCGCCCTGGACCGAGGTGGCAGCCGAGCGCGTGGCCACCGTGGTGGATTCCACCGCCGCCGGCGATTCTTTTGCGGCGGGCTACCTGTGCCAGCGCTTGGCGGGCGTGGAGCCGGCGCAGGCGGCGGCCTTTGGCAACCGTCTGGCCGCGCGCGTGATCCAGCACCGCGGCGCCATCATTGGCGTGCCGGCGATGCAAGACCTGATGCCTTCTGCCAACGGACCGAGCCCATGAAACGACGCCCTCTGATGTCTCTATTAGCGGCCAGTATGCTGGCCTGCGGCGCGCCCGCCATGGCGCAATCGGGCACCGGGCCGCAAGGCCTGGTCATCCTGGTGGGCGACTCCACCATGGCCACGCTCAACGGCTATGGCGATGTGCTGTGCAGCAAAGTGGTGCCCGGCGTGGAGTGCTTGAACCTGGCCAAAAACGGACGCAGCAGCAAAAGCTTTCGCGCCGAAGGCCTGTGGGACGATGTCCTGGCGCGCCTGAAGAACAAGCCTGCCGGGCTAGCGGCCTATGTGCTGGTGCAGTTCGGGCACAACGACCAACCGGGCAAGCCCGGCCGCTCCACCGATTTACAAACCGAGTTCCCCCACAACATCAGCCGCTATGTGACAGAGTTGCGCCAGGCCGGCGCGACGCCCGTCTTGGTGACGCCGCTGACGCGCCGCAGCTTCAAAGGCGAGACGCTGGAGCCCGATTTAGAGCCCTGGGCCCAGGCCACCCGCGCCGTGGCCCAGGCCCAAGGCGCGCTGCTGGTCGATTTGTACGCCCAAAGCTATGCGGCTGTGCAGCCCATGGGCCAGGCCCAGGCCGACACTTTGGCCATGGACGCGCATTTAGCGCCGGGCCTGCAGGCCGCACAAACGGCCCCGGCCAAATCCAAGTTTGACCGCACGCACCTCGGCCCCCAGGGCGCCGCTTTGTTTGGCGGCATGATGGCCCGCGCGCTCCAAGGCTTGGACGGTGTGGGAAGTTTGTTCAAGGCAGACTAAGGCCGCAAGCCAACACCCCAAGAAAAAAGGTGGCCTAGGCCACCTTTTTTGCGTTCTGGCCAGCGTGGCTTAGAACTTGTAGCGAGCACCCACCATGAACTCACGGCCGGTGACGTTGTAGACCACCGAGCTATTGCGTGCGCGGCTGATGAACTGGTCGTTCGGCGTGTTCAAGAGGTTCACGCCTTCGAACGTGACTTCCAGGTTTTTATCGATTTTGTAAGAAACCGACACATCCAGGTTGGTCGTCGCGTTTTTGCCTTCGACGTCGTTGTTGTTCTGGCCCGGAACACGGGTCAGGAAGTCGCTGCGGTAAGAGGCCGACAGGCGTCCGCTCAAAGTGCCGTCGTCATAGTAGAGCGTGATGTTCTGCGAGGTGGGCGAGAGGTTGAGCAGGTTATCCACAATGACGGTGTTGCTGGTGGGCGATACCGCATAGGCGATCTTGGAGTCGACGATGGTGTAGTTGTACAACACACCAAAGTTCTTGCCGGCTCCCGGCAAGAAGGTGAACGGTTGCTGGACGTTGATCTCCAGGCCGCGCAGCATGCCGCCGTTGGTGTTGATGGGCGTGGTCACCTCAAAGACTTCCGAGCCGGTGAAGTTCGCTGGCAGCAAAGACATGGGCAAGCCGGTGGCCGAATAGGGCACGCTGGTTTTCAAGCTTTGGATATAGGTGGAAATATCTTTGCCAAACAAGCCCAGTCCCAAGAAGGCGTTGCGGTCGTAGTACCACTCCAGGCTGGCGTCCAGGGTCTTGGCGCGGAAGGGTTGCAGCAAGGCGTTGCCGCTGCTGATCGACAAAGTGCCTGTGGTGCTGATGGAGCCGCCGGGGTTGAGGTTGCCCAGCTGCGGGCGGGCCATCACGCTGGCCGCTGCCAGGCGCAAAACCACGTCTTTGCTGACGCTGGCAGCCATATTGAATGCGGGCAGAACGTCGCTGTATTCGTTGGTCACCGAGACGGCAGTGCCACCTGCAAGCGCCTGGTAACCGGTCGCTACTTGGCGGGTGTTGACATAACGCACACCGAAGTTACCGCGCACCGGCACGCCCGCCAAGTCGGTATCAAAGTCGGCCATCAGGAAGGCGCCGCTGTCGGTTTCTTGCACGTCGCGGTTGTTACCACGGGCGTTGCCGTTGGTAATCGAGGAGAGCGAGAAGTCGCCAGGGCCACCCGCCGGTCCGCTTTGCAGGCAGTTGCAGTAGATGTTGTAGGTCTGGGCGATGGCGCTCAGATTGGGGATGACCCACGATGTGGGCGTTCCTGCGGGCAGGTTCAGGCCGTTGCCAAAGCCAGACAGCGTCGTAATGAGCGAATCCATCGAAGTGCCCGCTGGGGGCGCGAAGATGGTGTCGTTCTGGTTCACGCGGCGGAACTCGAAGGTGGAAAACGAGTAGCGCTTGTAGTCCAGGCCGCCTTTGAAGCTCAGGCCCTCGGCAGCATCCCACATCACGTCCACTTTGGCCATGTCGTTTTGGTTGGTCGCGCCTTGCGGACGAATACGGATTTCGCTGGTTGTCAGGTTGGTCACCGTGGAAGCTTGGGTGCCTGTGGTGGCTACCGGAATGCCCAGCAACTGCAAGGCGCCGTTCTTTTGCGTCACGTCAAACGGGTAGGTGATCAGGGGCAGACGGTCACTCTTGGTGAAGTCGATGCTGTAACCGTTGACATTGGCCGCATCCAGGGTGGTGGTGGTCTGCACCGGGTTATCAAACACCGAGCGGGCACTGCCCACCTGGGCCACCATCTTGACGGTGTCAGACAGGCGCTGGTCCCAGGTCAGCGTGGGCTGGGTGAAGCTGGTGGAGAGCTCGTCATAGCGCGACTCGACGCGGATGTCTACGCCGTTGTACAGGCCGTATTGCAGCGCGCCGTTGGGCGCGTAGCTGGTGCTCAGAACGCTGGTCTGGGGCTTGCCGCCTTGGCTCAGGGTACGGCTAAAGGACAGTGCCTCCAGGAAATCTTCTTGGCGTGTGGCTTTGAGCTTGGAGTACAGCAAATCGAAAGTCAGCAGCGTGTCGCTTGCGGGCTTGAACTGCACCGAACCGGTCAAGCCCACGCGGTCTTGCTCGTGGGTGAGGCGGCCGTAGCGCGGCAGGCGGGGTACGAAGTTGCCAGCGTCATTGGCCGCGGTGTACGCAGCGATAGCGTCGGCGGTGCCAGGGATGCGGTTAACGCCTTGCGCAGCGGGGCCGCAAGTGGTCGCCGTAGAGCCCGACGGATTAGTGGTCGCCATGCCCACCGGGGTGCACCAACCGCCCGATGAAGGGCCGTTATCCCAACGCACCGTGCTGAAGCCTTCTTCATACAGCTTACGCTTGGAGAACGCACCCGAGACCAACACGCCAAAAGTGCGGTCGTCATTGGTGTTGGAGAACAAGAAGGCGGCGCGCGGCGTCGCCGTTTTGGACAGGTCGTTGTAGTTTTCCTTGGCCGAGACCATGGCGTTAAAGCCTTTGAGGTCAAAGGGGCGGCTCGTTTGCAGGTCGACCGTCGCGCCCAAGGAGCCCTCTTCCACGTCCGCCGAAGAGCTCTTGCGCACGGTGACGGTGTTGAACAGTTCGGAGGCAAACACGTTGAAGTCAAAGCCACGGCCGCGGTTGGCGCCGCCCGAGCTGTCGGTACCACCCGTGGTAGCCAGCGCTTCGATGCCGTTGATACGCACGCGCGTAAAGTCCTGACCCAAGCCGCGCACCGTGATGGAGCGGCCTTCGCCGGCGTCACGGTCGATCACCACACCGGGGATACGCTGCAGCGATTCGGCCAGGTTGGTGTCGGGGAACTTACCCATGTCTTCGGCTTTGATGACGTCGACGATGCCGTTGTCATTGCGCTTGGCGTTGAGCGCGCTTTCCAAAGCGGCACGCACGCCCGAGACCACCACGGTGTTCAGCTCGGACTTGGCCTCTTGGGCCGAAGCGCCCATGGCCAGCAGCAGCATGGGGGCTGCGTGCGCAATAGCGCGCACTGCAGCACTTACTTTGGTGGGTTTTTGTTTGGGATAGCTATTCGTACGCATGTTTTTATGTCTCCTCAAGTTGGCAAAGTCAGTCGATAAAACGGTGTCGCGGGCCCCGGTTTAGACCAGGTAGTCCTCGCGGGCGGGGGAAAACTGGTCCAGCAAAAGGCTCTTGTCCTCCAGGGCGGTTACGCCGTGGCTGGTGTGGTGGGGGGCGATAAAGGCGTCACCGGGCTTGAGCACCCGGGCCTGGCCGTCGATCAGGGCTTCGAAGGAGCCGGCCACCACGTAGCCAATCTGGTCATGGACCTCGTGCGAATGGGGCGTGCCCACAGCGCCTTTGTCAAATTCCATGATGACCGACATCAGCTGGGGCGTGTGCCCGACGATCTTGCGGCGGATACCGTCGCCCAGTTCGGTCCAGGGGGTGTTGGAGCCTTCAAAGAAATGCATATATTTGCCTTTTTAAGCGTCATCGCACCGCTTGTTTACAGTTTGTAACAATTTTTCGGAACGGCGTTTCAATAATAGTATATCATTGCCCAAGTTATTTGAAACAGCAGTCCGTTAAGTACAAACCACTAGATACACTGGCGCTCTGCGCCGCGTCACCCGGGTGAGCGCGGCTTCATTGACCCCATTTGCAAGGACTACAGACACCATGGACATTCGTCAACCCATTCACAGCGAACACGCCCGCACCCTGGACACCGACGGCCTGCGTCGCCACTTTTTGGTCGAAGATATGTTTGCGGCCGACGCGATGACGCTGACTTACAGCCAAATCGACCGCATCATCGTGGGCGGCATCATGCCCGTGGGCAAAAGCGTCACCTTCGGTGAGTCGCTGGCCAAGCACACCGGCACCAGCTATTTCCTGGAGAGGCGCGAGTTAGGTCTGATCAATATCGGCGGCGCTGCCAAGGTCGTGGTCGACGGTACAACGTTTGACCTGGGCCCGCGCGAGGCCTTGTACATCGGCAGCGGCGCCAAAGCGGTGGAGTTTTCCAGCGTCAGCGCCCAGGCGCCTGCCAAGCTGTATTTCAACTGCGCCCCGGCCCATACCTCCTATCCGCACAAAAAAGTCACCCTGGCCGAGGCCTCGCCCGAGACCCTGGGCGCGCCCGAAACCAGCAACCGCCGCACCATTTACAAATTCCTGGTGCCCGACGTGCTGCCCACCTGCCAGCTCCTGATGGGCATGACCCAGTTGGAAAAAGGCAGCCTGTGGAACACCATGCCTTGCCACACCCACGACCGGCGCATGGAGGTGTACTTCTACTTTGACATGAACCCGGACGCCGCCGTCATCCATTTGCTGGGCGAGCCGACCGAGACGCGCCACCTGGTGGTGCGCAACGAGCAGGCCGTGATCAGCCCGAGCTGGTCCATCCATTCGGGCGTGGGCACGCAGGCTTACACCTTTATCTGGGGCATGGTCGGTGAAAACCAGGTATTCAAAGACATGGACCACGTGGCCATGACCACTTTGCGCTAAGCCCGCCACGGACGCGCAGCATGATTTTGAATTCCTTCCAACTGGCGGGCCGTACCGCCATCGTGACCGGCTGCAACACCGGCCTGGGCCAGGGCATGGCCCTGGCGCTGGCGCAGGCGGGCGCCGACATCGTGGGCGTCAACCAAAGCGCCCCTACCGAGACCATGGCGCAGGTGCAAGCCCTGGGCCGCAAGTTTCTGGACGTGCGTAAAAACCTGTCCGAGACCGCCGCCCTGCCCGCCATCGTGCAAGAGGCGCTGACGCTGACCGGTCGCATCGATATTTTGGTGAACAACGCCGGCATCATCCGGCGCGAAGACGCCATCAACTTCACCGAAAGCGATTGGGACGACGTCGTCAACCTGAACCTGAAAAACGTGTTTTTTCTGGCCCAGGCGGCAGCGCGCCAATTTATCGCCCAAGGCACGGGCGGAAAAATCGTCAACATCGCCTCCATGCTGTCCTTTCAGGGCGGCGTGCGGGTGCCCGCCTACACCGCGTCCAAAAGCGGGGTGATGGGCATTACCCGCGCGCTGGCCAATGAGTGGGCCAAGCACGGCATCAACGTTAACGCCATCGCGCCAGGTTATATGGCCACGGCCAATACGGCTGCGCTACAGGCCGACCCGGTGCGCAACGCGGCCATCATGGACCGCATCCCCGCTGGGCGCTGGGGCACGCCGGCGGACTTGGCCGGTCCGGTGGTGTTTTTGGCCTCCCCGGCTTCCGACTATGTCAACGGCTACACCGTGGCCGTGGACGGCGGCTGGCTGGCGCGCTGATAGCAGGCGCTTTGCATAGGCCTGCATCCTAGGAACGCACGCGCCATGTATGACAACAAACGCCTGGGATTTTTGTATGTAATGCCCTTTGTCCTGGGCGTTTTGTTGTTCAAACTGTTTCCTTTTGCGATGAGCTTTGCGCTGAGCTTCACGCAATATGACCTGATTGACCCGCCGACCTTTATCGGCCTGGACAATTACCGCGAACTGGCCAACGATGACCCGCTGTTTCGCAAGTCGCTGGGCGTCACCTTGCTGTTTGCCGTGTTGGCCGTGCCCATGCGGGTCGGCTTTGCGCTGCTGATTGCGCATGTGCTCAATTTCAAACTGCGGGGAATTAATTTTTTCCGTGCCGCGTTTTATCTGCCTTCGATATTGGGCGGCTCGATTGCGGTGGCTGTGCTCTGGCGTTTTATATTTTCGAAAACTGGCCTGGTCAATCTCATGCTGATCAAGCTGGGCATAACGCCCATCGCCTGGCTGGCCGATGAACATTATTCGATGTGGACCATCGTGCTGCTATTTACCTGGCAGTTTGGTTCGGCCATGGTGATATTTTTGGCGGCGCTGCAAAACGTGCCCCTGTCTTTATATGAAGCCGCGCGCTGCGATGGCGCCAACCGCTGGCAGCAGTTTTGGCGCATTACGGTGCCGCTGATTACGCCGGTTATTTTCTTTAACATGATCATGCAAATGGTCCATGCTTTCCAGGAATTTAACGGCCCCTACATGATTACCGAGGGCGGGCCGCTGAGCTCGACCTATGTGCTGGCTTTGTATATTTACGACCAGAGTTTCCGCTTCTTTAATTTGGGTTATGGCGCCGCGCTGTCCTGGGTTTTGTTTGCGCTGGTGGGCGGCTTGAGCCTGATTAGTTTTTGGAGCTCGCGCTACTGGGTGTTTTACGCCGGCGAAAAAGAGGAGTCCCGATGAGCGGCGCAGCAGCGGACGGCATGGAACAAGCCGACAGCACGCGCTGGGTGCGCTATTTGGTGCTGGCCCTGGTGGCCTTTGTCATGCTGTACCCCTTGCTGTGGCTGATTGGCGCGTCTTTTAAAAGCAACCAGCAAATATTTACCGAGGTCGGGTTTTGGCCGCAAAGCATCGATTTCAAAGCCTACGCCAAGGGCTGGAAAACCAGCACCGAGTACACCTTTGCCACGTATTTTCTGAACAGTTTTCTGATCACCATTCCGCGCATTATTGTGACGGTGATTTCCTGCGTGCTGGTGGCTTATGCGTTTGCGCGTTTTGATTTCTGGGGCAAGAAGTTTTTGTTTTCCGTGATGGTGGCTACCATGATGCTGCCACTGATCGTGCTGCGGCTGCCGCAGTATTTGGTATTTCGCGAGCTGGGCTGGCTCGATTCGTATTTGCCGATGATTGTGCCCTCGGCTTTTGCGACCGATACCTTCTTCATATTCATGCTGGTGCAGTTTTTGCGCAGTATTCCGCGCGATATGGAAGAGGCTGCACAGATTGATGGCTGCAACTCTTTGCAACTGCTTTGGCACATTATTGTGCCCATGCTCAAACCGGCGATTATTTCGGTCATCGTATTTCAGTTCATCTGGACCATGAATGACTTTATGGGACCGCTGATTTATCTGGCCTCGGTAGAGAAATACCCGGTTTCGCTGGCACTCAAGATGAGTATTGGCGCCACGGAAGAGGTGGAATGGGCCAATGTCATCGCCATTTCTGTGGTCGCCCTGATTCCGTCGGTGGCCGTTTTCTTTGCCGCGCAGCGCCACTTTATTGAAGGCGCTACCTCCAGCGGCATCAAGGGTTAAGCAAAGGGTTTGGGCCATGGCACATTTACAACTTAAAAAGATTGAAAAAATCTACCCCAACGGCTTCAAGGCGGTGCACGGCGTCGATTTAGACGTGCGCGATGGCGAGTTCATGGTGCTGGTCGGCCCCTCGGGCTGCGCCAAAAGCACGCTGCTGCGCATGGTGGCCGGCCTGGAGAGCATCAGCGGCGGCGAGCTGCACATTGGCGAGCGCGTGGTCAACCACATGAGCCCCAAAGAGCGGCGCATCGCCATGGTCTTCCAAAACTATGCGCTGTACCCGCACATGACGGTGTACGACAACCTGGCCTTTGGCCTGCGCTTGTCGGGCGCCAACAAAAAAGAAGTGGCCGCCCGCGTACAGGAAGCGGCCGTGCTGCTGGAGATGGAGCACCTGCTGGAGCGCTACCCCAAGCAACTGAGCGGCGGCCAGGCCCAGCGCGTCGCGGTAGGGCGCGCCATCGTCAAAAAACCCGACGTGTTTTTGTTTGACGAGCCACTCTCCAACCTGGACGCCAAGCTGCGCGCCGCCATGCGGGTGCGCCTGACCGAGCTGCACCAAAGCCTGCGCGCGTCGGGGCAAAGCGCCACCGTGATTTATGTCACCCATGACCAGGTCGAAGCCATGACCATGGGCGAGCGTATTTGCGTGCTCAAAGAAGGCGTCATTCAGCAAGTGGACACGCCCACGCGACTGTACGACCACCCGGCCAACACCTTTGTGGCCAGCTTTATCGGCTCGCCCGAGATGAATATTTTGCAAGCCCAGGTGCTGCGCGAGGGCGACGCCATCGCGCTGGGCCTGGACGGGCAAAACCTGCTGCTGCCCGAGGCCAAAGCCCAGGCCCTGGCCGGCAAAGTGCAGGGCCGCGTGCAGCTGGGCCTGCGCCCCGAGCACATTCTGGCGCGCGCGCCGGCCGATGCGCCCAGCGTCGCCGTCCAAGGCACGCTGCGCTTTATGGAGCATTTGGGCAGCGAGGTGTTTGTGCACTTCAATATCGGCAGCCTGCCCGTCACCGCCCGCCTGGGCGCCGACCAGCTGGGCGATCTGCAGGGCAAAGAGCGCGGCCACAGCCACACTTTTTACCTGCACATGGGCCGCTGCTTGTTTTTTGATGCCGATAGCGGCCTCAATCTGCAGGCTTGAGGATAGGCATGGGCATGGACCTCGACCGCCGGCAATTTCACGCGCTGGGCCTGGGCTCGCTGTTTGGCGCTGCGCCCGATAGCAGCAGCAAAGTGCTGCGCTTTGGCTGGTGGGGGGGCGCGGGCCGGCACGAGGTCACACTCAAAGCCATTGCCCTGTTCGAGCAGCACAACCCGGGCGTCAAAGTCAAAGCCGAGTACATGGGCTTTAACGGCTACCTGGAGCGCCTGACCACCCAAATCGCCGGCGGCTCCGAGGCCGATGTGATGCAAATCAACTGGGCTTGGCTGGCCATGTTTTCCAAGCATGGCAACGGCTTTACCGATCTGGACAAGTACCGCAGCCTGCTGTCGCTGGACCAGTTCTCGGCCGAAGACTTGCAGTCGGGCCGGGTGCAAGGCAAGCTCAACGCCCTGCCCACCGCCTATACCGCCCGCGTGATGCTTTGGAACCAGGCTACCTTTGATCGCGCCGGCGTGCCCCTGCCCAAGACCTGGGACGATCTCTTTGCCGCCGGCCCGCTGTTCAAAGCGCGACTGGGCGACATGGCCTACCCGCTGGACGGCGAGCTCTACGACATGATTTTGCTCAGCCAGGCCTATGTGCAGCAAAAGTACGGCACACCCTATGTCGACCCGCTCGAAGCCCGCGTAGCCATGTCCTACGAAGCGGCTACCGAGTGGGTACAAACCTATCAGCGCCTGGTCCAAAACCATGTGGCCACGTCGCTGGCACTGCGCACCAGCCTAGGCGGTGCCGAAAAGCCCACCGAGCAGCAGCAAGAATGGGTGGTCGGCAACTGGGCTGGTAACTTCACCTGGGACTCGGTCATCCCCCTGCGCGCGGCCACGCTCAACAAAGAGCAAAAACTGGTGCTCGGCGACTTTCCTATGCTGCCGGGCAGCAAAGTCAGCGGCATGTTTGGCCGCCCCACCATGATGCTGGCCATGGGCCGCAACTGCAAGCAGCCCGAGTTGGCAGCACGTTTTATCAACTTCTTGCTCACCGACCCGCAAGCGGCTGCCATTTTGGGCAAAACCCGGGGCGTACCCGCAGCGCGTGTGCCGCTGGAGCTTTTGGTGCAATCCAAACGCCTGCCGCCCATGGAGTTGGCCGCCCACCAGCAAATCAGCGCCCAGCGTATCGCCGGGCGCGTCCCCGTCCCCGCACCTTTGTTTGAACATGCGCGCCTGCACAAGTTCATGCGCGAGGTTTTCGAAACCATTGCCTACGGAAAAACCAGCGAGCGCGATGCGGTGCGCCGCCTGATCGACGATGGCAATGCCCTCCTTAAACGCATCAAGTAAACACACCATGACCGTCGCCCAAGAACGCCAGCTGCAATTTCACACCCGCCAGGACCCGGACACCGGCGCCACCGTGGTGCGCCTCACACCGACCGACATCACCTGCCACCGCAACTATTTTTACCAAAAGTGCTTCACCAACGACGGCAAAAAGCTGGTCTTTGGCGGCGAGTTTGGGCCGGGCAATTTCTGGAATTACCACCTGCTGGACCTCGAGTCGGGCGTCGCCACCCAACTGACCGACCAAGCGCGTGAGAACACCTTTGGCGGCTTTCTCAGCCCCGATGACCGCCACCTGTACTTTGTGCGTGCCGAGCGCCAGCTCATTCGTCTGGAGCTGCAAGGCCTCAAGGAAGAAGTGATTTACCGCGTGCCCGAGGGCTGGGTAGGCTATGGCACCTGGGTCTCCAACAGCGCTTGCACCAAGATGGTGGGCATCGAAATCCATGCCGACGACTGGTTCCCCTTGAGCGACTGGCAAAAGTTCCACGCCATGTTCCACGCCAAGCCGCGCTGCCGCCTGATCCGCATCGACCTGGCGAGCGGCGAGCGCGAAGTCATTTTGGAGCGCCACGGCTGGCTCGGCCACCCGCAGTACCAGCCCTTTCATGACGACACCGTGGCCTACTGCCACGAAGGCCCGCACGACCTGGTCGATGCGCGTATGTGGTTCATCAACGAAGACGGCACCAACATGCGCTGCGGCAAAGAGCATGAAAAAGGCGAGAGCTGCACCCACGAGTTCTGGGTGCCCGATGGCTCATCGATGATTTACGTCTCGTACCTGGCCGGCGAGCGCGACCGCTGGATTTGCCGCCTGGACCCCGTCACCCTAGAGAGCACGCGCCTGGTGCACATGCCCCCGTGCTCGCACCTGATGAGCAACTTTGATGGCTCCATCATCGTGGGCGACGGCTGCGGCTCGCCGCAGGACGTGGCGGCCACCGACCAGCACGACATCGCCACCGATCCGTATTTGCATGTGTTTGACCTGGCCAGCGGCACCTCGCGCGCCATCGCCCGGCACGACTCGTCTTGGAAAGTGCACAAAGGCAGCCGCCAGGTGACGCATCCCCACCCCTCGTTCACGCCAGACGAAAAACAAGTCTTGTTCAGCTCCGACGCCGAGGGCGAGCCCGCGCTGTATTTGGCCGAGGTCATCGGCGCATGAGGGCCGCGGCGGCCATGGCGGCAGGCCTGGCCGCTGTACTGACACTGGCGACACCCCCAGCAGCAGCCCAAAGCGCGCCGCGTCCGCAGTGGACAGCCGCACAAGCGCACAGCGCCACGGTGGCGCACTACCTGGCGCAGGGCACAACACTCTGGCAGCCGGCAAGCGCCAGCGCGCTGTTTAGCGGCAAACCCGACATCACCGTCGCGGCCAGCGGCCCGGCGGATTTTCGCGACCTGCAAGCGGCCTTTGACGCCCTGCCCACCGCGTTGGCACCCGGCAAGCGCTACACCATCGGCATCGCACCGGGCGACTACCGGGGCCAGTTTTGCCTGCGCGCTAAGGTGCCGCTGCGCCTGATCGGACTGGGCGCACATGCCGGTGACGTGCGCATCGTGGGCGACCGCTACAACGGCCTGACCAAACAAGCCGGTGTGCAAGCGGCCAACCCCTGCCTGCCCGACCTGGCAGCCAGCAGCTACGGTACGGCCGGCAGCGCCACTTTGGGCGTCTTTGCCAGCGACGTGCAAATGGTGCACCTGACGGTAGAGAACGACGCCATGGCTGGCGTGCACTTGGGCGTGCCCTACCCAAGCGGCGCCTCCGAAGCCGGCGGTGCCCAGGGCGTGGCCCTGATGACCGAGGGCGACCGCATCCAGCTCGAAGACGTGCACCTGCGCGGCCACCAGGACACCTTCTATGTGCGCGACATGGCCGACGGCGCGGGTGACCGCGTCTATGTGCGCAACAGCCTTATTAGCGGCGATGTCGACTTCATCTTTGGCCCGGCCACTTTGGTGATAGAGCAGTCGCTCATCCTGAGCCGCGCCCACCGGCGCACCCCCGGCTCGGGCGGCCATGTGCTGGCACCCAGCACGGCGGCCAAGCGCAGCCTGGGCATGCTGGTGCACAACAGCCGCCTGCTGGCCGAGCCCGGCGTGCGCGATGCCAGCATCTCGCTGGGCCGCGCCTGGGACTTTGGCGTGGCCAAGGGCACCTGGCAAAGCGGCGTCTCGCCCAACGGGCAGGCGCTGATACGTGACAGCCAGGTGGGGCCGCACTTCAACGGCTGGGGGCCATCCACGTCGCGCCGGCCCTTTAGCGACAGCGGCCCCGAGGCCAACCGCATGGGCGAGTGGAACAATACCGCCGTTCCCGCGCTGGGTGTTGGAGCCACAGCGGTGCTCGCCGAGAAGGACGGCTGGGGCAGCGCACAGGGCGGCACCCAAGGCGGCGCCCAAGCGGCACCAGCACAGGTTTTTATCGCCCGCAACCGGGGCGATTTGCTGCGCGCTTTTGCCGCCGGCGACAAAGCCAAAATCGTGCACGTGATCGGGCGCATCGACCTGAGCGCCGACGCCTCGGGCCGCTCTTTGGGCCTGGACGATTTGCGCGACCCGGCCTGGGACCCGGCCGCCTTCCAGGCCGCTTTTGACCCCGCCGTCTGGGGCAAGAAACCACCCCAAGGCCCACAGGAGGACGCGCGCCAGCGCTCGGCGCGCAAGCAAGCGGCCCACACGGTGCTCAATGTGCCGTCCAACACCAGCATCATCGGCTTTGGCAGCGATGCACAGATCGTCTTTGGCACGCTCAACCTGGACCGGGTGGACAACATCATCATCCGCAACATCCATTTTTCGGACGCCTACGACTACTTCCCCGCCTGGGACCCCAAAGACAATGCCGAGGGCGAGTGGAACTCGGAGTACGACAACATCACCATCCGCCGCTCCAGCCACATTTGGGTAGACCATTGCAGCTTTGACGACGGCGCACGCACCGACGATCTGGAGCCTTCGTTGTTTGGCCGCCCGGTGCAGCACCACGACGGACTGCTGGACATCACCCAGCAGTCCAACTGGATTACCGTCTCCTGGAACTATTTCCACCACCACGACAAAGTCAATTTGGTAGGCAACAGCGACAGCCAGGCCTTGGACGAGGACAAACTCAAGGTGAGCTTTCACCACAACTGGTACGACGCCGTCAAAGAGCGCACCCCGCGTGTGCGCTATGGCCAGGTCCATGTGTATAACAATTTGTTTACCGGCGGCAAAACCGGGCCCTACCCCTATGGCTATTCGCTGGGCGTGGGCTACCGTTCGGCCATCGTGAGCGAGCGCAACGTCTGGGCGCTAGCACCCGATGTGCCGGTGGGCGTGATCGCCCGCAGCCTCAAGGGCGATCGCCTGCTGGACCGCGATTCCCTGGTCAACGGGCAGGCCGCAGCACTGCTGGCCGGGCTGCAAAGCAGCGCGCCGCAGGTGCCCTGGTCAGCGCAAGTGGGCTGGCAGCCCAGCCTGCATTTGCCGCTGGAGCCCACAGCGGGTCTGGAGGCGCGCATCCGCCAAGGCGCCGGTGCCGGCCGGGCCCATAAGGAATAGGCGACAATGGGCACTTTAGACAGCACCCCCAAAATGTCCGCCATCGAAGACGATTCCTCCGAGTCCAAGCAGCCCGAATCGGTCGCCGCTGTCCTCAAGGTGTTTGGCCTGTTGCAGGCACTCTCCGAGCGCCCGGAGACCGGCATCTCGGAATTGTCGGTGCGCCTGTCCATGCCCAAGGCGACGGTGTACCGGTTTTTACAAACCATCATGATGCTGGGCTATGTACGCCAAGAGCCCGACAGCGAGCGCTACGGCCTGACCATGAAGGTCTACGAGCTTGGCACCAAAGCCTTGCAGCACCCCGACCTGGTGGACCTGGCCAAACACCATATGCAAATGCTGGCCGACAAAACCGGCGAGACCATCCACCTGGGCTCGCTGATCGACAGCGAAATCATTTACATCCACAAGGTGGACTCGCGCCACATGCTGGGCATGTATTCGCGCATTGGGCGGCGCGCACCGCTGCACTGCACCGCGATCGGCAAAGTGCTCATGGCCTGGGAAAACCCCGAGCGGCGCGCCCTGGTGCTCCAGGGCGCCGAGTTCACGCCCTTCCGGGAAAAGACCATCACCACCATTGCGCAGTACGAAGAAGAGCTGCGCAAGGTCAAAGCCCAAGGCTTTGCCGAAGACCAGGAAGAGTTTGACGACCACATCCGCTGCGTCGGCATCCCGATCTTTGACCGCCTGAACCGCCCGGTGGCGGGCATGAGCATTTCCTTCCCCACCTTTCGCTACGACGACGCGCGCAAGCCCGAGGTGGTCGCCATGCTCAAAGACGCCAGCCGCGACATCTCCACCCGCCTGGGCTGCACCCAGTTTCCGCTGGACGACTGAGAGTCGGCTGCGGTGCGCGTTGGCTGCGCACCTGCTAACTAAACCTACATTCACGCATTTGCGCAAGTTCGCATTTGCGTACTTTTAGTTTCATTTAATTTAATCATTGCTATTAAGATATGTTTATTTGCTTCCCTTAGACCGGTGAATTCCGCTGGGCTTTTGCGCGGGCAAAGCCATGTTTGGGGTTTAAGCAATGAACGATCTTGGGCAATTTTTGTCCGCCTGCAAAGCCGTCCATGCCAGCGGCGCGGGCACGGTAGAGACCTCGTACTACACCGCCGTTAACCAACTGCTCGATAACGTGGGCGCGCAGCTCAGTCCCAAGGTGCGCTGCATCATGCAGCTCAAAAACCTAGGCGCGGGCAACCCCGATGGCGGTCTGTTCACAGCCGACCAATTTCATACCCGAGGTGGGCAGGCCAAAGACCTGAGCGCGCCAGCGCGTGGCGTCATCGAAGTCAAAAGCCCCGGCGAGCCGCTGCACCTGACCAGCAAAAGCCTGCAAGTCGACAAATACTGGCAGCGCTACAAGCTGGTGCTCGTCACCAATTTGCGCGACTGGCTGCTGATCGGCGAGCGCCAAGGCCAGCGCGTCGCGCTAGAGCGCTACACCCTGGCCGGGGATGAGGCCAGCTTCTGGCACGACATCGCCGCCCATCCCCAGCGCAGCGAAAAGTTGCATGGCCAGGCCTTTGCCGACTTTGTACAGCGCGTGCTGCTGCACAAAGCCCCGCTGGCCGAGCCCAAAGACCTGGCCGCGCTCTTGGCCAGCTACGCCCGCCAGGCCCGCCACCGCGTCGAAAACGCCAGCCCCAGCGCAGCCAAACAACTCAGCAGCCTGCAAGCCAGCCTGGAGGCTGCATTGGGCTTGCGCTTTGAGTCCGACGAAGGCGCCCATTTTTTCCGATCTACGCTGGTGCAAACCTTGTTTTATGGCGTCTTCTCGGCCTGGGTACTGCGCCACGAAGAGGACTCCGCCCACGGCCCATTTGACTGGCGCAGCGCCGCCCACAGCCTCAACGTGCCCATGATCGCGGCCTTGTTTGGCCAACTGTCGCAACCGGCCAAGCTCAAGGCGCTGGGGCTTACCGAAGTGCTGGACTGGACAGCCGACGCGCTCAACCGCGTGGACACGGCGGCATTTTTCAAAGCCTTTGAAAGCACGCGCTCTATCCAGTATTTTTACGAGCCCTTTCTGGCTGCCTTCGACCCCGAGTTGCGCAAAAAACTGGGCGTCTGGTACACACCCGAAGACATCGTGCGCTACCAAGTGGCGCGGGTGGACCAGGTGCTGCAAACCGAGCTGGGCCTGCCCCAAGGCCTGGCCGACCCGGACGTGGTGGTGCTCGATCCCTGCTGCGGCACCGGCGCGTATTTGGTGGAAGTGCTGCGCCTGATCGGCGACAAACTTAAGGCCCAAGGCGCCGACGCCTTGGCCGCGCACCAGATCAAACAAGCCGCCACCACGCGCCTGTTTGGCTTTGAACTCCTGCCCGCGCCCTATGTGGTGGCGCATCTGCAAATCGGCCTGCTGCTGCGCCAGTGGGGCACGCCTTTGAGCGACGATGAACGCGCAGGCATTTACCTCACCAACGCGCTCACCGGCTGGGAGCCGCCCAAAGAACCCAAAAACACCGTGCTGCCCTTTCCCGAGTTTGAGCAAGAACGCGACGCAGCCGACCAGGTCAAGCAACAGCAAAAAATCATCGTTATCCTGGGCAACCCGCCCTACGACGGCTTTGCCGGCGTGGCCGTGGGCGAAGAGCAAGACCTGGTCGCCACCTACAAACAAGGCCTCAACACCACCTGGGGCATCAAAAAATACAACCTTGACGATTTGTATGTGCGTTTTTTCCGGCTGGCGGAAAAGCGCATCGCCGAGAAAAGCCTGTCACGCGGTGTGGTGTGCTTTATCACCAACTTCTCTTATGTGCGCGAGCCCTCCTTCGTGGTCATGCGCCAGCACCTGAGCCAGCACTTTGACCGTATTTGGATAGACAACCTCAACGGCGACAGCCGCGAAACCGGCAAAACCACGCCCCAAGGACTGCCCGACCCCAGCGTGTTTTCCACCACCTACAACCGCGAAAGCATACGCAAAGGCACGGCGGTTGCGCTGATGGTGAAAAAGCTGGCGCCTGCTGCACCTGCCCAGCCAACCCTCAACGGGCAAGTGGCGCAAGTACGTTACCGCGACTGGTGGGGCAGCGACAAACGCGAAGCACTGCTAGACAGCTTGGACGACGCGCAGCGCGATGCAAGTTATTTGATCGCGCAGCCTGTGGCGGGAAATAAACACAGCTTTAAGCCCACATCCGTTAGTTTTGCCTATTCAAGTTGGACGTCTATTCCAACACTCTGCAAACATGACCCAAGCCTTGGAATTTTGGATAACCGCAAAGAAGGACTTGTTTCCACTGAGCGCTCTGTGTTGGAAACACAAATCAAACGCTATTTAGATGGCGCACTTTCAGATACCGATTGGATGGCGCAAGGGGATCCACTTACCGTTCCATATGCTCGATACGAACCCATCAAGACGCGTCGAAAGGTATTAAGTTCTCAAAGCTTTCAAGGCGAATTCATCAAAGTTTTGGTTCGCCCATTTGATACAAGAAGTGCGTTTTACTCAACGATTAGGCCACTTTGGAATGAACCGCGCCCCTCGTATATCAATCAGATTAATAGTTCTGCCCCTAGTTTTGCAATGCGACGACAGGCTAAATCCAGTGCGCCAGGTTGCCCTTTCATTTGGACGCGATTGGTTGGTATGCAGCACATGCTTGCAACGGACGCGTATTACGTGCCTGTTCATTGGCAGGACGGGGAGCCGAAAAGCGCCCAAATCGAAGACATGTTTGCGCCAGAAAATGCACCAGCTATCCGCGCCAACCTCTCCCCGATAGCCCGCAATTACCTCGCCGCACTCGGCCTGCCCGACCCGGACCAAGACAGCCCCACTGCCGAACTGCTGTGGATGCACGCGCTGGCCATAGGCTACAGCCCGGCCTACCTGGCCGACAACGCGGACGGCATTGCCCAAGACTGGCCGCGTATCCCCTTGCCCGCAAGTCGCGACGCGCTCTTGGCCTCAGCGGCGCTGGGGCGCAGGGTGGCCGCATTGCTCGACACCGAAGCCGAGGTACCGGGCGTCACCAGCGGCAGCATTTCCCCAGAATTACAAGCCATTGCCGTGGTCAACCGCGAAGGCGGCGGGCCCTTGCAAAGCGAAGAGTTTGCGCTGACTGCCGGTTGGGGCAGCGCCGGTAAAGCCGGGGTCACCATGCCCGGTCGCGGACGCAGCCAACAGCGCGCCACCGCGCCCGCCGAGCGCGCAGGCGGTTGGGGCCCGCAAACCCTCGATGTTTACCTGAACGAAAAAGCTTTTTGGAAAAACATTCCGCCCGCCGTGTGGGACTTTCATATCGGCGGCTACCAGGTCATCAAAAAATGGCTCAGCTACCGCGAACACCGCCTGCTAGGCCGCGCCCTGCACTTAGAGGAAATCAAAGAAGTCACCCACACCGCCCGCCGTCTCGCCGCATTGGTGCTGCTGCAAACCGACTTGGATGCCAATTACTACGCGGCTGCGGGCGATACCTGGGTGGCGCCGACGGCACCCTGATGCAGATGCGACCGCACCAAAAGAAACGCCTCCACGAAGGGAGGCGTCGGGCCGCAGATGCGATCTGCGGGGGGGTTAGCAAACTAGGCGGCCAGTCTGCGCAATGTTAAGAGGCTAGCCTGGTTGTCGCGTTGCGCAATTTTAAGATCATAAGTTGTCTGAAGGTTCAACCAATATTGCGGGGTCTGGCCCATCACACGGCCCAGCCGCAATGCTAACTCGGCAGTTACCGGTCGCTGCCCTCTCAGCACATGCGAAACGCGCATGGCGGAAATACCCAAGGCGTCGGCCAGTCCCGTCTGACTGAGTTGGAGTTCCTCCAGCAACTCCTTCAAAAACTCGCCAGGATGGATTGGAGGCATTCCATCCTTAAAAGGCATTTTGTGCGCCATACATCGGCTCCTTAGTGATAGTCCACAATTTCCACGTCTAATGCGGCGCCTTGCTCAAAGCGAAAACACAGCCGCCATTGGGCATTGATTCGAACACTCCAAACTGCTTTGCGGTCACCCATCAACAACTCAAGCCGATTGGACGGCGGATTACGCAAGTCTTCTATGGTCTCGGCGGCATGCAGTTGCGTAAGTCGCATGATGGCGCGTTTAAGAATTTCTGCGGGTAAGCGGCGGGATTTCCCGGTCTCAAAGAGTTTGCGGGTTTCCTCCGACGCAAAGCTTTCAATCATACGCAAATATAAACAAAATGTTTATAAAAGGCAAGGGCAAAACCTATCCCCGCACTTCCCCCTGCCCCAGCACCACGTACTTGAGCGAGGTCAGCCCCTCGATGCCCACCGGGCCGCGGGCGTGGAATTTGTCGGTGGAGATGCCGATTTCGGCGCCCAGGCCGTATTCAAAGCCGTCTGCAAAGCGGGTGCTGGTGTTGACCATGACGCTGGCCGAGTCCACTTCGCGCAAAAAGCGCTGCGCGTGCATGTGGTCGCGGGTGAGGATGGCGTCGGTGTGGTGGCTGGAGTAGTGGTTGATGTGCGCGATGGCCGCGTCCAAGCCATCGACCACCTTGATGCTGATGATGGGCGCCAGGTATTCTTCAAACCAGTCTTGGTCGGTGGCGTCTTGCACTTTGGCGTCGGGCAGGCCTGCGAGCAGGGCTTTGGCCTCGGGGCAGCAGCGCATTTCCACGCCTTTGGCTGCGTAAATGGCGCCGATTTGCGGCAAAAACTGCGCCGCCACGCCACGCGCTACCAGCAAGCCTTCGCTGGCGTTGCAAGGGCTGTATTTTTGGGTCTTGGCGTTGTCCGCCACCGTCACGGCCATGGCGATGTCGCAGGGGTCGTCCACATAGGTGTGGCAATTGCCGTCCAAGTGTTTGATGACGGGCACTTTGGCCTCGCGGCTGATGCGCTCAATGAGGCTTTTGCCGCCGCGTGGGATGATGACATCGACAAACTGCGGCATGGCGATCAGCTCGCCCACCACAGCCCGGTCGGTGGTCTGCACTAGCTGCACTGCGTCCGTGGGCAGGCCCGCTTGCGCCAGCGCTTGGCCCACCAGCAAGGCCAGCGCTTTATTCGAATCAATGGCTTCGGAGCCGCCGCGCAAGATGCAGGCATTGCCGCTTTTGATGGACAGGCTGGCCGCCTCGATGGTGACGTTGGGGCGGCTTTCGAAAATCATGCCAAAGACACCGATGGGCACGCGCATCTGCCCGACGCGAATGCCGCTGGGCTGCTGGCGCAGGCCGCTGATTTCGCCAATGATTTCGGGCATGGCGGCCAGTTGCTCGCAACCCTGGGCGCAGGTTTCCAGCACTTTGGGCGTAAGCCGCAGGCGGTCCACCAGCGGCGCGGCCAGCCCGGCGGCAACTGCGCGCTCTAGGTCTTTGGCATTGTCTAGCTGCAAGGCTTCGGTGTTTTCGCGCAAGAGCGCCGCTAAGGCGCGCAGGGCGCGGTTTTTGTCCGCCGCACTGGCGCGCGCCATGGCGCTGGAGGCCGCTTTAGCTTGGGCGCCCAGCGCGTGCGCGGTGTCGACGGGGTTGGCAACAGAGGTGTTCATGGCTAGATTTTCGTGGAGAGCGCTGCTGATGAAGCGGTCGCTGAGTAATCTCAGGCCATTGTGGCACGGCGTGGGGCCTGTGCCTGGGCCACGCACAAGGTACACAACTCCAAGGCCAAGCGGTGCAGCGCCTGCCAGCCGCTGTTAGGCCAGTCGGGCTGCTTGAGGCCTTTGATGATGCCGTCTACCCGGTGCGCCGATTGCAGCAACTGGGCCAGGCGTACGCTGCTGATGCGCGGCAGCACGCGCTCGAACTGGCGCTCTCGCGCGCCCCAGATGCGGTTCTCGCGCAAGGCCAGCGGCAGCGGGCGGCCTTGGGCCATGGCGTCTTTGACGCGCTTTAAGGCCCGGATGTCCTCGGCCAGCGTGTAGTGCACCAGCACCTCGGCCTCGCCCTCGGCCTGCAAGCCGTCGAGCATGCGCTGCACGCGCTGGGCCTGGCCCGAGAGCACCGCGTCGCTGAGCTTAAAGACGTCGTAGCGCGCCACATTGAGCACCGCGCTTTCGACGTCGGCCCAGCGCAGCACGCCGCCGTTCTCGGGCGTGGGCGCAAACAGCAGGGCGAGCTTTTGGATTTCTTGGTGCGCGGCCAGCAAATTGCCTTCCACGCGGTCGGCAAAAAACTGCAGTGTGCGCAGGCCTTCGTCGCCGGCGGCCACCTTCAGGCCCATGGCGCCCAGGCGCTGGGCAATCCAGCCGGGCAAGTCGGCGCGCTGCACGGTGTCGATTTGCAAGGTAACGCCAAAGTTGTCCAGCGCGCTAAACCAGGCGCTGGATTTAGTGGCTTTGTCCAGGGCGGGCAGCAGCACCACGGTGAGCGCCGAATCATTGTCCTGCGCGCGCTGGGCCAGCTCTTGCAAAGCAACGCTGCCTTCCTTGCCAGGCTTGCCGCTGGGAATGCGGATTTCGATAATTTGCTTGTCCGAAAACAAACTCATGCTGCCGCTGGCGGCCAGCACCTCGCTCCAATCGAAGTGGGCGCCCACCACGGTGTGGGCGCTGCGCTCGGTAAAGCCTTGGGTGCGGGCAAAGGCGCGCAAAGCGTCAAGCGTTTCGGTTTGCAAAAGTGGCTCGTCGCCGTGCAGCGTGTACAGGCCTTTGAGGCCGCGCTCCAGGTGGCGGGTCAGTTGCAAGGGCGAGAGCTGCATGGGATGCTGCCCGTTCAGGGCGCCAGGCTTTTGATGGCGGCCATGCGCCGCACGATTTGCTGCACCGCGTCGGTCTGCATGTCACGAAACAGCAGCACCTCTTCGGCCTCTTTGGCCAGCACCGCCGACTCGACAAAGCTGATGTCGCGCTGCAAGTAGATGTCGACCGGCTCCATCAGCGTTTTGCCCTGGGGGGTGCGCACGCTAAAGCGCACGGTCAGCCGCAGCTGAAACTCACGCACCTGGCCCGAGGCGTTGACGCCGACCACGACTTTTTCGCGCGCCTCGCGCAGGATCTCGACCACCGCGTCGGGCGGCGCTTGGCCTGCCGTACTAGTCAGGGGCCGCACCTTGTCACCCAAAAAGCGCGACAACTCGGCGGCCACGCCGCCAGCGCGTTCGGGGGTCACGGCCACCGTCTCAAAAGCAAACTGGGCCGCACCGCGCAGCGCAAAACCGCAGCCGCCCAAAAACATCAACACCGCCGCGCCACACAACATCGCGCGCACGCCACGGATGCGGCCAGAGAGCAGGTAGCGCAGCATGGCGGGGCCGCGCCTCAAAGCACCACGTTGACTAGGCGGCCGGGCACCACCACGATTTTCTTGGGCGCCGCGCCGCCGGCAAACGACTGCACTGTTTCGTTGGCCTGGGCCAAGGCCTCGATCTCTTCACGCGAGGCTGTCGAGGGCACCAGCAAGGCACCGCGCAGCTTGCCGTTGATTTGCAGCACCAAAGAAATCTCGTCCTGCACCAGGGCGCTGGCGTCCACCTGGGGCCAGGCGGCGTCCAGCAGGTCGCCACTGTGGGCTTGGTAGCCCAGCTCCTGCCAGACAGCGTGGGCCAGGTGGGGCGTGGCCGGGTACAGCACGCGCAGCAAGATGCCAAAGCCTTCGGTCAGTGCCGCCAGGCCGTCGGCGCTGGCGTGGGCTTTGAAGTCCTCCAGCGCGTTGAGCATTTTCATGGCGCCAGAAACCACGGTGTTGTATTGCATGCGCTGGTAGTCGTAGTCCACTTGCTTGAGCACGGTGTGGATTTCCAGGCGCAGCGCCTGTGTCTCTTTGGACAGGCTCAGGCCGGCCAAGCCTTGGGCAAGCTGGGTGTGCGCACCAGCCAGGTTCAGCGCCGAGAGCTTGTAGCCAAAGTTCCAAACGCGGCGCAAAAAGCGGTAACTGCCTTCCACACCCGCGTCGTTCCACTCCAGGGTGGCCTCGGGCGGCGAGGTGAACATGGTGTACAGGCGGGCGGTGTCGGCGCCGTATTTCTCGATCAGGTCTTGCGGGTCCACACCATTGTTTTTCGACTTGGACATGGTGCCCACGCCTTCGTAGTCGATCGCAGTGCCCACCGGCAAATCGCCCACGGCTTTGGTCAAGCGCGCGCCTGTAACTTTGCCAGCGGCATCGTGCACATGCTCCACGTCTTGCGGCCAGAAATAGTCTTTGCCGCCCTTGTCGGTACGGCGCGAGTAAATATGGTTGAGCACCATGCCCTGTGTGAGCAACTTGGTAAAGGGCTCATCAATCTTGACCAGGCCCAAATCGCGCATCACCTTGGTCCAAAAACGCGCATACAAAAGGTGCAAGATGGCGTGCTCGATGCCGCCGATGTACTGGTCCATCGGCGCCCAATAGGCCGCGCCCTCGGCCACCATCGCCTCGGTGTTGGTCGGGTCGCAGTAGCGCATGTAGTACCAGCTGGAATCCACAAAGGTGTCCATGGTGTCGGTCTCGCGCCGGGCGGGCTTGCCACATACCGGGCAGGTAACGCCTGCGTGAAAGCCTTCATGCTTGTGCAGCGGATTGCCCGAACCGTCAGGAATGCAGTCTTGCGGCAGCACCACCGGCAGGTCTTTTTCCGGCACCGGCACGGCGCCGTGTTCTGCGCAGTGGATGATGGGGATGGGCGTGCCCCAGTAGCGCTGGCGGCTGATGCCCCAGTCGCGCAAACGCCAGGTGGTTTTTTTCTCGCCCAGACCTTGGGCCGCCAAGAGCACAGCGACTTTGCCGACCGCCGCTTTTTGGTTCAAGCCGTCGAGTTCGTCCGAATGCACACACACCCCCTGGGTTTTGTCGGCGTACCACTCTTGCCAAGCCTGGTCGCTAAAAGTCTGGCCCGCTACGGCCACCACTTGTTTAATGGGCAGCGCGTATTTCAGCGCAAACGCAAAGTCGCGCTCGTCGTGCGCTGGCACGCCCATGACGGCGCCGTCGCCGTAGCTCATCAGCACATAGTTGCCCACCCACAGCGCCACCTGGGCGCCGGTCAGCGGGTGCGTGACAAAAAGGCCGGTGTCCATGCCGGCTTTTTCTTTCACGGCCAGCTCTGCCTCCGTGGTGCCGCCGGCTTTGCATTCTTCGATGAAGGCCGCCAGCGCCGGGTTGCTGGCCGCAGCATGCACCGCCAGCGGATGCTCGGGTGCCACAGCGCAAAAGGTGACGCCCATGATGGTGTCCGCCCGCGTGGTGAACACGTACATGCGCCCCTCGCCGATCAAGGCGCCGCTGGCATCTTTAATGGTGTGCGGGAAGGCAAAGCGCACGCCTTCGCTCTTGCCGATCCAGTTTTCCTGCATCAGCTTGACGCGCTCGGGCCAGCCAGGCAGGCCGGTCTGCACATGGTCGAGTAGCTCTTGCGCGTACTGGGTAATCTTCAGGTAATAGCCCGGAATTTCGCGCTTTTCCACCAAGGCGCCGGTGCGCCAGCCGCGCCCGTCGATCACCTGCTCATTGGCCAACACGGTTTGGTCCACCGGGTCCCAGTTCACGACCTGCGTCTTGCGGTAGGCCACGCCAATATCGAGCATCTTCAAAAACAGCCACTGGTTCCACTTGTAATAGCTCGGGTCGCAGGTGGCTACTTCGCGGCTCCAGTCGATAGCCAGGCCCATGGCCTGCATCTGCTGCTTCATGTGGGCGATGTTTTCGTAGGTCCACTTGGCCGGTGGCACCCCATTCTTCAGCGCCGCGTTTTCTGCCGGTAGGCCAAAGGCATCCCAGCCCATGGGCATCAAGACGTTGTAGCCCTTCATGCGCAGGTAGCGCGCCAGCATGTCGTTGATGGTGTAGTTGCGCACATGGCCCATGTGCAGCTTGCCGCTGGGGTAAGGCAGCATGGAGCAGGCGTAAAACTTGTTTTTGCCCGCGTCTTCGGTGACGCGGTAGGCCTCGTGGCCGTTCCACAGGGGCTGGGCCCAATGGCTGCGGGCGGCTTGCTCGATGGCGGTGTGTTGGTACTTGTCTTGCATGGGGGGTGGGATTGGAGGGCAAAGCGCATTTTAGGCGCTGCGCCCCCGCGCGGCCCCCGCGCGATCAGGGCTGTTTTTCGGTCACAAAGCCGATGCGGTGCAGCCCGGCCTGGTGCGCCTGGGCCATGAAGGCCACCACTGCGCCGTAGGGCACGGCCACATCGGCGCGCAAGGCCAGCTCGGTCTCGGGGTTGCGCCGGGCCACCGCTTGCAGCGCTTGGAGCAGGGCTGCGTCGGCCAGTCGCTGGTCTCGGATATAGACGGCGCCGTCCTTGGCAATGGTGACGGCCAGCGGCGCGGTCTCGCTTTGGGCGTCGGCGCTGGCCTTGTCGCGGGGCAACTCAACCCGAATGGCGCTGAGCATCAGCGGCGCGGTGATGATGAAGATGACCAGCAACACCAGCATGACGTCGATCAGCGGCGTCATATTGATATCGCTCATCGGCGCGGCGCCGTCTTTGCGAGCGAAGCGGCCAAAGCGCATGGCGGTCGTCAGCGCGGCGCGCCGGGCGCGGGCCCGGTCATGAGCGCCAACAGGTCGTGGGCAAAGCCTTCCAGATCGGCTTCAATGCGCCCGATCAGGCGGCCCAGCACGTTGTAGCCCAGCACCGCCGGTATGGCCACGGCCAGCCCAGCTGCTGTCATGATGAGCGCCTCGCCCACCGGCCCGGCCACCTGCGCAATACTCAATTGGCCCGCGCTGGAAATCGTACCCAGCGCATGGTAGATGCCCCAAACCGTGCCCAGCAAGCCAACAAAAGGCGCAATCGCGCCCACACTGGCCAGCAGCACCTGGCCGCTTTGCAGGGTGCGGATGCTCTGGCTCAGGGCACCCCGGATAACGCGGGTAAATCCAGCGTCGACCTGCCCCTGTGCGCCCAAGTGCGCCGGCCCGCCTGCTGCCTTGGCCTGCGCCTGGCAGGCCTGCACCATGGGCGATACCAAATGGTGGCGGTCAAAAGCGGGCAAAAGCGCCGCCGCTTCATCCACACCGGCGGCCTGCCAAAAAGCGGCAATGCTGCGCTGCGTACCGGCCATCGCGCCGCGCAAGAGCCAAAGTTTCCACAAAATGACCGACCAGCTTGCCACCGACATGGCCAGCAAAAGCACCGATACCGCCTGGTGCACGGCGTCGCCCTGAAAGGCCCCGGCCAAAGGGTTCACCGCAATCCCAGCACGTCAAACATGTCGAACAAGCCGTTTTTTTGCCCCGCTAAGAAGCGCACAGCGCGCAAACTGCCTTGGGCATAGGTTTGGCGGCTGGAAGACTTGTGGCTGATTTCGATGCGCTCGCCGGTGCCGGCGAACAAAACCGTGTGGTCGCCCACGATATCGCCACCACGAATGGTGGCAAAGCCGATGCTCGAGGGGTCGCGCTCGCCGGTGATGCCCTCGCGGGCGTAGACCGCGCAATCGGCCAGGCTGCGGCCCTGGGCCTTGGCGATGACCTCCCCCATCTGCAGCGCCGTACCCGAGGGTGCGTCCACTTTGTGGCGATGGTGCGCCTCGATAATTTCGATGTCATAGCCCGTAGCCAGCGCCTTGGCGGCCAGCTCCAACAGCTTGAGGGTGACGTTAACGCCCACGCTCATATTGGGCGCCAGCATGATCGCAATATCGCGGGAGGCCTGGGCGATGGTGCTTTTTTGCGCATCGCTCAAGCCAGTCGTGCCAATCACCATGGCCACGCCCTGCGCGCGGCAGACCTCCAGATGCGCCATGGTGCCCTCTGGGCGGGTGAAATCGATCAAAAAGCGGCTGTTGTGCAAGCCGCTGGCGAGGTCCGCGCTGATGGGCACGCCCAGGCTCAGACCGGCAAAAGCGCCGGCGTCTTGGCCCAAGACGGCGCTGTCGGCACGGTCCAGGGCGCCGGCCAGGTGGCAATCGGGGGCTTGGTGGACGGCTTCGATCAGCATGTGCCCCATGCGCCCGGAGGCACCGGCAACGGCAATGGCGTGCGTCATCTGTGCGCTCTCCTCGGGTGAGACGGGCTGGCGGGCGCCTTAAGGCTCCAGCGGGGGGTAATTCGTGTTTGAGGGCGCAGGGGGCACCACGGCAGGTTTGGGCGCCGGACCGGGGAACTGCGCCAGCTGTGCAGGGCTCGCCTCCATGGGCTTGGCCGGGGGCAGATCAATGGCTTTGCGCAGGCTGGCAACAAAGTCGGCCTCAGTGGGCAAGGCGTCGGACTCTACGCGGTCCATCCGGTCGCCGGTGAAAAACACCGAAACCCGGCGCAGCTGCGGCTCTTTGCCCTGGCGCTGTAGGCTAAAAGTGTAGTCCCAGCGGTCGCCGTGGAAGGCACTGGCGATCAGGGGGGTGCCCACCACCATCATGACCTGGGTGCGAGTAAGGCCCTTGGTCAGTGCGGCGATCTGCTCTTTGGTGACCACATTGCCCTGCACAATTTCCATTTTGTAGGGCTCTAGCACGCCGACGACGGTGGTGCTGGCGCTGTCCAGGGTGCCGCAAGCGCTCAGCCACAGGCCCGCGCAGAGCGAAATTGCCATGCCCAGAAGGCGTTGGAAGCGAGTGTCAAATGTCATGGAGGTCATGCGGCAGTAAGATCGTCTCATTGTAGCCTCGCACTTTTTGGCCTGTTTGGGCCGCTTTTGGCCCCCAACACTGCGCATGACCAACATCGACGAACTCAAAAACACCGGCCTCAAAGCCACGGTGCCGCGCCTGAAAATCCTGGAGGTTTTCCAGCGCAGCACGCAGCGACACATGTCGGCCGAGGACGTTTTTAGGGTGCTGCTGCAAGAGCGGGCCGACGTCGGGCTGGCCACTGTCTACCGGGTGTTGACGCAATTCGAGCAGGCCAGCATCCTCAAACGCAGCCAGTTTGAGGGCGGCAAATCGGTCTTTGAACTCGACCAAGGCGAGCACCACGACCACCTGGTCTGCCTCGATTGCGGGCAGGTGGAAGAGTTTTACGACGCCGAAATCGAGAAACGCCAGCATGCGGTGGCCCTGTCCAAAGGCTTTGTCATCACCGACCACGCGCTCAGCCTGTACGCCAACTGCACCAAGCGCGACTGCCCCAACCGCAAGAACGCGGCGGGCTAAACCCGAGCCCACTGCGGCCCGGTTTACGTTGTAAATTGGCAACTAATTAGATTTCTAAAGCCCTTTGCAGCGGGCTTTCATTGCCGCTGACGGCGCGTCCATGCTCCAATATATTGTGTTCTTTTTGAAGAACATGTCTTTTTTAACAATTTTCAGGGATTAACTATGAAAAAAACTCTTGTTGCTTTGGCTGCTATTGCGGCGGTTGGCGCTGCTTCTGCGCAGGTTACGGTTTACGGTAAGTTGGACGCAGCCTTTACCAATACATCGGCAGGCTCCAGTGTGGGTTTGAATGGCTGGGAAACAAGCCGTTTTGGCGTCAAGGCCGAAGACAAAGTGGGAAGCATGACAGCCTCCGTCGTTCTGGAAGGCAAATTGCGTGATAACTCCAATGGCCAAGCCGCTTTCCAAGGCTTTGACCGTACCGCTACCGTCGGTCTGGCTGGCAGTTTTGGTGCTGTGACCATCGGTAACCAATGGACCCCCGTTGACAATGCCATCTGGACGACAGACGCACTGGAATACAACGGCTTCACACCGCTGGCTGCTGGCCTTTGGAACGCCGACGTTGGCAATACCGGCATGGGTAACGCAAAAAGCTCCATCCAGTACGCAACGCCTGATATGGGTGGCTTCCAAGGTTTCTTGTTGGTCGCCAACAACGTAACTGGCAACACACAGGGCTCTACCAACTACACGGGTTTTGGTCTGAACTACGTCAAGGGACCGCTGGTTATCAACTATGCCAACCAATCGTTTGATGGCGCATTGGTTGGAGGCAAACAAACTTCCACCGCATCCACAAAAACCAATGTGTTCGCTATCAACTACAACGTGGGTGCAGCAAACCTGTACGGCGGATGGGTCAATACGGACTACGGCTCCTCGACCGAAACTGGCTATACGCTCGGCGTGAAAGTACCGATGGGCGCGAACTCTGTCTCCGTTGGTTACGCTTCAAACAAAGCGAGCGTGTCGGGTGTTGACAAGACCATTGGGGCTTGGGGTGCGCAATATATCGCCGCTGTGACCAAAGCAACCGTTGCTTACGTGGGCCTGCAATCGGTCGACAGCGCCAACAAGTACAGCGCCGGTCTGCGCGTCAACTTCTAATCACCCACTGGCTTGATGCCAGTTGCTGGTCTAGAAAACAAAAAGCCCCGCTGTGTTTCCACAGCGGGGCTTTTGTACTTATGAATTCAGACGCTGGCGCAAGGCCAGCAGGGAATTAGAAGTTGTATTGCAGGCCAGCACCGGTCTTGTTGTTTCCGTCAACAGACTGGATACCGTAGTAAGCCTTGGTCGACTTGGTCAAACCTTGGATGAACTGAGCGCCCCAAGAATTGATGGTCTTGTCTTTGCCAGACACCGAGTTGGTGTTGCCAGAGAAGCCAACGGACACCGAGTTTTTACCCATTGGCACTTTCACGCCAACGATATAGCCCTTGTCTGTTCCAACATTCCAGTTAGCAGCACCCCAGCCGGTGTTCGAACCGCTGTCAGAGTTCACAACGCCACCCATGACGATTGCTGTGCCCATGTTGTACTGGAAAGACAAAACGTTGGAGTTAGAAGTAGGTGTGCCTGCGCCGCTGAAGGACTGAGTCGCAAAGTTGATGGTCAAAGGACCTTTTGCGTAGTTCAGGCCGATACCGGAGTAGTCTTTAGCGCCAGAGAATGCACCGCCGTTGTTAGGAGCAGTCAAAATGATGGCTTGGAAACCATTCATGTCAGGCGTTGCGTACTGGATGGAGTTGACGGCATTGCCGTACATGTTGGGCGCATTGCCCAAGTCGTAGTTCCAAGCAGCTTTCAGACCGGTCAGGGGTGTGAAGCCGTTGTATTCCAACGCATCGCTGGTCCAGATCGCATTGTCAAACGGTGTCCACTGGCTACCAATGGTCACTGTTCCGAAGCCGCCAGACACGCCAACAGTGGCTGTACGGTCAAAGCCGCCGAATGCGCCAGCGCCGTTGGAGATCTTGCCTTCCAGGTTGACCGAGAAAGTCAAGCCGGCTTCTTTTTGCTCTGCCTTAACGCCAAAACGGCTGGTTTCCCAGGTGTTTACACCGATCACAGTTCCGCCTGCGGATGTGTTCGAAACACCAACGTCCAATTTACCGTAAACGGTAACTTGGGCAGAAGCAGCGCCAACCGCTGCGATGGCAGCCAATGCGATAAGAGATTTTTTCATTTCTTGATTCCTAGAGTTGAACAATTTAAACCGTTGCATGGCGACGACCGTCAGCCTAGCTCGGCTCGCGCAATTTGATGAATTTCACAAATTGAACGGATTTATTACAACATCTAAAGGAATCGCGGACAACGCAATTGAGGTCCTGGACGCCCTTAGGGGGCCGATTTGTTGCCCCAAAGCAACAGAACCGGAGCCAGGGGGCGCCCGCCCGCGCTGGGAACACTTGAAAGCCAGCCCTAGGCGAGGCCCAGCCCCGGCACCAAAAGAAAAAGCCCCCCAGCCGAAACTGGGGGGCTTTGAAAGCTCTCTATCAGCTGGCCAAAGCCAGCGGACTCATTAGAAAGTCTTCATCAAGCGGATACGGTATTCCGTATCCAACTGGGCGGTAGTGGAACCGGCTGTAGTCAAGCTACCAGGCGCAAACTTGGTGTTAACACCAGCGTCCGAGTAGGTGATGTAGCTGACGTTCAGCGTGGTTGTCTTGCTGAAGTTGTAGTTCGCAGCAACACCAACGGCAGACGAAGCCTTGTCACCGGTGCGAGCATTGCTCAGAGCCCAGCCAGCAGCCGCTTCGGCAGCATTTTTGGGAACATAAGTTTGCTCACCGCGTGCCATGTAGTCCAGGCCGAAGGTGAAATTGCCCACGGGAACGGCTACGGAAGCAGCGTATTGGTCAGCAGCCATACCCTTCATTTGATAGCCCAGGCCGAATTTGGCAAAGCCAGCGTCGTACTTGGCATACAAGCGATAGCGGTCCACGCCATCAACAGCGGTCAAAGCAGCGCCTGTGGCCGCAGCTTGGTTAGCGCCTGTGTAGTTGATTGTGGTTGCATTGAAGTGGGTCCAATCCAAACCAACAAACAAGGCCCCAGCGGTGTATTGGGCAGAAACGTCGGTGAAGGTGATGCCCAAGCCGTTACCGCGGTCGTTACCGCTGGTACCAGGGATGCCGCCCTCAAATTCGCCGTAAGTCAAGACCAAAGTTACGTCGCTGACCTTTGTTGCAAAGTTCACGACATCAATCAAGGAGCACTTGTCGATCGGGACATAGTTGTTGCTCTCGTTACCCGAGTACACGGTACCGGTAACTACGCCAGACAGCGCCTGACCCGTGATGTTTCCGCAAGAACGCAGAGCACCAGCGGTTACCACGCCAGCAGGCGTGCGCAACGAAACGGTTGCATCACGGTCAGCTACCGCGTTGGCACGGCCACGCATTGTCCAGCCGCCACGTGCGGTAGCGCCCCAGCCGCCGCCCATATCTTCTGTAGCGGTGACATAAATCTCGCCGTCTTGAATAGCCAGGCCTTGAACGTGTTGGCCGTTATTGGCTGCTGCAATAACGGGGCTTTGCTGCCAGCTCACACCGACACTTCCGGCCATGGTCACTTGCGCAAAAGACGCACCAGTTGCAGCCACGGCTGCCAATGCGATGAGTGTTTTTTTCATTTCAAAAATCTCCAAAGTTGTACAAAACCGGGCGATCCCAAGCGTCCTGGGGCCGCCACTGCCCGCTGAAAGTCAGTAAGCTGCGCCTATTGCACCAGAGCACCGGCCTTGTGACAAACAAAAGACCCTTTGGGCGCCGGATAAATAGCCCATATGTCGCCTCACAGCAACGTTTCTTGCAATCATTGTGCAAAACCTAGGGTTTACCCTTGACAGATTCATGTAAGCTGGACGGATGAGCACCACAGACCATGTCATCAGCGCGCTGGATACCGCCTTGCGCACCTTGTTTGCCACACCGCACGCCAGCCAGCCCTGCCCGCCGCCGCAGTCGGCCCCGGGGGCGCTGAGCGAGGCCGAGAAAAACCTCTCGGCCAGCCTGATGCGCGTCAACCACGTCGGCGAAGTCTGCGCCCAGGCGCTGTACACCGCGCAAGCCCTGGCCACACCCAACCCCGCTCTGCGGGCGCACTACCTGCAGGCCTGCCACGAGGAAACCGACCACCTGGCCTGGACCGCGCAGCGCCTGCAGGAGTTAGGCGCCCGCCCCTCGGTGCTCAATCCGCTGTGGTACGGCGGCGCGTTTGCGCTAGGCCTGCTGGCCGGCAAGCTCGGTGACCAGGTCAGCCTAGGCTTTGTGGTGGAAACGGAAAACCGGGTCGGCGCCCATTTGGACAGCCATTTGGCGCAGTTGCCCGCGGCGGACCAGGCCTCGCGGGCCATCGTCAGCCAGATGCGCGACGATGAAATCGCCCATGCCCGCCAGGCCCAAGCCGCCGGCGCGGCGCAGCTGCCGGCCGTGGTCGGCGCCCTGATGGGCGCGGCCGCCAAGGTCATGACGACCGTGGCGCACCGCATCTAGGCCATAGCCAATCGGGCCTGGGGCTTAAGCGGCGCCCGGCTCGCGCACCTCAAAGCTGGTCGTCATCTCGGCGGTTTTGCCCAGCATGATGCTGGCTGAGCAGTATTTTTCGTGGCTCATGGCAATGGCGCGCTCCACCGCGCTGGCCGGGATATTGCTGCCCGTCACCGTGAAATGCATGTGGATCTTGGTAAACACCTTGGGGTCGGTGTCGGCGCGCTCGCTACTGAGCTTGACGCTGCAGCCTTGCACCGCGTGGCGGCCGCGCTTCAAAATCAGCACCACGTCATAAGCGCTGCAGCCGCCGGTACCGGCGAGCACGGTTTCCATGGGGCGGGGCGCCAGGTTTTGGCCGCCGTTGTCGGGCTTGGCCGCGTCCGGGGCGCCGTCCATCACCAGCACATGGCCGCTGCCGGTTTCGGCCACAAAACCCATGCCCGAGCGGGTGCCGCTGTTACCGGTCCAGCTGACTGTGCATTCCATAAAGTCTCTCCTTGTGCAGTGGTGGGCCGCAGGCGTGCGCGGCAAAGCCGGGGATTATCATGCGGCTTGCACTCTCCAGCCCTATGAAAAAAGCCCCTGCTCTGTCGCCCGCCGACTACCTGACCAAAATCCTCAATGCCCGTGTTTACGACGTGGCCACCGAATCG
This sequence comes from Comamonadaceae bacterium, assembly GCA_947455465.1. Taxonomy (GTDB): domain Bacteria; phylum Pseudomonadota; class Gammaproteobacteria; order Burkholderiales; family Burkholderiaceae_C; genus Allorhodoferax. Next base: position 24,850 of record CANGNS010000018.1, on the reverse strand, counting down.
GCGCTGCAAGTAGCCCACACCCTGAGCCAGCGCATTCACAACACCGTGCTGCTCAAACGTGAGGACCAGCAGGTGGTGCGCAGTTTTAAGCTGCGCGGCGCGTACAACAAAATGGCGCACCTAAGCCCTGCGCAGCTCAAAAAAGGCGTGATATGCGCTTCGGCCGGCAACCACGCCCAGGGCGTGGCGCTGGCCGCCAGCCGCCTGGGCGCGCGTGCCGTCATCGTGATGCCGACCACCACGCCGCAAGTGAAAGTGGATGCGGTACGCGGCTTTGGCGGCGAGGTGGTGCTGCACGGTGACAGCTATACCGACGCCTACAACCACGCGCTGACCCTTGAGAAAAAGCAGGGCATGACCTTTGTCCACCCGTTTGACGACCCGGACGTGATCGCCGGCCAGGGCACCGTGGCCATGGAAATTTTGCGCCAGCACCAAGGCCCGCTCGATGCGGTGTTTGTGGCCATCGGCGGGGGCGGGCTGGTCAGCGGCGTGGCCAACTACATCAAGGCAGTGCGGCCGGAGGTGAAGGTCATCGGCGTACAAATGAACGACTCGGACGCGATGATGCAGTCGGTGGCAAGCGGCAAGCGGGTAACGCTGGCCGACGTGGGCCTGTTTTCGGACGGCACGGCCGTCAAGCTGGTAGGCGAGGAGACTTTCCGCATCGCGCGCGGCCTGGTGGACGAGTTCATCACCGTGGACACCGACGCAGTGTGCGCGGCGATCAAAGACATTTTTGTGGACACGCGCTCCATCGTCGAGCCCTCGGGCGCGCTGGCGGTGGCAGCGATCAAAAAATACGCTGCTGCGCACAAAGCCAAGGGCCAGACCTATGCCGCGATTTTGTGCGGCGCCAATATGAATTTTGACCGCCTGCGCTTTGTCGCCGAGCGCGCCGAAGTGGGCGAGGAGCGCGAGGCTTTGTTCGCCGTCACCATCCCCGAAGAGCGCGGCAGCTTCAAGCGCTTTTGCGAGCTGATTGGCGCGCTGCCGGGCGGGCCGCGCAACGTCACCGAGTTCAACTACCGCATGAACGACGCGGCCAAGGCGCATGTGTTTGTGGGCCTGAGCACCAAAGGCCCGGGCGAGTCCGGGCGCATTGCCCGCAACTTTGTCAAAAACGGCTTTGGCGCCATCGACCTGACGCACGACGAATTGGCCCAGGAGCACATCCGCCACATGGTGGGCGGCGTCTCGTCCCTGGCGCAGGACGAGCGCGTGCTGCGCTTTGTGTTCCCAGAGCGGCCCGGTGCGCTCATGAAGTTTTTGAGCCTGATGCGTCCGGGTTGGAACATCAGCCTGTTTCATTACCGCAACCAGGGCGCCGACTACGGCCGCATTTTGGTGGGGCTGCAGGTGCCCAAGGCCGACAACAAGGCCTTTGCCACGTTTTTACGCACGCTGGGCTACCCCTATGTGGAAGAGACCGACAACCCGGTCTACCGCATGTTTTTGCAAAGCTAGGCGGGGTACCCCATGGCCACTACCCTGGACGGAAAACTGGTTGTGGCGATTTCTTCGCGCGCGCTCTTTGATTTCGAGGAGGAAAACGAAGTGTTCGAGCAAGGCGACGACCGCGCCTACATGCAGCTGCAACGCCAGCGCCTGGACACGCCGGCCACGCCGGGTGTGGCTTTTTCTCTGGTGAAAAAGCTTTTGGCTTTTAACGACGAGGGCAGCGAGCCCAGCAAGCGCGTCGAGGTGGTCATCCTCTCGCGCAACGACCCGGTCAGCGGCCTGCGGGTAATGAAGTCGGCGGCGCATTACCAGCTGCCCATCATCCGCTGCACCTTCACGCGCGGTGAGTCGCCCTGGCGCTATTTGCAGCCACTGAAGGCCAATTTATTTCTGAGCACCCACCTGAGCGACGTGCGCGCCGCCCTGGGCGCCGGTGTGCCGGCCGCGCAGGTCTACCCGCAGTCGGCGCACGCCAGCGCGGCGCATCCGCACGAGGTGCGCATTGCTTTTGACGGCGACGCGGTGCTCTTTAGCGACGAGGCCGAGCGCGTCTACCAGTCGCAGGGGCTGGACGCTTTTCAGCAGCACGAGCAGGACAAAGCGGCCCAACCCCTGCCCGACGGCCCCTTCAAACCCCTTTTGGTGGCCTTGCACCAACTGCAGCAAGCGGCGCGCCCGGCCATGCGCATACGCACGGCGCTGGTGACGGCGCGCAGCGCCCCGGCCCACGAGCGCGCCATCCGCACGCTGATGGACTGGAATATCGAGATCGATGAGGCCATGTTTTTGGGCGGCTTGGACAAAGGCGCTTTTCTGCGCGAGTTCGAGCCGGACTTTTTCTTTGACGACCAGACCGGCCACATCGAGTCGGCGGCGCGCCACGTGCCCGCCGGCCATGTCGCCAGCGGCGTGCGCAACTAGGGCCCGCCCCACCATGCCAATGCGCCACCTGCACGCCCGCTACCGCCTGGCCGCAGTGGGCGCATTGCTGCTGGTGCTGGGTGCATGCGCCCAAGCGCCTGGCGTGGGGTCGCGCAGCCCCGCAGCCGCAGCGGTCACCACCGTCTCTTTTGACACCAGCAGCCCGGCCGCACGCTGGCGCGCGCTCAACCGCCTGGGCTACGGCCCCAGCCCTGCGCTCTTGCAATCGGTGCACAACGCGCCCGATGCGCGCCATTGGGCCCACGCCCAGCTCGACGCCGCCTGGGTTGCCAGCCAGCAAGCGCCCACCTTGCCCCCCATGCTGGCGGAGATAGACCAAACCCTGCCCCAGCTTTTTGAAGGCGCCAAAAAAGAGCGCGAGGCCCGCGCCGCGGTGACCGCTGCCAACCCGGTCAACGAGGCCCTGCCCAACGACAAGCGCTTTGATTTTTCGCAGCCCACCGAGGCCCTGCACTTCAACCGCACCATGGTGAACAAAGCAGTCGCCTGGCGCCTGGCCAGTTGCAGCAACGACAGCCTGGAAAACCCGCTGCTGGCGCGCATGACCGAGTTTTGGTTCAACCACTTCAATATCTACCAAAACAAGGGCCCGGTGCGCCCCTTTGGCGGCCATTACGCGCTGCATGTGGCGCGCGCCCATGCGCTGGGCAAGTTTGAAGACCTGGTGCTGGCCAGCGCCCAGCACCCGGCCATGCTGTATTACCTGGACCAGTGGCAAAGCGTGGACCCGCAAAGCGCCCGTGACAACCGCGGCCTCAATGAAAACTACGCCCGCGAACTGCTCGAGCTGCACACCCTGGGCGTGCACGGCGGCTACACCCAGGACGATGTGCGCGCCCTGGCGCGGGTACTCACCGGCTGGACCATTTCGGGCCAAACGGCCAAAGGGTTTCAGTTCGTCAGCCGCGCACATGACAACGGCACCAAGACCGTGCTGGGCCACAAATACCCCGCCAGCCCCCTGCAAGCGGGCCAAAGCGAGGGCGAGCAAGCCATCCGCTTTTTGGCGCGCCAGCCGGCCACGGCCAAGCGCATTGCTTTGCGCCTGGCGCAGTATTTTGTAGCCGACGCGCCGCCGCCCGACTTGCTGGCCGCGCTGGAGGCGCGCTTTTTGGCCAGTGGTGGCGACATCCGCCAGGTGATGCAGGTGCTGCTGGACAGCCCGGCCTTTTGGGCCAGCGAGAACCGCTTGTTCAAAACGCCTTACGAGTTCGCCTGCACCGCCTTGCACACAGTGCGCGCCGCAGAGGACCGCAGCAAGTGGGTGCAGGCCTGGGGCTACGCCGCCGTGGCCGGCCAGCCCATCCACCAATGGCAAACCCCCGACGGCTACCCTATTGACAGCGCCACCTGGCTGGCGCCCGAGGCGCTCACGCGCCGGCTGGACTTTGCCCTGAACATCGCCCGCAATGCCCCCGAGTGGGACGCGCTCTACCCGCTGCTGAGCCCAGCCACCCGCAGCGCGGTGCTGCAGCAAGCCCCGGCGCAGCGCCTGGGCTTTGTGCTGGGCAGCCCCGAGTTCATGTACAAATGAGCGCATTCAACAAACCCACCATGCCGCTGAACCGCCGCCACGCCCTCATGTTTCTGGGTGCCAACGCCTGGGCTATGCGCCCGGCCTGGGCCGATGCGCCGGGTAGCGCGCCCGGGCGCTTGGTGCTGGTGTTTTTGCGCGGCGCCTATGACGGCATCTCGGCCCTGGTGCCGCATGGGGACGCGCAGTACTACAAGCTGCGCCCCAGCATCGCCATCGCCAGGCCCGATGGCGGCGCGTCCAGCACGCTGGCGCTGGACAAGCTGTTTGGCCTGCACCCGGCCCTGGCCGGCCTGATGCCGCTGTGGCAGCAAGGCGTGCTGGCGGCGATTCCGGGCGCTGGCTCGCCCGATAGCACGCGCTCGCACTTTGATGCGCAGCACCACTGGGAAACCGGCCTGCCCGGCTCCAGCGCGGCGGGCGCGGGCTGGATGAACCATCTCTCGGCGCTCTACGGCGCAGAGCGCAGTGCCCTGGGCGTGGGCGAGGCCAACCCGCAAATTCTGGCCGGCCCGCAGGCGGTGCAGCTGGTCGCCAGCGGCCAAGCCGCCACCCGCGCTGGCGCCTTGGCCGACACCCGCACCCGTGAGGCCATCCTCAAGATGTACGCGGCCAACCCCAGTTTGGCCCAATCAGCGCAGGCCGGCGCCGACAGCCGCATGCAAACCGCGGCCATGCTGACGCAGGCGCAAACGGAAGCGGCCATGGCCGCACCGCCCGTGGCCATGGCAAGCAGCGCCGGCAGCGACAGCGCCATCCAGCAAGCGGCCAACAATGGCGCGCCGCCGGCCCAGGGCCTGGCGCTCGATGCGCAAAACCTGGGTACGCTCATGGGCAAAAACCGCCAGCTGCGCCTGGGCTTTTTGTCCGCCGGCGGCTGGGACACGCACCTCAACCAGGGCAACAGCACCGGCACTTTGGCCAACAACCTCGCCAACCTCAGCCGCGCCCTGCTGCAGTTGCGCCGCCATTTTTCGGAGCCGCAAGACGTGGTGGTCGTGGCCAGCGAATTTGGCCGCACCTGCGCCGAAAACGGCACCCGGGGCACCGACCACGGGCACGGCAACGTGATGTGGCTAATGGGCAATGCCGTGGCTGGCGGGCGCTGGCACGGCCAATGGAGTGGTCTGGCCGCAGGCAATTTGAACGAAGGGCGCGATCTGCCGGTGCACCACGATTTTCGGGCCGTCTTTGCGCAAGTTTTGGCTGGCACCCAAGGCGTGGCGCGGGAAGATACCGAGCGCCTTTTCCCCGGCTACCGCTGGGATCCGCGCCTGGACGGCTTGCTGCGCGCTTAGCCCGGCGCCCCGGTAAAGCGGGCAAACCCCTGCGCCCGCAGCTGGCAGGCCGGGCACTGGCCGCAGCCATAACCCCAAGCGTGGCGCTGGCTGCGCTCGCCCAGGTAGCAGGTGTGGCTGTGTTCCACGATAAGGTCCACCATCGGTGCGCCGCCCAGGGTGTGCGCCAGCGTCCAGGTGGCCGCTTTGTCGATCCACATAAGCGGGGTTTCGATCAAAAAGCGCGTGTCCATACCCAACGACAAGGCCACTTGCAGGGCTTTCATGGTGTCGTCGCGGCAGTCGGGGTAGCCCGAAAAATCGGTCTCGCACACGCCCGTGACCAGCACCTGCACGCCCCGCCGGTACGCCAGCGCGGCCGCCAGCGTCATGAACAGCAGGTTGCGCCCAGGCACAAAGGTGTTGGGCAGGCCGTTGGCCTGCATGGCGATGGCGGTTTCGCGCGTGAGGGCAGTGTCGCTGACCGCGCCCAGCACCGAGGCGTCCAGCAAATGGTCCTCGCCCAGCTTGGCAGCCCAGTGCGGGAAGCCCTCGCGCATGGCGCGCACCACGTTCAGCCGTGCATCGAGCTCAATGCGGTGGCGTTGGCCGTAGTCAAAGGCGACGGTCTCCACGCGTTCGTAGCGCGACAGCGCCCAGGCCAGACAGGTGGTGGAGTCTTGTCCACCAGAAAAAAGTACAAGTGCGCTCGTGTGCATAGGCCCGATCTTAGAGGCCTTAGCGCAGCTTATGCGACAGCGCGTCCAGCTGCTGGGAGAGTTGGCGCACCGCCTCGGTCAGGGCCAATAATTCGCGCTCCTTGAGGATGTCGATTTTTTCGTGCAGCAACTCGATTTCCAGCTCGGCTTTGACGTTGATTTCGTAGTCGTTTTGGGCGTGGCGGCGGTCCAGCTCGGACTGGCGGTTTTGGCTCATCATGATGGCCGGGGCGGTGTAAGCGGCCTGGAACGACAGCAGCAAATTGAGCAAGATAAATGGGTAAGGGTCCCAGGAACCGGCGCCAAACCAGACGTTGCCACTGATCCACAACACGATCGCCGTGCTTTGGATCACGATAAAGCGCCACGAGCCAATGGTGGCCGCCACGCCGTCGGCCAGGCGCTGGCCCCGGGTCAGGGGCGGCGGGTCCGAGGGCGCGGGCAGGGGGAGTTGGGTGGTGAGCGGGCGCACGCGCCGGTGGGCCCGCCGGTGCGCGCGCAGCAGGGCCAGCTGCGCCTGGTCGACGGCAGAGGCCGCCGTTGCGGAGGGGTCGGCCGACGCCGATGAGGGGCTAGGGTGCATAAGGACTCCAAGGCGGCAATGCGATAAAAGCCCATTGTGCCCCCGCGCTGTGAAGCCCGGCGGCGCTGCGCATAATGCAGTTTTCGATTGACCGCCATGCCCAGCACCCCACCGTTTTCTCTGTCCATGCTTGACCTGGTGTCCGTGCGCGAGGGCCATACCGTCGCCCAGGCCCTGGACGTGGCGCGCCAAACAGTGCAGCACGCCGAGCGCCTGGGCTTTGTGCGCTACTGGGTCGCCGAGCACCACAATATGCAGGGCATCGCCAGTTCGGCTACCGCCGTGCTGGTGGGGCATCTGGCGGGGGCTACCGAACGCATCCGGGTGGGCTCGGGCGGCATCATGCTGCCCAACCATGCGCCGCTGGTGGTAGCAGAGGCCTTTGGCACGCTGGCCGAGCTCTACCCCGGCCGCATCGACCTGGGCCTGGGCCGCGCCCCCGGCACCGACCCACTGACCATGCGCGCCCTGCGCCGTGACCGGGTGGAGACCGAAGAAGACTTCCCGCGCGATGTCGCCGAGCTGCAGCGCCTGCTGGGCCCCGCCCAACCAGGCCAGCGCCTGATCGCCATGCCCGGGGCAGGCACGCAAGTGCCTATTTGGCTGCTGGGCTCGAGCCTGTACTCGGCGCAGCTTGCGGCCCAGCGCGGCCTGCCCTATGCCTTTGCATCGCACTTTGCGCCGCGCCTCTTGATGCAGGCGCTCGATCTGTACCGGCGCTTGTTCCAGCCCTCGGCGCACCTGGCTGCGCCCTATGTAGCCATCGGGGTGCCGCTGATCGCCGCGCCCAGCGACGACGAGGCGCAGTTCTTGGCCAGCAGCATTTACCAGCGTGTGCTGGGCATGCTGCGCGGCGAGCGCCAGCGCATGCAGCCGCCGCAGGCCGGGTTTATGGCGCAATGCACGCCGTCCGAGCGCGCTGGTATTGCCGACTTTTTGGGCGCCGCCGTCGTAGGCGGGCCCGACACGGTGCGCGAAGGCCTGCACGCGCTGGCCCAGCACACCGGCGCCAACGAGCTCATGCTGGTGTGCGATGTGTTTGACCCGGCCCTGCGTCTGCGCGCCTTAGACATTGCCGCCCAGGTCTGCAGCCCAGCCGTGCCGGCCAAGCAGGAAGAAGCGCTGGCCTGACGAAAAAGCGCCTGTCGCGGCGCAGGCTTACTGGCCTTCTTGCGGCAAAGCCCGCGGGTCCATTTGCAGCGCCGCCTGGGAGCTGGCGTCCATCATCACGTAATCGGCGCGGTGGGCCGGCGTGGAGGCCAGGGCGCTTTGGCGCAGCACGAAATACCAGACGGCGCCGGCCAGGCCCAAAAGCACAACCGAGAAATACAGCATCAGGCTCTCGGGGCCCAGCTGGTCCATCATGCCGCCGGCCAGCGTGGGGCCTACAGTGGCGCCAATGCCATAGAGCAGCAACAGCCCGCCGGTAGTCTCCAGCACTTTGGACGGCTCAATCAGGTCGTTGGTATGCGCCACGCTCAGGCCGTAAATGGAAAACGAGAGCGCGCCGTACAAAATGCCCAGCATGACCAGCAGGTTTTCATACTCGCGCGCCAGGTAAAAGCCGATAGCCGCCAGCACGCAGGAGATCAGGCACACCCAGATCAAAATCCAGCGCCGGTCGTAGCGGTCGGACAAATGGCCCACCGGGTACTGGAAGGCCGCGCCGCTCAAAATCGTGGCGGCCATGAAGGTGGCGGTGTGGCTGTCGCTAAAGCCCACGCCCTGGCCAAACACATTGCCCAGACTGTAGAAAGTGCCGCTGATCATGCCCGAGCCGATGGCGGCGATGGCGCCAATAGGTGAAATCGCAAACAAAGCGACCAGGCTCATCGAGGGCGCCTGGGTCTGCTTAGGCTCGCGGATGGTGGTCATGGTGGTGGGCACCAGCGCAAAAGAAAACAAGATAGACACCCAGGCAAAGGGCGCAAAGCCAAAACGCCCCCCCACCAATATCAGCCACTGGCCCAGCGCGGTGGACACGCCACTGACGGCCATATAGGCAGCAAACACCTTGCCCCGGCTTTCGCGCCCGGCCACCACATTGAGCCAGCTCTCGATCACCATGTACAGGCCCACAATGCAAAGGCCCGTGGTAAAGCGCAGCAGCCCCCAAAACCAGGGGTTGGTCCACAGCGCATGGAGCACCGGCAAGGCCGAGGCCACCGAGGCCATGACGGCAAAGGCGCGGATGTAGCCCACGCGCCGGATCAGCACCGGGCAGGCATAGGTGCCGTACACAAAGCCGGCAAAGTAGGCCGACATGATCATGCCGGTCACCAGGCTGGAGTATTTGGCCAGCCCCGCCTGCGCGCCGATGGCCACAGTCAGCAGCGCAATGCCGACCACCAGCATGCTCACCCCCGAGAGCAAAGAGGCCAGGGGCAAGGTAAGCGGCGACAAACGCGGCAAGCGGGGCAAAAAGGGCAAAGACATGGTGGGCGTAAGCGTGCGAGCCGAACAGGCGCGGCCGTAGTGTCGATGGTGACACAGGCGGGGCGCCCTATCTCGCTCAGGGCGGCGTCTTGGTGGCCAAATGGACAATTCTTTCGATTGGCGCGGCCAGCGGCCGGGCGTCGCATTTAGCGGAAAATGTGTCGCACTGCTAGCAAAACCGGCCCAGCCCGGCCACTACAGTCCACCGTAGAAGGATATTCGCCATGCATTCTGACGCCCTGCTCTTGCAAGCCCGCATCGATCTGGCCGCTGCATTTCGCTGGGCTGCGCGCTGGGACATGCATGAATCCATTGCCAACCACTTCAGCCTGGCCGTCTCCCGCGACGGCCAGCAGTTTTTGCTCAACCCAGTGGGCAGCCATTTCTCGCGCATCCGGGCCAGTGATTTGCTGGTGCTCGATGCGAACCAAAGCAGCCAGGACGTACTGGCGCAAGGCGCCGACCCCACCGCCTGGCATTTGCACGCGGCTTTGCACCAGCGCCTGCCGCAGGCGCGCTGCATCTTGCACACGCACATGCCGTATGCCACCGCGCTGTGCTGCCTGCAGGACTACGAGTTTTTGATGCTGGACCAAAACGCCTGCCGTTTTTATGGCCGCATCGCCTACGACCGCCATTACGCCGGCATGGCGCTGCAGGCCTCGGAGGGCGAGCGCGTCGCCGCGCTGATGGAGGGCGGACAAAGCGTGCTCTTCATGGGCAACCACGGCGTCATGGTGATAGGCCCCAGCGTGGCCCAGGCGCTCGATGAGCTCTACTACCTGGAAAAAGCGGCCAAGCTGCAGGTGCTGGCCCTGTCCACCGGCCGGCCGCTGGCCCTGATTCCCGATGCCGCAGCAAGCCTGGCTGCCGCCCAATGGAACGATTACCCCACCGACGCCTGCGCCCTGCACTTGCAGGCGCTCAAAGCCATCCTTGACCTTGAAGAAACGGACTACGCACTATGAACCCCAACGTCATCATTACCTGCGCACTGACCGGCGCGGGCGACACCGTCGGCAAGCACCCTGCCATTCCCGTCACGCCCACGCAAATTGCGGCAGCGGCGGTAGAGGCCGCCAAGGCCGGCGCCACCGTGGTGCACTGCCATGTACGCCACCCCGAGACCGGCAAATTCAGCCGCGACCCGGCCCTCTATGCCGAGGTGATGGACCGCATCCGTGATTCGGGCGTAGACATCATCGTCAACCTGACCGCCGGCATGGGCGGCGATCTGGAAATCGGCGCAGGCGAGAACCCCACCCACTTTGGCCCCAACACCGACCTGATTGGCCCCATGGCGCGCCTCATCCATGTGGAACAACTGCTGCCCGAAATCTGCACCCTGGACTGCGGCACGCTCAACTTCGGCGACGGCGACACGATTTATGTGTCTACCCCCATGGCGCTGCGGGCAGGTGCCAAGCGCATTACCGAGCTGGGCGTGAAAGCCGAACTCGAAATCTTTGACACCGGCCACCTCTGGTTTGCCAAGCAAATGATCAAAGAAGGCTTGCTGGAGAACCCGTTGTTCCAACTGTGCCTGGGCATTCCCTGGGGCGCACCGGCCGACACCACCACTATGAAAGCCATGGTGGACAACCTGCCGCCAGGCGTGGTCTGGTCGGCCTTTGGCATTGGCCGCTCGCAAATGCCCATGCTGGCCCAGTCGGTGATTTTGGGCGGCAATGTGCGCGTGGGGCTGGAAGACAACCTGTGGCTGGACAAGGGCGTACCCGCAAGCAATGGTTCGCTGACCGAGCGCGCAGTGGAAATCATCACCCGCCTGGGCGGCAAGCCCATGACGCCGGCCGAAGGCCGCGTGGCCATGGGCCTGAAAAAACGCGGATAAACCAAGGAAAACTATGTCTTTTGTTACTGAAATCAAAACTTTTGCTGCTTTAGGCACCGGCGTGATCGGTAGCGGTTGGGTGGCGCGTGCGCTGGCCCATGGCCTGGACGTGATCGCCTGGGACCCGGCCCCCGGCGCCGAAACGGCGCTGCGCGAGCGCACGGCCAAAGCCTGGGGCGCGCTCACCGCCCAAGGCCTGGCACCCGGCGCTTCGCAGTCGCGCCTGAAGTTTGTCGCCACGGTAGAGGAATGCGTGGCGCAGGCCGACTTCATCCAAGAAAGCGCGCCCGAGCGCCAAGACTTGAAGCTGGCGCTGCATGCGCAAATCACCGCCGCCGCGCGGCCCAATGTACTGATTGGTTCGAGCACCTCGGGCCTCTTGCCCAGCGACTTTTATGCTGATGCCAAATACCCCGAACGCTGCGTGGTGGGCCATCCGTTCAACCCGGTGTATTTGCTGCCTTTGGTCGAAGTGGTGGGCGGTGTGAACACCTCGCCCGAGGCGATCCAGGCGGCCATGCAGGTGTATCGCTCCTTGAGCATGCGGCCTTTGCATGTGCGCAAAGAAGTACCTGGCTTTGTCGCCGATCGCTTGTTAGAAGCCATGTGGCGCGAGTCGCTGCACTTGGTCAACGACGGCGTGGCCACTACCGGCGAGATTGACGACGCCATCCGCTTTGGCGCCGGTATGCGCTGGTCTTTTATGGGCAGCTTTTTGATTTACACCCTGGCCGGTGGCGATGCCGGCATGCGCCACTTCATGGCGCAGTTTGGCCCGGCGCTCAAGCTGCCCTGGACCAAGCTGGAAGCGCCCGAGCTCACCGACAGCCTGCTCGATGCCGTGGCCGAAGGCAGCGAAGTGCAGCTGGACGGCCGCAGCATTGCCGACTGGGAGCGCTACCGCGATGACTGCCTGATGGCGGTGCATGCGGCCATCAAAGCGACCAAACTCAAACACGGTATCGCCCCCGATGCCTGAAACACTGCTGTGCTACCAATGCCCGGTGGTCGCCGAGTGGGTCGACTTCAACGGGCATTTGCGCGACGGTTACTACATGGTCTTGTTCAGCCACGGCGTGGACGGGCTGATGGACCAGATCGGCCTGGACGCGGCCGGACGCCAAGCGACCGGGCATTCGCTCTTTACATTGGAAGCGCACATCAACTTTTTGCACGAGGTCAAACTGGGCGCGCAAGCGCAGGTGTATTGCCAGTTGCTGGCGCATGATGCCAAGCGCATGCACCTGGGCCTGGGCCTGTACCTCCAGGGCGATGACCGGCTGATGGCCTATAGCGAGCAAATGCTGCTCAACGTCGACATGACCGGCCCGCGCGCCTGCGCGTTTGCGCCCACCGTCATGGCCAAGGTGCAGATGCTGGCCACGGCGCACCGCAGCCTGGCGCGGCCGCAGTACGTGGGCCGGGTAATAGCCCTGCCGCCAGCCAAAACGCCCTAGCCCATGGCCCACGCCACGCTGCCCGAACGCATGCACGGCGTGCTGCTGACCGGCTTTGGCGGCCCCGAACAACTGCAGTACCGCGAGGACCTGCCGCTTCCTCTACCGCGCGCTGGCGAGGTGCTGATTCGTGTAGCGGCCAGCGCGGTCAACAACACTGACATCAACACCCGCGTGGGCTGGTACTCCAAAACCGTGGACAGCCCGACGCACGGTGCGTCGGTGGGCTTTGATGCTGCGCAGGACGCCACGCCCTCTTGGGGCGGCGCGGCCATGGTGTTTCCGCGCATCCAGGGCGCCGACTGCTGCGGCCATATCGCCGCTGTGGGCGCGGGTGTGGATACCGCGCGCATCGGCCAGCGCGTGCTGGTGCGCCCTGTGCTGCGCAAGCCAGGGGCTGCGCCTTACGACTTTGACTACTTCGGATCGGAGTGCGACGGCGCTTTTGCCCAGTACACCCGCGTAGCCGCCACGGCCGCGCTGCCGGTGCACAGCGCCCTGAGCGATCTGGCGCTGGCCTGCTTGCCCTGCGCCTATTCCACCGCCGAGAACCTGCTGAGCCGCAGTGGGCTGCAAGCAGGCGAGCGCGTGCTCATTACCGGCGCCTCGGGCGGCGTGGGCAGTGCGGCGGTGCAATTAGCGCACCTGCGCGGCGCCCAGGTCATCGCCCAGGCGGCAGCCGACAAGCATGCGGTGCTGCGCAGCATCGGCGCGCAAGACACCCTGGACCGCCACGCCACGCTGCGCGCCAGCCTGGGCAAAGACAGCGTAGACGTGGTGATCGATCTGGTGGGCGGCGCGGCCTGGCCACAGCTTTTGGAGGTGCTGCGCCGTGGCGGACGCTATGCCACCTCGGGCGCGATTGCCGGCCCGCAAGTCACGCTGGACTTGCGCACGCTCTACCTCAAAGACCTGCGCCTGCTGGGCTGCACCTGGCAAGACGATGCGGTGTTTGAACAGCTGCTGGCCTATCTGGCGCAAGGCCGGCTCCAACCGCTGCTGGCCGACAGTTACGATTTGCGCGACATCGCCGCCGCCCAGGCCGCCTTTGAGGCCAAGCGCTTTGTAGAAAAAATCGCGCTGCGCATTCCCTAAATTAGCACTCCAACCTATGCACACCCCCGAAAAACGCCTGGGCACGCCGCTCGAAGGCACGCCCGCCAAAACCTGGGACCCGCTGGCGCCCATCGCTGCGCCCCTGTGCCTGCACCAGCCCCAGGTGCTGCCCGAATGGGTGGACTACAACGGGCATATGAGCGAGTCCTGCTATTTGCTGGTGTTTGGCGACAACTCGGATGCCTACTTTCGCCATATCGGCATCGACGAGCGCTACCGCGATGAAGAGGGTCTGTCCTTTTACACGGTGCAAACCCAGATCCACAACATCCGCGAAGTGGCCGAAGGCGCACCCCTGCGCCTGACACTGCAGCTTTTGGACATGGACGACAAGCGCATGCATATTTTTCACACCATGCACCACGGCACCGAAGGCCATGTGCTGGCCACCGGCGAGCAAATGCTGGTGCACGTGGATATGCGCCAAGGCCGCGCCGCGCCCATGCCCGCCTATCTGCACGAGCGCGTAGCCGCGATTTACCAAGCCCACCGCGCCTTGGCGCGCCCGGCGCAGGCTGGCGCGCCCATCGGCATTCGGCGCAAGGCGGCCTGAGGCCTCGCTTAGCCAGCAGCTCCCACGCATTTGTTAAAAACGTTTTACCCCTGTTAAAAGGCCGCACCATGCAATTTGCCCTGACGAGCGAACAAACCATGATCGTGGACACTGTCCGCGCATTTGTCGAAAAAGAGCTGTACCCGCACGAGGATCTGGTCGAGCGCACCGACGCCATCCCGCCTGAGCTGGTGCAGTCCATCCAGGCCAAGGCCATCGAGGTGGGTTTGTACGCGGCCAATATGCCCGCCGAGTTGGGCGGCGGCGGGCTGGACAATTTCACGGTGGCGCTGCTCGAGCGCGAGCTGGGGCGCGCCTCCTATGGCTTGCAAATGCTGGTGGCGCGGCCGAGCAATATCTTGCGCGCCTGCCAGGGCGCGCAGATCGAAGAATATTTGCTGCCCACCATCAGCGGGGCGCGCCATGATTGCCTGGCCATGACCGAGCCCAACGCCGGCTCGGACGTGCGCGGCATGCAAACCCGTGCCACCCGCGACGGCAGTGGCGAGAACGCCGACTACCTCATCAACGGCACCAAGCACTTCATCAGCCACGCCGATATGAGCGACTTTGTGGTGCTGTTTGCCGCCACCGGCGTCGAGGACACGGCGCATGGACCGAAGAAAAAAATCACCGGCTTTTTGGTCGACCTGGACTCGCCCGGCCTGACCGTGCGGCGCGGGCCGGCTTGCGTCTCGCACCGGGGCTACCACCAGTGCGAACTGTTTTTCACCGATTGCCGGGTGCCGGCCTATAAGCGCCTGGGCGACGAAGGCCAGGGCTTTGACCTGATGGGCCAGTGGCTAGGCGCTACGCGCCTGACGGTGGCCGCCACCAGTGTGGGGCGCGGTCAGCGGGTGATGGAAATGGCCACCGAATGGGCCGCGACGCGCAAGCAGTTTGGCCAACCGATTGGCAAGTTCCAGGGTACCGGTTTCAAGCTGGCCGATATGGCGACCGAGCTGGCCGCCGCCGAGCTGCTGACTTTGCAAGCGGCCTGGAAATGCGACCAGGGCAGCATGAGCGATTCGGACGCGGCCATGGCCAAACTGTTTGCCTCGGAGGCGCTGGCGCGCGTGACCGATAACGCGCTGCAAATTTTTGGCGGCATGGGCCTCATGAACCAGCTGCCCATTGAGCGTTTTTGGCGTGATGCGCGCGTGGAACGCATTTGGGATGGCACCAGCGAAATTCAGCGCCACATTATTTCGCGCGCCATGCTGCGCGTGCACGGCGCTTAGCCATGGCTACGATGGCCGAGTCCAAAGCGCTGCGGCGTTTGTTGTCGCCGCGCCATATTGCGGTATTTGGTGGCGCCTCGGCCCACGAGGCGGTGCGCCAGTGCAAAGCCCTGGGCTTTGAAGGCCCGATCTGGCCGGTGCACCCCACGCGCCAGGAGATGGATGGTCTGCCCTGCTTTGCCAGCGTGCAAGACCTGCCCGAGGCGCCAGATGCCAGCTTTGTGGCCGTACCACGCCATGCCACGATTGAGGTCGTACGGCAACTGGCCGCACGCGGTGCGGGTGGCGCGATTTGCTACGCCTCGGGCTTTGCCGAGGTGGGCGGCGAGGGAGTGGCGCTGCAAGCCGAACTGGTGCAGGCGGCGGGCAGCATGGCGCTGATCGGCCCCAATTGCTACGGCATGCTCAACTATTTGGACGGTGTGGCCTTATGGCCCGACCAGCATGGCGGCCAGCGTCAAAGCCAAGGCGTGGCCCTGATTACCCAAAGCGGCAACATCGGCCTGAACCTGACCATGCAAACCCGCGGGATGCCCTTAGCCTACCTGATCACGGTGGGCAACAAAGCGGGCAACAGCATGGAGAGCCTGGTCGAGTGCCTGTTGTCCGACCCGCGGGTGAGCGTGATTGGCATGCACATCGAAGGCCTGGACGACGTGGCGGCGTTTTCGCGCGTGGCGATCAAGGCCTTGCGCCAGGGCGTGCCTTTGGTGGCGCTGAAGGCAGGCTCCTCGGCACTGGGCGCGCAAACCGCCATGAGCCACACCAGCTCGCTGGCCGGGCCCGACGCCCTGTACGACGCGCTGTTTGCGCGCTGCGGCATAGCGCGGGTGCGCGACCCGGCTGAGTTGATCGAGACCTGCAAGTTTTTGCATGTGCATGGACCGCTGCAAGGCAAGCGCATTATTTCTGCCAGTTGCTCGGGCGGCGAAGCCTCTTTGGTCGCCGACCTGGCCCAGCCGCGCGGCCTGGAGATGCCAAGCATTCCGCCCGCGGCCGACGCACGCCTACGCGCCGTGCTGGGTGACAAGGTCAACGTGGCCAATCCGCTGGACTACCACACCTATATCTGGGGCGATCTGGCCGCCCAGACGGAGTGCTTTGCCGGCCTGATGGACTGCCAGTTTGACGCCCACCTATTGGTGCTGGACTACCCCCGCCTGGACCGCTGCGGCGCCGAGAGCTGGGCCACCACGGTGGGTGCTTTTGCCGCTGCCGCGCGCGCCGGGGGGCGGGGGGCTACGGTGGTCGCGTCCTTGCCCGAGGACCTGCCCGAAAGCCACGCTTTGGCCCTGCTCGCGCAGGGCATCGCGCCCATGCATGGCATCGCCCATTGCCTGGACGCTATTGCCCATGCCGCAGGCATTGGCGCAGCGCGCGCCGCTCAGCCGCCAGCGCAGCCGCTGGCCACGGTTGCTGCAGCAAACAAAGGCCCGGCACGCACCCTGACCGAGGTTCAGGGCAAGGCCGCGCTGGCCGCTTACGGGTTGTCGGTGCCGCGCGGTGCGCAAGTCGGGGCCCAGGAGGCGCCGGCCTTTGCCGACAACATCGGCTACCCGGTGGTGGTCAAGGCTGTGGCCGCCGATCTGGCCCACAAAACCGAGGCCGGCGGCGTGCAGCTGCAGGTGCGCGACGCCCAAGGCGTGCGCGAGGCGGTGGCGCGTATGGCCCATTTGTCGGACCAGTTTTTGGTCGAACAGATGGCTGGGCAGGTGGTGGCCGAAATCATCGTTGGCGTACAGCGCGATGCACAGTTTGGCCTCTCGCTCACGCTGGGGGCGGGCGGCATTTTGGTCGAGTTGCTGCAAGATGCACGCACCCTGCTCTTTCCCCTGGAGCGCGCCCCGGTAGAGGCGGCGCTGTCCAGCCTGAAGGTCTGGCCGCTGCTGGCCGGTTTTCGGGGCCGCGCCGCAGGCGATGTGCCCGCGCTGGTCGACGCCGTCATGGCCATTGCCGCCTACGCCCAAGCGCACGCCGACACGCTGCAGGAGCTGGACGTCAACCCGGTGCTGGTGCTGCCCGCCGGACAGGGCGTATTGGCCGTGGACGCCCTGATTCGATTAACCGGAGAAGCCCATGGCTGAAGCTGTTTCCTGCGTCGCCCACGGCGGCGTGCTCACCATCACCCTGGACCGCCCCAAGGCCAATGCCATCAATGTGCCCACCAGCTTGGCGCTGTACCAGGCCTTTTGCCGGCTGCGCGACACACCAGACTTGCGCGTGGGTATCCTGACGGGCACCGGGCGGTTTTTCTCGGCCGGCTGGGATCTGGCCGGCGCCACCGAAGGCGAGGCCATCGACGCCAACCACGGCCCGGGCGGTTTTGGCGGTTTGACCGAGTTTTTTGACTTGGGTAAGCCGGTGATCGCCGCTGTCAACGGCCTGGCCATGGGCGGCGGCTTTGAGCTGGCCTTGGCGGCCGACCTGATCGTGGCCAGTGAGAGCGCCGAATTTGCCCTGCCCGAGGTCAAATTAGGCATGGTGGCCGACTCGGGCGGCCTGCTGCGCCTGCCCCAGCGCCTGCCGCGCGCCATCGCGCTGGAGTTGCTGCTCACCGGCCGGCGCATGGGGGCGGCCGAGGCGGCCCGCTGGGGCCTGGTCAACCAGGTGGTGGCGCCCGAGGCCTTGCTGGCGGCCGCCCAGACGCTGGCCCAGCAGATCGTGCAAGCGGCGCCGCTGGCCGTGGGGGCGGTGCTCGAGATATTGCGTGCCACCGCCGCTTTGCCCGTCGCGCAGGGCTACCAGGTGCTGCGCGGGGGCACGCTGCCTACCTACCAATGCATGCTGCGCTCCGACGATGCCGCTGAAGGCCCGCGCGCCTTTAGCGAAAAGCGCCCGCCACAGTGGCGCGGCCGCTAAAGCAGCGCCAGCCCGAGAGCACCGATTTGGGGCGCAATCGCCTCAATTTCAGGAATTGTCCGGATGCTTGTTATTTGGGCAAAACCTAGGGAATATGCCGATACCGAGCGCTTGAGAGCGGCCCCGGATTGAATTACTATGCCCGCAGAGCGCAAGGCTTATTGCACTCCGTACCCGTATGGCCTGATTTACAGGGGCTGGCGGGGCACTGTTTATAAATCTGCTTGGATTGGAGATCTTCAAAAATGGCAAATGTCGAACAACAAAGCGACTCGGGCATCATCCTCGACCGTCGCCAAATTATTCTCGGAGCTTCGGCGGTAGGCCTGGCGTCCACCCTGGGTGTGTCGCCTGCCATGGCGCAAAGCACGCCCAAAAAGGGCGGCACCCTGCGCATGGGCATGGAAGGCGGATCTCCCTCCGACAGCCTGGACCCACTGACCTATGCGGACTCCATCCCGATCACCATGAGCCTGATGCTCTGGAACAATCTGGTCGAAGTGGCCGACAACGGCGACGCCGTGGGCGAGTTGTTCGAGAGCTGGGAAGTCAAGCCCGGCGCTACCGATTGGGTGTTCAACGTGCGCAAAGGCATCACCTTTACGTCCGGCAAAACCCTGGATGCCGATGACGTCATCTACTCGCTCAATATGCACCGCGGCGAGACCAAATCGCCTGCCAAGTCGCTGCTGGCCGATATCAAAGAGATCAAAAAGCTGTCCGCCACCCAGGTGCAAATCACCATGAGCAAGGGCAATGTGGACTTGCCTTTTAACCTGAGCGACTACCACATCATCGTGGTGCCAAACGGTTACAAAGACTTCAGCAAGCCCGACGGAACCGGCGCTTTCACCCTGGAAGAGTTCCAACCCGGCGTGCGTGCCACCTTCAAGCGCAAGCCTGGCAACTACTGGAAGCCTAACCGCGGCAACTTTGACCGCGTCGAGCTGATTTACATCGGCGACGCTTCGCAGCGCACGACCGCCCTGCAAACCGGCACGGTGGACATCATCAACCGCGTCAACCCCAAGACCGCAGGTTTGCTGGCCAAGAACCCCAACCTAAAAATCTCGCGCACCCCCGGCATGGGCAACCGCTTCTGCTTTGTGGCCCACACCGACAAGTCGCCGTTCAGCAACCGCGACGTCATGCTGGCACTGAAGTACGGTATCGACCGTCAAAAAATCGTGGACAACGTCTACAGCGGCTACGCATCGGTGGGTAACGACAACTGCGTCGGACCCAAGATGAAGTTCTACAACCCCAGCCAGACAATGAACCGCTTTGACCCAGAAAAAGCCAAGTTCCACATGAAGAAATCGGGCCACACCGGCGCGATTGAGCTGCAAGTGTCTGAAGGTGCTTTCTCCGGCGCCACCGACGCGGGCCAAATCTTCCAGGAATCGCTGTCCAAAGCGGGCATCAACCTGGACTTGAAGCGCGTCTCGGCCGACGGCTACTGGGACAACATCTGGCTCAAGCAGCCTTTCTGCGCGGTGTACTGGGGCAACCGTCCGACCATCGACAACCAGCTCACGTCCATCTTCTACGGCGGCAAGACCAATCCTTGGAACGACAGCCACTTCGAGAACGCCGAGTTCAGCAAGGCGCTGGAAGCTGCGCGCGTCGAAATCGACCAGAAGAAGCGCCAAGCCCTGTACAACACCTGCCAGGAACTGGTCTCGCAAAATGCGGGCATGGTCAACTACGCGGTGCAGGACTACCTGGACGCGCACACCACCAAGTTGCAAGGCCTGACCATCTCTGGCCGCTACGACATGGGTGACGACCGTATTGCCGAAAAAGGCTGGTTTGCCTAAAGGCGTAGCGATGCCGGTCTGGCATCAGACCGCGTCGTAATGCAATAAGGAAAGTGGGGTCGGGTTTGCGCCCGGCCCCTTTTTTTGCTCTATATTTTGGTTCGTTCGAGGCAGGCGTTATGCTCGCCAGGGTGCTTGCTATGCGAGCGCAGTTTTTTTCTTACCGATCGCACCTCATGGCCAAGTTGATTGTTAACCGACTGCTTTTGGGCATCCTGACCCTGTTTGCCGTCTCGGTGCTGATATTTGTCTGCACCCAAATTTTGCCCGGCGATGTAGCCTCGGCCATTCTGGGCCAGGGCGCCACGCCCGAAGCCCTGGTCGTTTTCCGCCGCGAACTGGGCCTGAACGTGCCGGCGCACCTGCGCTACTGGAACTGGCTGGTGGGCGCCTTGCATGGCGACCTGGGCGTCGCCCTGACCAACAAGCGCGTCATCATTGACGACCTGATGCCCCGCCTGCGCAACACCTTGTTTCTGGCCGGCTATGCCGCCTTAATCGCCATTCCGCTGTCAGTCGGCCTGGGCGTGCTCTCGGCGATCAATGAAGGCAAGTGGTCTGACCGTCTGGCCAATGTGTTGACCCTGATTGCGATCTCGCTGCCCGAGTTTTTCATCGCCTACCTGCTGATCATCTTTTTTGCCGTGAATGTGCAGTGGTTCCCGTCGCTGGCCATGGTCTCGGGCGGCATGGGCTTTAGCGAGCGGGTGTTCCAAACCACCTTGCCCGCCCTGACCCTGACCCTGCTGGTGGCCGCGCACATGCTGCGCATGACGCGCAGCTCGGTGCTCTCGGTCATGTCCACGCCCTATATTGAAATGGCCTTCCTCAAGGGCGCGCCCCGGCGGCGCGTCATCGTGCGCCATGCCTTGCCCAACGCGGCAGCGCCCATCATCACCGTCATTGCACTCAATATGGCTTATTTGGTCGTGGGCGTGGTGGTGATCGAGGCGGTGTTTGTCTACCCCGGATTGGGGCAGTACATGGTCGATGGCGTCTCCAAGCGCGATGTGCCCGTCATTCAGGCCTGCGGCCTGACCTTTGCCACCGTTTTTGTCTTGCTCAACACGCTGGCCGATATTTTGGTGATTCTTGTTAACCCGCGTCTGCGCCACCAGCGCTGAGCTTTTGCCCCCAGACCCGCCATGAAACTCTTTGGACACAAGCTGACTGCAACGGCCGCCTTCGGTATGGCCGTTGTCGGGCTGTTTATCGTTATTTCCCTGTTCACACCCTGGATTGCGCCGTACTCCGAGTCGGCCAACGTGGGCGGCACCTGGGACGAGCCCTCGGTAAAAATGATTTTTGGCGCCGACCAGATCGGCCGCGACATGCTCACCCGCATGATGTACGGCAGCCGCATGACCATTGGCGTGGCACTGGCTATTACGACGCTGTCTTTCATCATCGGCATCCTGACCGGTCTGGTCAGCGCGGTCGTGGGCGGCTGGGTGGACGTGTTTTTCACCCGCTTGGTGGATGTGATGCTGTCCATCCCCAGCCTGATTTTTGCGCTGATCATTTTGGGCGTGTTTGGCTCAAGCATCCCCACGCTGATCATGACGATTGCCGTGCTGGACTCCACCCGCGTATTTCGCCTCTCGCGCGCCCTGGGCATGAACCTCACGGTCATGGAATATGTCGAGGCGGCCCGCCTGCGCGGCGAAGGGCTGTGGTGGGTGATTACCCGCGAGATTCTGCCCAACGCCTGGGCGCCGCTGGTCTCCGAATTTGGCCTGCGCTTTTGCTTTAACTTTCTGTTTATCGCCGGCCTGTCCTTTCTTGGCCTGGGCATCCAGCCCCCTTACGCCGACCTGGGCGGCATGGTGCGTGAAAACGCGGCGGCCATTAACTTCGGCATGATGGCCCCGATTTACCCGGCCACGGCCATCGCCTTGCTGACCGTGTCGGTCAATTTGGTGGTGGACTGGATGCTCTCGATTGATGCGCGCCCCTCGGGCGCCCAGGCCGAACTCTGAGAAAGACCGCTGGTTATGGACGACTCCACTATTTTGAACATCACCGGCCTGCGCTTGGTAAGCGTTGCCGGCAACATCATTGTTGACAACGTCAATCTGCACTTGAAGCGCGGCGAGGTGCTGGGCCTGATCGGCGAGAGCGGCGCAGGCAAATCGACCATTGGCCTCTCGAGCATGAGCTATGCCCGCGCCGGCGTGCACATCGCCGGTGGCGAGGTGGTGCTGGGCGGCGTCAATATCCGCGCCCTGGACGCTGAAGGCCGGCGCGAAGTGCGCGGCAAGCGCATCGCCTACATCGCCCAATCGGCCGCTGCCGCCTTCAATCCGGCGCACAGCCTGATGGACCAAGTCTGCGAGGCCCCGGTACTGCACAAATTAATGACCCGCCCCGAGGCCGAGGCCTGGGCGCGCGAACTCTTTACCGCCCTGGACCTGCCCGATCCACAAAACTTTGGCAGCCGCTATCCGCACCAGGTGTCGGGCGGCCAGTTGCAACGCGCCATGGCGGCCATGGCCATGTCCTGCCGGCCCGACGTGCTGGTGCTCGACGAGCCCACCACGGCGCTGGATGTGACCACGCAGATCGAGGTGCTGATCCTGCTCAAGTCGCTGATCCGGCGCTTTCACACCGCCGCGCTGTACATCACCCACGATTTGGCGGTGGTGGCGCAAGTGGCTGACCGCATCAAGGTGCTGCGCCACGGCAAAGAGGTCGAAGAAGGCCTGACCCAGCAAATCCTGCACGCTGCCCGCCAAGACTACACCGCCCGCCTGGTCGCCGTGCGCGGCGCAGCGGCCAGCGAGCGGGCCTCGGCCGCCACCGTGCAGCCCGAAAAAGTGCTGTCGGTACAAGACTGCCACGCCTACTATGGCGACTTCCATGTGGTGCGCGGCGTATCACTCGATGTGCAACGCGGCGAGACCGTGGCCGTGGTGGGCGAGTCCGGCTCGGGCAAATCCACCCTGGCGCGCATCATTACCGGCCTTTTGCCGCCACGCAGCGGGCAAATCGTATTCCAGGACAAGGCGCTGCCGCCCACGCTCCAAGAACGCAGCAAGGAGCTCAAGCGCACTATCCAGCTGGTCTACCAAATCCCCGATGTGGCGATCAACCCGCGCCAGACCCTGCGCGAGATCATTGGCCGGCCGGTCGAGTTTTATTTTGGCGCTGCACGCGCCGAGGTCAATGCCCGCGCCCTAGAGCTGATGACTTTGGTCGAGTTGCCGCAAGATTACCTGGAGCGGCGCCCCGGCCAGCTTTCGGGCGGCCAAAAACAACGCGTCTGCATTGCCCGCGCGCTGGCGGCCAAGCCCGACCTCATCATCCTGGACGAGCCCACCTCCGCGCTGGACCCGCTGGTGGCTGAAGAAATCCTCACGCTCTTGCGCAAACTGCAGCGCGAACTGGGCTTGTCTTATATCCTGATCACCCACGACCTGGACGTGGTGCACCGCATCGCCCACCGCACGGCCGTGATGCTGCAAGGCGAGTTTGTGGCCTTTGATGCCACCGACAAAATCTTCGAAAACCCCGAGCATCCCTACACCCAAAAGCTGATCACCGCCGTGCCCGAAATGCGTGTGGATTGGCTCGACGAGGTGCTGGCGAAGCGGCAACAAGCGGCGCCTTCCCTCTAAGTTTTTCCTCGCCCGCGCCCAGGGCGGTATGGCCTGGTGCTGATACAAAAGCTTCACTTGGCGGCATTATTATTTGTCTTTTACATAATGTTTATGTTATGTTTAAATACAATTAAATGTTTAACGCCAGGCAAAGGAGGCCATCGCTATGAAAAACACCCCCCATTGGGCCTTCGCGGCAATTTCAGCCATCGTCTTGTCCGCCTGTGGCGGTGGAAATAGCGGGGACCCACTCGCTGCGCTGCCCAAAAGCCCGGCGCGGGGCGTGTTGATGGAGAGCACACCGACACGTATTCAGTCCGTGTCGGCCACAGACTTCAAAGCGAGTCTCAGCGCGGATGTAATCATGGCCACCGGTACGCCGGTGTGCGGCGTCGACGTCAACTACCTCAAATACGCCACGGTCGGCGCCATGGGCGAGGCAACCGATGCAACAGCCGCATTGATGGTGCCCACCGGATCGGATCCACGGTGCACCGGGCCGCGCCCCATTGTTTTGTATGCCCACGGCACGGTTCCGCATAAAAAATACAACCTGGCCAATAATTGGACGGAACGCACCAATCCGGCGTTTGACGAGTCTGTTTTCATAGCGGCCTCTTTCGCAGCGCAAGGCTATATTTTGGTTGCGCCCAATTACGCGGGCTATGACAGTTCGTCATTGAGCTACCACCCCTACATGAATGCCGATCAGCAGTCCAAGGACATGATGGATGCGCTGGCGGCTGCAAAAACAGCCTTGCCCAAGCTGTCGTCGCCTACCACAGCAAGCAGCAAACTTTTCATCACAGGCTATTCCCAGGGCGGGTCCGTGACCATGGCGACGCACCGCGCTTTAGAAGCCGCCAATATCCCCGTCACGGCTTCGGCGCCGCAATCGGGGGTGTTTTTATTGCTTGCGCAGCTGGACGCCGTTTTTCTGGGCAAAGTGAGTGACGCCGCCCCGCTTTTCGGCACCATGCTGGCAATCAGCGCGCAAAAGAGCTTCGGCAACCTTTACAAACAACCGTCCGATATTTTCGAAGATGCTTATGCCACTGGCATTGAAAGCCTGGTGCCTGGAAATTTCAGTTATGGCGACCTGATTAACAATGGCAAATTACCCAGTGCCTTGTTCAGCAGTACGCCCCCCGCGGGCTTGGCTGACATTACGCCGGCCAAAGGTGACGGGGATTTCGATACGCTTTATGCGGCTGGATTTGGTTCGCCCAATCTGCTCAAAAATAGTGTGCGTGCGAGCTATGTGGAAGACGCCCGGGCCAGGCCAGATGGGGCTTTGGCATCCACACCCAACTACCAACTTCCTGCCGCGCCCACGCACCCCTTTCGCATGACAGGAAAGGCCTTTGACTTAAGAGGCTGGACGCCCAAGGCGCCCATGCT
>CANGNS010000017.1 GCA_947455465.1 Comamonadaceae bacterium | reverse complement strand
TTATGGCCGCAGGTGTGGGCAATATGGTGTATCACTTTTTGCGTGATATTGACCTGGCTGCCGACATGGGTCTTGTCGCGTTATTTACAAGTTTTAGCAGCTACGCTTTTTACAGCGTGGTGCTGGCCTGCGCGATTGGTATTTCGCAAATGCGTATCAGCGCCGGGCACCGCCCGTCCGATACGGCGCCAGGGCGCATCCAAGCCTTTGTGCTCATTTGGGGGTTTGTCAGCCTGCTCCAAATATTCGGCGATGAAACCCGCAGCCATACGCTGGCCGAACGCCTGCAATTTTTGTTTTATCTTTTCGGAATACCTTTATGACAAACGCGCTACACCAACGCCTTCGACCTTATTTGCAAGAGTTGCTTGCGCAAAATATGGATTTCCAGGATTTCTCGGACACCGATTCTTTGTTTTTGAGTGGCCGCATTGATTCTTTTTCATTAATGCAACTGGTCATGCACCTGGAAGAAAACTACCAGATTGATTTTTCAGCCGTGCATTTTGAAGCGCCTTTACTCGACACCGTGGCCGATATTGCGACCTTCGTGCGGGAGCACGGCCCTGGCACAGCGCCCTGAGCGCGGGGCATTTAGGCGCTGGCCGGCTGGCGCGCAATGTCCAGCAAAGCGCGCCGGTCGACTTTGCCGCTGACCGCATAGGGTAATTGGGCCAAAGTCACAAAGCGCTTGGGAAAGAAGATGGCGTCCAGGCTTTGGGCGCTGCTCTTTTTGAGGCTGGCCAGGTCCTGCGCGGACAACTCGCCCGTCGTGAACCCCACCAGTTCTTTCACCTGCCCTTGCGCGTCCTTCACGGCTACCACCACCAAGTCACTCAAGGCCGGCCAGCGGGCCAAGGCCGCTTCGATTTCGCCGATTTCCACCCGCCTGCCGGCTACTTTGATCTGGTGGTCCAGCCGGCCCAGGCACTCCATCTGCCCCTGCGCGTTGACAAAGCCCAGGTCACCCGACTGGTACCACAGGGCGCCACTGCGGTCCCAGTCGAACCGCACAAAGGCCGCCTGCGTTTTGTCGGGATCGCCCAAATAGCCCTGCGAAACCTGCGGCCCTTTAAACACAATCTGCCCGGTCGCGCCCGGCGCTACGGGCTGGCCCGCGCTGTCAATGACGCGGATTTCCATGCCCGGAAATGCCGTGCCTATGGGCACGATGTCCTGCTCCAAGGCCAGTGCGGCCTCGCCGGGCCCGTAAACGTGGCGCGCTACGTCAATCGTGGCCTCGGTCGGACCGTAGTGGTTTTCCACGGTACTTGCCGGGGCGGCGATTTGCCAGGCCTGCGCCATGCGCCGGGGCAAGGGCTCGCCGGCAAAGCGGCTGATCTGCAAGCTCGAGAAACTGCCTTCCTTGAGCATGCCCAGTTTGTGCATCAAGGTGCCGATGGAGGGCACCGAGCTCCACACCTGCAATTCACTGCGGCGAATAAAGTGCGCTGGCGCAATCAGCTCGGCTTCAGGCACCACGCACAGCTCGCCGCCCAGCGACCAGGTCGTGAACAGGTCTGACACCGAGGGGTCAAAAGAAAAATCATGGAACTGCGACGCGCGAAAGCCCGGCTCCAAAGCCCACAAGCTATGGATGGCACGCAAATACGCCAACACATTGGCGTGACTCACCTTCACCCCCTTGGGCGTGCCCGAGGAGCCGGAGGTAAACAAAATATAGGCCAGCGACTGCGGCTCGCACGCCACAGGCTGGTGCATGGGGCCGGCGCCCTGCACCTGGCCGCTTTGCCAATCGCCGCCTGCCAGGCAAAAGCTGTTTGGCGCAATACCGGCCTGCACCAGCGACGCGTCGCCCAAGGCCTGAAACTGCGCTTGCAGTTCGCGCACATCGGCCTCATCGCCCACCAAGAAACGGATGCCTGCGGCGCGCAGCAAGGCCCGTGTTTTTTCGGGCGGCGCTTTGGGTTTGAGCGGAACGTAATGGCAGCCGGCATACACAATGCCCAGCACGCCGGCATAGCTGCCCAGCTTGCGCTGGCCGACAATACCGACCGCCTCGCTGCGGGCACCCAGGCGCTGCAGACTCGCAGCAATACCCAGGGCGCTGTGCGTCAGCGCGGCATAGGAAGTGCGCTCTTGCCCGATGTGCAGCGCAAACCGCTCAGCATGGCGGTTAGCCGCATCCCATAACAGCGCTCCCAGTCCCATGCGCGCTGGCGGGACTTATTTCAGCGCCTTGTAGCGCATGCGCTTGGGTTTGGCGCCCTCTTCGCCCAGGCGTTTTTTCTTGTCGGCTTCGTATTCTTGGTAGTTACCGCTGTAAAACACCCACTGGCTGTCGCCCTCGCAGGCCAGGATGTGGGTGGCAATACGGTCCAGAAACCAGCGGTCATGGCTGATGACCATCAGCGTGCCGGCAAACT
Organism: Comamonadaceae bacterium; assembly: GCA_947455465.1. Lineage (GTDB taxonomy): Bacteria > Pseudomonadota > Gammaproteobacteria > Burkholderiales > Burkholderiaceae_C > Allorhodoferax. Next base: position 82,973 of record CANGNS010000017.1, on the reverse strand, counting down.
CCAAGAGCGCGTCTTCCAGGGCGCGCAAGGTTTCCACGTCCAGGTCGTTGGACGGCTCGTCGAGCATCAGCACATTGCCGCCCGCGATCAGCGTTTTGGCCAGGTGCAAGCGTCCGCGCTCACCACCCGAAAGCATGCCGACTTTCTTTTGCTGGTCGGCGCCGTTGAAGTTAAAGCGGCCGCAGTAAGCGCGGCTGGCCATTTGGAATTTACCGACGTTCAAAATATCCAAACCGCCGGACACGTCTTCCCACACGGTTTTGTCGTTGGCCAGCTCGTCGCGGTTTTGGTCCACGAAGGCCATCTTTACCGTCTGGCCGATCTTGACTTCGCCCGAATCGGGCTTTTCGCGCCCAGCAATCATTTTGAACAGCGTCGATTTACCCGCGCCGTTGGGCCCGATGATGCCCACGATGGCGCCGGGCGGCACCTGAAAGCTCAGGTTGTCGATCAGCACGCGGTCGCCGAAAGACTTGGTCACATTGACAAACTCGATCACTTCCTGGCCCAGGCGATCGGCCACGGGGATAAAGATTTCGTTGGTCTCGTTGCGCTTTTGGTATTCAAAGTCGCTCAGTTCTTCAAAGCGGGCCAGACGCGCTTTGCTCTTGGCTTGGCGGGCCTTGGGGTTTTGGCGCGACCATTCCAGCTCTTTCTTCAAGGCCTTGGCGCGCGCTTCCTCGCCTTTTTGTTCGGCCTCCAGGCGCGCCTGCTTTTGGCTCAGCCAGTCGCTGTAATTGCCTTTGTAGGGAATGCCCGAGCCACGGTCCAGCTCCAAAATCCATTCGGCGGCGTTATCCAGGAAGTAGCGGTCATGGGTAATAGCCACCACGGTGCCGGGGTAGCGCTGCAAAAACTGCTCCAGCCAGTCCACCGATTCGGCGTCCAAGTGGTTGGTCGGCTCGTCGAGCAGCAGCATGTCGGGCTTGGACAGCAGCAAACGGCACAAGGCCACGCGGCGCTTTTCACCACCAGACAGCACGCCGATATTGGCTTCCCAAGGCGGCAGGCGCAGCGCGTCGGCGGCGATCTCTAATTGGTGTTCGGAATCGGTGCCTGCGGTGGCGATGATGGCTTCTAGCTCGGCTTGCTCAGCGGCCAGGGCGTCAAAGTCGGCGTTTTCTTCGCCGTAAGCGGTATAGACCTCCTCCAAGCGGGCTTTGGCCGCCATGACCTTGCCCATGCCCGCTTCCACGCTTTCGCGCACGGTTTGGGTCGGGTCCAGCTGCGGCTCTTGGGGCAGGTAGCCGATGTTCAGGCCGGCCATGGGGATGGCCTCGCCCTCGATCTCTTTGTCAATGCCGGCCATGATCTTGAGCAGCGTGGACTTGCCCGACCCGTTGGTGCCCAGCACGCCGATCTTGGCGCCAGGGAAAAAGCTGAGCGAAATGTCTTTAAGAATGTGACGCTTGGGCGGCACGATCTTGCCGACGCGGTTCATGGAGAAAACGTATTGGGCCATTGCGGTAGGTGTCTGTCAGAGCGGTGGGGAAAGGGCCTATTATCGACTGCGCCGCCCAACGTGCGACAATGCGGCGTCTGCGGAGCTTCAGTTACCCGCAGCGCCAGCACCTTGCTGGGGACCGCTCCAAGCACAGCGGCCCGCCTTTTGAACCTGCCAGCCTTTGACTGACCGCACACCACTCCTCGTGCGGAACGGCCGGTATGTATGCACCCTCGGGTGCCTCTTTATGAACTTCGACGAATTGAATCTGGCCACCGCCATCCTCAAAGCCGTGCGCGAGCAAGGCTACGAAACCCCCACCGCCATTCAGGCGCAGGCCATTCCCTTGGTGCTGGCCGGCCACGACCTCTTGGGCGGCGCCCAAACCGGCACCGGCAAAACGGCGGCCTTCACCCTGCCCATCCTGCAACGCCTGTCCACCACCGAGGCAGCGACCAATAAATTTGGCGGCACCGGCATCCGCGCGCTGATCCTCACGCCCACGCGTGAGCTGGCCGCGCAGATTGAAGAATCCATCCGCACTTACGGCAAATACCTGGAGTTATCCAGCACCGTGATCTTTGGCGGCGTGGGCATGAACCCGCAAATTGCCAAGCTCAAGCGCGGCGTGGACCTGCTGGTAGCCACCCCCGGCCGCTTGCTGGACCTGCACCAGCAAGGCATGCTGGACCTGGGCCAGGTGCAAATTTTGGTGCTCGACGAAGCCGACCGCATGCTGGACATGGGCTTTATCCACGATGTGAAAAAAGTACTGGCCCTGGTGCCGCGCGACAAGCAAAGCCTGCTGTTTTCGGCCACCTTCAGCGACGAAATCCGTGAACTGGCTGCCACGCTGCTCAAAAACCCGCAAAGCGTGCAGGTGACCCCGCGCAACACGACGGTGCAGCGCATTACCCAAATCATCCACCCGGTGGGGCGTGGCAAGAAAAAAGCCTTGCTGGCGCACATCATCAACAGCCAAAACTGGAGCCAAGTGCTGGTCTTTACCCGCACCAAATTCGGCGCCAATAACGTGGCCGAGTACCTCGAGAAAAACGGCGTCAGCGCCATGGCCTTGCATGGCAACAAAAGCCAGGCCGCCCGCACGCAAGCGCTGGCCGGCTTTAAAAGCGGCGACGTGCGCGCCCTGGTAGCCACCGACATTGCCGCACGCGGGATCGATATCGACGACCTGCCGCACGTGGTGAACTACGAGATCCCCAATGTCAGCGAAGACTATGTGCACCGCATCGGCCGCACCGGCCGCGCTGGCGCAGACGGCACCGCCGTCAACCTGGTCTGCATGGACGAAGAAGGCTTTATGCAAGACATCGAGCGCTTTACCAAGCAAAACATCGAGGTCCAGGTCATCCCCGGCTTTGAGCCCGAACCCGGCGAGCGTGCCGAGCCCATCGCCATGGGCCGCCAAACCATCTGGGGCGGTGCCGGCAAGCCGCCCAGCCGCGACGTGATGCAGGCCGCCGCCAAGGCCGCCCGCACCGAAATGCTGCAGCGCGTGCGCGAAAAGAAAGGCGCTGCGGGCCCCGGTGGACCCGGTAATGGACCGCGCGGCCCCTCGGCAGGGCGCGGCCCCCGCACTAACGGTGGTGGCGGCAATGGTGGCAATGGCCCCGGACGCCCCGGCGGCAACCGCAACGGCCCGCACCGCCCCCCGCGTGATCCCGGTTTCCCCCGCGATGCCGGCTTTCCACGCGACGACGACGGCCCCATGGCCCACGAAGACCAGCCCCCGCGCTCGCATGACGGACGCGCCCACGAGGGACGCGGGCGTATCGGCGGCAACCCGACCATGAAAAACTTCCCCAGCGAGCCGCGCGTGCCCCGTGCACCGGGCGGCCAGCCTGACCCGATGCGCACCAGCGTGGACATGATGGCCGACCGTGGCGCACGCCGTGGCGGCGGTGGCGGCTACCAGGGCAAGCGTCCTGCCGGTGGCGGGGGTGGTGGTTATGGCGGCGGCGGTGGCGGCTTTGGCGGCGGACGCGGTCGCGGCGGCCCCGGTGGTGGTGGCAACCGCGGCCCGGCAGGCCGCTAAATCGGGCCGCGCTGTCTGGTCACCCCAGATTTAGGCAGCGCGCACAAACAAGGTCACCAGCGGATCGGGGCCCACCTGGCGGCTCCAATGGCCGTGCACGGCGGGGTCAAAAGTGGCGCCCTCGGGCAGTAGATCGGCGCTGAAAAAGTGCTGGCCTGGCCCGAACACCTTGGAGACGCCGCCTTGCAGCCCGATTTCCATCTGCCCGCCCAAAATAAACACCCACTGCAGGTGCGTGGTGCAGTGAAAACTGCTGCGAAAGCCCACCGGACTGTGGCGTAGCTGGTAGCCCCCGCTTGCAAACACCTCGGAGAGCATGCTCTGCGGCGTGCCTTGGTCCAGGGCCAGGGGCGCCTCCTTAAAGCGCGCCTGGCCGTCCGAGTCGGTGAACAAGACACATTGGGTAAAAGTCGCCATGGTTTCTCCTTGCGTTGGCCCCGAGCGGCGAGCACAGGCCGGCCCCGATTATGGGCGGGCGCTCAGGCAAAATAGCCGCTATGCGAATCCTCCACACCATGTTGCGCGTTGGCAATCTCCAACGATCGATTGATTTTTATACCCAGGTAATGGGCATGAAACTCTTGCGAACCTCCGAAAACCCCGCCTACAAATACACCTTGGCCTTTCTGGGCTACGGCACCAACCCGGACCATGCCGAGCTGGAGCTGACCTACAACTGGGGCGTCGAGTCCTACGAACTGGGCACTGCCTACGGCCATATTGCGCTAGGCATGAGCGATATTTACGCCGCTTGCGAGCAAATCAAAGCGGCCGGCGGTAACGTCACCCGCCCGCCGGGCCCCGTCCAAGGCGGCACGACGCATATCGCATTTGTCACCGACCCGGACGGCTACAAAGTCGAGCTTATTCAGCGCCTGGGCCCGGTTTAAGCCATGACGGCCCAGGCCATCGACCGGCGCGGCGCGCTGCTGGTGCTCGGCTCGGCGACCGCCTGGAGCTTTGGCGGCACCATCGCCCGCTTTTTGAGCGTGACCGAGAGCTGGACCATCGTCTTTTGGCGGGCTTTTTTTGCATCGGTGTTTTTGCTGGGGTTTATGTTGCGCCGCCAGGGTGTGCGCAATACGGTGGGCCTGTTTAAAGCCATGGGCTGGCCGGGCGTGGCCGTGGGCCTGTGCTTTGCGCTGGCCTCTACCTGCTTTGTCGTCGCGCTGGCCCACACCACGGTGGCCAATGTGCTGCTCATCCAGGCCGGCGTGCCGCTGATTGCGGCCCTGATGGCCTTTGTGCTGTTTGGCGAGCGGGTGGCACTGAGCACCTGGGCGGCTATTGCGGCGGTGATTTCGGGCGTGGCCATCATGGTCTCCGAGTCCATTGGCGGCACCGTCTCGCCGGTGGGCGATGGACTGGCGGTGCTCATTGCGCTGGCGTTTGCGGGCGCCACGGTCATTACCCGGCGCCACGCGCAGGTGCAAATGATGCCGGCGGTGTGCACCGGCACGCTGATCGCCACCTGCGTGGCCGCCCTGATGACGCCCCAGTTTGGCGTCAGCGCGCCCGATTTGGGCCTGCTGTTTTTGTTCGGCGCTTTCAACCTGGGCCTGGGCATGGCCTTGTTTGTGACAGGCGCGCCCCTGCTGCCCTCGGCGCTGGCGGCGCTGATCGGGATTGCCGAGCCGGTACTCGGGCCGCTGTGGGTCTGGCTGATTCACAACGAAATTCCCAGCCAGCGCACCCTGGTCGGTGGCGCGGTGGTGTTTTTTGCGCTGCTGGGCCACATCCTGTGGCAGATGCGCCAAAGCGGCCAGGACGCCTCGGGCCATTAAGAACGCCCACGCCTTTTGATTTTGCGCAAAGCTTGCGCGCAGGCCCCGCCCTAGCATGGGCGCATGACATCTCTAGCCCGCAAGCCTTTGCAAGCCCTGGCTTTTGCGCTCATCGCGCTGGCCACTTGGACAGCGCCACCCGCGCACGCCGACCTGTGCGCGCGAGGCATGGCGCAGTCGCCCATCAATATCCGCCATGCGGTCACGCAAAAGCTGCCGCCACTGGTCTTTAGTTACCAAAGCGGCCCGCCAGCCATCGCCAATGACACGCACACCGCGCGCGTACGCGTCTCGGTCCCCAACCGGTTGCGCATCGGCGATCAGGTGTACCGCTTGGAGCAAGTGCATTTCCACAGCCCGGCGGGCGAACAAATCGAGGGCGAGGACTTCGCGATGGCCGCCCATTTGCTGCACAAAGGCACGCGCGGCGAGTTGCTGGCCTTAGAGGTGCTGTACCGCCTTGGCGCGCCCGATCCGGCGCTGCAGTGGCTGCTGCCGCTGATTCCCGCACAAGCCGATGGCGACCACCGCAGCGCCGATTGGCACTTTGACCCGGCGCTCGTCCTGCCCGCCACGCGGGGCTACTACCGATATACCGGCTCCGTGACCGCGCCACCCTGCACCCAAGGCGTTGTGTGGGTGGTGATGAAAGAGGTGCGCACCGTGTCAGCCGAGCAACTGGCCGCTTACCAGCAGCACTTTGCGCCCCAAGCGCGGGCCGTGCAGGACATGAACGGCCGCACCGTGGTGCAAAGCCCTTAATCGCGCAAACCAAGGGCGCAAACCCGAGCCCCACCTACATTGAAAGCCAGGCCCATCATGTCTATTTTTCGCCAAGCACTGTTATGCATCGCTGTAGGTAGCACGGCGCTGCCCTTGGCCACCTTGGCGCAAACCCCGCACTCCAAGCAAGACAGCGGCATCGCGGTGACAGTCACACCCGAGATGCACGGCGCAGGCCAGGTCTCTAGTGGCGCGGTGTTACCGCCCATTCCACCGGTCACGGGTAACCGCGAGCGGCCGGTGGCGTCCTGGGGCAAGCCGCTGCCCTTTCCCATCGTGATTGCCGACCGGCGCAACAACCGGCTCATAGAAATCGCGCCCGACAAGCGCATCGTCTGGGAGTTTCCCTCGCCTAGCCTCAAGCTGTACCGGGGCAACGAGGATGTGAATTTCTCTGCCGACGGCAAGCAACTGGCCGTAAGCGAGGAGGACAACTTCGATGTGCATATCGTGGACTACGCCAGCCGGCAAATAACCTGGACATACGGCGTGCCCGACACCCGGGGCCGCGGCCAAGGCCTGCTCAATTACCCGGACGATGCGCATTTGCTGGCCGACGGTAAGTTCTTGACCGCCGACATCCGCAACTGCCGCGTCTTGATCATTGACCCCCAAACCAACGCTGTCACCACCCAATGGGGCACGCCAGGCCGCTGCCGCCACAACCCGCCCACCGAGCTGGCCTACCCCAACGGCGCCACGCCCATGGACAACGGCGATATCTTGGTCTCGGAAATCACCGGCGCGCGCATCACCCGCATGACGCGTACGGGCGCCGTGGTCTGGAGCGTGGTGGCGCCGCATATCCGCTACCCCTCAGATGCCTTCCCTACACCGGGCGGCAAGCACATCATCGTGGCCGACTTTGTCAAACCAGGCCGAGTGGTCATTTTTGACCCCGCCACGGGCAAAATCGTCTGGGAATACTTTGTTGCCAGTGGCGAAGCCAGCCTGGACCACTGCTCGATTGCCCGCGAACTGCCCATCACCGGCGACATCCTGGTCGTCGATGACCTCAACGACCGCGTGGTCGTCATAGACCGCGAAACCAAGAAATTCATCTGGCATTACGGCAAAAAAGGCGAAAAAGGCTTTAAGCCGGGCCTGCTCAACTACCCCGACGGCGTGGACATCGACGTGTTTCGGGACTGGAAGCCCAAGGCCGCGCCTTAATGGCACCCACTCGTTCCCCGGCCCGGCATCAATGGGTTAGAGTTTGGCCCATGCGCCTGGCCGCCGCCTGGCGCGCCCCCTGAACCCATGAAACGAAGCCACCATGATCCAAATTGACGCCGCCGCCCGGCCCCATGTTCACCTCATCAGCCACCCTTTGGTGCAGCACAAGCTGACGCTCATGCGCAAAAAAGAGGCCAGCACCAATAGCTTTCGCAGCCTTTTGAACGAACTGAGCAGCCTCATGGCCTACGAAGTGACCCGTGACATGGCCACCCAGGACGTGCAAATCGAGACGCCGCTAGAGGTGATGACGGCCAAGATGATCGATGGCAAAAAGCTGGTGTTTGTGTCGATATTGCGGGCGGGCAATGGCATTTTGGACGGCATGCTCAATGTGGTACCCGGCGCGCGCGTGGGCCACATCGGCCTGTACCGCGACCACGAAACCCTGCAAGCGGTGGAGTACTACTTCAAGATGCCCAAAGACATGGAATCGCGCGATGTGGTGATCGTGGACCCGATGCTGGCCACCGGCAATTCGGCCGTAGCGGCTATCACACGTATCAAGCAATGCAAGCCCAAGTCCATCAAGTTCATGTGCCTGCTCACCGCGCCGGTAGGCATCAACACCTTGCACGCAGCGCACCCCGACGTAGAAATCTACACCGCCGCCATCGACCGCGAACTCAACGAGCATGGCTACATCCTGCCGGGCTTGGGCGATGCGGGGGATCGGATTTTTGGGACGCAGTAAAGCGCGTTAGCGCCGCCTAGCCGCCCTCACCCCCGCCAGCCCGCCAATCGTCCCCAGCACTTTGCCCAAGCGCCCGGAGTCGGCCACTTCGACGGTGAAGGTCATCCAGGCCACGCCCTTGACGCTTTGGGTTTGGACGGCGATGACGTTCATTTTTTCTTTGGAAAACACTTCCGAAATATCGCGCAAAAGGCCTTGGCGGTCTACGGCCTCGATGGCCACATCCACCGGGTAGACCTGGCCGGTCGCTTGGGCGGTGCGGCTTTGGCCCCATTGCACCTCGATCACCCGGTCGCCGCTGCGCTGCACCATGTTGCGCAGGTTGGAGCAATCGGCGCGGTGCACGCTCACGCCTTTGCCCCGCGTAACAAAGCCGCTGATCAGGTCTGGCGGCGCGGGCTTGCAGCATTTGGCCAGTTGCGTCATCAAAGAGTCGACGCCCACCACCAGCACACCGCCTTGGCCGCTGGGCGCGGCGCGGGGTTTTTTGAGGTGGACTACATCGTCGGCATTGGGCGCGGGCTCGGGCGGGCGCAGCAAGATTTCGATATTGCGCAGCGAAAACTCGTCTTTGCCAACCACCTCAAACAAGTCATCGGCCGCATGAAAGCCCAGCTGCGCGGCTAGATCGTCCAGCTTGAGGGCGGTTTTGCCCTCGCGCTGCAGCAGTTTTTCGACCGCCTCGCGCCCTTTGGCGACGGTTTGGTCCAGCGCCAGCGCGTTGAAGTAGGCCCGCACCTTGGCGCGGGCGCGGTGGCTGACCAAAAAGCCCAGCTCCAAATTGAGCCAGTCGCGCGAGGGGCCGCCTTCTTTGGCGGTAGTGATTTCAACCGTCTGCCCGTTTTTGAGCGGCGTGTTCAGCGGCACCAACGCGCCGTCCACGCGCGCGCCTCGGCAGCGGTGGCCCAGGGTGGTGTGCACGCTGTAAGCAAAGTCCACCGGCGTGGCGCCGGGGGCTAGTTCGACAATGGCCGCGTCGGGCGTGAGCACGTAAATGCGGTCATCGAGCAGCGCGGCATCGGCCGCGCTGGGGCCCTGCGCGGCCGCGCCAGACAGTTCGCGCTCCCAGGCCAGCAGCTGGCGCAGCACCGCAATCTTGGCTTCGTAGGCGCCGCTGGCCGACACGCCAGCGTAGCCTTTGGCGCCCGCTTCTTTGTACACCCAGTGCGCCGCCACGCCGTGCTCAGAATGTTGGTGCATGGCGCTGGTGCGGATTTGCACCTCAATGGCCTGGCCATCGGCATCGCGCACCACGGTGTGCAGCGACTGGTAGCCGTTGGCCTTGGGCCGGGCGATGTAGTCGTCAAACTCTTCGCTTAGCGGGGTAAAGCGGCTGTGCACCCAGCTCAGCGCCGCATAGCAATCGGGCACCGAGGGCACGATCACGCGCAGCGCCCGGATGTCGTACACCTGTTCAAAGCCCAGCGACTTGCCGCGCATTTTTTTGACGATGCTGTAAATGTGCTTGGGCCGGCCTTGCACCTGCGCGGTGATGCCCTGCGCCAGCAACTCGTCGGCCAGTTGCTGGCGCACCTGGGCGACGGCGGCCTCGCGCACGCTGCGTTTTTGGTCCAGCCAGCCTGCCACTTCGCGGTAGGTCTGCGGCTCCAGAAAGCGAAAGGCCAGGTCCTCGATTTCCCACTTGATTTCCCACACGCCCAGGCGGTTGGCCAGGGGCGCAAACACCTGCAAAGACTCGGCGGCCAGGCCTGGCGGCACCGGCAACTTGCTGGCCGCGAAATGGCGCAGCGTCTGCAAGCGCGAGGCCAGGTGCAGCATGACCACGCGCAAGTCGCGCGAAAAGGCCAGCAGCATTTTGCGCACGCTCTCGGTTTGGGCGGCAGCCGTTTGCGCCATGGGCGCGGCCTGGCCGGCGCGGCTGGCGGCGTTTTGGGCGATGCGCGCCATGCGTTGCAGGCGCACCAGTTTGCTGGTTTCTTGGGCCAAATCGGCAAAATTGGCGCCAAAAGCTTTGCTGATGACTTCGTGGGGCTTGTTCAGGTGCTCGCTGGCGTAGACCAAATAGCTGGCCGCCTGCATGGCCTCGGAGCCGCCGATGGCGCGCAAGATGGCGGCCACCGCGTCGGCATGGGCCAGCATGTTCTCGGCGGTGTCGAGCAGGGCATTGGCCAACAGGGGCTCGGCAAACGCCCGCGCACGCGCCAGCGCATCGGCTGCGGGGGCTGTGTCGGCAGGGGCAGTCATGGCTGGCGGGGTGCTGCGGTTTTTTTAAGGCCTAGTCCAGCAAAAAGCCCGCTACGGCGTCGATCTGGTCCGACGCAATCAGCGTGGGTGCGTGGCCCACGCCCGCGAACTCAAGCAGGCGCGCGCGCGGGCCGCGCTCGGCCATCTGCTGCGCCGTGGCTGGGGACAGCAAGTCCGATTGGGCGCCACGCAACAGCAAGGTCTGGGCGGTAACAGCGTCATAGGCCTGCCAAAGCAGCGCCTCGCCCTCTTCGGCCTGCTGCTCGGTGGTGGCGCCAAAGGGCTGGGCAATCGCCGGGTCGTAATGCAAGGCGTAGACGGGCTGGCCGCTGGCGTCTTGCACCGGCTTGACCATGGCCTGCGACAAAGCCAGCCACTGCGCCCGCGAGTGCGGCCCAAAACTGCTGGACACCGCCCACATGGCGTTGGCCGCTTGCTGCACCGATGCGAAATGCCCGCTTTTGCCCAAATACTGGCCAATGCGCTGCAACGCCTGCCATTCGATGGCCGGGCCCACGTCATTGAGCACCAGGCGGCGCACCTGCACGCCTACGGTGGGCGCATAGGCGCACAGCAGCATGCCGATAAGGCCGCCCATGCTGGTGCCCACCCAGTCCAGCGTTGCCGGGCGCAGGTGGGCCAGCAGTTCGAGCATGTCGGCCACGTAGGTGGGCAGCTGGTAGCCCTGCGGATCGGCCAAATAGTCGCTTTGGCCGCGCCCGACCACGTCGGGGCAGACTACGCGCAGCGCGCCGCCGGAGCGCTCCACCAAGGCCTGGGCCAGCACGTCAAAGTCGCGCCCCTGGCGCGACAGGCCGTGCACGCACACCACGGTGTGGGCCGCCTGCGCGTCGCCCCATTGCCAATACGCCATGCGGTGGGGCACCGGCGCGGTGCAGGAAATATGGTGCAGTTGGGGTGTCGTCATAGGGAAATGAGGCGCTTGGCAGGTCATGAAGCCGTCAGAGTCGGCACGATAATGTGCGCATCCTAATAGAACCCCCTACCAAGAACCCCCAAAAAGCCGCCGTGCAGAGGAAAGTTTGATGCTTCAAGGAAAAACCGCGCTGGTCACCGGATCGACCAGCGGCATTGGTCTGGGCCTGGCCCAGGCGCTGGCCGCCCAAGGCGCCAATATCGTCATGAACGGCTTTGGCGAGGTGGACGCGGCCCTGGCCCAGGTCCGCGCCCTGGGCGTGCAGGTGAGTTACCACGGCGCCGACATGTCCAAGCCCGCCGAGATCGAGGACATGGTGCGCCACGCGCAAGCCACTTTTGGTGGCGTGGACGTGCTGGTCAACAACGCAGGCATTCAGCATGTGGCGCGCATCGAAAACTTCCCGCCCGAGCGCTGGGACGCAGTCATCGCCATCAACCTGAGCAGCGCGTTCCACGCCAGCCGCATGGTTTTGCCCGGCATGCGCGAGCGCAACTGGGGGCGCATCGTCAACGTCGCATCGGTCCACGGCTTGGTGGCATCGGCCGAAAAATCGGCCTACGTGGCGGCCAAACACGGCCTGGTTGGCCTGACCAAGGTCACCGCGCTGGAGAACGCCACCACCGGCGTCACCTGCAACGCCATCTGCCCGGGCTGGGTGCTGACGCCCTTAGTACAAAAGCAGGTGGACGCCAAAGCAGCCGCGCTGGGCATCAGCAACGAGGAAGCCAAGCGCCAGTTGCTGGCCGAGAAAGAGCCTTCTTTGCAGTTCACCACGCCCGAAGAGCTGGGCGCACTGGCGGTTTTTCTGTGCTCCAAGGCGGCTGACAATGTGCGCGGCGTGGCCTGGAATATGGACGGCGGCTGGGCCGCACAGTAAACAATATGGCAATTTTGGTCACTGGCGGTGCCGGCTTTATTGGCAGCAACTTTGTACTCGACTGGCTGGCCCAGAGCGAGGAAACCCTGGTCAACCTGGACAAGCTGACCTACGCAGGCAATCTGCGCAACCTGGAGTCGCTGCAAAACGACCCGCGCCATGTCTTTGTGCACGGCGACATTGGCGATACGGCCTTGGTGGGCGAGCTTTTAGCGCGCCACCAGATCCGGGCCGTGCTGCATTTCGCCGCCGAAAGCCATGTGGACCGCTCCATTTCGGGGCCCGGGGCGTTTATCCAAACCAATGTGGTGGGCACTTTTTCTTTGCTCGAGGCCGTGCGCGCCTACTGGCAGACGCTTGCGCCCGCGCAGCAGGCAGCGTTTCGCTTTCTGCACGTCTCCACGGACGAGGTCTACGGCAGCCTGGAGCCCGAGGCACCCGCGTTCACCGAGGCGCACCGCTACGCGCCCAACAGCCCCTATTCGGCCTCCAAAGCCGCCAGCGACCACCTGGTGCGCGCCTACCACCACACCTACGGCCTGCCTGTGCTGACCACCCACTGCAGCAACAACTACGGGCCGCTGCACTTCCCGGAAAAGCTGATCCCGCTGATGATCGTCAATGCTTTGGCGGGCAAAGCCCTGCCGGTGTATGGCGACGGCCAGCAGGTGCGCGACTGGTTGTTTGTCAACGACCATTGCAGCGCCTTGCGCACCGTGCTGGCCGCCGGCCAGCCGGGGCAGACCTACAACGTGGGCGGCTGGAACGAAAAGCCCAACCTGGAGATCGTGCAGCGCGTCTGCGCCCTGCTCGACGAGCTGCAGCCGCGCTCAGACGGGCTGCCCTATGCCAGCCAAATCAGTTTTGTGGCAGACCGCCCCGGCCACGACCGCCGCTACGCGATCGACGCCCGCAAACTCAGCGCCGACCTGGGTTGGAAGCCGGCCGAAACCTTTGAAAGCGGCATCCGCAAAACCGTGCAGTGGTACCTGGACCACCCGCAATGGGTGCAAGAAGTGCAATCGGGCGCCTACCGCGACTGGGTGCAAAGCCACTACGCGCAGCCGGGCAGCACCGCATGAAGATTTTGCTGCTCGGCCGTAACGGCCAGGTGGGCTGGGAGCTGCAACGCAGCCTGGCCCCGCTAGGCACGGTAATCGCACTGGCCAGCCGCGCCGGTGACAACCCGCAGGGTCTGTGCGGCGATTTGCGTGACCGCGCCGGTTTGGCGCAAACGGTGCGCCAGGTGGCACCCGATGTGATCATCAACGCCGGCGCCTACACCGCCGTCGACAAAGCCCAAAGCGAGCCCGACGCTGCTTTTGCCATTAACGCCCACGGCCCGCAAACCTTGGCCGAAGAAGCCAGCCGCCTGGGCGCCTGGCTGGTTCATTTCTCTAGCGACTATGTGTATGACGGCAGCGGAACACAGCCCTGGCGCGAAAGTGCCAGCGGCGCGCCCCTGAGCGTCTACGGCCAAAGCAAGCTGGCCGGTGACCTGGCCGTGGCCGCCCACACCCAACACCTTATTGTGCGCACCAGCTGGGTGTATGGCGCGCGCGGCGGCAATTTCGCCAAAACCATGTTGCGCCTGGCCAAGCAAGGAACGCCGCTCAAGGTCATTGACGACCAAATCGGCGCGCCCACCGGGGCCGACTTGCTGGCCGACGTCTGCGCCCACATGCTGGTGCGCGCCCGAGCGCAGCCCGATCTGGCCGGCCTGTACCACTGCGCCGCCGCTGGCCAGACCAGCTGGCATGGCTATGCCCAATTTGTGCTGGAACAGGCCGCTGCCTTGGGGCACGAACTGCAGGTGCAGGCCAGCGCGGTGCAGCCCATAGGCACGGCCGATTACCCCACGGCGGCAGTGCGCCCGCTGAACTCACGCCTGGACTGCCAAAAAATAGGTGATTCATTTTCGCTACACTTACCATTTTGGCAACAAGGTGTCCTGCGCCTTTTGCAGGAGTCCCTGGAGAACAAGAACGTATGAGCAAGTCGGTTTCGCAACGCAAAGGCATCATCCTGGCCGGCGGATCGGGCACGCGCCTGTATCCGGCCAGCCAGGTGGTCAGCAAGCAACTGTTGCCCATTTACGACAAGCCCATGGTGTATTACCCGCTGTGCACCTTGCTGCTGGCCGGCATCCGCGACATTTTGCTCATCTCCACGCCGCAGGACACGCCGCGCTTTCAACAATTGCTGGGGGACGGCAGCCAGTGGGGTATTTCGCTGACCTACGCGGTGCAAGAGCGGCCCGACGGCCTGGCGCAGGCGCTAATCATCGCCGAGGACTTTCTGGCCGGCGGCCCCAGCGCGCTGGTGCTGGGCGACAATATTTTTTACGGCCACGACTTTGTCCGGCTGCTGCATGGGGCCCAAACCCAGCAAACCGGCGCCACGGTATTTGCCTACGCGGTGCAAGACCCCCAGCGCTACGGCGTGGTGGAGTTTGACGCGCAGGGCAAGGCCATCAGCCTGGAAGAAAAGCCAGCGGCGCCCAAATCGCGCTATGCGGTCACCGGCCTGTACTTTTACGATGGCCAAGCCAGCACCCTGGCGCGGCAGCTGTGCCCCTCGGCGCGCGGCGAGCTGGAGATTACCGACCTCAATCGCCTTTACCTGCAAGCGGGCCAGCTGGACGTGCAAACCATGGGCCGGGGCTATGCCTGGCTCGATACCGGCACGCACGAGTCCATGCTCGAGGCCAGCCAGTTCATCTACACGGTGGAAAAGCGCCAAGGCCTCAAAGTGGCGGCGCCCGAAGAAATCGCCTGGCGCAATGGCTGGATTGACGCGGCACAGCTCCAAAGCCTGGCCCAGCCCCTCATCAAGTCCGACTACGGACAGTATTTGCTGCGTTTGCTGCAAGAGCAGGTGTTCTGATGGAAGTGACCAAAACGGCCATCGACGGCGTCTTGCTGCTGGCGCCCAAAGTGTTTGGCGACAGCCGGGGCTTTTTCTTGGAGAGCTTTAATGCACGCGTTTTTGCCCAGGCCACCGGCCTGAACATCGATTTCGTGCAGGACAACCACTCCCGCTCGGCGCGCCACGTGCTGCGCGGCATGCATTTCCAGCTAAACCGGCCGCAGGGCAAGTTGGTGCGCGTGGTGCGCGGCGAGGTGTTTGACGTCGCGGTCGACATCCGGCGCGACTCGCCCACCTACGGGCGCTGGGTGGGCGAGCATCTGTCCGAGGCCAACCAGCGCCAGTTGTGGGTGCCCCCAGGACTGGCGCACGGCTTTTTGGTCCTGTCCGAAAGCGCCGACTTTTTGTACAAAACCACCGATTACTACGATCCGGCCAGCGAGCGTTGCCTGGCCTGGAACGATCCCCGCGTCGGTATTGACTGGCCGCTGGACGGCCACACCCCGGCCCTGTCGGGCAAAGACCAAGCGGGCCTGGCTCTGGAGTTGTTATGAACGATGTCACCAGTCCATTGGCCAAAGACGCCGCAAGCAGTGTCTCGGGTATTGCCCGCACCCTGATTACCGCTGGCAAACTGGACAAAGCGACGGCCCAAAGCATACAAGCGGCCGCCCAGAAAAGTGGTAGCAGCTTTATCGCCGAACTGGTGGCCTCGGGCGCGGTCTCGGCGCTGACCTTGGCGCAATCGATTTCCAGCGCTTTTGGCGCCCCCCTGCTCGACCTGCACGCCCTGCGCCCCGACGCTTTGCCCACCACGCTGCTGGACGACAAAATTTGCCAGGAGTTTCAACTGGTGGTGTTGGGCAAGCGCAACCATGCCTTGGTGATCGCCACCGCCGATCCTTCCAACCAGGACGCAGCGGACAAAATCAAATTTGCCACCCAAAGGCGCGTGGAATGGGTGGTGGTCGAATTCGACAAGCTGGTCAAGTTTTTGGAAAGCAGCACGCCGTCCGAGGGAGGCAAGTACGAGGCGGTGTTTGCCGACAGCGAATTCCAAGACCAGGAAGAGACCCCGGAGGAAACAGAAGCCACCGAAGTGGACAGCGAGGTCGATGACTCGCCCATCGTGCGCTTTTTGCAAAAAATGCTGCATGACGCTTTCCAAATGGGCGCCTCGGACCTGCACTTTGAGCCCTACGAGTTCACCTACCGGGTGCGGTTTCGCATCGACGGCGAGCTGCGCGAAATCGCTACGCCACCGACAGTCATCAAGGAAAAGCTGGCCTCGCGCATCAAGGTGATCTCGCGCATGGATATTTCAGAGAAGCGCATTCCGCAGGACGGGCGCATGAAGCTGAAGATGTCCAAGGACAAAACCATCGATTTCCGGGTCAGCACACTGCCCACCTTGTTTGGCGAAAAAATCGTGATCCGTATTTTGGACCCCAGCAACGCCAAGCTGGGCATTGACGCGCTGGGCTACGAGGAGCTGGAAAAAGAGCGCTTGCTGCGCGCCATTGCGCGCCCATATGGCATGATTTTGGTGACCGGCCCGACCGGCTCGGGCAAGACGGTGTCGCTGTACACCTGCCTGAACCTGCTCAACCAGCCCGGCGTGAACATTGCCACCGCAGAAGACCCCTCCGAGATCAATATGCCGGGGGTCAACCAGGTCAACGTCAACGACAAGGCCGGCCTGACTTTTGCCGCGGCGCTCAAATCCTTTTTGCGCCAGGACCCGGACATCATCATGGTGGGCGAGATTCGCGACCTGGAGACGGCCGATATCGCCATGAAAGCGGCGCAAACCGGCCACCTGGTGCTCTCCACGCTGCACACCAATGACGCGCCCACCACGCTCACCCGCCTGCGCAACATGGGCGTGGCGCCTTTCAATATTGCCTCCAGCGTGGTCTTGATTACCGCCCAGCGCCTGGCGCGCCGCCTGTGCGCCAAATGCAAAAAAGAGGCGGATTTGCCGCGCAAAACGCTGCTCGAAGCCGGTATCACCGAAGACGAAATTGACGGCTCCTGGAAGCCCTACCAGCCCGTGGGCTGTTCGGCCTGCAACAACGGCTACAAAGGGCGCGTCGGCATTTACCAGGTGATGCCTATTACCGAAGAGCTGCAGCGCATTATTTTGCGCGACGGCTCGTCCATGGAAATCGCTGCGCAGTCCGAGCGCGAAGGGGTACGCTCCTTGCGCCGGGCGGCACTCAATAAATTCAAAATGGGACTGACCTCCCTCGAAGAAGTCGTCGCTGTCACCAACGAATAAGTGCTGGGAGGCACACCATGGCAACTCAAACCGCAGCCCGAGGCGCCAAAGGCGCCGCCACCGATGCACTCTATCTGTGGCAGGCCCAGGACCGCAAGGGCCAGGCCATGCGCGGCCAGTTGCGCGCCGTCAGCGAAGCAGCTGCCAAAGAGCAATTGCGCAAACAAGGCATGCGCGCCATCACCCTGAAAAAACAAGGCGCGGGCTGGGGCACCACCATCAAGCCCAAAGAAATAGCGCTCTTTACGCGCCAACTCTCCACCATGATGAAAGCGGGCATTCCGCTTTTGCAGGCGTTTGACATCGTGGGCCAGGGCAGCACCAATGCCAGCTTGGCGCGCTTGGTCTCCACCATTCGCACCGATGTCGAGACGGGTACGTCGCTGAGCGTAGCCTTTAAGCGCCACCCGCTGTACTTTGACAACCTGTATTGCAATTTGGTGGCCGCTGGCGAAGCAGCCGGTATTTTGGACACCTTGCTGGACCGCTTGGCCACCTATATGGAAAAAATGGAAGGCGTCAAATCCAAAATCAAATCAGCCCTGACCTACCCGATTGGCGTGATGACCGTGGCCCTAGGCGTGGTGGCGGTGATCATGCTGTTTGTAGTGCCCGCGTTTAAGCAAATTTTTTCTTCCATGGGCGGGCAGCTGCCTGGCCCGACGCTGATCGTGATCGGCATCAGCGAGTTTGTGGTGCGCAACTGGTATTTGATGTTTGGCGGCCTGTTTGGTGGGCTTTTCATCGCCACCCGCATGTTGCGCGCCAGCCCCGAACTGCAATCCAAACGCGACAGTTTGCTGCTGCGCCTGCCCATGTTTGGCGGGCTGATTCGCAAGTCCTGCATTGCGCGCTGGACGCGCACCCTGGCCACCATGTTTGCCGCCGGTGTGCCGCTGGTCGAGGCCCTGGAGGCCGTGGGCGGCGCCGCCGGCAACCAAGAGTACACCGATGGCACCACGCGGATGCGCCAGCTGGTCTCCACAGGCACCTCCCTGACCGCCGCCATGTCCGACTCGGGCCTGTTTCCGCCCATGGTTTTGCAAATGGCGGCCATTGGCGAGGAGGCGGGCTCGCTGGATTTCATGCTCTCCAAATCGGCCGAGTTCTTTGAGGCCGAGGTGGACGACGCCGTGGCCGGCATTTCCAGCCTGATCGAGCCCTTTTTGATCGCGTTTTTGGGGGTGGTAGTGGGCGGCATCATGGTCGCTATGTACTTGCCGGTGTTCAAAATGGGGCAAACAATTTGAGCGCCCCGGCCGACCTGCTCGCGCTGGCGCCCTGGATGGCGGGCCTGCTCGGCCTGCTGGTGGGCAGCTTTTTGAACGTCGTCATCCACCGCCTGCCGCGCATGATGCAGCTACAGTGGGACGCCGAGATCGCCGCCGCCAGCGGCCAGGGCCCTGCCCCCGAGGCGCCCGCGTTCAATTTGCGGACCCCGCGCTCGCGCTGTCCCCATTGCGGCGCGGCCATTGCCTGGCACCAAAATATTCCTGTACTCAGCTACGCCGTGCAAGGCGGGCGCTGCGCGGCCTGCCGCGCGCCGATCGGCCTGCGCTACCCCGCGGTGGAGTTGGCCAGCGCCGCGCTGTTTGCCTGGTGCGGCGCCCAGTGGGGCCTGGGCCTGGCCGCTGCCGCCTGGGCGGCGTTTTGCGCCGGCCTGTTGTGCCTGGCGCTGATCGACTGGGACAGCACCTTGCTCCCCGACGCCATCGTCCTGCCCCTGCTCTGGCTGGGCTTGCTGGGCGCCAACCAGCACTGGACGGGCGTCAGCTTGGACAGCGCGCTATGGGGCGCCATCGTCGGTTATCTTTCCTTGTGGTCCATTTACTGGGCCTTCAAACTGGCCACCGGAAAAGAGGGCATGGGCTATGGAGACTTTAAATTGCTGGCCTGTCTGGGCGCCTGGTTCGGCTGGACCGCGCTGGTGCCTATCGTGCTGATGTCCTCGGTCATCGGCGCGCTGGTAGGCATCGGGCTCAAAATACGCGGCGGCTTGCGCGAAGGCGGCATCATGCCTTTTGGTCCGTTTTTGTGCGGCGCCGGCCTGGTGTGCCTGCTTTTTGGGCCCTCGTCGGTGCTGCAGGCGGTGGGACTATGAGTATGCGCTTGGGCGTTACCGGCGGCATCGGCAGCGGCAAAAGCACAGTCTGCAGCCTGCTGGCCCAAGGCGGCGCGGTGGTAATTGACGCAGATGCCATTTCAAGAGCCTGCACCGCACCGGGTGGAGCGGCCGTGGCCGCCATCGCCCAGGCCTTTGGGCCCTCGGTGCTGTCCGCGCCCGGCGTACTGGACCGCGATGTGCTGCGTACGCGGGTTTTTAGCGACGCCCAGGCCAAAGCCCAGCTCCAAAGCATCTTGCACCCCCTGATTGGCGCCGAAATCGCCCGCCAAAGCGCGCAGGCGCAAGCGGACAAGGTGGCTTACATCGTGCTGGACCTGCCCTTGCTGACCGAATCGCCGCGCTGGCGGCCCCAACTAGACCGGGTGCTGGTGGTCGATTGCAGCGAGGAGACCCAAATTGCCCGCGTCGGGCAGCGCAGCGGTCTGGAGCCTGCGGCGGTGCGCCAAATCATGGCCGCCCAAAGCAGCCGCAGCTACCGGCGCCAATGCGCAGACTTCGTTATTTTTAATGAAATGGCAACAATTGACGCGCTCAAGGCGCAATTGCGCCAGTTGCTCCCCGACTTAGAGATATGATCCCGCCACTGGAAAATTGCGCGTGATTCTGTACGAATATCCGTTTAACGAAAAAATTCGCACCTATTTGCGTTTGGAGCATTTGTTTGCCCGCCTCTTTACGCTGCAGGAGCGCGATGACGCGCTGGACCACCATTTCGCCCTGATCACGCTGTTTGAAATCCTCAACGTCGGCGGCCGGGCGGACCTCAAAACCGACGTTCTCAAAGACCTGGACCGCCAGCGCCAAACCATGGCCGCCTACCGCGGCAACCCGGCCATCGCCACCGAAGTCCTGGAGCGCTTGCTCGAGCAACTCGAAGAATGCCTGCTCAACCTGACCAATGCCTCGGGCAAACTGGGCCAGGAACTGGGCGAAAACGACTGGCTCAAAAGCCTGCGCAGCCGCACCAGCATCCCCGGCGGCACCTGCGAATTTGACCTGCCGGCCTACCATGCCTGGCAAAAACTCAGTGTTCAGCGGCGTAAACACGATTTACACGACTGGGTGGTCGGCCTGGTCCCGCTGTTTAATGGCATCCACCTGCTGCTGGGCCTGCTGCGCGACTCGGGTGCGCCGCAAAAAATGGTGGCCCTGAACGGCCAGTTCCAGCAAAACCTGCCCCAAGGGCGCACCTTTCAGCTGCTGCGCCTGGCGCTGGACCCTACCTTGGGCGCCATCCCCGAAATCAGCGCCAACCGCTTGGTGGCCTCCATCCGTTTTGTCCGCCACGAGGCCGACGGCAAGCTCTATAGCAACCCGACCGACACGCCTTTTGAACTGTCCCTGTGCGCCTGAGCGGCGCCGGTCTTGCATGTCTGCCGCAGCGCCCGTGCCTGAAAAAATAGTGCGCTGCCCCCAGTGCGGCGGCGACAGCGTCTATGCGGCGCGCAACCCTTACCGGCCTTTTTGCGGTGAACGCTGCAAAAACCTCGATTTGGGCGCCTGGGCTAGCGAATCCTTCCGCGTAGCAGCCGCACCGCCCGCCGAGGGCGACGAACTGGACGGCGGGCCGCCCCTGCAATAAAGCCCGCGCCCGCCTCAGGCGAGCGCATCGCTGGCGCTGCCCGATTCGGCGAGCAACCAACCAAGCACCGGCAAAGCACCGGGCAAAACCGGCTCCACTTGCACCGGCAAACGCTGCCACTGGGCCTGCTGGCCTTCACGCATTTGCAGCTGCCCCGTCCAAGCGCTGACCTTGAAGAAGTTCAGACGCACCAGGGCATGGGGGTAATCGACTACCTCGCTGCGCCAAGCCTCCCACTGGCTGGCGCAAATGCCCAGCTCCTCGTACAGCTCACGGTACAGGGCTTGTTCGGTGGACTCGCCGCTTTCGACTTTGCCGCCGGGAAACTCCCAGTAGCCGCCATAGGCTTTGCCCTCCGGGCGCGAGGTCATCAAAAAACTGCCGTCAGGGCGGATCAGCACGCCCACGGCGACTTCGGTCAGGCTGCGCTCGCCGGCCTCGGTGCGGGCAATATGGCCGTCGGCCACCTGGACTGCGCGCGGGCCGTTCATGGGACCGACGGATCCAGGCGCCCGGCAAAGTCTTTGGCAAACTGCCAGGCCACGCGCCCGCTGCGCGAGCCGCGCTCCAAAGACCAGATCAGCGCCTCCTCACGAAAACGGCTGCGCTTAGCCTCTGGCATCCCCAAGGCATCGAGCCATTGCGCCACGATGGTGAGGTATTCGTCCTGCGTAAAGGGGTAGAAACTGACCCACAGACCAAAGCGCTCGGAGAGCGAAATTTTCTCCTCCACGCCCTCGCCGGGGTGCACTTCGCCACTTTCGGTGTGCTGGTAAGTGAGGTTCTCGGACATGTACTCGGGCAACAAATGGCGCCGGTTGCTGGTGGCATATATCAGCACATTGGCCGAGGTTTCAGAGACCGAACCGTCCAGCACCGACTTGAGCGCTTTGTAGCCCGGCTCGCCATGCTCAAAGCTCATGTCGTCGCAAAAGACGATGAATTTTTCAGGCCGCTGCGCCAGGATGTCCACCATATCGGGCAAGTCGATCAGATCGCTTTTGTCCACCTCGATCAAACGCAGGCCTTGTGCGCTGTAGGTGTTCAGGCAGGCGCGCACCAGCGAGGATTTACCCGTGCCGCGCGCGCCGGTGAGCAGCACATTGTTGGCGCTGTGGCCCAGCACAAACTGCTCCGTGTTGCGGCGGATTTTTTCCTTCTGGATATCAATTTCCTTCAGGTCCGCCAGCGCCATGGCGCCCACATGCTGCACCGGCGCAATATAGCCCTGCCCCGAGACGCGCTTGCGGTAGCGAAAAGCGATGGCGCTGCCCCAGTCGGGCTGCTCGATATCGAGGCGCAGCGCGGCCTCCACACGGTCCATAAAGCGCTCGGCGCGCTGCAAAAACGGGGTCCAGTTGGCAGGTGGATGGTCCATGGCGGCAGTGCTTAGGAGCGGTAGTCGGCGTTGATGCGCACGTAATCGAGGCTCAGGTCGCAAGTCCAGACGGTGTGGCTGGTGTGGCCGCGCCCCAGGTCCACGCGCACCCGAATTTCGCTTTGGCGCATGACGCGCTGGCCGTCGGCCTCTTGGTAGGCCGGGTTGCGCCCGCCCCGGGTGGCCACGTGCACATCGTCCAAAAACAGCTCGATACCGTCGGTGTCCAGGTCG
Source organism: Comamonadaceae bacterium (assembly GCA_947455465.1). Classification (GTDB taxonomy): domain Bacteria; phylum Pseudomonadota; class Gammaproteobacteria; order Burkholderiales; family Burkholderiaceae_C; genus Allorhodoferax. Next base: position 60,486 of record CANGNS010000017.1, on the reverse strand, counting down.
GCAATGCCGGCGTAGCCCACGGCCGCCAAGATGCGGCCCAGGTTGGGGTCGCTGGCGAAAAACGCGGTTTTGACCAGCGGCGAATGCGCAATCGCGTAGGCCACGCGGCTGCATTCCTCGGTGTTGGCGCCGCCGTCGACCTGCACCGTGATGAATTTGGTGGCGCCCTCGCCGTCACGCACGATGGCGTGGGCGAGTTTGAGCGCCACCTCCAATAAGCCCGCGTACAGCGCCTGGCCGTCAGCGCTGTCCAGCGAATCAATTACGGGGTTGCCCGCCTGGTGGCTGGCCATCAGCACCAAGGAATCGTTGGTCGAGGTGTCGCCGTCCACCGTGATGCGGTTAAAGCTGGCCTGCGCCAGCCTGCGCGCCAGGGGCTGCAGCAGCGCCGGGGCGATGCAGGCGTCGGTAGCGATAAAGCCCAGCATGGTGGCCATATTGGGCCGGATCATGCCCGCGCCCTTGCTGATGCCGGTGATGCTGACGGTGCGCCCACCCAATGGCAGCTGCGCGCCGTAGGCCTTGGGCACCGTGTCGGTGGTCATGATGCCTTGGGCCGCATCGAGCCAATGCGCCGAGCCAGCGGCAGCGATGGCGGCATCGAGCCCGGCCACGATGCGCTCGCTGGGCAGCGGCTCCATGATCACGCCCGTCGAAAACGGCAAAACCTGCTGCGCCGAGACGCCCAGGCGCTGCGCCAGCGCCTCGCAAGTGCTGCGCGCGCGCGCCAAGCCATCGGCGCCGGTGCCGGCGTTGGCATTGCCCGTGTTGATCAGCAAGGCCCGAATTTGCCCACCCGCCGCCAAATGCGCCTGGCACACCTGCACCGGCGCGGCGCAAAAGCGGTTGGCGGTAAAGGCCGCTCCCACGCTGGTGCCCTCGTCCAGCAAAAACACCGTCAAGTCCTTGCGGTCCGCCTTGCGGATACCGGCCTGCACCACGCCGATGCGCACACCGGCAATAGGGAAAAGTTGGGCGGGGTTGGGGGGCGCTAAATCAACATGCATGGTGCGGTCTCAGGCGAGTTTGCCGTGGCATTGCTTAAATTTCTTCCCGCTCCCGCAGGGGCAGGGCTCGTTGCGGCCTACGCGCGGTAGGGCTGCGGCGCTGGGGGCCAGGTCGGCCAAAGCAATGGTTTCGGGCTCGCCGGTGTCGGTGGGGGCGGTGTAGGTGACGTTGCTCAGGTTTTCGCCCTTGGACTCCAGGGCCAAGGCGGCCTCGTCGAGTTGTTCGGCCGACTGGATGCGCACGTTCATCAAAATCTTGGTGACTTCGTTTTTCACCGAGTCGAGCATTTGGCCAAAGAGTTCAAAGGCCTCGCGCTTGTACTCTTGCTTGGGCTGCTTTTGGGCGTAGCCGCGCAAATGGATGCCCTGGCGCAGGTAATCGAGGGCGCTGAGGTGGTCGCGCCATTGGCTGTCGATGGTTTGCAAGAGCACCATGCGCTCAAACTGGGTGAAGCTGTCAAAGCCCACTTGCGCAACCTTGTCTTCAAAAGCCTGGTCAGCCGCAGCGACCACTTGCTGCACGATGTCCTCGTCGGTAATGGACGCGGCCTGGGCTACCGTCGCGGCCAGGTCCAGGGCAATGCCCCATTCCTCGGCCAGTTGTTTTTGCAAAGCGGCAATGTCCCACTGCTCTTCGACCGACTCAGGCGGCACATAAGCGCGCACCAGGTCTTCAAAGCTGCCGTGGCGCAGCGAGGTGATTTGGGCCTGCAAGTCGGTGGCGTCCAAAATCGCGTTGCGCTGCTGGTAAATCACTTTGCGCTGGTCGTTGGAGACGTCGTCGTATTCCAGGAGCTGCTTGCGCATATCGAAATTGCGCGCCTCGACTTTGCGCTGGGCGCTTTCGATGCTGCGCGTGACCATGCCCGCCTCGATGGCCTCGCCCTCGGGCATCTTGAGCCGGTCCATGATGGCTTTGACACGCTCGCCGGCGAAGATGCGCATCAGCGCGTCGTCCAGGCTCAGGTAAAAGCGCGAGGAGCCGGGGTCGCCCTGGCGGCCCGAGCGGCCGCGCAGCTGGTTGTCAATACGGCGCGACTCATGGCGCTCGGTGGCGATGATGCGCAAGCCCCCCAGGCCGGTGATGTGCGCATGGTCTGCGTCCCACTGCGCGCGCAACTCAGCTTGGCGCGCCTGGCGCTGCGCATCGTCCAAGGCTTCGTCGGCGGCCACCTCGTCCAGTGCTTTTTGGATATTGCCGCCCAGCACGATGTCGGTGCCGCGGCCCGCCATATTGGTGGCAATCGTGATCATCTTGGCGCGCCCGGCCTGGGCCACGATGTCCGCCTCGCGGGCATGCTGCTTGGCGTTGAGCACCTGGTGGGGCAGCTTTTCTTGGGTCAGCAGCTGGGCGATGATCTCGGAATTCTCGATCGAGGTGGTGCCCACCAGCACCGGCTGGCCGCGCTCGTAGCACTCGCGGATGTCGTCAATGGCAGCCTGGTATTTTTCGGCTGTGGTTTTGTACACGCGGTCGAGCTGGTCCTGGCGACGGCTGGGGCGGTTGGGCGGGATGACCACCGTCTCCAAACCATAAATTTCCTGGAACTCGTAGGCCTCGGTGTCCGCCGTGCCGGTCATGCCCGAGAGCTTGTTGTACAGGCGAAAGTAGTTCTGGAAGGTGATGGAGGCCAGCGTCTGGTTTTCAGCCTGGATGGCAACGCCCTCTTTGGCCTCGACGGCCTGGTGCAGACCGTCGCTCCAGCGCCGCCCGGTCATCAGGCGGCCGGTAAATTCGTCCACGATGACGATCTCGCCGTCCTGCACCACATAGTGCTGGTCGCGGTGGTAGAGGTGGTTGGCGCGCAAAGCCGCGTACACATGGTGCATGAGCGCGATATTGGCCGGATCGTAGAGCGAGGAGCCCGCTGGAATCAGGTTCAGGCCCGCGAGCAAGCGCTCGGCGCTTTCATGGCCTTGCTCGGTCAAAAAGACCTGCTGGGATTTTTCGTCCAGCGTGAAATCGCCCGGCGTGATCACGCCCTCGCCGGTGCGCAAATCTAGCTCGCCCTCTTGGCGCTTAAGCGCGGGGATGACGCGGTTGATCGCCACGTACATCTCGGTGTGGTCTTCGGCCTGCCCGCTGATGATCAGCGGCGTGCGCGCCTCGTCGATCAGGATGGAGTCCACCTCGTCCACGATGGCAAAGTTGAGCCCACGCTGCACCCGGTCGCCCGCCTCGTAGACCATGTTGTCGCGCAGGTAGTCAAAGCCGTATTCGTTATTGGTGCCGTAGGTGATGTCGGACTGGTAGGCGGCCTGTTTTTCGGCGCGCGGGGCCTGGGGGGTGTTGATGCCCACCGTCAGCCCCAGAAATCCGTAGAGCTGGCCCATCCAGCGCGCGTCGCGCCCGGCCAGGTAGTCGTTGACGGTGACCACGTGCACGCCTTGGCCGGTCAGGGCATTGAGGTAGACGGGCAAGGTGGCGGTCAGGGTTTTGCCCTCGCCGGTGCCCATTTCGGAAATTTTGCCCTGGTGCAAGGCCATGCCGCCCATGAGTTGCACGTCAAAGTGGCGCATTTTCATGACGCGCTTGGCGCCTTCGCGCACCACCGCAAAAGCCTCGGGCAAGATGGCGTCCAGGGTTTCGCCAGCGGCTACACGGGCTTTGAACTCGGTGGTTTTGCCACGCAAGGCCTCGTCCGACAGGCTCTCCAGCGGCGACTCCAGCGCGTTGATGCGGGCCACGGTGGAACGGTATTGCTTGAGCAAGCGGTCGTTGCGGCTTCCAAAGAGCTTGGTCAGAAAGGTAAGTGGCATCGGTATGGGGCTGGCGCGCGACCTCCCTCGGTCACGAAACAGCGCTTGGGTAGTCGGTCGTGAAGTTATTGCGCGGCCGTGGCGGCCAGCCGGCCTACAGGCCCGCCGGCCCTCCCGGCCAAGTGCGCGATTTTAGCGTTTTGCCGTTTTGGCGGCGTTGGAGCCGCCCATGGCCAGAAATTTCTGCGGATCCTGGGGAACGCCGCGCACCAGCACCTCAAAATGCAGGTGCGGCCCAGTCGATCGCCCGGTGTTGCCCACCTCGGCGATTTTTTGCCCGCGCTTGATCAAATCGCCTTTTTTGACAAAGCTGCGCGAGACGTGGGCATAGCGGGTCAGCAAGTCGTTGCCGTGGTCGACTTCGATCACATGGCCGTACTGCGGATGCGCCTCTTGGGTGACCACCACGCCGCCGGCGGCCGAGTAAATCGGCGTCCCCACGGTGGAGGGGAAATCCAAGCCCTCGTGCATGGCGTTCATGCCGGTAAACGGGTCAATACGCCAGCCAAAGCCCGAGCCCGTGCTCGCCCCCGGTACCGGCGACTGGGTGGGAATCAGCATTTTTTTGATTTTTTGCTCAAACAGGCGCGACTCGATGGCCGTCATCAGGTCGTTGCGCGCCCCGCTGTCGCCTTCCATCTGGTCCATGGCCGTTTGCAGCTCTTGCAAGCTCATGTCGCGCCCCAGCACCAGGGTGCCGCCGCGCCCGGGGCTGCCACGCACGGCCGCCGGGTCCATGCCAGCCAGGCCCGAGACGCGCTCGGCCAAAGACTCCATTTGCATCAGTTTGGCCTGCATCTCGCCCATGCGTTTGGCCAGCACTTCGATGTTTTCGCGCATATAGCGGTCGCGCTGGTCAAACTCGTCTTTCACCACCAAACGCATCACGGTGCTGATAACCGGCCAGCCCTCGTGCGCGCCTTTGAGCAAAATCCAGTGGTAAATACCGGCCGAAGCCAGGCTGGCCACCAGAAAAAAACCGGCAAAGCCCAGGACCAAGCCGCCCAGACTGGTCTGCAGCACATAGCTTTTGGAAAGCCGGGGATCCGTGATAATCAATTGCATAGTTATCCCACTCTTGTTGTCATGCGTCGCTCCCACACCTCGATCTCGGTGCTCCAAGCCAGCCGGGAGGCGCCCATGCTGGCCCATTTGGCCGACCTCGGTGCGCAGTCCACGGCGCGGCTGCGCTGTATTGAGGCCCTGCTGCCGCGCAGCCTGCGCGCTGGCGTTCAGGCTGGGCCGGTCGAGGGCAGCGCCTGGTGCCTTTTGGTCGATAGCACCGCCATTGCCGCCAAATTACGCCAGTTACTGCCCAGCCTGCTCGAGCGCCTGGCGCACGAGGGCCACGATGTTACCGCGATTCGCATCAAGGTCCGCGCCGCTGAGGCGGGCCTAGCCCCGGGGCGCGGGGCCGCGTAAATCGATCACGGCTGCGCGCAGATCGGCGGCAAATTGGCGCCGATCGCGCCCCTGGGCCTGCTGCGCAGGGCCAAAACGCAGCACCGCCACCAACGGCGGCGCGCACACCGTGCGCCAAACCGAGGCGAGCAAGGTGTCCTCACCCACGTAGCAAGGCGCAAAACTGGGCGCACCGCTGGCCGCGTCCGCAAAAGCCAGCCCCAGCGGCTGCACCGGCGCTTGCGCCACCAGCGCAGCCTGAAATAGGTTGGAATGAAAAGGCAGCACCGTACTGCCGTCACCGGTGGTGCCTTCCGCAAAAAAGGCCAGCACGTCCCCCGCTTGCAGGGCCGCCGCCATTTGGTGCACCACGCGCAATGCGTCGCGGCGCGAGGCGCGGCTGATGTACAGCGTACCCGCTGCGGTGGCCAGCGTACCCACCAGGGGCCAGCTGCGGACATCGTCTTTAGAAATAAAGCGGCAATGCACCGCCGCGTGCAGCACGGCAATGTCCAGCCAGGAAATATGGTTGGAGACCAGCAGCACCGGCGCGGACTGCGCTGCTTCGCCCTGCACTTGCAGCTGCACTCCCAAAATATGCAGCATGTGCAGCGACCATTGCTGCACTGCCTGGTCGCGCCGGGCCTGCGGCCAGGGGCCAAAACGCATTTGGATAATCCACAAGCCGCGCAGCAAATGCAAGATCAAAGCGAGCAAGCGCCAGGCGCCACGCAGGCGGACCATCAGCGCAGCCACCCAGGCCACCCTCAAGCGGCGCCGTGCGCCGCCGGCAGCGCCTCGTAGGCCACACGCCCGCCCACTACGGTGGCGCGCACCCGGCCGGGCAGCTCGTAGCCGCCAAAGGGCGTGTGCTTGCTTTGGCTGCGCAGGGCCGCGCCGGTGACGGTCCAGGCCGCTTGCGGGTCAAAAAGGCATATATCGGCCGGCGCGCCCACGCGCAGCTGACCGCCATGGTCGCTGCTGTCTTGCTCGGGCCCGGCCAGCACCGCCGCGCTGCGGTGGGTGACGCAGCCCAAAGCCTGCACCAGTGGCAGACCACTGTCGGTGGCCCACTTCAGCGCCAAGCTGAGCAACAGCTCCAAGCCGGTGGCGCCGGGTTCGGCTTGGGCAAAAGGCAGTTCTTTTTCGTCAGCGCCGACCGGCGTGTGGTCTGAGACCAGCGCGTCGATGGTGCCATCGGCCAGGGCGGCACGCAAAGCCTCGCGGTCGCGCTGCTGGCGCAGCGGCGGGTTCAGGCGGGTGCGGCTGTCGAAATAGCCAATGTCCATATCGGTCAGGTGCAGCGAGTTGATGCTGACATCGGCGCTGAGCGCCAAGCCCTGGGCCTTGGCCTGGCGCACCAGATCGGCGCCAGCGGCGCTGCTCAGGCGGCACAAATGGACGCGGGCGCCTGTGGCGCGCATCAGCTCAAAAATGGTGTGCAGGGCAATGGTTTCGGCCGCCACGGGCACGCCGCCTAAGCCCATGCGCGTGGCCAGCGGACCGCTGGCCGCCACGCCTTTGCCCAAATGCATTTCCTGTGGGCGCAGCCAGACGGTGTAGCCAAACGAGCGGGCGTATTGCATGGCGCGCATCAGCACCTGGGTGTTGGCGATGCCCACTTCGGCCTGGCCAAAGCCCACGCAGCCAGCCTCGGCCAGTTGCACCATCTCGGTCAGTACCTCGCCTTGCAGGCCGCGCGTGAGGGCGCCTAGCGGCAGCACGCGCGCCTGGTGCAGGTTCTGGGCGCGAAAGCGCAGCATTTCCACCAGGCCGGGTTCGTCCAGCACCGGGTCGGTGTCGGGCGGGCACACCAGGCTGGTCACGCCACCGGCCACCGCCGCGGCCAGCTCCGAGGCGAGCATGCCCTCGTGCTCGTGGCCGGGCTCACGCAGGCGCGCCGACAGGTCTACCAAGCCGGGCATGAGGATGCAGCCGCCCGCGTCGATGGTGCGCTCTGGGGCAAAACCGTCAGGCGCTTGGCCCACGGCCAGGATGCGGCCCTGGGCCACGGCGAGCGCGCCGGGCGCGTCCAAGCCGGTGGCGGGGTCGAGCAGGCGGGCGTTGCGAATCAAGAGTGTCATGGTGCGGCCCTTACGCTTCGTTACCGGCGACGATGCCCATCACCGCCATGCGCACCGCAATGCCAAAAGTGACCTGCGGCAGGATCACGCTTTGCGTGCCGTCGGCCACGGCCGAGTCGATTTCCACGCCCCGGTTAATGGGGCCGGGGTGCATGACGATGGCGTCGCTTTTGGCCAGTGCCAGCTTGTCCGGCGTCAGGCCAAAGCGCTTGAAATACTCCTGGCTGGTGGGCAGCAGGGCACCGTTCATGCGCTCGTTTTGCAAGCGCAGCATGATGATGACGTCGCAACCGCGGATGCCGTCTTCCAGGTCGTTGAACACGCGCACGCCCATGTGCGCCATGTCGGCGGGCACCAAAGTGCGCGGCCCGACCACGCGCACTTCGGCGCAGCCCAGCGTGGTCAGGGCGTGGATGTCCGAGCGCGCCACGCGCGAGTGCAGCACATCGCCCACGATGGCCACCGTCAGATTGCTAAAGTCTTTTTTGTAGTGCCGGATGGTATACATGTCCAGCAAGCCCTGCGTCGGGTGGGCGTGGCGGCCGTCGCCGGCATTGACCACATGCACATGCGGGGCCACATGCTGGGCGATCAGGTAGGGCGCGCCCGACTCGCTGTGGCGCACCACAAAAATATCGGCGGCCATGGCGCTCAGGTTGGCGATGGTGTCCAGCAAAGACTCGCCCTTGGAGGCCGAAGAGCGGGCAATGTCCAGATTGATCACGTCGGCCGAAAGGCGCGTGGCGGCAATCTCAAAAGTGGTGCGGGTGCGGGTGCTGTTCTCAAAAAACAGGTTAAACACGCTTTTGCCGCGCAGGAGCGGCACTTTTTTGACCTCGCGGTCGCTCACCGAGACAAACTGCGCCGCCGTGTCCAGGATGTGCGTGAGGATGTCGCGCGGCAAGCCCTCGGTCGAGAGCAGGTGAATCAGCTCGCCGTGCCGGTTCAGTTGCGGATTGCGTCGGTGCAGCATGGCTTATTTCTCTTTCACATCGAAGCTAAAGGCGCCCGCCGCGTCGCGCGCCAAGGCCAGCGACTGCTTGGGCGCCAAGCTGACCCGCGCAGCAGCAAAGTCGGCCTGGATGGGCAGCTGGCGCCCGCCCCGGTCCACCAGCACGGCCAGGCGCACGCTGGCCGGGCGGCCGTAGTCAAACAATTCATTGGTCACGGCGCGGATGGTGCGGCCGGTGTAGAGCACGTCGTCCAGCACGACCAAATGCGCGTCTTGGATGGCAAAAGGCAAATGGGTTTTGCCCCCGGCTGCCAGGCCGCGCTGCGCAAAGTCGTCGCGGTGCATGGCCGAGGAAATGGTGCCAAAGCTGCCGTCCAAGCCCAAGTCGGCCTGCAAGCGCTCGGCCAGCCAGGCCCCGCCCGAGGTGATGCCGACCAAACGGCTGCCAGGCTGGCACAGGCCGCGCACGCCGCGCAGCAGCTCCAGGTAGAGAGCTTGGGCATCGAGTACCAGGTTCATAGGTGCAGGCCTCGTAAAAACTGTTCCAAAATAATGCAGGCCGAGGCCGCATCGGCATCTTTGGCGCCGCCGGCCAGCGCTTCGGTGGTGCTGTAGCGCTCATCCACCTCAAACACCGGCAGGGCAAAGCGGCCGTGCAACTGGCGGCCAAACTTTTGGGCCCGCACGGTATTTTCGTGGGGCGCGCCGTCCGGATGGTAGGGCACGCCCACGACCAAGGCGTCGGGCTCCCACTCCTTGAGACGCAAAGATATATCGGCAAAACGGGCCGCACCCTGCGCGTTGATGGTGGCTTGGGGCTGGGCGCCGCCCAGCATGCGGCTGCCTACGGCGACGCCGGTGCGTTTGAGCCCAAAGTCAAACGCCATAAAACGCTGCAAATGCTGCGGCACCACGGGCGGGGGCAGCGGCTGCGCGCTCATGCGTGGCCGGCCTGGGGGGCGATCATCCAGGATTTAAGGCCTAGCAAAGCCAGCGCCTGGTCGTAGCGCTCCTCGACGGGGGTGTCAAAAATCAGGCTGCTCTTGGCATCTACTGTCAGCCAGCTGTTGCGGCGCAGCTCGCTCTCGAGCTGGCCCTCGCCCCAGGACGAATAGCCCAGCGAGACCAGCACTTTGCGCGGGCCCCAGCCGCCGGACATGGCCTCGAGCACGTCGCGCGAGGTGGTCATCTCCAGGCCACCTGGTATCACCATGGTGGAGGCGTAGCTGGCGCTGGCGCCCACAGGCGCGTCCGGCTGCAAGGGTTCGTGCAGCACAAAACCGCGTTCTTCATGCAGCGGGCCGCCCTGAAATACCGCCGCGTGGGCCAAATCGGCACGGCGCAGGGGCAAATCGACCTTGCCAAAGAGCTCGGTAAGCTTGATATCGGCGGGTTTGTTGATGATGATGCCCAAAGCACCCCGGGCGCTGTGCTCGCACAGGTAGACCACGCTTTTGGAGAAAAGTCCGTCTTCCAAACCGGGCATCGCAATCAAAAAATGGTGCGTGAGGTTGGTAAGTGCAAAATCGCCGGACATACCACTATTTTAACGACAGGCATGCAAAACACTGATAGCAGCGCACTGGTGTGGCTGCGCCGCGACCTGCGCTTAGAGGACAACGCCGCCCTGGCCGCCGCCTTGCAGTCGGGCGCCCGCCTGCACTGCGTCTTTGTGCTCGATAGCGACATTCTGGACGCCCTGCCCCGGGCCGACCGGCGCGTGGAATTCATCCTGGGCACGCTGGCCGGCCTGGATGCCCAGCTGCGCGCACTGGCTGGCCATGCCCGCGCCGGCCTGATCGTGCGCCACGGCCGGGCCGTCGATGAAATTCCCCAACTGGCCGCCGAACTGGGCGTGCACACCGTGGTGTGCGCCCACGACTACGAGCCCCAGGCGCTGGCCCGGGACGCCCAGGTGCAAGCGGCGCTGGCACGCCAGCGCATCGCCTGGCGCAGCGTGAAAGACCATGTGGTCTTTGAGCGCCAGGAAGTTCTGACCCAAACCGGCAAGCCCTACGGCGTCTTCACGCCCTACTTGCGTGCCTGGCTGGCCCGCGTGGGCGAGGCGCTGGTGCCCGAGCACGACTGCAGCGCCCTGGGCCGCGCCCTGGTGCCGCGCCCGGCCGCCCTGGCCAAGCCGCCGCCCAGCCTGCCAGACATCGGCTTTGAACCGACCAATCTGCAGGCCTTGGGCATCCTGCCCGGTGCAGCGGGTGCGCAGGCGCTGCTGGCCGACTTTGCGCCGCGCATGCGCGCCTACGAGGAGGCGCGCAACTTTCCCGCCGTCAAGGGGCCCAGCTACCTGGGCGTGCATTTGCGTTTTGGCACCGTGTCCATCCGCCAGTTGGTCAATCGGGCGCTGCCCGCGCACCGCGCCGGCGACCAAGGCGCCAGCGTGTGGCTGGCCGAACTGGTGTGGCGCGAGTTTTATGCGCAGATATTGGCCAACTTCCCGCATGTGGCGGGGGCCAGCTTCAAATCCGAGTACGACGCCATCGTCTGGGAACAGGGCGATATCGCCCACAGCCGTTTTGCCGCCTGGTGCGAGGGGCGCACCGGCTACCCGCTGGTGGACGCGGCCATGGCCCAGCTGCACCAGACCGGCTATATGCACAACCGCTTGCGCATGGTGGCGGGCAGTTTTCTGGTCAAGCACCTGGGCATTGACTGGCGCTGGGGCGAGCGCCATTTCGCCCAGCACCTGAACGATTTTGATTTGTCGGCCAACAACGGCGGCTGGCAGTGGGTCAGCTCCAGCGGCTGCGATGCGCAGCCGTATTTCCGCATCTTTAACCCGATGAGCCAGAGCGAGAAGTTTGACGCGGCGGGCAAATTCATACGCCGCTATGTGCCGGCCCTGGCGGCGCTGGACGCCAAACATATCCACGCGCCCTGGTTGGCGCCGGCCTTGGTGTTGCAGGCGGCGGGGGTGCAATTAGGCGGGAATTACCCGCATCCAGTGGTCGACCATGCGACGGCCCGGGCGGCCACGCTGGCGCGCTATGCGGTAGTCAAAAAAGCCGCTGCGCCGGGCTGAGGCACGCCTTAGATTTGGACCATCTCGAAGTCTTCTTTGCGCGCGCCGCACTCCGGGCAGGTCCAGTTCATGGGAACGTCGGCCCACAAAGTGCCTGCCGGTATGCCGTCGTCGGGCGCTCCCAGGACTTCGTCATAAATCCAGCCGCAGATCAGGCACATCCAGGTTTTCGTATCGGTCACAGCGTTATTACCTTGAGAATAGAATGGCCGGATTGTAAATAGCCGCCCTGCAAGGCCCGCAGGGCCAGACGCCTGGCGGTTTTACGGTGCCCCTTATTCTTGTCGCGACCATGAAGAATTCCAATAAAGAATCCAGCGGCCCCGCACCCATTGCCCTGTTGGACGAGGATGGGCCGGCGGACGGCCCGGTCGCCTGCGTCATGGTTTTCAATGCCAACGACCCCAGTGGCGCAGCCGGCGTCGTGGCCGACTGCATGGCCATGGCCTCGGTGGGCGTGCACCCCATGCCGGTGACCACCGGCGTCTACGCCCGCGACACCCGCAGCATTGCTGACCACTTTGCCCTGGACGATGACATGGTGCTGGCGCAGGCGCGCACCATCTTGGAAGACGTGGCCCCCGAAGTCTTCAAAGTCGGCTTTGTCGGCAGCGCCGACAACCTGGGCGCCATTGCCTCTTTGGTCTCGGACTATGCGCATGTGCCCGTGATCACCTACATGCCCGAGCTGTCGTGGTGGAACGAGGACCAGATCGAGCAGTACCTGGACGCCTGCGCCGAGCTGCTGCTGCCGCAAACCACGGTGCTGGTGGGCAACTACGGCACGCTGGTGCGCTGGCTGCTGCCCGATTGGCACACCGGCGCCCCGCCGCTGCCGCGCGATATTGCCCAAGCGGCCCAGGATTTAGGCGTGCCCTACACCTTGATTACCGGCATCGCGTCGGCCGATCAGTTCATTGACAACGTGCTGTGCTCGGCCAGCGCGGTGCTGTGCAGCGAAAAATTTGAGCGCCTGGAGGCCACCTTTGTGGGCGCGGGCGACACCTTGTCCGCCGCGCTGGCAGCGCTGGTGGCCGTGGGCAGCGAACTGAGCGAGGCCGTGACCGAGGCCCTCACCTACCTGGACCGCAGCCTAGAGTCCGGCCTGCGCCCGGGCATGGGCCATGTGCAGCCCGACCGCCTGTTTTGGGCGCATGCCGACACCGATTCCGACGAGGACGACGACGCCCTCGACCCCGACCAACCCTTTCTTTTTGACCTACCGCCCAATGAAACCCGCCACTGACCGCAACCTCGAACTCTTCCAACGCGCCGCCGCCGTCATCCCCGGTGGCGTTAACTCGCCGGTGCGCGCCTTCAAAGCCGTGGGCGGTACGCCGCGCTTTGTGTCCCGCGCCCAAGGCCCCCATTTTTGGGATGCCAACGGCAAGCGCTATATCGACTACATCGGCTCCTGGGGCCCGATGATTTTGGGCCACGGCCACCCAGCGGTGCTCGAAGCGGTGCAAAAAGCGCTGCTCGAGGGCTTCTCTTTTGGCGCGCCGACCGAGCGCGAGGTCGAACTGGCCGAAGAAATCTTGCGCCACGTGCCCAGCATGGACATTGTGCGCCTGGTCAGCTCGGGCACCGAGGCGGCCATGACGGCCATCCGCCTGGCGCGCGGGGCCACGGGCCGCAGCAAGTTCATCAAGTTCGAGGGCTGCTACCACGGCCACGCCGATCCGCTGCTGGTCAAAGCCGGCTCGGGCCTGGCCACTTTGGGCAACCCCACCAGCGCCGGCGTGCCGCCCGAAGTGGTGCAGCACACTCTGGTGCTGGAGTACAACAACCTGCAGCAGCTCGAGGAGGCTTTTGCGCTGCACGGCAAAGACCTGGCCTGCCTGATGATCGAGCCCATCGCTGGCAATATGAACTTTGTGCGCGCCTCGCTGCCCTTTGTCAAGCGCGCCCGCGAGCTGTGCACGCAGCACGGCGCGCTCTTGGTGTTTGACGAGGTGATGACCGGTTTTCGCGTGGCCCTGGGCAGCGCCCAAAGCGTCTACGCCCGCGACCTGCCCGGCTTTGCGCCGGACATCACGGTGCTGGGCAAAGTCATCGGCGGGGGCATGCCGCTGGCCGCATTTGGCGGTAAGCGCGCCGTCATGGAGCATTTGGCACCGCTGGGCGGCGTGTACCAGGCTGGCACCTTGTCGGGCAACCCGGTGGCGACCGCCTGCGGCCTGGCCACCTTGCGCGAGATCAGCAAGCCCGGCTTTTTTGAGCAACTCACGGCCAGCACCCAGTCACTGATGCGCGGCCTGCAGGGCGCGGCCGACCAAGCGGGCGTGCCCTTTAGCACCGACAGCGAAGGCGGCATGTTTGGCTTCTTCCTCTTCCCCGAGCTGCCGCAAAACTATGCCAAAGTCATCAGCACCGACAACAAGCGCTTTAACACCTTGTTCCACGGCATGCTCGATCGCGGCGTGTACTTTGCCCCGGCCTTGTACGAAGCAGGCTTTATGAGCGGCGCGCATAGCGAAGCCGATATCGCCGAGACCGTGGCCGCCGCTGCCGAGGTGCTGTCGGCTTTGTAACTGCGGCTAGAGCAGGTAAAAAAAACGGCCCTGGTGGGCCGTTTTTGTTGGTGCGCGGGGCGCTGACCTAGTGCCTAAAGTGCCGCACCCCGGTGTACACCATGGCCACGCCGCGCTCATCGGCGGCGCGCACGACTTCGTCGTCGCGCATGCTGCCGCCGGGCTGGATGATGCAGGTAGCGCCGGCGTCGACCACGACATCGAGGCCATCACGGAAGGGAAAGAAAGCGTCGCTGGCCACCACGGTGCCTGCCAGGGTCAGGCCGGCGTGGCCGGCTTTGATGCTGGCGATGCGGGCCGAGTCGAGCCGGCTCATTTGGCCCGCGCCCACGCCCATGGTCATGCCGTCTTTGCAAAACACGATGGCGTTGGACTTGACGTACTTGGCCACCTTCCAGGCAAACAGCAGGTCTTGCAACTGGGCTGCGGTGGGCTGCACCTGGGTGACCACCTGCATATCGGCCAGCGTAAGTTCGTGGTTGTCGGCGGTCTGCATCAAAAGGCCTGAGCCTATGCGTTTGACATCCACTGCATTGCGCCCCAGGTCCCAGGCGCTGGTGCCGCGCGCTGCGCCGCCCAAGGCGTAGGGCAAGGCTATTTGCAGCACGCGCACGTTGGGTTTGAGGGCCAAGGTCTGTAGCGCCTCGGGGCTGAAGGACGGTGCCATCAGCACTTCGACAAACTGGGCGCTGACATGCTGGGCGGTGGCGCCGTCGAGCTCGCAGTTAAAGGCGATGATGCCGCCAAAAGCCGATGTCGGGTCGGTGCTAAAGGCTTTGGCGTAGGCGCTGCTGGCGTCGTGGGCCACGGCCACGCCGCACGGGTTGGCATGCTTGACGATGACGCAGGCCGGCGTGTCAAAGCTTTTGACGCATTCCCAAGCGGCGTCGGCATCGGCAATATTGTTGTAGCTCAGCTCTTTGCCTTGCAGCTGCTGCGCCGTGACCAGGGAGCCCGGCGCAGGGTACATATCGCGGTAAAAGGCGGCGTGCTGGTGCGGGTTTTCGCCGTAACGCAGGTCTTGCAACTTCACGAAGCGGCCATTGGTCTGGCCGGGAAAGGCAGCCAAAGTGCCATCGGGCTGCACCGAGGAGAGGTAGTCGCTGATGGCGCCGTCGTACTGGCTGATGCGGTTAAACGCCGCCACCGACAAGGCAAACTTGGTCGTGCTGCTGACCGCGCCCTGGGTTTGCAGCTCGGCAATCACGGTTTCGTACTGGCTGGCGTCGGTGAGCACGGCCACGTCTTTCCAGTTTTTGGCGGCGCTGCGCACCATGGCCGGGCCGCCGATGTCGATGTTTTCGATGGCCTCTTCCAAGGTGCAGCCGGGCCGGGCCACGGTGGCCTCGAAGGGATAGAGGTTAACCACCAGCAGGTCGATGGTGTCGATGCCATGGTCGGCCAGCGCTTGCATGTGCGCAGGCACATCGCGCCGGGCCAGCAGGCCGCCGTGCACTTTGGGGTGCAGGGTTTTGACGCGCCCGTCCAGCATTTCGGGAAAGCCGGTCATCTCGGCCACCTCGGTCACCGGCAGGCCATGGTCGGCCAGCAGCTTGGCTGTGCCGCCGGTGGAGAGCAAGCGGATGCCCAGGGCATGCAGCGCGCGCGCCAGATCGAGGACGCCGGTTTTGTCAGAGACGGAAAGCAAAGCGTTCATAAAAGATGGTGTTCCACAAGTTTTTTGCGCAAGGTATTGCGATTGAGCCCAAGCCACTGGGCGGCCTTGGACTGGTTATTGGCGGCGGCGACCATCACCACTTCGAGCAAGGGTTTTTCGACGGCACGCACCAGCATGTCATGCATGCCGTGGGGCTCCAGGCCGTCCAGGTCGCGCAAATAGGCTTCCAGGCTGGCGCGCACGCATTCATCTAGTTTGTTATTGCTCATGGCTGGCGCGCTCACTGAGGGAGTTCATGGGGGTCTCTTCTTTCTCGCTGTCTAAGGGCGCATCCAGGCGCCGTCCTTGGGTGTCATAGGCCGCCGGTAGGCGGTCCATCTGGTGGCTCAGTTGGCCCAGGTACTGGCCTACGGCAGCCGTTTGCGCGGCGCTGCTCTCCAGACCATTGAGGGCACGGCGAAAGTCCTCGCCGCCGGGCAGGCTGCGCAGATACCAGGCGATGTGCTTGCGCGCACTGCGCACGCCGGTGTACTCGCCATAGAGGCTGTAGTGGTCCTCCAGGTGCTCCAGCAGCCAGCGGCGCAGCTCTTGCACCAAGGGCGGCGCCAGCAGCGTGCCAGTCTGCAAAAAATGCGTGATCTCGCGAAAAATCCAGGGCCGGCCCTGGGCGGCGCGCCCCACCATGATGGCGTCTGCGCCGGTAGCGGCCAGTACCTGGCGCGCTTTGTAGGGGCTGTCGATGTCGCCATTGGCGACCACGGGAATATGCAGTGCCGCTTTGACCGCCGCAATCGTGTCGTAGCGCGCTTGGCCGCGGTAGCCCTGCTCGCGCGTGCGGCCGTGGATGGTGACCATGGCCACACCCGCCGCCTGCGCGGCCAAGGCGATAGACAGCGCGTTTTGCTGGCTTTGGCACCAGCCGGTGCGCATTTTGAGGGTGACCGGCACGCTGTGCGCGGCACAGGCGGCCACGACGGCCTCGATGATTTGCAGCGCCAGCGCCTCGTCTTGCATCAGCGCCGAGCCCGCCCATTTGTTGCACACTTTTTTGGCCGGGCAGCCCATATTGATGTCGATGATTTGCGCGCCGCGTTCGATGTTGTACTGCGCCGCCTGCGCCATCATGGGCGCGTCGGTGCCGGCAATTTGTACAGCGATGGGGCCGGGCTCACCCTCGTGGTTGGCGCGGCGCGAAGTCTTGAGCGAATCCCATAAATCGCGGCGCGAGGTGACCATCTCGCTCACCGCATAGCCCGCCCCCAGGCGCTTACACAACTGGCGAAACGGCCGGTCAGTCACACCCGCCATGGGCGCGACAAACACCGGGTTTGCCAAGGGGAAAGGGCCGATTTGCATGGGTAAAAAGACGGGTGGGGAGTCGGGCGGGCCCTGCTGCGGTCTATAGACCCGCGCAGGGAGGGGCATTGTATCTGCCTATTATTTCAGCACCTTACGCTCTGCCTATACTGCCCTGACCATGGAAGTCTGGATGCAATCACTGCTGGATATATTGGCCCTGCCCGCCTACGGCCTGTCCACGGTGTTGGTGATTTCTTTCTTGTCGGCCACCCTGCTGCCGATGGGCTCAGAGCCTGCGGTGCTGGGCGTCATTCACCTGAACCCGGCGCAGTACTGGCCCGTGATTGCGGTGGCCACGGTGGGCAACACCTTGGGCGGCGTGCTGGACTACGCCATGGGCCGCGCGGCCCGGCGCGTGGCCAGCCGCAGCCTGCCAAGCAGCACCGAAAACCGCGCGCTGCGCTGGCTGGAAAAAATGGGGCCCAAGGCCTGTCTCTTAGGCTGGCTGCCGGTCATCGGCGATCCTTTGTGCAGCGTGGCCGGTTGGCTGCACATGCCGTTTTGGCGCTGCACAATCTATATGTTGATCGGCAAATTCTTGCGCTACATCGTGCTGACGGCAGCCTTTTTTGAAGGCGTGCAGCACCTGGGTTAAACGACTTAAGGCGCCACCGCGTCTTTGATTTCCAGGCGGATGTTGCGCGCACCCAAAGCCACCGGCCCTGACTGGCCGCTCAGGTCGCCCGGCTGGGCCATGGGGTTGCCGCTTTTGCTCACGCGAGCGCTGACGATGATTTGCCCGGCGCCCAAGAGCAGCGCCGCTGGCGACATGGCTTTGCTGTCATCCAGGGTGAAGGTGTAAGGCAGGTCTTTAACTTGCTTGCGCTCGGCGGCCAAAGGCATGCGGCCATTGACGGCGGCTTTGGCGAAGATAAATACCGTGTCCTCGGGGCTGACCTGGGCGCGCACAGCGGGCGACAGGCTGACGGTGCCGCTGATCGATGCTGCCGGCGCACCGGGAGCTGCGGGCTGCGAGGCTTGGCTAGGCGCAGCCGGCGGGGCGGCAAGGGCTTGCGCGGTGCTGGCAGACGGCGGCAGGCCGGCCAACTTGCGGGCTTCTTGCAAGCTGGCCACCACGCGCTGCACCAGCACGCTTTCGGGTGCGCCGATTTGCTCGATCCGCTCCCAGTATTTCACGGCCTTGGCAAAGTCTTTGCGCACAAAAGCGTCGGTGCCCGCCAAGGCCAGGCCTTTGATATGGTCGGGGTTGATCGCCAGCGCCCGCTGCACCAACGCCATGGGCTCGCCTTGCAGGCTGTGCTGGTTTTTCACGGCCAGGGCGTCGGCGTAATCGACCAGCAGGCCCGGGTCGTCTTTGCGCAGCGCGATGGCTTTTTGGTAGGCCGCCAAGGCCTCGTCGTTGCGCTCCATCACGCTGTAAGAGCGCGCCAGCATGGCCCAACCGTCGGCATCTTGCGGATTGCTTTTGAGGCGCTGGGCCAGTTGTTCCACCATGGCGACCACCTGGGCCGAGTTGGGGCCCTGGTCGGCGCCTTCGGACTCGCCCGCCAAGGGGCCGCGCGACGCATTAAAGGCGTAGCCTGCCGCCGCGATGGCCACCACCACCAGCGCCAAACCGGCCATCAAACGCCAAGACGGCGCAGCACCGGCCGCAGCCTCGGGCGTGTCGGTGTCGTGCAGCAACAGATCGAGCAGGCGGCGCTCCAGCGCGATGCGCTGCGCATCCCACTGCGCCTGGCTTAGTGCACCGGCGGCATGCTGGTCGGCCAGCGCCGCCAGTTGGCGCTTAAAGGGAGAAACAAGGTGGTGCAAAGCGTCGGTCATGGAGGCGGTCTCAGGAGAGGTGCGGGTCGTTGGGTGCGTCGTCGCCACCATCGGCGCTATCGGCTTCGAAGGCCGAGTCCGCCAAGCGGCTGCGCCTGCGCAGCACGACAAAAAGCGTTCCCAGTCCAGCCACAACCATCACGGCAGGCCCCACCCAGAGCAAAGCTGTCAAAGGTTTGAAGGGCGGGCGGTAGAGCACAAAGTCGCCGTAGCGCGCGGTCATGAAGTCGATCACTTGCTGGTCAGACTGGCCTGCTTGCAGCATCTCGCGCACCTGGCGGCGCAGGTCCACGGCCAGTTCGGCATGGGAATCGGCGATGGTCTGGTTTTGGCAGACCAGGCAGCGCAGCTCGCTAGAGAGCTTCATCACACGCGCCTCGAGCACCGGGTCGGCACTGGCGGGGGCCGCTTCATTGGCCAGCGCGGCGCCCACGGCGCACGCCAATAGGGCGCTCAGCACCAGCGCGCGCCACCCAGAGCCTGCAAAACGTGTATCAGCCATGGAGTTGTTTGAGCAAAGGGTCTATGGTGTCGCGCAGCACCTCGGGGGTGAGCGGGCCGATGTGTTTGTAGCGGATCACGCCTTCGCCGTCGATAACGAAGGTCTCGGGCACGCCGTAGACGCCAAAGTCGATGCCCACGCGCCCGTCGCGGTCCGCCAGCGAA
Organism: Comamonadaceae bacterium; assembly: GCA_947455465.1. Taxonomy (GTDB): domain Bacteria; phylum Pseudomonadota; class Gammaproteobacteria; order Burkholderiales; family Burkholderiaceae_C; genus Allorhodoferax. The sequence goes on along the minus strand of CANGNS010000017.1, from coordinate 41,283 downwards.
GCGGTGTAGGGGTTGCCAAAATCCGCCAGCCATTTGAGGCCCGCGGCCGGTTCGTCTTTGTAGTTCAGGCCATAAATCGGCACTTGGGCTTGCTTGGAATAGGCTACCAGCAGCGGATGCTCTTGGCGGCAGGCCACGCACCAGGAGGCCCAGACGTTCAAGATCCACACCTTGCCGCGCAAGTCTTCTTTGGCAATGCGCACGGCAGGCTGGTCCAGACGGGCCAGCGAAAACGCGGGCGCGGGTTTGCCGATCAAGGGCGAAGGCACCTCGCGCGGGTTCAGGCTCAGGCCGGCGCGCAGAAAATACAACAAGACCAGCAAGATGCCCAAAGGCACCAGATAGCGCATATGCCTCATGGCGCCACCCCCTGGCCACGGCGGTAACGCCGGTCCGAGACAGCCAGCAAACCACCCAGCGCCATCAACAGGCAGCCGCCCCAGATCCAGTTGATAAAAGGCTTGACGTAGACCCGCACAATCCAGGCCCCACCGTCGACCGCTTCGCCCAGGGAGACGTACAAGTCACGGGTCAGGCCTGCGTCGATGGCGGCCTCGGTCATGGGGTTTTGTTGCACGCGGTAAATGCGTTTTTCGGGGCGCAAGGTGGCCACAGGGCGGCCGTCTTTGCTGACCTGCATCTGCCCTTGCGCTGCCACATAGTTGGGGCCCTGCAGTTCTTTGATGCCGTCAAAGCGGAAGGTGTAGCCACGCACCGTGGTGGTATCGCCCACGGACATCTTGACATCGCTCTCGACCTCGTAGGTCTTGACCATAACTATGCCAATACAAAACACAGCGATACCCAGGTGCGCCACCATCATGCCGGCCAGCGCGCGCGGCACTTGGCGCAAACGCGCACCGGCATGGGCCCAATCGGTACCCTGCGGATGCATGCGGCCCCACAAATCGGTCGCTACCGAGCCCATGATCCAAAACGCCATCACCAAACCCAGGGTGGAGACAGGCCGCACCTCACCGGCCAGCCAGCCGGTCAAGAGCGCCGCCAGCACCGCCACACCCGCCGCCCAGCGCAGGCGCAAGGCCAGGGCGGGCAGCTGCGCATCTTTCCAGCGTGCCAAGGGGCCAATACCCATCAGGAACACCGTGGGCGCCATCAGCGGCATAAACACCGCGTCAAAGTACGGTGGGCCGACGGAAATCTTGCCCAGGCCCAGGGCATCGAGCACCAGCGGGTACAAAGTGCCCAGCATGACGGCCAGCGCGGCCACCAGCAGCAGCACGTTATTGGCCAGCAAGCTGGACTCTTTAGACCACAGGCCAAAGCGCTTGCCAATGCCCACGTCCGGCGCGCGCCAGGCGTACAGGGAAAAAGAGCCGCCAATCACCACCGCCAAAAACGCCAAAATAAACTGGCCGCGGGTGGGGTCCGTGGCAAACGCATGGACCGAGGACAACACGCCGGAGCGGACCAAAAACGTCCCCAGGAGCGAAAAAGAAAACGCCAGGATGGCCAGCAAGACGGTCCAAGACTTAAAGCTGTTGCGCTTTTCGGTCACGGCCAGCGAATGGATCAGGGCCGTGCCCAACAGCCAGGGCATGAGCGAGGCGTTTTCCACCGGGTCCCAAAACCACCAGCCGCCCCAGCCCAGCTCGTAATACGCCCAGGAGCTACCCAGCGCGATGCCGATGGTTAAAAACATCCACGCCACCGTGGTCCAGGGGCGGGTCCAGCGCGCCCAGTGCGCGTCTAAGTTGCCACCAATCAAGGCGGCAATGGCAAATGCAAATGCCACCGAAAAGCCCACGTAGCCCATGTACAGCATGGGCGGGTGGATGACCATGCCAGGGTCTTGCAGCAAGGGGTTGAGGTCGCGCCCTTCCAGGGCAGCGGGGAAGAGGCGGTCAAAGGGGTTGGAGGTGAGCAGCATAAAGAGCAAAAAGCCCACCGCCACCAACCCCATCACCGCCAAAATGCGCGCCGCCACGGCCTGCGGCAGGTGCCGGCTAAAAAGCGCCACCGCCACGGTCCACAGGGCCAGCATTTGCACCCACAGCAGCAAGGAGCCCTCATGCCCGCCCCACACCCCGGCTATGCGGTACTGCAAGGGCAAAGCCGTGTTGGAGTTGGACACCACATAGGCCACCGAAAAGTCGTGGTTGACAAAGGCGCTGACCAGGCAGCCAAAAGCCAGGGCCACGCAGAAAAACAAGGCATAGGCCAGCGGACGGGCCAGGGCCATCCAGTCGGCGCGCCCGCTTTGCGCACCGGCCAGAGGCACAGCGCCCATCACCAAGGCGATCCCCAGGGCCAGCCAAAGGGAAAAGTGTCCGATTTCAGGAATCATAGTTAGGGGCTCGTGACCACCGTGGCCGCCGCTTTGGCGTTGGCCTGGGCGGCATTTTTCAGGGCTTGGGCCGCCTCGGGCGGCATGTAGTTTTCGTCGTGCTTGGCCAGCACCTCTTTGGCGCGAAAGACGCCGCCTTCGAGCTTGCCTTGGGCAACCACGCCTTTGCCTTCCTTAAACAGGTCGGGCAGGATGCCGCTGAACTCCACGGGCACGTTTTGCGCCGTATCGGTCACGGTAAAGCGCACCAGCACCCCTTCGCGCTGCACGCTACCGGCCTGCACCAAACCACCTAAGCGAAAGGTGCGCCCGGTGGGTGCCTCGGAGGCGGCAATTTGGCTGGGGGTGTAGAAGAACACCAAATTGCTCTGAAAAGCATTGAGCACCAGCGCGGTGACGGCACCCACCACGGCCAGAATGCCCAGGGCAATGGCAAAGCGTTTACGGCGTGGCGTCATGGTCGGGTTCCTCCTGCATGGCGCGCACGGACTGCACGCTGGCGTTGTGCGCGGTGCGCGCACTGACAATTTCGATGGCGATACACAGCAGCACCACCCCATACGAGCCCCAGACGTAGGGGCCGTAGCCGCCCATGGACCAAAAAGCGTCCCAGCTTTCCCAGATCATGCCGCCACCTCCTGCACCCATTGCGTATGGCGCTCACGCACCAGGATGATGCTGCGCACCCGGTACAAAGCCATGGCAATGCTGTAGGCCCAAAACGCCAGCGCCATCAGCAACATGGCCCACAGCATGGTGTGCGCCATGCTCGAGCCCTTGGTCACCGAGACCGAGGCGCCTTGGTGCAAGGTGTTCCACCACTTCACAGAGAAATAAATAATGGGCACGTTGACTGCGCCGACCAGGGCTAAGAGGCCGCCTGCGCGGTCGGCACGGCGCGGATCGTCAATGGCGCTGGTCAGGGCGATGTAGCCCATGTAGAGGAAAAACAAAATCAGTTCGGAGGTGAGCCGCGCATCCCACACCCACCAGGCACCCCACATGGGTTTGCCCCATAAAGCGCCGGTCCACAAAGACAAAAAGGTGAACATGGCGCCGGTGGGCGCCAGCGCCTGCGTCATCATGCCCGAGAGGCGGGTGTTGAAGGTAAAACCCAAAAACGCCCAAAAAGCCATGGCCAGGTAAATCACCATGGACATCCAGGAGGCGGGCACGTGCACAAAAATAATGCGGTAGCCCTCGCCTTGCTGAAAGTCGGTGGGCGCTACAAAAAAGCCCAAATACAGCGCCGCCAGCGCCAAAACGGCCGCGATCAGGCCAAAAAACGGCCACAGCCGGCCCGCCAAGGGGTAAAAGGTTTGGGGTGCAGCCCAATGAAACCAGCGAATTTTGAAATTTTCCATTTACTCAAGCGCAATGCGCAACGCCAAGGCACAGGCCCAGGGGCCAAAAAATGCCGCCAACAGCAGCATGGCCGACAGGATGGACATCTGGGCGCCATAGCCCATGCCCACCATCTGCGCCTCCACCGCCCCCGAGCCAAAGACCAATGCCGGAATATACAGAGGCAGTATGAGCAGCGAGAGTAGCACCTCGCCCCCGCGCACACCCAAAGTAAGGGCAGCGCCCACCGCACCCAAAAAAGACAGCAGCGCCGTGCCCAGCAGCAAGGAGGTAAACAGCACCCACATCGTCCCGCTGTCCAGGTCAAACTGCAAGGCCAGCACGGGCGAGAGCAGCGCCAGGGGCAAGCCCGAGAGCAGCCAGTGCGCCAGCACTTTGGCCGCGACCAGCAAGGGCATGGGGGTTGGCGACAGCGCCATCTGCTCGAGCGTGCCATCCTGGTAATCGGCGGCAAACAGGCGCCCCAGCGAGAGCAAACTGGCCAGCAAAGCACCTACCCACAAAATACCGGGTGCGATTTTGCGCAGCATGTCCGGCTCGGGCCCGATGGCCAGCGGGAACAGACTGGCCACCACCACAAAGAAGAAAACGGCCGTCAGCACCTCGCTTTTGCGGCGCATGGCCAGGCGCAGGTCGCGCTGCAGGACGGCGGCGACGGCCTTCATGCGTCCAGGCGCAGGCTGCGGACCTGCGCTCCGAGGTCGACCGGCTGGTGGCTGGTCAGCAAGACCATGCCGCCGCGGGCCACATGCCCGTGCAAGACCTGCTCGATGAGCGCATGGGCGGCGGCATCAAGCGCCACAAAGGGTTCATCGAGCACCCACAAGGGGTTTTGCTGCAACAACAGGCGGGCCAATGCGACGCGCCGCTTTTGGCCCTGCGAGAGCACACGCACGGGCAAGGCGGTGCGGCCAGCCAGGCCCAGCTGTTTTAAGGCGTCCAAGGCCTGGGCGGCGCCTACGCTGCTGCCCGCAATGGCGCTGCCAGAGACCAGGTTCTCTACGGCGCTGAGTTCGTCCTTGAGGGCCAGCAGGTGGCCCAGGTAGAGCAGCTGGGCCGGCAATTGGCAGCCCGGGCTGCCCAGCAACTCCCCGTGCCAGCGCACCTCGCCTTGGGCGGCGGGCGACAAGCCGGCCACGATGCGCAGCAAGCTGGTCTTGCCCACCCCGTTACCCCCTTGCAGATGCAGGCACTGCCCGGCCTCGAGCGTGAAGCCAAGGCCACGAAACAGGGTGCGGTCGCCGCGAATGCAGGACAGATCAGCGACAGACAGCATGCAGGGGTTTATTCATCAGGATCGACGTATTCCTTGGGCAGATGATGGGCAATGCCTTTGTGGCAATCGATACAGGTTTTACCCTCTTCTTTGGCCTTCATATGCTTTTTGTATGGTGTTTGCTTTTGCAGATCCGGGCTCATGGATTCGAAGCTGTGGCAGTTGCGGCACTCGCGCGAACCGTTGTTTTTCATGCGGTCCCATTCGTGGGTGGCCAGCTCCATGCGCTTGGCTTCAAACTTCTCTTTGGTGTCAATGGTACCGGTAAGCTTACCCCATACCTCGCCGCTGGCCTGCATCTTGCGGATCATTTTATGCGTCCAGTCCTTGGGCACATGGCAGTCCGAGCACACCGCGCGCACGCCGGTGCGGTTGGTGAAATGGATGGTTTCCTTGTATTCCTGGTAGACGTTGTCCCGCATTTCATGGCAGGTGGTGCAAAACTCCAGGGTGTTGGTCGCTTCCATGGCGGTATTAAAGCCGCCCCAGAAAATAATACCCAGCACAAAGGCGATCGAGGAGATCGCCAGTAGCGAGTAACGGGTGCTGGGACGGTTGATGGCCGCCCACCAACGCGCCAGAGTTCCACTAGGTTGTTCCATAGGACTGTCTCCTTTTATATAAACGAATGGACATCGCAAGCCCCAGGCCGCAGTGTCCGGACTCAGGCCACGCGGGCCTTAGAAGTTAAAGAGGTAACTGACCGCCACCACCTGCACTTCATAGTTAGGCGCCACCTGGTTGGTCGCCAACATGGAGTTGGGGTTGTAGCCATAAGCCAGGCCGTTGTAGTAATAGTCGGTGCTCAAGAGCTTTTGGTAGAGGTAGCCCAGGGCCACTTGGCTGCTCTTGTCCAGGCGGTAAGAGGCGTTGAGCTTCAAGGCCGCCAGTTCAGCGCGTACGTCCGGCAGCGCGCCGCAAGAGAGGATGCGCGGGTCGGCGCACGTAATGCCGCCGGTCGTCGTGGTGCTGTAGTTCAGCGCCGTGGCGTAGTTGGAGCTGCCCAGCGAGTAGCTCAGGTCGGCCACCATCTCCACTTTGCCGCCTACAAGGCCACCTTGGCGCAGGTTCAGACCCACCGAAAGTTCGTCGGTTTTGAGCACATTGGTCCAGGTCGCGCCGGCAGGAATAGCCACGGCGGTGGCACTGGCCGCACCGGCGCCCTGGGCGATCGAACGTTGCAAATCGGTCAGATCACGCTGCTGGTACTGGCGTGAGGCATAGGCGGTGAAGGCGCCGTCTTCGGCGTAGTGGTACGCGCTGTCCAAGTGCAGCGCCCAGCTTTTGCCCGATTGCACGCCGTAGGTGGAGTCGTATTTGTCATCGGTGTAGCGTGCGCCGATGTCCAGGTTCAGGTTCTCGGCCGCTTGCAGGTTCAAACCGGTTTTGAGCATTTGCTGGGTGCGGCTGGCGTCAAATACCGGGTAAAAGCCCTGGTAATCGCCGCCGTTGAGGCCCTTGATGGTGCCCACCACGGCACCCACATCACCGCCGCGCACGCCAACCATGGCGACGATGGCGTTGGGGTCGGAGTTGGTTTGGCGCTTGCCGACGCTGTAGCCCAGGCTGGCGTTAACGTCCTCGCTGGCGGCGAGTTTGTAGCTGGCGCTGAGCTTGTCTTCCTTGGTGGCCACCGCAACGACGCAGTTGGTGCCTGCGGGGTAGTTGGTGCCGCCAATCGCATACTGTTTGCACCAGCGCGAGAGCTCGTCGTGGGTCAGGCCCACGCGCAGTTTTTGCTGGCCGTCGATGCGGTAATCAGCCGCCGCCTCGGCCTGGCTTTTCTTGGTGCTCAGGGGCGTGTTGGGGTAATTGGCGATGTTGTTGGCGCCAATGGCCTGAAAGTTGTAAACCGAGGACTCGGTTTGGTTGTCACGCCAGTCGTATTTCCAAGCCACCGTCAGCTGCACATCTTTGCTGCTGCGCTGGGTGAGCTTGAGGTCGGCATGCTGCGTGACCACCACGCCATTGAGCGAAGCCTTCAGATTGCCATCGGCCACGCTGGGCGTGATGTACATGAAAGCGTCGACCACGAAGGGATCGTTTTGGGTATTGCGCGCTACCGAGACGGTGCCGCTTAAGCGGGTGCTGTCGCCCACCGGATAGCTTCCGCCCAGGCTGAGCTGGTGGAAGTCATTGCCCGGGGGCGTGCTCATGGTTTGGGCGTTGGCTGCACCGGCGTAGGTGGTGAACATCACCCGGTCGTCGCTGTTGCGGAAAAACGAGCCGTAATAGGCCGCGTTCAGGTGCGCTCCGTCGGCGCTCCACTGCAGCGAGGCGTTGACGCTGTTGGTCTGGTAGCGTGTCGGGTTGGGCAGGATGGAGACCACTTCGCCGCCGGGCGCGGGTGTGGAGCCATAGGCCGCCGAGCCAAAGGCCATCAGCTTGGCGCCGCTTTGCTCCAGATGGTTGAAGTCCAGCTTGAGCGCCAGGCGCGAATTGATGTCCACGCTGGCACTGGCCGCGCTGTTGCGCCGCGTGCTGTCTACATTAAGGTTGTGGTACGCCGCCAGCTGGTCGGTGGTCAAAGTGGTGGTATTGGCCGCCAGCCCAAAGCCTGGCAGCGTAAAACTGTTGCCGCCGTTGGCGCCTACATACGGGGTTTGGTAGCTGTCCCACAGGTTGTGGCGCAACTCCTCGTAGCGCAGGCCAATGCTCCACTGGCCTTGCTCGCTCACCCGCAAGCCGATGGCGCCTGCGGTGGTGCCCAGATTGCTACCCTCGAGCTCCCAACGGCCCAGGCCCGCGCCCATTCCGTAGGCGCTGCCGCCGCGCAGGCTGAAGTTGCCGATCAGGCTGGCCTGCGCCTGGTTCAGGCCGTTGTATTCGCCGAACTTGGCCGAAGCCTGCGAGGTGCTGGCCACCCCCACTTCCAGCGTGCTGGAGGCTTGGGTAAGCGCATCGGTTTCCTCATCGGCGGCCAGGGCCACCAAAGGACTGGCGCACAGGAGCAGCAGTGTGGCGCGTGCCACCCGGCTCAGGGCAAAAGCGTGTTGTTTCGAAGACATGGTGTATTTCCTTCACTCAACGTTGCAGATAGCCGCCTGCGGGGCTGTTGGAGCCATGCACCTGCCGGTGGCAGTTCATGCAGGCGTTGCCCACCAGGTTTTTGCTGGGGTACAGGGCTGCAGGGGGGGTGGCGGCATTGACCGAGGCCAGGCCACCTTGGCGACCTGCCGCATTGGGGCCGGCCGGTGTGCCGCTGGCATGGGTGCCGTCATGGCACTCTTGGCACAGGAATGGGGCACGCGATTTGAGCAAAGGCGCAATATTGGAGCCATGCGGGGTATGGCAGTTGGCGCAATCCTCAGTCACCGGTTGGTGCTCGAAGAGGAAGGGGCCGCGTTTTTCCGCATGACACTGGTAGCAGGTCTCGGTCACGGTGTTCTTCTTGAGCAGCTTGGGGCCACTGGCGCCGTGCGGGTTGTGGCAATCTGAGCAGCCCACTTTGCCTTCTGCAATCGGGTGGTGCGAGGTTTTTTTGCCGTCCGCGCGCTGGTCTTTGTGGCAGGAATAGCAGACCTCGGCCTGGGTTTTCTTGTCTTGCAGCTTGTCTTTGGGGCGGTGCACGACGTGGCAGTCATTGCAGGCTACGCCGGCGCTTTGGTGCTGGGCGCCGTCCCACAAATTGCGCTGGCCGCCTTTATGGCAGCTCAGGCATTGGCCGGTGCGGTCCTGGTCGCTGGAGGCGGCATACACGCCTTTTTTGAACACATGGTCCGGCGCGGGGCGGGTTTTGCTGGTGGCACTGCCCTTTAAATGCTCGGCGCTGGCGCCGTGGCAGGACTGGCAGCCCGGGGTGCGGGCATCGCCGCGCACGCCATGGCGGGTTTGGTACAGGCTCAGCACCGGGGCGTTTTCGCTGGCGTCATGGCACTTGGTGCAGACCGCGTCCTTTTTGAGGGCTTCTTGGGCCAGTGCGCTGGTGGCATCGGCAGGCTTGGCGTCTTGCGCCCAGACAGCGGGCGCGAGCAAACTGGCAGCCAGTGCCAGTGCGGCCCAAAATTTGTGATGCAGGTGCATGGTATTCCTCGTCAAAAAGATGCGCTAATCGGCGTTCAAGCTCAAGCGGCTTACTGGGCCAAAATCCACTGCACCAGGTTTTTGATCTGGGCCATGTCTTTGGGCGGAGAGGTCTTCACAATCTTGTGCTCTTCTTCGTGGCCATCAGGGAACTTGGCTTTTTCGCCGGACATGATGTGCTCGATCAAACGGGCCTCGGCATTGGCCTTGCCTTTGTATTTCTCGGCCACTTTGTTGTAGGCCGGGCCGTCTTTGTCTTTGTCGATGGCGTGGCACTTGAGGCAGTTGTTTTGGCGGGCCAGGGCTTTGGCGGCCTCGGCGTCGACTTGGGCATGTGCGCTCAGGGCCACGCCCAGCAAAGCAGCTGCTGCGATGGCACCCCAAGTGCGGGAGAGCGTTGCGTTTTTCATAGGTTCACCTCGTCATGGAAAGGGTTGCGTGGCCGCTGGATCAGGTCCTTTGGTCAGTGAAACGAGTGTGCGCGTGCGCGCCCGGCCCGGCTATCGGACAGGGATGAAAGCGCGCCTAGGAAAACTCCTAGATTGCGACGGGCTGGGGGGGGTGGGAAGCCGCGGGCTAGTCGCGCGGCAAGTCGTCCAGGAGCTGGTGCTCCAGGGCGTAGCGCACCAGGTCGACCTGGGTGGCCATCTGCATTTTGTGCAGGATGTTGGACTTGTGGGTGCTGACCGTCTTGATGCTCAGCGACAGTTCCTGGGCGATGGCGGTCAGGCTGACGCCGCGCACGATGCGGCTGAACACCTCGAACTCGCGGTCGCTCAGGCTGGTGTGGGGCAGGTCCTGGCCTTGGGGGGCCAGGTCCATGGCCAGCAGTTCAGCCACTTTGGGACTGATGTAGCGCCCCCCGCCCACCAGCTTGCGCAAAGCGGGCAGCAGCAAGTCCATATCGCCCTCTTTGGACAAATAGCCCGAGGCCCCGGCGCGCAGCGCGCGCACCGCGTACTGCTCTTCCTGGTGCATGCTGAAAATCAGGATGGGCAGGCGGGCACGTTCCTGGCGGATCAGCTTGATCAGCTCCAGGCCGTTGCGCCCGGGCATGGAGATATCCAATATCACCACATCCCAGTCGCGTTCGCGCACGGCGGCCAGGGCGGCGTTGCCGTTAGGCGCCTCGCCGGCCACCACGAAATCGCCGGTATCGGCCAGGATTTTGCGCAATCCGTCGCGGATGATGGCGTGGTCATCGGCAACCAAAACTTCCCAGGCACTCATGCGTCTTGCTCCTTGGCGCGGTCTAACTGGCGCACTTGCGGCACATCGGCCAGGGCCATGCGCACCTCCACACAACAGCCGCTACCGGGCGCGCTGATGACCTCCAGGCGCGCCCCGGCGGCGCGGGCACGCTCGCGCATGCTCGACAAACCCATGCCGCCCTGGCCGCCGGTAGGGGCCAGCCCCACGCCGTCGTCGCGCACGCGCAGCACCAGGTCCTCGGCCTCGCAGACCAGCTCGACCCACAAGTTTTTGGCGGCTGCGTGGCGCACCACATTATTCAAAGCTTCTTGCACGATACGAAACAAGGCAGTGGCCAGCGCCGGGTCGCGCACGCGGTCCTGGGCGGGCAGGTGGATGGACAAGCCCAGGCCGCTGTGCTTGGTAAATTCACGGATTTGCCAGGTCACCGCATCGCCAAAACCGAGCTCGTCCAAAATCTGCGGGCGCAGCTCCGAGGAGATGCGCCGCACCGAGGTGATAGCCGTATCGAGCATGCGGCGCATATCTTCCACGCTGTCGGCATCGGCGCCGCGCCCTTCCTTGATGCGGTTACCCAGCCAGGCCAGACTCAGTTTGAGGCCGGTCATTTGCTGGCCCAGGTCGTCATGCAGTTCGCGCGAGATGCGCGCGCGCTCCTCCTCGCGCACGCTTTGCTGGGCCGCATACAGCGCGCGCAGCTCTTGGTTCATGGCGGTGAGTTCGTTGCGCGCGCGGCGCTGGGCCGTCACGTCGCGCAGCACCGCGGTCATTTGCAACTGGCCGCCGATGTCGGTCTTGGAAATCGAGGACTCGATCGGGAACTCGCTGCCGTCGCGCCGACGCCCAAAAATCTCCAGCTGCGCGGCCATGGTGCGCGGGCCTTCGGTGGTTTGGGCAAAAGCGCCCATCTGCGCGTCATGGCGCGCACGCGAGCGCTCGGGCAGCAAAATTGTCAGCGACTGGCCGATAGCCTCCTGCGCGCTGTAGCCGAACATGGCCTCGGCCGCCGGATTGAAAATTTGGATGCGCATGCCCACATCGACCGCAACGATGGCGTCTTTCACCGATTCAACCGTGTGCTGGTAGCGCGTGTTGGCGTCGATGAGCGCGGCCTCCAGCAGCTCTTTGCGCCTGAGCTTTTGGCTCAAAAACGAGGCCACAAACACCGTAAAAAGGCACAGCACCAGCACCGCCAAGCCAATCGGCACCGCAATTTCGCGCCAGGCGGCCAGGCTTTGGCTTTCGTCATCGGTGACGCTGACGAGCAAATCAAAATCAGCCATACGCCCCAGCGCAAACTGGTGGCGTGAGCCGTCGCCGCTTTGGTGCGTGAGCGAGCGCACGCCCTGGTCTGCGGTGGGCAGTACCTGGCCTTGGAGCTCCAGGGCTGGGGCACCCAAATCGTTTTCGCGGTGGGGGTGGCTGGCGATCAGCGTACCGTCGACACCGTAGAGCGCGATCGGACGCACATAGTCCAGGTGCGCTTGCATAAACAAGGCCTCAAAGCGGGCCGCATCCACATCGGCCACCACCAGACCGCGAAAGCTGCCGTCCGGACCATCCAGGCGCCGTGCCATGCGCACCAACCACAGGCGGCTGCGGGCGTCCAGGCGCGGTTTGTCCAGAAAAAACCCATTGCGTGGGGACCCCGAAAATGCCTTGAAATACGCTTGGTCCGACACGTCACGCTCTTGGGCCGCAATGGGCAAGGAGGCGTTGACCACCTGCCCGCGCGCATCGACCAGGCGCAGGGCATGGAGTTGGCGCATACCGGCCACCCGGGTGGCCAGCAGCAGCTGCGTCATATCGCTGTCCAAGGAAATCGTGCTGCCAAAACCGGTGCCCAAGCGCTCTTGCACCCCTTGCAATACTTTGTCGGCGGCTTGCAGCGATTGGCGCGTCTCTTCGATGAACATGGCCGCCAGGCTGACGGTTTCGGCGCGGGCGTGGGCCAGTTCGCGCTCGCGCAAAGTCCACAACAAAAAGCTGCTGGTCAGCAAAGCGCCCACCATGGTGGCCGCAGCCAGCAAGCGCACGGCCTGCGAGGTACGAATTTGCAAGCGCATCAATCGGTCCAACGAAATAAAGAGTGCCTGCCCATCGCCTGGGCCGGCAAGACCACTGTAGCAGAAGGGGTTTAGGCGGCGGCCACCGGCTCGACCGTGACCTGCACCTGCAGGCTGTGCGCCTCGCCGCCCTGCAACACGCCGCGCAGGGGCGAGACATCGGCAAAGTCGCGGCCCACCGCCAGGCGCACATAGTCGTGGCCGGGCGTGCCCCAGCCGTGGCGGCAGTTGGTGGGGTCCAGTTCCAGCCAATGGCCCGGGCCACCGGGCACAAGCGGCGGCACATACAGCGCCACCCAGGCGTGCGAGGCGTCCGCGCCCTGCAAGCGCGCCTGACCGGGCGGCGGTTCGCTGAGCAAATAGCCGCTCACATAGCGCGCCGACAAACCCAGGCTGCGCAAGCACGACAACAGCAGGTGCGCAAAGTCTTGGCACACGCCCCGGCGCTGGGCCAGCACCTGCCCTACCGGCGTATGGATATCGGTGCTTTGCGCCTCGTAGGCAAAGTCGCGGTGCATGCGCGCCATCAGGTCAATGGCCGCAGCGTCCAGCCCACGGCCACTGCTAAAGCTGGGGCGGGCGTAGTCGACGCAATCGGCCTGCAGGGGGACATGGTGCGACGCAAATACGAACGCACAGGCCGCGTCACCGGGCTGGCCGGCGCGGTATTGGGCGTAGTCGCGCGCGCCTTCCCAGGGCCGATCGGCCTGGGGCGAGGCGTCTTGCGCGCTGGCTTGGCGGGTGTGCACCTCGCTGTGCGCGCTGACCGTCAGGCTGTGGTGCAGCGCGTCCATGGCCCAGTAGGCGCAGTGGTTTCCAAAGGCATCCAGGTGGCTTTGCACGACGGCCTGCAGCGGGCCTATGTCCAGGCGGTGCGCCGTGCAGCGTTGCCAGGGCGTGTCGGGCGGCTGCAAATGGGCGATGTGCTGCGCCGTGGTGACGCCCGCAGCATAGTGGTAATCGGTTTGGTGGTGAATGCGCAGATGCATCAGGCCCCCACGCTTTGGGAGGCGTCACCGCTGTGCGCGAAAAACAGGCTGTTGAGCGCGTCCGAAGTGGCCCGCGCCGCCATGCGGCAGGCGTGCAGCTGGGCGCTGAGCTGCGCCGTGTCGTGCGCGCCAGTCCATGGCGCTTGGAGGGGAAGTTGCGGCAAGCGCTCGGCCAATTCGGCGGTTCGGCCCTGCGCCAGATCACCCATGCGGCGCAAGCGTGCGCGCAAGGTATGCAGCACCCAGGCCAGCGAGCGCGGGTTGTCCGGGTTGCTCAGCACCAACTCCAGCAGCGCGTCCATGGTGCGGCTTTGCTGGTACTGCGCATGAAAACTGATCGTGCTGTCAAACAAGGCCAGCACCGCGTCAAAACCGGCCTGCTCCGACAAGCTGCCGGTATGCAGCGCCTGCGCCAGCGCGCCGGCCAGAAAGTCCAGGCGCTCGATGTGCCGGCCGATGGAGAGCAGGCGCCAGCCGTCATCGCGCGTCATGCGGTCTGTCTGGGCGCCGGTCAGCGCCGCCAGCAAGCCACTGGTGTGGACCAGCACGCGCTGGGCCTGCACCGGATCGTGCGCGCTGTCGGCCTGCGGTGGCGCCAGGCTGTGCTGGGCTTGCATCACCAAGCCCCAGTGCTCGGGCGACATGCGCTCGCGCACCCGCGAAGCGGCCAGCACCAGGGCCTGCACATTGAAAGCCACGCCGGTGCAGTGGCGCGTGTCCCACACGCCGGCCACCAACGACCGCTCGAACACGCGGCGCGCCTGCTGGGCCGGCGGCACGCCCGGCGCCACCAGGCCATGCTGCAGCGCCAAAGCGCTGAGCCAGGCCAGCAAAGGCTGGCAGCTTTGGTCCTCGCCACCCAGGGCATCGAGGGCCACGCGGCTTAGGCGCACGGTGTTTTCGGTGCGCTCGGTATAGCGGCCCATCCAAAACAAATTTTCAGCAGCGCGGCTGGTGACGATGCGCGTACGCACAACACCGGGGGCCCCCGCGCGGGCCAGCACCGGGGCCTCGGGCAAGCGCTCTTGAGGTACCAAGGCCTCGGGCAAAGCGGCCTCGGGCGCCGCTGGCTGCGTAGTGGGCAGCACCCACACGTCGGCACTGCTGCCGCCGCGCTGCATGGAGGCGATGCCTTCGGGCGTACCCAAGCGGGCCAGTCCGCCCGGCAGCACCGTGCAGCCACCGGCCTCATCGGCCAGGGCAAAGACGCGCAGAATCACCGGCCGCGTGCCCAGGCTGCCGCCCTCGCCCTGCGCCTGCCACACCGGCGTGTGCGACAGCGGCAAAAAAGCCTGCAAAGTATGCGCCGCGCCGTCGCGCAAGATGCGGCCCGACCATTCGTCGCGCTCGCGCTGCGACAGCGCACGGCCAATGACCGGCTCAAAACTGCTGCGCCCAGCGTGGGGCGGGTAGCTGGGCTTGATCACGCACTCGTGCAGGCGCGGCAAGGCGGCATGCATGGCGCTGGTCTCGCCGCACCACCAGCCCGGCACCGCCGGCAGTTGCAGCTCCTCGCCCAGCACCTGGCGGGCCATGGCCGGCATAAAGCCCAGCAAGGCGTTGGACTCCAAAAAGCCCGAACCCGGCGCATTGGCCAGCAGCACATTGCCACGGCGCACCGCCTGCAGCAGGCCGGGCACCCCCAGCGTGGAGTCGGCGCGCAGCTCCAGCGGATCGAGCCAGTCGTCATCCACGCGCTTGAGCAAGGCGTGCACGCGCTGCAGGCCTTGCAGGGTTTTGAGGTAGAGCTTTTCCTCGCGCACCAGCAAATCACTGCCTTGCACCAGACTCAGGCCCAGGTAGCGGGCCAGGTAGGCGTGCTCAAAATAGGTTTCGTTGTAGGGCCCGGGCGTGAGCAAGGCGATATGCGCATCGCCCCCGCCCGGGGCGCGCTCGCTGATGCCGCGCAGCAGGCTTTGGTAGGCCTTGGCCACTTGCTGCACGCCCATGGCGGCAAAAGCATCAGGAAACTGGCGCGAGACCAGGGCCCGGTTTTCCAGCAAATAGCCCAGCCCCGAGGGCGCTTGCGTGCGCTGCGACAGCAGCCACCAGCCGCCGTCGGGCCCACGCGCCAGGTCAAAGGCGGCCACGCTCAGATGGCGCCCGCCCACCGGTGCGACGCCTTGCATGGCGTGCAGGTAGCCGGGGTGGCCTTGCACCAGTGCGGCCGGCAGCATGCCGCTGCGCAGCAAGTTTTGGGGGCCGTAGACATCGGCCATCGTGTGCTCGAGCAGACGCATGCGCTGCTGCACGCCGCGCTCAATCTGGCGCCAGCTGGGGGCGTCGACGATCAGCGGAAACAAGTCCAGCGCCCAGGGGCGCTGGGGCCGGTCGGCATCGGCATACACGTTGTAGGAGACGCCGTTGTCATGCACCTGGCGTTGCAATTGGGCCATGCGCGCAGACAAACCGGCTTGGGCTTGGGGCCCCAGATGCGCCATAAACGCAGACCAAGGGCCTTGCGCAGTGGCGCTGGCCACCGCAGGCACGCCGTCGGGCAAAGCGGGCAAGGGGCTGGGGGCTTCCATCATGCGAGTATCGCTGCTGCGCTCAGCGTGGGGCGGTGCGCAAGTCCAGCGTGAAGGGGAACTCCGGGTGGGCCGCGAGCGCCGCATTGGGCGGCAGATGCAATGCGCCCGGGCTGTGGCCCATGGGCGTGAAGCGGGCAACGCGCCGGGCCTCGGCCTCGTAGGCATTGACCGGGAAGCTGTCGTACGACAGGCCGCCCGCATGCGCCACATGGTATTGGCAGCCGCCTAGCGAGCGCTGCATCCAGGTGTCCACCAGGTCAAAAGTGAGCGGCGCGTGCACGCCAATCGAGGGGTGCAAGGCCGAGGGCGGGTTCCAGGCCTTGTAGCGCACACCGGCCACCCACTGGCCGGTGCGTCCGGTGTTGTGCAAGGGCAGCGGCTGGCCATTGACGGTGAGCACATAGCGGCTGCTGTTGAGCCCATCGGCCTGCACCTGGATGCGCTCGAGCGAGGAGTCCACATAGCGCACCGTGCCGCCTCCTGCGCTCTGCTCGCCCATCACATGCCAGGGCTCTAGCGCATGGCGCAAAGTGATGTTCACGCCGCTGGCATTGAACTGCCCGACCAGCGGAAACCGAAATTCCAGGTGCGGCGCAAACCAGGCCGCTTGCAGCGCAAAGCCAGCTTGGCGCATCTCGGCCAGCACGTCCTCCAAGTCGCGCTGCACCCAATAGGGCAGCAAAAACCGGTCGTGCAGCTCGGTGCCCCAGCGCGTGACCGGGGCGCTGTAGGGCTGCTCCCAAAAGCGCGCCACCAACGCGCGCAGCAGCAACTGCTGCACCACGCTCATGCGGGCGTGCGGCGGCATTTCAAAGGCGCGTAACTCCAGAAGGCCCAGGCGCCCGGTGCTGCTGTCGGGCGAATACATTTTGTCGATGCAAAACTCGCTGCGGTGGGTGTTGCCGGTGACATCGGTCAGGATGTTGCGCAGCGTGCGGTCCAGCAACCAGGGCGCCATATAAGGCTGCGGGCCGGTTTGCGCCGCGCCGGCGCGCCAGGCTTGCTGGCGGGCGATTTCGTGCAGCGCGATTTCGAGCTCATAGAGCTGGTCATTGCGGGCCTCGTCCACGCGCGGGGCCTGGCTGGTCGGGCCGATAAATTGGCCGCTGAACAAATAGCTCAGGCTGGGGTGGTTGTGCCAGTACAGCAACAGGCTGGCCAGCACATCGGGCCGGCGCAAAAACGGGCTGTCGGCCGGGGTGGCCGCGCCCATGACGATATGGTTGCCCCCGCCGGTGCCGGTGTGGCGGCCATCGGTCATGAATTTTTCGGCCGACAAGCGCGTCTCAAAAGCCGCCTGGTACAAAAACTCGGTGTGCTCCACCAACTCGCCCCAGTTGTGCGCGGGGTGGATGTTGACCTCGATCACGCCGGGGTCGGGCGTCACCTGCAAGAGCTTGAGGCGCGGATCGCGCGGTGGCGCATAGCCCTCGAGCACCATGGGCAGGCCTAGCGCCTGCGCCGTGTCTTCGACGGCAGCGAGCAAATCGAGGTAGTCCTCCAGCGCGGCCAACGGGGGCATAAAAACATAAATGACGCCGCTCTGGACGGGCGCCTCGGTGGGCTGGTGTGCGCCGTGGGCACGGCGCGGATCGCGCAGCTCCACGCACAAAGCGGTGCGCACTGGCGCGGCGCTTGCGTCGAGCGGAGCCGGGCCGGGCTGGGGCGGTGTGGGGCGAACCGCCGCGCTGTCCGTGCGCGCAGCCAGTGCTTGGCGCGGCGCAAACGGGTCTTGCGGGTGCAGCACGGTGCGCTCTGCGGGCGCTTGCCACGGCAGCGAATCCAAGGGCAGGCGCCAGCCCATGGGCGAGTCGCCGGGCAGTAAGAAAAGGCGGTCATCACGCAGTTGCCAGCGCCCGGTTTGCCAGCGCGCTGCGCCCAGGCCGGCCGGGCCGGCTTGCAGGGGCAGCACATAGCCCACCGCGTGCGCCAGGCCCTGGCCAAACACGCGGCGCAGGCGGGCGCGCTCCATCGGGTCGTCCAGGCGGGCATCGAGCGGATCCACATTGATGGGCAACTGGCGCTCTCGCCACAGGTAGTACCAAACATCTTCCAGGCCGGCGATGGGCGCGTCGGGGGGCAATTGCAGGCGCTGGCACAAAGCGTCCATGAAGCGGCGCGCGTCGGCCGGGGTGCTGGTGCCTGCGGCCGATTCGTCGGCAAACAGCGCGGGGTTGCGCCAGCAGGGCTGGCCGTCGGCGCGCCAGTAAATGCTCAGCGCCCAGCGCGGCAATTGCTCGCCGGGGTACCACTTGCCCTGACCGAAATGCAAAAAGCCGCCCTGCCCGTAGCGGGCGCGCAGCTTGTGTACCAGTTCGGTGGCCAGGCCGCGCTTGGTCGGGCCCAGGGCGTCGGTGTTCCATTCGGGCGCGTCGCGGTCGGCCACGGCCACAAAAGTGGGCTCGCCGCCCATGGTCAGGCGCACATCGCCCGCTTGCAGGCGGGCATCGACGGCCTGGCCAGCGGCCAGCACCTGGGCCCACTGCGCCTCGGTGTAAGGGCGGGTGACGCGTGGCGACTCGTGGATGCGCTGCACCGTCATGCGGTGGTCAAAATGCACTTCGGCCTGGTCCATCAAGCCCTCAATGGGCGCGGCCGAAGCCGGCTGCGGCGTACACGCCAGCGGGATATGGCCCTCGCCCGCGAACAGGCCCGACGTCGGGTCCAGCCCCACCCAGCCGGCGCCGGGCAAATAGACCTCGCACCAGGCATGCAAATCGGTGAAATCGACCTCGGTGCCGCTGGGCCCGTCCAGGGACTTGACGTCGGGCACCAGCTGGATCAGGTAGCCCGACACAAAGCGGGCGGCCAGCCCCCGGTGGCGCAGCAGCTGCACCATCAGCCAGGCCGAATCGCGGCAGGAGCCGCTGCGCAATTGCAAGGTCTGGCGCGGGGTTTGCACACCGGGCTCCATGCGGATCAGGTAGGCAATGTCCTGGTGCAGGCGCTGGTTGAGCGCGACCAAAAAATCGATGGTGTCGGTAGGCCCCGCGTCGAGCGTGGCCAGGTAGGCGGCAAATTCGGCGCTGGCCGGCAGGCGCACCAAATAGGGTTGCAACTCGCGGCGCAGCGCCGGCTCGTAGCGCAGCGGCACCTGCTTGGCCGAGGGCTCCAAAAAGAAATCAAAGGGGTTGAACACCGCCATTTCGGTGACCAGATCGACGCTGACCTTGAATTCGCGGGTTTTTTCGGGGAACACCAGGCGCGCCTGGTAGTTGGCAAAGGGGTCTTGCTGCCAGTTGATGAAGTGCCCCTCGGGCTCAATGCGCAGGCTGTAGGACAAGAGCTTGCTGCGGCAGTGCGGCGCCGGGCGCAGGCGGACCACCTGCGGGCCGAGCTGGACCGGACGGTCGTAGCGGTAGTGGGTGACGTGGTTCAGAGCGACGTGGATAGACATGGGGACAAACCGGCGCTGGCGCGCATGAAAAGCGTCAAAGAAAAGGCGTCAAAGAATACAAGCCCATTGTGGCCCCTGCAGCCGTGGGCTGCAGGTATTCATGCACTAGCAAGACGCGGGCCACGGGCGCGCGTCAAAACGCCTTGTTTTGGTGCGCGCAGCGCTAGGGCCGGCCCACCGCCCGGGCGGTAAACACCGCTTCCATCAAGCCCCGCTCATCTTTAGCCTGCGGAAAGTATTTTTTCTCTACAGAAACCTCCACCTCGGGCGCCGGTGCGCCCATGGCTTGCACGGCGGCCAGTGCAGCGGCGCGGGCGCCCTGCTCGGCCGCTTGCAGAGCGTCGGCCGCCAGGCCAAAGCTTTGGCTCAGGCCCGCGCCCATCACCCGAAACACGCCGCTGCCGTCGCCATGCACCTCCACCAGCACGGTGGCAGCCACCACGCCGGTGGCCGCGCCCACAGCATTGGCCACCTCACCATGCGGCGGGAAAACCACCTCGCAGTCCAGGCGGCGCGCCAGCTCGCCATAAAACACCTTGACCGGCCCGCCCACGGCCACCACCGGCACCGCAGGCTTGATGCTGATGCGCGCCAGCCCCAGCGTGGCCTGGCCGCTGCACACGGCCTGGCTGATGCGGTCATCGGGCAGGCTAAAGCCCAGGGCGGTGTCCAAAATGGCG
Organism: Comamonadaceae bacterium; assembly: GCA_947455465.1. Classification (GTDB taxonomy): domain Bacteria; phylum Pseudomonadota; class Gammaproteobacteria; order Burkholderiales; family Burkholderiaceae_C; genus Allorhodoferax. The sequence goes on along the minus strand of CANGNS010000017.1, from coordinate 21,436 downwards.
CGCGCGCTCAGGCGCACGGTTTCGCTCCAGACATCGCGGGCGTACTGTTCGGTGCGCTCGGGCGAGGGGAACTTCATCTCGCGCAGGCGGCAGCCCAGCTGCGCGGCCATCACGGCGCCTTCGCGCGACCAGTTGTCTTGCAGGCCCAGCACATGGCCGGCGTCCGAGGGGGTAAAGCCGGCCACCTGAATAAGCCCCTTGCGCTGCAAGCTCTGGATGGCGCGCGTGGCATTCATGCTGGTGGCCAAAGTACGCAGCGGCGTGGGCTCGGGGCGCACCTGGGCGAGCAGCTCGCTCTCGCGCGCCAACAGTTCGTCCGAGAGGCGCGGCCCTTTGGCACCAAAAGGCAGCAGCACAAAGCGCCCTTGCATGGAGTTGCCGCCCTCCACATCGGCCAGGTCGGCCTGCAGCATGGCCAGGGTTTGCGGGTAGCGCGCCGCCAGCAAAGACACGGGCACGATGCGCTGGGGCCGCACCTCGAGCTTGCCGTTGGCGGCCAGCGACACCTCGCTGTCGCCGCCCAGGCCGATGGTGCGCACATCGATGGCGCGCACCATGGTGCGCCAGCCGCCGACCTCGGCGCCTTCCAGGTTGACCCGGGGCAGCCCGTCTACCAGCGCGCCCACGTCGGTCGTGGTGCCGCCCATGTCCGACAGGATGAAGTTGTCCAGCCCGCTGAGCCAGCGCGCACCCACCAGGCTGGCGGCCGGGCCCGAGAGCACGGTTTCGATAGGCCGCTTGGCCACGCTGTGCGCCAGCGCCAGCGTGCCGTCGCCCTTGACGATCATCAGCGGGCAGGCGATATGCAATCGCGCCATGGCCGACTGCACCGCCTCGATCAGGTGCGTAACACGCGAGATCAGGCGCGCGTTGAGCGTAGCTGTCAGCGCGCGTCGGGGCGCGTCCAGGCTGGAGGACAGTTCGGTCGAGAGGGTGACGGGCTTGCCGGTTTTCTCGACGATGCGGCTGCGCACCCGTTGCTCGTGCGCCGGGTTGCGCACCGCAAAAGCGGCGGCTACGGCAAAAGCGTCGACGTGCGGCGCCATTTGCTCAATGGCCTCGTCCAGGGCGTCCAGGTCCAGCGCCTGGGCTTGCTCGCCGTTGTGGTCGTGGCCGCCGGCAATGCGCGCCAGCGCCATACCAGGAAAGGCTTTGGCAATGCCGGTGCGCTCGGCCATGCTGGCGTCAAAGCCCACCAGCAGCACGCCCACGGCGCTGCCGTGGCCCTCGACCACGGCGTTGGTGGCCAGCGTGGTGGACACCGAGACCAGCGCAATGTCTTGCGGATGCAGGCCCTGGGGCAAGCCAGCCATGGCCCGGGTGATGGCGTCGGCCACGCCGATGGACAAATCGCCCTTGGTGGTGATGGACTTGGCCGTGGCGATCACGCGCTGGCCGGCCGCCTCGATGATGGCGGCGTCGGTATAGGTGCCGCCGGTGTCGACGCCAACAAGGTACTGGGGAGAGGATGGATGCATGAAAAGACGGTGGCCGCGCAGCGCAAAGCCTCTATTGTGACCAGACGCGCGCCCCCGCCCGGCGCACATGGTTTTCCCGATTTGACAGGGCCGGCGGGCCCGGCTAAGGTCTGCGGCCATGAAAACCCTCCGCCAATTCCCGCGCAAAGTGCGCGAAATCGCCCACCAAATCATTCCCATGCCCGACGGCGTCGAGCTATCGGCGCGCATCTGGCTGCCTAAAGACGCGGCCAAAAACCCGGTACCGGCCATCCTGGAGCACCTGCCCTACCGCAAGCGCGACGGCACCATCGTGCGCGACGCCCTCACCCACCCCTACCTGGCCGGGCACGGCTACGCCTGCATCCGTGTGGACATGCGCGGCAACGGCGACTCGCAAGGCCTGATGGACGACGAGTACTCCGAGCAAGAGCTGCAAGACGCCGAATCGGTCATCGCCTGGCTGCGTGCGCAGCCCTGGTGTACCGGGCGCATCGGCATGATGGGTATCTCCTGGGGCGGCTTTAATAGTTTGCAAGTGGCGGCGCGCCAGCCCGAGGGCCTGGAGGCCATCATTACGCTGTGCTCTACCGACGACCGCTACACCGACGACATTCACTTCAAAGGCGGCTGCCTGCTCTCGGAAAACATGGGCTGGTCGGCCACCATGTTTGGCTACTCCTCGCGCCCGCCAGACCCGGCGCTGGTGGGCAAAGCCTGGCGCGCCATGTGGCTGGAGCGCCTGAAGGCCGAGCCCCTGCTGGCCATCGACTGGCTTAAGCACCCGCACCGCGACGCCTACTGGAAGCGCGGCTCGGTCAATGAAGACATCGGTGCCATCAAGGCCGCCGTGCTGGCCGTGGGCGGCTGGAACGACGCTTACACCAATGCCGTGCCGCGCCTGGTGGGCACGGTACAGGCGCCGGTCAAGGGCATCATCGGGCCCTGGGCGCACAAGTACCCGCACTTTGCGGTGCCCGAGCCGCGCATTGGCTTTTTGCAAGAAGCGCTGCGCTGGTGGGACCGCTGGCTCAAAGACGCGCCCACAGGCGTGGAGCAGGAACCGGCGTTTCGCACCTACATCATGGACATACCGCGCCCGGGCGCCAGCGTGACGCATATTGGCGGACGCTGGGTGGGCGACAGCGCCTGGCCGCAGGCCGCACAAGGCCAGCGCCTGTACCTGAATGCCCAGGGGCTCGCCAGCCAAAGCGCACCCAAGGCCAAACACACGGTGCGTTCCCCCCAGCACACCGGCGCGGACAGTGGCGAGTACTGCATTATTTGGCTGGGGCCCGAGTTCCCGGGCGACCAGCGGCAAGACGATTCGGGATCACTCACCTTTGACGGCGCGGCCTTGAAGCAAGACATCGACCTGATGGGCGCGCCCGTGCTGACGCTGCAATTGAGCGTGGACCAGCCGGTAGCCAACGTGGCGGTGCGGCTTAACAGCATCTGGCCCGACGGCGCTGTGTCGCGTCTGACCTATGCAGTGGCCAACCTCACGCACCTGCACGGCACGGCCAGCCACGAACAGCCGCAGGCCCTGGAGCCAGGCAAGGTGTACACGGTGCGCATACAGCTCGACGATGTGGCCTACCGCGTGCCCAAAGGGCACCGCCTGCGCGTCTCGCTCTCGACCAGCTACTGGCCGCTGATTTGGCCCGCGCCCCAGCCGGTGACGCTGACGGTGCACAGCGGCGCCAGCCACATCGACCTGCCAGTGCGCGCCAAAAAGCGCGGCGACAAAGCGCCCCAGTTTGCCCCGCCCGAAGCGGCTGCACCGGTGCGCCTCAAGACCTTAGACGCGCCCTGGAACAAGCGGGAGGTAAGGATTGACCAAGCCACCGGCGAGCGGCGCATGGTGATTGAGGACGACTTTGGCCGCAGCACCAACCTGGACCATGGACTGACCACCTGGGGTCGGGGCCGTGAGTCGTACAGCATCTTGCCCGAGGACCCGCTTTCGGCGCGCCAAGAATGCCACTGGAGCATGGAGACCTCGCGCGGCAACTGGGTGACGCGCACCGAGACCTACTCCAGCATGCGGGCCACGGCCACGCACTTTCACATCACCGGGCGGCTAGAGGCCTACGAGGGCAAAAAGCAAATCCTGGTGCGCCACTGGGACGAAAAAGTCAAACGGCGCCTGCTCTGATCCGATCGCTGCTAACTGAGTAGCAAAACCGTCATGCCCTTCATGTCGGCATGGGGCACGCCGACCACCTCGATCACGGTGGCGTTGGGGTCGCCCAGGTGCAGGTAGGCGCCCGGCTCCAGGGGTGTCCAGCCGATGGACTCGGCCTCGATTTGCGCCAATTCGGCGGCTAGTTCGTCGGCGCTAGGCTCTGACTGGGGGCTGAAATGCAGCTTCATTGGATTTGCAGGGCCGTGGTGATGGTGATGTCGGTGAGCGGCACATCGCTAAAGCCGTTGAGGCTGCCGGTGGTCTGGGTGGCAATGCCATCAATGACGTCCAGACCTTGCGTCACCTTGCCAAAAACCGCGTAGCCCGGGCTTGCGGCGCTTTGGAAATCCAAGAACTTGTTGTCCACCAGATTCACAAAAAACTCGGAGGTGGCCGAGTTGGGCTCAGAGGTGCGGGCCATGGCGACCGTACCGCGCAGGTTGGAGGGGCCGTCTTTTTTGGTCTCCAGAACGATAGGCGCGCCCTGCCCGGCTTTTTTGACCAAGCCTGCGGTATAGCCACCGGCCTGCACGACAAAGCCGGCGATCACGCGGTGGAACAGTGTCTTGGTGTAGTAGCCGCTGTTGACATAGCCCAGAAAATTATTGACCGTGACGGGCGCATTGGCTGGGTCCAGCTCCAGGATGATGGAGTTGCTGCCGGTGGACAGCAGCACCTGGGGCTTGGGCACGGTCAGGGTGGTGGAATACACCGCGTCGCCCTGGGCGGACTTGATGGAGAGCACAAAGTCGCCCACCTGGGCTACTTTGCAATTGAGCACCGCCATATCGGGCGTGCTGGTGCTGGCAAAGCTGGGGGAGGTGCAGGCCCCGCCGGAATCGACCTGCATGGTGTTGCGCAGGTCGGCGCCGCCCAGGTAGATGGTGGCCGAGCGCCCGTATTGCAGCGCGGCGACCTTGATGGCCGTCACTTGGGGTTTGATATCGCTGGCGCCTCCGCCGCAAGCGGCCAGGGCCAGGCTGAGGGCGAGTACACCATAAAACTTGTTTTTCATGAATGGGAAGGTTCCGTGGAGATGTTAACTGAGGCGGACTCGGAGCCCAAGGCCCCGACCCACTCTAACTGAGCGGGCAAACACACGGCCCGCAAGTCGTAGTTGGCCTGCGCAAACGCGCGTGCATGGGCGCCCAGGCTTTGGCGCTTGGCCAGGTCTTGCAACAACGCGCACACCTTGGCGGCCAGCGCAGCAGGGTCAAAGAACGGCACCAGCAGCCCGGTCAGCCCGTCCACAATGGCTTACTGTAAAGGCTGAGTGTCGCTGGCCACAATGGCGCAGCCCGCGCCTTGGGCGTTGGCGCAGTATCTCGGGCAAGGCGCGCATGAACACGTGATAGCCCCGGTAAGGCTCCAGGTTGCGGTTGACGAAGGTGATGACCTCGTCCTCTCGTGTGAGGGTGAGGTCTTTAGTCAGGGGGACTCGAACATCGGCCTTGGGCGCTACTGCTTGGGTGTCTATGCCGTCGTGTACTACCGTGATCTTGGAGGCAAAGGGCTCGGGGAAGGTGCTGGCCTGCCAGGCGGTGGGGGAGACGGCGGCATCGGCAAGCTCAAAGTGCAGCAGGTTGTTGAGGTTCTTGAGTTGCAGGCGGCAGGCTTCGCCCGGGTCGCTGGACGGGAACTCGGGGTCAAAGCCCACGTCCGCCCCTTCGCCTCGGTAGTAGAACTCGCAGTAGATGCCTAGGCGGGCCTTGGGCCAGACCTCTTTAAGGAACATGCTCTCGCCCCAGCCGTGGTGGGCGATGATGACCTCAGGCGTGTAGCCCCCCTCGCGCAGCGCCAGCGCGGCCCCAAAGCAGGCCTCGGCGCGGATGGTCTTGGTCTCAAAGTCTGCTATCCACGGATGCACACCTGCCGTGCTACCCCGCCTGGCGCTGTAGGGGTACAGGCGCACGCCCTGCCAGTGGGTGCTGGCAGCCTTTTGCATGACCATGGCCGCAACGCTGTGGCCTTGGGCGACCAAGGCCGGGGCCAGGTGTTTGAACTGGCCGGGAAAGTTTTGGTGGATGAAGAGGATGTTCATGGGCTGGTCCTCTTGTCTATTTTAGGCACAGCCGTGATTGGCTGTACGCGTTCAAAAATCGCTAACACCACGTGATGTTAAAGCCTGACCAAAAGCTTGGCTGCAATGAAAAAACCCCGCCTCCTTTTGAGAGACGGGGGTGCTGAAGCTAATTTCCGCCCCCCACCGAGGTGAGGGGAGAATATACCGTTATCAGACAGCTATAAAGCCAACGATTTGCCCAGTGCTGCCATTGTTGACAGCAGTCACTGCGCTCACTCCGACCAAAACAATTACTTGATCCGCTCCTGCGGTGGAATCTGTACCAATCTCCAACAGGGTATCAGTACCCGAAGAAGATGCCACAAAACTACCATCCGCACCGAGGTAACCACGTGTCAGTTGGTACTCAGCAGCATCGAGAGTTGAATTGGCATTCAGAGTCAAATAAGCAGCGGCGCCGGTGCCTGCATCAAAATCGGCGATGCCGCTCAGATCAACCTTATCACCCGACTTAAGACGCAGCACATCCAAACCTGTGGTGATAGCGCTAGATGTTTGAGTTGCCCCGACCATATTAGCCAAGGCACCCATTGCATAGGTGACCTTGGAGGTGGTGATGTTCGTAAGGTTATCGTTGCCGGTACCACCGTTCACGATTACAGAAGCCGACAAAGAAACCGTGCTGCTGGCAGTACTTGCATTCAGGTTGCTTGCGGTATCCTGGATAGCCAATGCACCCTCGTTGCTAAGTTGCGAAGCAATAACCGTAGCCTGCGAGACGGATGCAGTATTCGTCGAGGACAAAACAACCGACGTCGCCCCATCTAGAACAGACTTATCGGCGTTACCGATAGCTGCCAGGAGGGCTGCAGCCGAATCCGCAATAGCGTATCCACCAACCAATTTGCCCGAACTGATAACGGCTTTGTCGTTAGCGATGGTTGCGGTTCCAGTTAGCGAGACAGCTGTTGCCTTGCTCAGCGCAGTGACACCCGTCGCCAGTCCGTTGGCGGACACTAAATCAGCAGCGGTCCCAATAATCTGAGCATACTTGAGGTTTGATGTCGTTGGATCAACACCGCCAGTGGCCGCAGCAAAGCTGTAGATAGAGGCTGCATCTTGCACGGTCACAACTCCCGCAACCTGCACTGACGTGGCATTGTTTACCGTCGTTCCACCAGCAACAATTACGTTAGAAGCAGAGTCAGCTATTTTGTAAGCTATCGAGGAGGCTGCGGTAGCCGCAGTCTTGACCTGACTCAACGTTGCGACAGATACAGTATCGGTAACAGTAACACTACCGACAGCTGCAACAGCCGAGGCATTGGCAGGCGCAAGTATGTTGGCAGATGTATCCGAAACTATCACGCCCGCAGCAGTTGTACTCAAGTTTGTCGAAGCTGCATCCACGGCCGCCAGGCTGGAAGCCTCAGCCGCTGATAGAGCAGTCGTGTAGCTCAGCACACTAACGCTGTTACCGCTAGTAATGGCATCCAACACAGCCGCCGAGGCAGAGGCCAGCGCCTTGGCAGTGTCTCCAATATCGATGTTGAACTTGGAAGCGTTAGCACCGGTCCCTTTCTCCATATTTGCAAGGCCTTCCAATATCACCGCTTGCGCATAGGTGGCATCCGTCGCGTTGTTAACAACCTTTACGACTGTTGCCTTGGCCAGATCTGACAGTCCCACTACAGAAGTGTCAGTCAAATTAGCTGCAGTGTCAGAGACTGCATAACCGCCAGTAATATTTAGCGTTGCCAATGACTTGGCAGCAGGTGCGAGCGCTGCCGTTCCTGATGCACCGTTAGTTACGGTGATAGTCCCAGCGGCAGACAGCGTTGCAGCATTAGCAGCTGTTGTCGAGGTGCTTGTCACGGCAGCAGCTATATCTGCGGCACTTGCATCAACGTTGAACGTCAAGGATGCGCCAGCGGCCTTGTTACGAACCAAGGTGTTGGCTTCAGTCAGACTGATCGCCTGTATGCCTGCTACGCTCAGGTTTGAATCAGCAACGATGGAGGCCATCTTGTTGATATTGCTGGAGGCGGCGATTAATGATCCCGTGTCCACCACATTAACGGTCGTTGCTGTATTTGCAGCGAACAGCAAATCAGCCTGTGCAGTGGTTGCTGTACCCGTCACCGTCACCTTTGTAGCGAGTGCCACACTTGAAGCAACAGATCCAGAGGGTACGAGGTTTGCCGCAGAGTCTGCCAAACTGTACAACGCGGTGGCATTCGTTCTAGCAAGCACAGTGCTAGCAGTAGCAACACTGACATCGCCCTGGAATTCAATTCCCAGGCAGCCAGCTGCTGAGGCCAACACCGTAGTGCTAGCTGCGGTCAAGTTGTCTCCAGTGTCCTTAATGATGTAGCCCGATCCTGCTGCAACCAAGGCTGTGTTCGCCGGTGCAGTGATGTTTGCGTAGGCGTCGACGATGACGTAACCGGCAGCTGCTTTGATATTGGCAGGCAGTGCGTTGATCTCACTGACAGTACCAATGATCTTGCCTTTGTACGTGGATCCTGCCAACAGGATATCATCCTTAGCGCCCAGGGTAACGGCAACTCCGTCCACAGTCAGGCTCTTTGCTTTGAGCATTGCACCCTTTTGGGCAGCGACACCTGCGTTGCTATTAAAGGTGTATGCGGTGGCGAAGCTACTTGCCGTAGTTGCGATCGAGTTAATGTTGACCCCAGACTGAGCAGAAAAGAGCTGGCTAGCGACACCCAGAGAGACTGTATCAGTAACCGTATAGCTTGTCTGACCGGTGAGGCTAACAGCCAACAAGTTTGCAGCTGTGTCTACCACCTTAACAGCAGTAATACTAGCCGCTTGCAGCGTCGCCGCTTGAGCAGCAGTAACGGTAGCATCTGCCGTCAGCGCAAAGGTTCCAGCAACGCTACTTATGGATGCCAGGGTATTACCTGCCCCAAGGTAAGTCGCAATGGCAGAGGCGGAATCAGTAACTTCGTAATGGACGCCACCGGTAGTTGAGTTACCCTGTAAATTCGCCGCAAAGGCGCCCTTGAGGGTCGTGTACTGCGCGACAGACATTTTGCCGCTGCTGACCGAAACATTAGCACTCGTGCCAGCAGCATCTTTCACAGCCTGCAGGTTGGCTACCAAGTCAGCTGCTGTGCCTGCAACTTTGTAGTCAGCAGATATCTTGCTATCGAATTGATTCAAGTAAACCGCTTCAGAGACCATAGCTGCAGTACTCGACGTATCCAGCGTAATAGCAGTTGCACCAGCCAACAGCGCCTTACCAGCTGTGGTGTTTAAGTTCTCAGCTGTGTCAGACAAGCTGTAAGTTATTGGGGTCGTGCCGACTGCCGCTTTAGCTGCTGTCATTTGTGACACGGAAGGGGTCCCGGTCACTACAACAGAACTTGCTTTGGACTCAGCCGCAGCATAGGTGTAAACCAGGCTACTTCCAGATCCAGTCGACGCACCGATGGCCGTTGCTGCGTCAGTTATGACTGCAAAAGACACTTTGCTGTTTGCGTCGTAGATGGCTTTGGCCTTAGCTGCTGTTGTTAGATCACTGCTTGAGCTGGTAACGGTCACGGAGCCTGCTGTAGAGACGCCAGCAATTACCACGTTACTACTATTTGTCAATGAGCCAGCTGTATCAGAGAGGTTGTAGCTTGCCGAGACGTTCGTAATTCCAGTCAAGCTGGTCATCTGGGCAGCAGTCAACGTAGCGACATCAGAGGTTTTAACCAAATACTGAGCGCCATTGCTCTGAGTGCCAGACGCCAGTAGAAATGCATCTTGCGTATGGTTGGTATAGGACGTTGTGGAGTTCGCCAGCGCAGCAAGGAGATTCGCTGCGGTGTCGACAATAGCAATTTGCACTTTAGATACACCGCCAGGCAGCCCGGATGTTGCAAATTTCCATACAGTACCACTGTTGGCTGCTTCAGCCTGCGCGACTGTCAGGTTGACCTTGGCTACATCCGTTGTACTTATTGTTCCAGCCGCTGCAAGCGTTTGAACCGTTGCCGATGAGATATTTGCCGCGGTATCGCTAACGTTCTTCTGGGTTACCGTGGTAGTGACCGTTGAAGTTGCCTTGCCTAAATTGATCAGATTGTCGTACTGAGCGGCAGTCAGAGCACTATTAGTAACGGTAATTACACTAGCACCATCTGCTACCGTTGGGTTAGCTGCAACGTTAGCGTATGTGTCAGAAACACTGTAGGTAACAGTTCCGCTCGCCCCTGTAAGGTTGAGGAGCTTTTGCGCATCAGCAACACTGACCAGTTGTGTGGCACTGGTTGTCGAGTCGTACGCTTGAATATTCTTCGCTCCAAGCACCGTACCGCTGTCTGCCGTTGCGAGCAGGTTAGCTGAAGTATCAACGAGGTTGTATTCAACTTTCGAAGCAACCGCTGTACCAACGGCAGCCAACAAGGTATTTGCGCCAGATACAGACAAGCTGGCATCGCTCGCGATGATTTTGCTGATCTTTGAATTGTTGAGGACGCCTGCCTGTTGGGTGGCGATATCTGTTGCGGCCGAGGTCACAACGACAGAGTAATTCGCAGTTCCAGCTTTGTCAGCCAGGTCCAGTAAATTGGCTGCACTGATAACGCTGGTATCGCTAGCTGTGAAATTCCCAGTAACCGTAATAGCGCTCGCCGACTTGGCAGTCGCCACGACCGTAGCAGTTGAACTACCCAGCGCAGAAGTCCCCACAACGTTGGCGTATGTATCGCTCAAGGTGTAGCTGACAGCTGCCTTTCCTGCCAAGGTCAAGGCATCGTTCAGAGTTTTCAGGCTAGCCAGATTAGACACCGCTGCTGTACCCGTCGCAGTAATAGAGGTCGCTGCGACTAACGGTACTGCGCTGTTACTTGTCTGGGTGGCAAGCGCGCCTAAGCTGTCAGAGATGGCGTAAACGTTGTCGAAAATAAGTGCCGGTGTGCTGGCCGTATTTGTCACAGCTTTCAGCGCAGTCATTTGAGCAACTGAAACGGCTCCTTGCACCGAAAGTGATGTCGCCAATGTCTTTGCGGTTGTAACGTCAGAAACAAGAGAAGTTCCAGTCGCCGATCCAAAAAGTTTGGCAACGGTATCGCTAATCGCCCAGGAGTCAACCTGCGCTGCCGAGTTATACGTAGTTCCCAGAATCTTAGCTTGCGCAACCGTAGCAGTGCCGGTGGCAGCAACAACCGTCGCACCCGCCAAAACAGAAACTGTGGTCGTGTTACTGGATGCGGATAAAGCAGAGGCGAGTGTCGAAGCCGAGTCTGATACGCTGTAGGTAAGTGCCGAGGGTGCAAGATTGTCCGAATTTGAGGCGTCAGCCAATGCACGAAGCGAAGTCGCGTCCGCCAACGACATAGCGTTAGTCACTGTAACTGCCTTGGCGCCCTTAACTGTGGTCGCGTTAGCACTACTTACGATCGCAGCAGAGGCATCAGAGATTGCGTAACCATTTGTGTATACGACACCAGCAAGGCCATATGCGGTGTGTGCCCCGGTTTTAGCGAGGATAGTCTTCAACGCGGGGTTAATCACGTTGGCTTGAGCAGTAGTAACTGTTCCTTCAATCTGTAGGTCAAGGGCAGCTGCCGAGAGCAAGGAGGAGCCAGCAACCAAATTGAGTGGACTGTCTTTGAGTATGGACACCGTTGCTGCGCTGTTGGCAGCCAGAATCTGGTTCAGCTGGGAAACAGAAACCGTGCCCGTCAGGGTCGCCTTAGTTGCGCCTGCAACTGCACTCAGGCCATCTGCAGAGCCAGTAGCATCTCCGGTAGAGATAGCCAAGTCATAGCCACCAACGAGTTTAGAGCCAAGGGCTTTGAGCTCCAACGCGTCAGCGACAGTTGAGGCTGTGCGGCTACCACTGAGCAGTGAAACTGATGCAGCTCCTGTAAGAACAGCAGGCAACGAACTAACACTTGTAATTACCGAGTTTACGGCGGACGCACTATCAGAGACAGTATATGAGCCTGTTACGCCAGTAATGGTCTTTAATGCCGTAGCGTCTGACACAGACAATGCAGCCCCCCCGCTGATGGCAGCCGTCCCTACTGTGCGTGACGTAGTTGCCGTGATTGCCGTGTTGATAGCGGTAGCGGCCGCAGCCAAGTTAGTAGTTGTATCGACGATCGCGACACCTTTGTATCCACCAGTCGACGAGCTATAAGCAGCTCCCAGGGCCGAAGCAATGGTGGTGTTACCAATAATTGTGGCGTACTGCGCATAAGTGGCGTTTCCAGTGATCTGCAGCTTAGCGCCAGACAAAGCAGCAACCTGATCGGGGTACTGCAATGTCGTGATTACGTCAGCCACGGACATGCTTACCGTGCTCGAGGCAGTGATGCCTGCGTTGGCCAAGGCCAATGCGTCAGCGCCGGTAATGCTTCCGCTGACCGCCAATGTTGCGCCTGTTAGTGATGACTTGTTGGCTATCAGGTCAGCCACAGAAGCAGTTACTGTCTTAGTTCCGTTGATGCCAGTGTCAGCAGTGCTGAGCGCCTTGAAGCCTGCGATGTCAGTAGACAGGTTAACCGTCGTGACCCCACTAGTCTTCAAGATAGCAGCAACAGCGTCAAAATCGGCAGCGTTTGCCTTAAGAGTGACCGTGGTAGCAGTGCCAGAAAGAGTTATGCTCTTGAGCGTGGTAAGCGCTAGGCCCGTCAGATCCACCACATCACCGTTGGCAACGGTGATTGTGACTTCGCTGCTAGTTGTCTTACCACTGATGGATTGCAGGGCAGCCAAGGAAGTCAAGTCTGCAATGGTGACCGTTGTTCCGTTGAGAACCAACTTCTCAATGCCAACCACGTTGGTGGAATTAATAACGTTGCCGTCGCCACTGATAACCAGCGTGTCCACGCCGTCGCCTCCATTTATGCGGTCTGTCGTGTCCAGTGCAGCAGAGCCAACTATGATCGTGTCATTACCCGAGCCAGCGGTGACGATGTCGGTGCCCGCGCCCACGCTGATTGTGTTGTTTCCGGTGCCGGAGACCACGACCGTGTCGTTGCCACCGCCGGTAGTGATACACCTAGGACCAAAAAAGATAAGTTATTGATTTTATTAGATTTTTAAAGTATCTTAAGTGATATTAAATCGATAGCCTACAGCTGGGCACGTTGGTACGCATTAAAAGCCAACATTTTGCGTTTTTTGCCTGTTCGCCGACAGCGTGGAACTAAGGATTCTCCTGTGCGTCCGCCTACAGGCTGCCTACAGACCATCCCAGAGAAGCACTTAACGAGGCGTCGTGCGCTTAACCAGCGAGGCGTTCATGGTGTACACGCCCGGAGCCGTCCATGCGAAATAGACACCCCCCTCTTCCAGCGCCCGAAAAATCTTGCTGACCGTCTCCATCTTGGGACTAATCAAGCACGCCTCGATCCTTGCGATCGTCGGCGTAGAGACACCCGAGTGGGCTGCTAACTCCACCTGTGACCACGACAAGGCCCCACGAGCGGCTCGGATTGCGGAGGCTATGTGCTGGGGCGTTTGGTGCGAAATCACTCCGAAATTGTATGGCAAGTAAAAAAGTCTTTACTTACTTTAATTGATACTATATGATATCAATACTATCAAATAGTTAGGGTTAAATTCATGCCGAAAGTGCTGCTTACCAAGGACTTTGTTGCCAGTGCCGCTTGCCCCGCCGGTATGGCCAAAATTACCTACTTCGATACAGGGTGCAGGGGGCTGGTTCTGGACGTCCGACCCAGCGGAAGTCGGGTCTTTGGGCTGCGCTACGTCGATCAACGCAAGGTGCAGCGCCAGCACAAAATTGGCCACGCCGATGATCTTCGTTTAGACCAAGCACGGCAGATGGCCAACACGCTCAGGTCACGATCAGTCTTAGGAGAAGATATCCGCCAGCATCAGTCTGATGCCAAGCACTGCCCCACCCTGTCCGAGTTCGTGTTTTCACAGTACATACCCTACGTCAAAGGCTACAAACGGAGTTGGTCCATTGATTTGGCGCTCTATAAAAACCACGTCGAACGTCACTGGGGCAATAAGCACCTAGATGAGGTCACAAAGGCCGACCTGATCACCCTCCTGTCCAGACACCAAGTAACCCACGCGCCGGGATCGTGCAACCGCCTGCTCATTTTGCTGCGCTACATGTTCAATCTGGCCCTGAAGTGGGAGACGCCAGGCATAAGCAAGAACCCCACTGCCGGCTACCCTCTGCTCAAGGAGGACAACCAGATATCACGCTACCTGAGCACCGAGGAGGCCCAAAGGCTCTACGGCGTACTGCTCAAGTCCGAGAACACTATGCTGCGCTACATCGTGCCCATGCTCATAGTGACGGGGGCCAGAAAACGCGAGGTGCTGGACGCCCGCTGGGAGGATGTTGACCTTGAGCGGCGCTCTTGGCGCATCCACACGACCAAGTTGGGGAGGGCTAGGCATGTTCCCCTGAGCGATGGGGCTATTTCGGTGCTCCAGTCGGTTCCCCGTATAGGGGGGTGCGCTTGGGTGTTTGCCAACCCCAAGACCCAGAAGCCGTATGTGACGGTCCAAGGGTCGTGGGACACGTCAAGGCGGGCTGCGGGCCTGGCAGATCTCCGGATACATGACCTGCGACACAGTTTTGCATCATTTTTAGTCAATGCCGGGCGCACGCTCTACGAGGTGCAGCACCTCCTGGGGCATACCCAGATCAAGACGACTCAGCGGTATAGCCATCTGTCACAGCACACCCTGCTGGATGCGTCTAATGCGGCGACGCGGGCTGTTGGGGGAATGTTCTTGCCAATGCCAATGCTTGCCGATCAGGCAACCTATATGCGCTAAAGGGAGACCGCACCATGAAAGAAAACCATTGGATTTCTCTTGACGCGATCCGACTTTCATCCGAACATCAGTTGCGTGAGCGTATTGATCCAGATATCGTATGTCAATACAAAATTGACATTTCTAATCAGGAGCCGTTTCCCCCTTTGCGGACGGTTTTTGATGGCCAAAGTCACTGGCTATGGGATGGATTTCATCGCCATGCCGCGATGATGGAATTGGGCCTCCAAGAAGTATGCATACAAGCGATAACCGGCACCAAAGATGACGCTCAAGATTTAGCCTTAGGGGCTAACGCGACCCATGGCCTAAATCGAGACAATGCAACAAAAGCGAAACAAGTTACAACAGCTTTGAGTTTGGATCGCCACAAAAGTAAATCAGATCATGAGATTGCTAATCTGTGCCACGTATCGCGATCTTTCGTAGGCGCCCTTCGTAGACCAGAAACGAAAGAAAAGCAACGAATCAACCGAGAAAATTCGGCGCAAGCAAAAACTGCAAGTAGGAGTGATGTAGTCCGACTACAGACTTCGGAATCCAGCCATGGCAATTACGAAGATTTTGGGCCAAATGAGGAGGAACTGCGTGCAGCAGAGTCGGCTGAGCAGGCCGACCGGGAAGCAATAGAAAATATTTTGCAAGCCGATGATCGTTTAGCAGCCGCGTATGCAGAGATCAAGCGGCTCAATAATCAATACGTTGCACTGGAAGTGCGCTTTACTGCGTTGATGGATGAAAAAGCCGAAGCAGTGAAGATGGTCAAGCGGTTACAAAAGCAATGTGACTCCTACCGTCAGATGCAGGAGCAAGATTTTCGAAAGTCCTAACATGGCCATCGAAATAGATGTGATTTATCTACCCCTCCAAGGTGCCAAGCACTGTGTAGGTTGGGTGGAGCACCAGATGCAACATTCTCGATCGCAAAGGTTATCCAAGCCTGCATTGCACTGCTCGGTCGCGACTCCATAAAGCCGCTCAGGGCATTACACCGATTGCCAATTTACAAAATGTCATAGATAATATATATTTGCCGACAAATTGTAAGGCTAGTTAATGATTGAACCTCGGGCAACCTACCCTCCACCCATGACCGGATTGATGCGCACCCGCGACCTACAGGCTATGGGATATACGCGCGTTGCCATCGCATCCATGACACGGGAGGGCCAAATACTGCGCATCGCAAGAGGTCTGTATGCGCCAGCCAACTACGCTCCAACACAGGATGCTGGCTTGGCCCAAGTTGCCAGTCGATCACCAAAGGTTGTCTTTTGCCTACTCACTGCGCTAAGGCTGCACGGACTGACAACACAGAGTCCGCACGAGGTCTGGATCGCCATCGACCACAAGGCCAGAGCACCAAAAATTCACTACCCACCACTTCACGTCATTCGATCTACGCAGAACTTGTTACATGAAGGCATTGAATCTATGACCATTGAAGGCGACATGAATATCACAGTTACCGATCTGGGTAAGACCATTGCTGACTGCTTTAAATTTCGCCACAAGATTGGTCTGGATGTAGCGATGGAGGCCCTACGTGAGGCCTGGAATGCAAAACGGATCACAATGGACGAACTGCACCGCTATGCCAAGGTATGTCGGGTAGAGAACGTTATGCGAGCTTATTTGGAATCACTGACATGAGCGACCAAAAGAATTTGGCTGCGTCGGTGCAGGCCCGCCTCCTGAACCTTGCCAAGGCGCAGGGTCGTGACTACGGGCAGGTGCTCACCAAGTTCACACTGGAGAGATTGCTATACAGGCTGCACATATCTAAGCATGCCGACAGCTTCTTGCTCAAGGGCGCTTTGCTGTTTGATCTGTGGTTTGATGTGCCCCTGCGCCCGACACGTGACATTGATCTATTGGGGTTTGGCTTGGCCGAATTGCCATTGGTCATTGATGTATTCAAAGACCTATGTCATGTGCAGGCTGATGATGCAATGGTCTTCTTGGCCGACAGTGTTGCAGCAGAAGAAATCCGCAAGCAAGCCAACTACGGAGGTATCCGGGTCACCATGACTGCCCTGTTGGGTAACGCCCGCACCGCTGTCCAGGTCGACATCGGCTACGGTGACGCGGTCACACCAGCCCCAGAATTGGCTACGTACCCTGTACTTTTGAAGGAATTTTCTGCACCCGTACTCAGGGTATACCCAAGATACACGGTTGTCGCAGAAAAGGCAGAGACCATTGTTACGCTGGGTATTGCCAACTCACGCATGAAAGACTACTTCGATTTATGGGTGTTGCACCAACATGGTGAATTTGATCTCGAGGTATTGCGCCATGCAATCGCGGCAACATTTGAGCGTCGTGGACGTTTATTGCCGGCAAGCCTACCCGTAGGACTCAGCGACGAATTCTCTAGCGATCAATCCAAGCAGCGCCAATGGCAGAGTTTTCTCAAGAAGAACCAGTTAGAAGACATGGCATTGGCTGACATTATCCAAAGCCTGCGCATTTGGCTATTACCTCTATTAATAGCGAGGCAATAATGGAAGACAGAGCATGCATAAACCGCGTCGTTACTGCCATACACCAGCAGCAAGAGGCGCAGCGGCTTAGGGCCTTGGCGCCAGCACATGACCGGGTGCGCCAGGGGTTTGACTTGGAATTGGCCAATACGATGGAAAAGGAGGCTCATGCCTTAATGACGCCGGTTGAGCCTCTCCAAAGTGGCCTTGGAGGCGAGATTGTCCCGCCGCTACACGAAGGACTGCCAGGGCTGGAATTGACGCTGAACAATTCCGACCTGCTCAACCTAGGCGCAAGCGTCCAAAGGTCTAACTTAATTGAGCGTGCTGGCGTACTGGAGCTAGGGATTGAGACGGCGCAGGATAGTGGGGCTAAGGGCGCTGTCCAAAAAATGCTGACCCACCAACTGGCTGCCGGGCACAAGAGAGCGATGGAGTTGCTGGCTGAATCCAATTCGGAAAGGGACGCAGACGTAGCCATCAAGAAGGTTCGGGCCTCTGCGCGGCTGATGGATGTATTTTCTCGCACGGCACTGACGCTGCAAAAGCTGCAAGGCGGTGGCAACCAAGTGATCCAAGTGCAGCACATACAGGTGCTGGGGCAAGCCGTAATCGCGCAGGCTGGGGGTGGTCAAGAAAAAATACAAAACCCAGTAGTACAAGAAATTCCACCCCAGAGAAACAAAAGCGGTCGGCCCACAACCACGGGGTACAGGACAAACAAGGCAGTGGCCCAGAGGAAGGCCGACCGGGAGTTGGTCGTAGGTATGAACAAGTATATCAAGCGCGACTAGTTTGATACTTGGGCAGTACCGTAGTTAATAACGTCAATCCAAGTTACCAGATCACTTGTGCCCGCAGTTAAACCGCGCCTCGAAGTATTGAGAATGCGGCTTCAAGTAATTAAAACTACCGATGGATTTATCTGACTCTACCGCGATTAAATCGCGCATAGGAACCAATCCTTAACCCGTGTAAGTTTTTTGTAAACTCGATTAAATCGAGGCTGCTCACCTAAGGCTTACTTAGGATAATTGCTTATGCCCTTTGAAATTAGCAGCAACTCCGCGAATTAGTCGAACACTGACTAGCCCAAATTCGGCCCAATCCGATTGAGGTTGAGTATTTGGGGGGGTAGTTTCAAGATGACGCCAATTTAGGACTGGCATTGCCAATGGACCACAAGTGACAACAATGCTCAAGAACCCCTCGGCACTCAAACCACATCAAACTCCGAACCTAATCCAACTTAAAGTCAAAATGGAGTTTCGACTTCGTCCAAAGGCAGAGGATTCGGAGGGAGAAGGTCATCAAGACCAACCCCTACAGTGCGTGAAAGCGACCCCCAGAACACCTGTAACCCCGCGTGTACATTGACTTTTTCACGCTTCTTTAATTTTGTCTTAATGCTAGCAAAATCTGCATCAAAATCGGGATCTGGCATAGTGACCAGATCCTGTTCAAATTTCAAAACGTAGCCCGTTTGCTCCTTCACCGCAGCATGAAGAACGGCCAAATCGATGGGGCCTGTTGTCGTAAAGCCATCATGCTGAAGCAACACAATATTGCTGGGGAATGTACGCACGGCGACCTCTAGCACGGCAGCTTCGACCCCTTGCAGCAAATGTGACATCTTCGTATGGCGCTCGATATCTTTCAAAGCTACTTTTTGCTTCTTGCGCGTGACGATTAACTCTTTGCCAATCGAATTGATAAACCGTTGCTTCACCAACGGGTGCGCTTTCAGAATTTTGTCTGTGGCCTTGCTGATGTCATTTTTGAGGGCTTTGTATAGATCCAATCCGTAAAAGTGTTGAGCAGCTTCTTGGCCAATTTCTTTGGCAATGGCATCCCGTGGGTCGAGTGACTGCCGTGCACCATACGCCATCGCCGTTAAAACCGTTTTAACGTTGTCAACTTCCACGCCCAGCATGTTAGACAGATCCAGTCGGGTCTGAGCCTTGTTGGCAATGTAATCGTCAATGGCGTCGCATTTCAGGCCGAATTTCGCCGCCATTTGCGTCAGGATAGAAAAGTGACAAGCGGCAATGTCGTAGTCATAGCAGCCGACCAAAGCGGCATGCCGAATCTGACGCTTGCAACCCTGAACGTTCACCCCCGTGGCGTAGAGCCGACCCGTGTTGGACTGCACGTATTGAATTGGTAGGCCACCGAAATGCTCGGCTTGTCGGATGAGTGTGTGCGTATCGTCCAAATAGACTTGCAACTGGCTCATATTTTTACTGTACGCCTTTTTGTAGCTTTCTGGCAGTTGTCCTTGTGTATTGGCCTGAAGCATCAGATCGATGCGATCAGCCATAAGCCGAAGATTTACGAGAACCGTTGGAATTAGATTTCGAACTTCAACATCTTGCCATCGCTTGATACGGTTACCACGGCTATCGGTGCGTCTAATGGAAACTGGTGGCTTGTGAAGTTGACCTCTTCCATCCCTGAACTCTGCGCCGACATTTGCTTCCAAATATCCGTTGAGTACGGCCCGCATCCAAGGACGTGGCTCGTAGCCGTTGGTGTAATCCAACTCGGGATCACCCGAGAAGTTGCTAAAGCGCGATACTCGAAAATATCTCCCATTGTGTCCGCGATTGCCATCGAAGAAATTCTTGGCATTCTTAAACATTTTATGGACTTCCTCGGAATGCAAGGTAATCGCGTTCTCGTAATAACGATGGCTATGTTCTTGCCCGGCAGCCATCCACAACATTTGTGCAAACGATCTTTTGTATTTCTCGTCTGCAAAGTCAGGGATTAATTCGTCGAGCATTTCTATTAGTTTTTCTGGAACAGTCATATAAGAAGTACTTTTGTGCTGTCGCAAAGCATACTGGTTTCGCACTGCCCTAATAACCCCAACAGAAAAAGTCGAACTGCTATCTGCTTCGTTCAGGCACTGACGCTACCGCCTGCAACCGCTCAACAAGCTTCCCCGCCAACTCCTGCACCAAGCCCTTGGGCACCTCGGGGTATTGCGTATCGCTGCCCGGAGGCGGGTTGAGCCACTTAAGGCTCTGGCCGCTGGGCAGCTCATAGCGGGCCATCATCTGGCTGGCCACCGGTATGCGCTGCACAGAGGCCACCCAAGGCACATCCATATCAAACTCGCGTTTGAAGTGGAACAAAGCCGCATCGAGCAAGAAATTGGTGCTGGTGCACACAACATGTCCGTCCCACTTATCCTTTTGGGGGGCGCTGCCAACAAAGCCCACAACGTAGTTGTGGTGCGCCAGGCTGTACCAGACTTGGCAGGGCGTGACCTGCGCCTGCACCCCAAAGTGCTCCAGCACCGCGCATGACACACTGGCAGTGAGCATGCAGCCCGTGCGGTAGCCCTGGTCCAGCACTTCGTAATAGGCGTTGGCCAGCGCATCAACGAGCGCTCGCTCTCTTTCGATATTGGGGGCCATGGGCTCCTTCCCCTTACATAAAACATTCTGCGTAAAACATTCGATGAGCGCGCCAGGTGAACTAGCGCACCGCCTACGTGCACAATATGTTCAGGCCTTGGGAGGGTGGTCTATCAAGGACACAAAAAGAAGGATGGCAAGCGAGTTGACCTTGGCCACCTGAGGTGCTTTGGCTTGGCTGGGCTCAAGTGTTTCTTGCAGGGGCAGCAAGCCGCTTAGGTGAACGCCCAGATTGAGCAGGTGGCTGGGGGAGTCACCAAGTTTAACCTGGTGCCCGCTCATGGAGCACTCTGGATCGGCCGACAGGCAGGTGCCTGCATAAAACTGCGCCCGCTCTAAGCCGCTCTCGACCAGCTGGGCCCCGCTCAGCAGCTGTGTGGCCAGCAATGCAAGGCAGACAAAGCGCACAAGGCGCTGCATCACACTCACATTAAGTAACTGGCTTGGCATGGCGTGATCTTAGGTGAACATATGCCCCAGAGGATTACGCGCCGGTAAAGATATATTTAGGATTGATTACCCAGCGCCCCCACCCACTGCAGCTGCCTTGGCAGGCACACCGAGCGCAGGTCATAGTTAGCCTGTGCAAAAGCCCGCGCATTGGCCCCTAGGCTTTGCCGCTTTGCCCGCTCTTGCAGCAAGGCGCAGACCTTGCTGGCCAGTGCCCCATGGTCAAGGAAGGGAAAGAGGATGGCGCTGTGCCCGTCCACGATGGCTTCTTTTAAGGGCTGAGTGTCGCTGGCCACAATGGCGCAGCCCGCGCTCATGGCCTCCAAGAGGCTCCAGCTCAGCACAAAGGGGTAAGTGAGGTAGACGTGTACGGTGCTCAGTTGCAGCAGCGGTATGAAGTGCTGGTAGGGCACGTGCCCTAAAAAATGCACCCGCGCCCAGTCGGCATCAGGTATCTGGGGGCGCACCTCGGCGGCAAAAATGTCTTTCCACTTCTGGCCGCCGGGCGGGCGGGCGCCGTAGCTGACATCGTCGGCGCCGACGATCAGCACCCGCGCATTGGGGCGTTGGCGCAGTATCTCGGGCAAGGCGCGCATGAACACGTGGTAGCCCCGGTA
>CANGNS010000016.1 GCA_947455465.1 Comamonadaceae bacterium | reverse complement strand
GTGATCACGGTGCTGATGTTGTTGACATCGACACTCATGCCCTGGCTGCGGGTGGCGATGCGCTCGCCGCGCAAACCGAAGTAGGTAAACCACTGGGGGCTGATTTGCCACTCGTCTTGCACATAGCCTGCGCTGCGCTCTACGCGCGCCGAGAAAGGCTGGCCTTCCAGGTCGGCGATTTGCGCAATCCCCAGCTCAGTAATCTCGCGCTTTTCTTCGCGGCGGCGCAGCTCCAGGTCCCAGCCGACAGCCAGGCTGTGCTGCGCATCCAGAATGTGCGTGAAGTTGCCCGCTTGCGTAAAGCCGGTTTCCAGGTTGTCGCCGACAGCGTGGCGCTGCGGGAGGCCGGCGCGCAGGGTTTGGTTGTCATAGGTGCCCCGCGAGCCTTGGACTCCAGCCTTGATTTCGATCCGGTCTTCGTTGGAGAAGTTGTTGACCCATTGCAAATTGCTGCGCAGGTTTTGCCAGCCGCCTTGGTTTTGGCTGTCGTCGTCCAGCGCCGGCTGGCCCGCAAATATACGGTTGCTAAAAGTGGCGGTGTTGTTCCACCAGCCGCGCTGAATAAAGGATTGCCAGGTCAGGGTTTCGTCATCGCTCAGGCGCCAATTGAGCAGCGGGGTCAGGTTGTAGCCGTAGCCGTCAAAACGGTTATCACCGGTTTGCACAACGCCCGAGGGCAGACCGTCCAGACCCGGTGCAATGCGCTGGGCCATGCTGTCGTTTTGCCCGCGCCACTGAAAGACGGACACCGGCAGGGACACGGAAATGCCATCCCACTTCTCGCCGATGGTCAGGCTGCCGCCAAAGCTGGGGCGCTCGTAGCGGTAGCCCAGGCCCATGCGCAGGTCGCGTTGCGAGCGTTTGGGGGCTTCTTTCAGAATGATATTGATGGCGCCGGCTACGGCCTGGGCACTTTGGCTGGCCGTGGGGCCTTTGCTGACCTCAATGCGCTCGACCTGCGCCGGATCGAGCTGGTCCAGCGCAAAACCGGGGGGCGCCGGGTCGCCATTGATCAACACCAAGGTATAGCCGGCACCCAAGCCGCGCATGCGCGGTGCATTGCCCTGCATGGTGATGCCGGGCAGGCGCTGCAGTACATCGGCCACATTGGTGTCGCCAAACTTGTCCATCTCCTCGCGGCCATAGACTTGCTTGGCGGTTTGCGCCCGGCGGCGAAGCTCGGTGTCGGTCTGGCGGCCGGTAATCTCGACCCGCTCGAGCTTGGCGCCCGCGCGTTGGGTGGCGTCACCGGTCAGGCTGGCGTCTTGGGCCCACAACGCGAGGGGGAATGATGCTCCTACGCCCACAATCAAGGCACGCAACATGGCAGAGATTTCAAAACGATTATTCATAAATATTTTTCCGTCGCGCGCTGCAAAGAAAAAGACAAGAACCGGTAATCCTATTTGCGAACGCTATTTAACACTGGCTTACACGACAGCTAAATATGGGTCGCCGAAACTACACGGCAATTGAAGGAAATAAAAATGGGCCTTACGGCCCATTTTCAATTTACCTGGCGGAAACGGAGGGATTCGAACCCTCGATGAGGCTCTACACCCCATACTCCCTTAGCAGGGGAGCACCTTCGGCCACTCGGTCACGTTTCCAGGTCTGCGAATTATCTCACGAAATATCGAGGGCCTATGCGGCCACAGGCGGCTGGTCCAGATCGAAGGCCTTGTGCAGCGAGCGCACGGCCAATTCAATGTATTTTTCGTCAATCACCACCGAGGTCTTGATCTCGGAGGTGGAAATCATCTGGATATTGATGCCCTCTTCGCTCAACGCACGGAACATCTTGCTGGCGATGCCCACATGGCTGCGCATGCCAATGCCCACGATAGATACCTTGCAAATCTTGGTATCGCCGACGATGTCCTCGACGCCCAGGCCCTTCATGACGTCATTGCGCAGCAAATCCATGGCTTTGGCATAGTCGCCCCGATTGACCGTGAAGCTGAAGTCCGTCCTACCGTCCTTGCTAACGTTTTGGATGATCATGTCCACGTCAATATTGGCCTGGGCCACCGCGCCAAGGATTTGGTAGGCAATGCCGGGTTTGTCGGGCACGCCGCGCAGCGCAATTTTGGCCTCGTCGCGGTTGAAAGCAATACCCGATACGACTGCTTGTTCCATGTGTTCGTCTTCCTCAAAAGTAATCAAAGTTCCCGACGTCGCCTCTTGGACGATATCCATGTCCCACGGCGTAAAGCTGCTCAGCACCCGCAGCGGCACGCGGTATTTACCGGCAAATTCCACCGAGCGGATCTGCAGCACTTTGGAGCCTAGCGAGGCCATTTCCAGCATTTCCTCAAAACTCACGGTTTTGAGGCGCCGCGCCTCGGGCACCACGCGCGGGTCGGTGGTGTAGACGCCATCGACGTCGGTGTAAATCAGGCACTCTTGGGCTTTCATGGCGGCCGCAACGGCCACGGCCGAGGTATCGGAGCCACCGCGGCCCAAGGTTGTGATGTTGCCTTGCTCATCCATGCCCTGGAAACCGGTCACGATGACCACTTTGCCTGCGCTCAGGTCCGCGCGCACGCGCGTGTCGTCAATCGATTCAATACGGGCCTTGGTGTATGCATTGTTGGTGCGGATGGGCACTTGCCAGCCGGCGTAGCTAACCGAATCCAGGCCTTCGGCCTGTAAGGCGATGGCCAGCAGCGCGCTCGAAGCCTGCTCGCCGGTGGAGGCCAGCATATCGAGCTCGCGCTCGTAGGCGGCAGAGGCTTTGGCGGGCGCCAACTCTTTGGCCAGGCCCAGCAGGCGGTTGGTCTCGCCGCTCATGGCCGAGGGCACGACCACCATTTGATGGCCAGCGCGGTGCCATTTGGCCACCCGCTTGGCAACGTTGCGGATGCGCTCGGTAGACCCCATCGAGGTGCCACCGTACTTATGAACAATTAAGGCCATGGGTTCGTATTTTTAGGAAGCTAAACCTGCGGATTGTACCAATCGAGCACCTCATTGCTGCGCCGCACAAATCCCTGGCCCACCCGGATGTGCAGCTGGTGACCCGCCGTGGTGCACGCGGCCACTTGCGACAGCAGTTCGTCCAGTTGCGCGCTGCTGGCCTGGGTGTGGTGCACGCTGTGCAGCCAGTGGCGCAGAGCATTGGCTTGCCGCGCCAGTGGCAAAGCCTGCAAGGCTTGAATGCGCGGCTGGCGCTGGCCTGGCGCGCAAAGCTCCCGCAAATCGACCTGGGCCATGTTGGTCAACAGCGTTTGCGCCTGGGCGGCGTGGGCTGCGCTGCGAGAAAAGGTGCTGGCGTACTGCGGAAAAACCCGGCGTAAGACCGGCATCACCTCGGCGCGGATGCGGTTGCGCAGGAAATCCGTGTCGGTATTGGTCGGGTCTTCAATCCATTGGTGGCCTTGGGCGCGCAGCCACTGCCGGATATCGGCGGCACTGACCGGCAGCAGCGGACGCGCATAGTTCACGCCATCGCGCTGCCAGTGCGCGGGCATGGCGCTCAGGCCGGCTAAACCGGCACCCCGGCTGAGCGCCAAAAGCAGCGTTTCCACCTGGTCGTCGGCGTGCTGGGCCAGCAGCACGGTGGCGCTCCAAGGCGCGCCGCGCTCGGACTTGGCAAACCTGGCCAGTGCCCCGTAGCGCGCCCGGCGGGCCGCGTCCTCAGGGCTCTGGCCAGGGGTGGCGTGGGCATCGACGGTTTCGGTAAACAAGGGCACGCCCAGCGCCGCACATACGGACTGGCAATGCAATTGGAAGTCGGCCGCCGCGCTTTGCAAACCATGGTTGACATGCACCGCCGCCACCTGCCCCGGCCAGCGCCGGGCACAGGCCAGCAACAAGGCGCTGGAGTCGGCGCCGCCGCTGTAGGCCACAGTCAGGGGCAGGTCGGGGGAAAAGGCCGACATCGCCGCCTCCAGCGTGCGGGTCATTGCGGATGCCGCGCTACTTGGCGCTGGCCTTGGTGTCAGTAAAGCGGCCGTAGCTTTGCAGGCGCTCGTAACGGCGATCGACCAGCTCTTTCACGCGCAAATCGCTCACCTGGCGGTAGGCATCGCCCAGCGCGCGCTTGAGGAAAACCGCCGCCTGCTTGGGGTCGCGGTGCGCGCCACCCACCGGCTCGCTGACGATTTTGTCCACCAGACCCAGGGCTTTAAGCCGCAGCGCCGTGATGCCCAGCGCATCGGCTGCCTCTTGGGCTTTGTCCGAGGTTTTCCACAAAATAGAGGCGCAGCCCTCGGGGCTGATCACCGAATAAATCGCGTACTGCATCATGACGAGCTGGTCGGCCACCGAAATCGCCAAGGCCCCGCCCGAGCCACCCTCGCCAATGATGGTGGTGATGATGGGCACCTCCAGCTGCGCCATCTCGAAAATATTGCGGCCGATGGCCTCGGACTGGCCGCGCTCCTCGGCGTCAATACCCGGGTAGGCGCCCGGCGTATCGACAAAAGTGAACACCGGCAGCTTGAACTTTTCGGCCAGCTTCATCAAGCGCAAGGCTTTGCGGTAACCCTCGGGCTTGGTCATGCCGAAGTTGCGCAGACCGCGCTCTCTGGTATCGCGGCCTTTTTGCTGGCCCAGCACCATGCAAGGAATGCCATTGAAGCGGGCCAAGCCCCCCACAATGCTCAGGTCGTCGGCAAAGTGGCGGTCGCCATGGAGTTCGATAAAGTGGGTAAATATTTCGCCGATGTAGTCCAGCGTGTAGGGGCGCTCGGCGTGGCGGGCGATTTTGGTGATTTGCCAGGGGGTGAGATTGCTGTAAATGTCCTTGACCAGCTGCTGGCTTTTTTTGCTCAGTTGGTCGATTTCAGCCGAAATATCGACTGCCGACTCGTTTTGCACGTATCGCAGCTCTTCGATTTTTCCTTCGAGCTCGGCAATCGGGGTCTCGAAATCCAGGAATACTTTTTTAGCCAATTGCACCCTCCTCCAGGTTAATGCCCGCTCTCTACACGGTAAAAGTGCGCTTCAGTAGGCGACCGGCACCGGATCGAGTGAGCGCCAAATATACCAAGTTGCCACCGTGCAGTAAGGTGCCCAGGCGGCGGCCACCTCACGGGCGTCCGAGCGGCTGACCGCTTCGCCCGAAAAATAGTTGCGGCTGATGCCGTTGATGAGGCCCACATCGTCCAACGGCAACACATTGGGGCGGATCAGATGGAACATCAAAAACATATCGGCCGTCCAGCGCCCAATGCCGCGCACCGCCGTCAGTTCGGCAATGATGTCTTCATCGGGCAAGCCTTCCCATTGGCTGACGTGCAGCTTGTGGGTGTCAAAGTGCAGCGCCAGATCGACCAGGTATTCCACCTTGCGGGCGCTGAGCCCGGCGGCGCGCATGGCATCCACCTTGAGTTTGAGCACTGACTTGGGCGTCATTTTGGGCGCCAGCAGGGCAAAGCGCTCCCAGACCGTTTGCGCTGCCTTCACCGAAATTTGTTGCCCCACGATGCTACGCGCCAGTGTGCCAAAAGCGTCGCCCCGGGTTTGCAGCGATACGTCCGGGAACTGGGGAATCAGGCGCTTCATCACCCGGTCTTTTTTCATCAGGTGCTTGCAGGCCTCGTACCAAAACACCGGGCGTACCGCATCGGGCGTGCTCATGGCGCTACCGCCTCCCATTGCGTGCCTTGTGCGGAGTCTTTGAGCACAATGCCCTGGGCCAAAAGTTCGGCGCGAATGGCATCGGCGCGGGCGAAATCACGCGCTGCTTTGGCGGCTTGGCGCTCGGCAATGCGCGCAGCAATCTGCGCTTCATCGACGCCGGCGCCAGCCTGCAAAAAGGCCTCGGGAGCGCCCTGCAGCAATCCCAAAACCCCGCCCAAAGCGCGCAGCAAGCCAGCGAGTTGCGGCGAGTGGCTGCGGTTGACTTCCGAGGCCAGGTCAAAGAGCACCGCCACTGCCTCGGGCGTACCAAAGTCCAGGTCCATGGCAGCTTTGAAGCGGTCGGCAAACGGCGCGCTCCAGTCGATCGCGCCCAATGAGGCCTGCGGCGGCACCGCCGCCAAGGCGGTGTAGAGGCGCTTTAAGGCGCTGCGAGCGTCCTCTAGATGGGCGTCGCTGTAATTGAGCGCACTGCGGTAGTGCGAGCGCACCACGAAAAAGCGCGTGGTTTCGGCATCAAAGCGGGCCAATATTTCCTGGATGCTGAAAAAATTGCCCAGGCTTTTGGACATTTTCTCGTTGTCGCGGGTGACAAAGCCATTGTGCAGCCAGTAGCGGGCCAGGGGCTTTCCACTGGCAGCCTCGCTTTGCGCGATTTCGTTTTCGTGGTGCGGGAAGGGCAAATCCGCGCCTCCGCCGTGGATGTCAAACGACTCGCCCAGCAATTGGCAAGACATGGCCGAGCACTCGATATGCCAGCCCGGCCGGCCGGGGCCGTAGGCGCTCTCCCATTTGGCGTCATCGGGCTCGGAGGCCTTGGCAGCTTTCCAAAGCACAAAGTCCAACGGGTCGCGCTTGCCTTCGTCCACCGCAACGCGCTCGCCAGCGCGCAGTTGGTCGATGGATTTGCCCGAGAGCTTGCCGTAGCCTTCAAATTTACGCACAGCAAAGTTCACATCCTGGTTGCTGGCACGGTAGGCGTAGCCCTTGGCTTCCAGGGTTTGAATCAGGCTGAGCATTTGCGGCACAAAGGCCGTGGCGCGCGGCTCATGGGTCGGGCGCTCTACGCCCAGAGCGTCGGCGTCGCGGTGCAGATGATCGACCATGCGGTCGGTGAGCGACTGGATAGTTTCACCATTGTCCAGCGCCCGGCGGATGATTTTGTCGTCAATATCGGTGACGTTGCGCACATAAGTCACTACGTATCCGCTGGCCTTGAGCCAGCGCTGCACCACATCAAATGCGAGCATGGAGCGGGCGTGGCCCAGGTGGCAATCGTCATACACCGTCATGCCGCATACATACATGCGCACACGGCCGGGCTCGATGGGGGTGAAATCTTCCAGTTGCCCGGACAAGGAATTATGAAGTCGCAAACCCATGGGAACCTATCTCGCCTCTCATTGACATGGCACTTCCCGCAGCCGCGCGCGGGCGCCGGGGGAGTCAAAGCGCTGGCCACGCAGAAAAAAGGCCCTCCGCTACAATGGAGCGCAGTATATAGGCGGCACTTTCGTTGCCAATTGCCCGTCAAGAAATTGTTACGCCCATGATGCGAATTCGTCCGCAGTTCTCCACTTACCTGCTTTTGGCGCTTGCCTTGCTGCTTTTTGCCGCCGGGGCCCGCGCCGATGAGTACAGCGAAGTCGCCCAACTCAGCAAAGAAGGCAAGTATGCCGAAGCGGTCGCCAAGGCCGACTATTACATTTCAGCCAAACCCAAAGACGCGACGATGCGCTTGCTCAAGGGCCTGGCCCAGCGCGACTGGGGCAAAACCAACGACGCGATATCCACCTTCTCCCGCATGAGCGAGGATTTCCCCGAGCTGCCCGAGCCCTACAACAACCTGGGCGTCTTGTACGCCGATCAAAACCAGCTGGAAAAAGCCCGCGCCGCTTTTGAAAACGCGTTGCGCACCAACCCCAGCTATGCCGTGGCCCACGAAAACTTGGCAGATGTGTATGGCCGACTGTCCAGTGCCGCCTACACCAAGGCTTTGCAGTTGGAGCTCAACACCGCAGCCGTAGCGCCCAAGCTGGCTTTGGTGCGGCAAATCGTCACGCAAAACCCAACCAAATTGTCCATGGCCCAAATCGCTGCCATGAACAAACAGTTGGCACTGGCTTCCATACCCACCCCACCGGTAAGCACGGAGAAAACTGCTGCTGCGTCAGGAAAACCAGCCGCCGAGGCACCCCTTCCCCCAAGCGCCAAAGCCTCTGCCACCGGTGTGCGCCCGCCGGCTTCCTCCACACCGGTTCCGGCGGTGGCAGCGCGTAAACCAGCTGATGAGCCACCGGTCGCTGCAGCCCCGGCCAAGCCGACCCCGGTGGCGAATGCCATTGCGCCGGAGACGCGTGAAGTCGAGCAAGCCATCCAAAGCTGGGTCAATGCCTGGTCGGCCAAGGACATGCAAGGCTATTTTCAGGCGTATGGCAAGGAATTTTCGCCCCCAGGCGGCATCGGCCGTAGCCAGTGGGAGGCAGAGCGACGTGTCCGCATCGAGGGCAAATCCAAAATATCAGTCAAAGTCGCAGACGTTACGGTGCAAATGCGCGGCAACGTGGCAGTGGCCAAGTTCCACCAGGATTACCGCGCTAATGGCATTGCCATTTCCAGCCGCAAGACCTTGGAACTAAGCAAGCAAGGCAACAACTGGAAAATTGTCCGCGAGGCTGTGGGTGGTTAAGTCGACCCGCTGCGCTGACGGCGCCGGGATGTTGCGGCCGGCGCGCCGACCTGTCTGGTTATGGCTGGTGTGCGCGCTGACCTGGTTTTCTGTTTTCCCCGCCTTGGGCGCCACCACCACACGAGAAACGCCTGGTCTAACGCGCACGGATGGTAAGTCGGAGCAGCGATTGCTGGAAGTCCTGGGTTTGATGTCGCGTGGCGAAAACCGCGAAGCCCTGGCCAAAGCCGAAAAACTGGTTGCTGACCACCCCAACTTCCAGCTGGCCCAACTCATTTACGGCGACCTGCTCACTGCCCGCACCCGCGCGCTGCAAACCATTGGCGACATGCCCGCCGAAACTGCGCGGGCAGGCGCCGCGGCCCTGAGCGACCTGCGCGAAGAAACCCAGCAGCGCATGACCGGTTTTCGCGACCGCCCGCCCGAGGGCTTTATTCCTAGCGCATTTTTGAAAGTCTCCCCGCAGGCGCACAGCGCCATCGCGGTAGACGCCTCGCGCTCGCGACTGTATTTTTTCGAAAATACACCCAATGGTTTGCAACTGCGCGCCGACTACTACGTCTCGCTGGGCAAACTGGGCACTGCCAAAACCCAAGAAGGTGACCAGCGTACACCTTTGGGCGTGTACTTTGTCAGCAGCCATTTGGAGCGCAAATCCCTGAGCGATTTTTATGGTTCCGGCGCGCTCACGCTCAACTACCCCAATATGCTGGACATTCGACGCGGGAAATCCGGGCGCGGCATTTGGTTGCACGGAACGCCTTCCACCCAATTTTCCCGTGCGCCCCACTCCACGGACGGTTGCATTGTTTTAACCAACCCTGATATCACCGCATTGATTGAAAATACCTCGGTGCGCAATACGCCCGTGGTGGTGGCTGCGCAGCTGGTTTGGAAGTCACCCAAACAAATTGACGAAGCGGCTAAATCTTTTCAAAACACCTTGAACGAGTGGCGTGAAGCCAAAGTATCGGGGGATGTGAAGAAAACCCTGGCTTTCTACACCCCGGATTTCTCCAGCTATGGCAAAAGTTTGGACCAATATACCCCTTTGCTTAAATCTGAAATGAAGGCGCTCAAAGGCCGCAATCTCGAGCTCAAAGATCTGAGCTATTTCCAGTGGACCGATTCGGCTGAAACCATGGTGGTCAGTTTTGGTGAGGTCGCCCAGGGAAAGAAAACCGGAATTCATAAGCGCCAGTACTGGATTCGCTCCAGCAAGGAATGGAAAATATTTTTCGAAGGAGTGCATTAATGCCAACCGTTTTTTTCAATGGTCTGGGTGCTCTATCCCGCATTTTTCTGGGTGTGGCCGCCGCCATCGCGTTGTCTAGTGCGCAGGCCCAAACCAAGGTCTTGTTTCAAACCAATGCAGGCGAATTTACGGTGGAACTCGATGCTGAAAAAGCGCCCAAAACTGTCGATAATTTTTTGCACTATGTGCGCGACAAACATTACGACGGTACGATTTTTCACCGGGTTATCGACGGGTTTATGGTGCAAGCGGGCGGCTTTAATGCGGCCATGATTCAAAAACCGACCCGTCCCCCCATCGTGCTTGAGGCCAATAATGGCCTGCGCAACGAGCGCGGCACGATTGCCATGGCGCGCACCAATATCCCTAACTCGGCCACCTCGCAGTTTTTTATCAACGTGGTGGACAACGACAATCTCAACGCGCCCAAACCCGACGGTTTTGGCTACGCCGTGTTTGGCAAGGTGGTGTCCGGCATGGACGTGATCGACAAAATACGCCTTGTTCCTGTAGGCAATCGCTCGGGCATGCAAAATGTGCCGCTTCAAAACGTGACGATTACCTCCGCTAGTATTGTTAAATAAACCGGACCTGCACCATGACAAACCCCAAAGTTGAATTACATATTGCCGATTACGGCGTTATCACCCTGGAACTGGACGCCGAAAAAGCGCCCAAGAGCGTCGATAACTTCATTAAATATGTGGAACACGGACACTACGACAACACCATATTTCACCGCGTCATTCCCGGCTTCATGGTCCAAGGCGGCGGCATGGAGCCCGGCATGAAGCAAAGAAAAACCGCCAAGCCGGTGGACAACGAAGCCAATAACGGCCTCAAAAACGAAACCTACACCGTGGCCATGGCCCGTACCAGCCAGCCCCACTCGGCCACTGCCCAGTTTTTTATCAATGTGGCTGACAACGGTTTTCTGAACCACAAAGATGAATCCCCGCAAGGCTGGGGCTATGCGGTGTTTGGCAAAGTAGTCGGCGGCACCGACGTGGTCGACAAAATCAAAGACGTGGAAACCGGCCGCCGCGGCATGCACGACGATGTGCCCGTGGACGATGTGCTGATCACCAAGGCTGTGATTTTGTAATTCCGGGCGCGGTCGGGCCATGCAACTTCATGCCCCCGCGCACTGGCACACGGTCGATTGCATCTCCGACCTGCACCTGGACCAAGCCGGATCAGCCACCTTTTACGCCTTAGCGCGCTACCTGGCGCAAACCCCGGCCCAGGCACTGTTGGTACTGGGTGATTTGTTTGAGGTATGGATCGGCGATGACGCCCTGGACGACGCGCAGGGCGTAGGCGCCCAGGTGGCCCGTCTATTGAAAGATGCCGCCCAACGCATGGATGTTTTCATCATGTGCGGCAACCGCGATTTCTTGATGGGCCCGCAGCTTCTGCATGCCTGCGGCGCTAGCGCCCTGCCCGACCCCACCGTTCTGCACCTGGCCGGCCAGCGCTGGCTGCTCACCCACGGCGACGCCCAATGCCTGGCGGACACGGACTACCAAAAGTTTCGCGCGACGGTACGTTCTTCGGCCTGGCAAAGTGACTTTTTGGCCAAACCCTTGCCTGAGCGCCAGCTGCTAGCGCAGGCCATGCGGGCCCAAAGCGAAGCCAACAAAGCCCGGCAAAAAAGCAGCGACCAACCCTGGATCGACCTGGACACAGGCGCCTGCCTCCAAGACCTGCACACGCATGGCGCCGAGCACATGATTCACGGCCACACCCACCAGCCGGCCCAGCATGTGCTGGGCCGCCACCACACACGCTGGGTGCTAAGCGACTGGGACATGGAGGCCAAGCCGCCCCGCGCCCAAGTTTTGCGCCTCAGCCTGGGCGAGCCCGACAGCGCCGCGCCGCTCCATGTGGAGCGGATCAGCGCTTGGGGCGACATCGCTTAACGCCGAAGCAGCGTCTTGAGCGCGTTTTGCAGGCGGCGGGCATCGCCGGCTGCAAACGGCCCGGCGATGACTTGCGCGGCATCCTGCACCCAGGTTTGCTGGGGCGAGGGGTCGTTGCGGCGGGTGAGCAACTGCAGCTGCAAAGCGCGGCGTGCGTCCAGGTGCTCGGCAGCCGTCGGTAGGTCGGCGGCCATCTCCAGGCGCAGCAAAGACTGCGGATGGGCCGCAGCCGCAGCCGCAGGCGCCGCAATAGCGCCCACCCAGGCGTTGCGCGCCGCAGCATTGATGCGCGCTCCCAAGTCCTGCGCGCTGGGCACCAGGCCGGCGTCACGCTGTTCCCAGGCGCTGAGCAACTGGGTCAAGGCCTCGCCATGGGCTTGCGCGGCCAATTTCTTGAGCGCCGACTGGGCATTTTCCAAAGCATCGCGCTGGGCACGGAAGGCGGCATCGCCCAGACGCGGCCCGGTATCGCGCTCTTCACGTGGGAAACGGTCGGGTGCACCGCGTCCGCGCGGGGCATCGCCGCCGCGGGCATCGCGGCCCTCGCGTCCGGGTGGCGCACCGCGTCCACTGTCTTTGCGATCGCCCCACT
Source organism: Comamonadaceae bacterium (assembly GCA_947455465.1). GTDB lineage: Bacteria > Pseudomonadota > Gammaproteobacteria > Burkholderiales > Burkholderiaceae_C > Allorhodoferax. The sequence continues at coordinate 77,042 of CANGNS010000016.1, read as the reverse complement.
TGCCACCTCGGGCGGCGGGGGCCGGGCTTTCTTTGCGCATGCCGGGTCGGTCATCGCCACGCATGGCCACCACAGGTTTGGGCGCAGGTTTGGCCGGCGCCGGGGCCGGCGGGGGTGCAGGCAACTCGTCCTGCGCGGGCGCGGTTGCGGCTGCTTCCTCATCAGTGCCTGGCTCTGCGGTCTGGGCAGGGGCGGCTTGCGGCGCCTCGGCCTCGGGCAGCGCGGAGTCGGCGCTAGGCGCGCCTTCGGTGCTTTGGGCGGCAGACTGGGCCTGGGCCTCGCGGGCACCCGCATCGCTGACCTCGGCACGCGCCTGGGCTTGGCCTTTGAGGGCCATTTCTAGGGCGGCCATGGCGGCCCGGATCGCCTGCGCGTCGCCACCGGCATTGGCTTTTTGCAGCGCCTTGGACGCCTCCATCACGGCGCGGTCGCGCAGGCCCAAAGAGGCCTCGGCCACCTCGCGCTCGCGGGTTTTGCGCTGGAAAGCCTCGTCGATGGGCTTGCGAAACGCATCCCAGAGTTTTTGCTCCAAGCGCCGGTCCAGTGGCACCGCATGGGCCTGCGCCTGCCAGCGTTGTTGCAGCGCCTTTACGGCATCAATGCGCAGCAAGGCCGAGGCGCCCAGCACCTTGGCCTCTTCAATCATGGCCTGGCGCAGCGCAATACTTTGGGCCTGCAAGGTCTCCAGCGGTTCGGCCGCGTGGGCCATCGCGGCCTTCCACTGCGGCTGGAGTTCGGCAAAGGCTTTTTCGCCCAGGTGCCCGGCGTTGCGCCAGCGCTCTGCAAACTGGTGCAAGATGCGGGCAAAGCCTTTCCAGTCATTGTCCAGCGCGGTGCGATTGGCCTCGGCCCAGGCTTTGAGCTCGTCCATCAGCGCCAGGCGCTGTTGGCGGTTGGCCTGGGCCTCGGCTTTGAGCTTGTTCAGCCAGGCCTCGACCACTTTGTGGGCCTGGTTGCAGGCCTCGTCAAAGCGTTTCCACATCGCGTGGTTGGGCACGCCGCCTTGGTCGGTTTGTTTCCACTCCTCGCGCATGGCGCGCAGGGTTTCTTGGAGCTTGCGTCCTCCCAGGGCCTGGCCTTCGGGCCGCTTGAGCAGGCCTTCGGCTTTGATGACCAAGGCCTCGCGCAGTTGGTCTGCGCGCCACCGCTGCCAGCCTTCGAGCTCGCCGGCCGCGCCCAGCGCCAGTTGTGCCTGGTGCTCGAGCTTGGCGTCGATGAGTTTGCCGAATTCTTTGAGCGCCTGGCGCAGCGCGTTGGCCGCGCCGGCACTGGCTTTGCCGTGCCCTTGGCCGACCTGGGCTTCCAGTTCTGCCAAGGCCTGGCTGACTTTGCCTTGGGCTTCTTCGCGCACCTGGGGGTCGATCGCCACTTTGGGGGCCTTGGGCGCTTTGGGCGGTGCCACCGACACCGCGCGGGCATTGCGCAAAGACTCCGCCCATACGGCCACCGCGGGCAAAGGTGCCAGGGGGTCAGCGGCGGCGGCCACTGCTTGGGCCAAGGCCGCCTGAAAAGCGTCCCAAACCAGTAACAGCTGCGCACGCGCTGCATCCAAGATGGGGGCAAACTTCATGTCCACACTGGGCCATTTCGGGTTGGCCATCAAGGCGCTGGCCTGGCTTTGCCATTGCTGCACATCCACACCCAGGCCATCTACCAACGCTTGGGCGTCCTGCCAGGGTTTGGTCGAGAGCACTTCAATGCGCTGGGCCAGCAGCACCGCAGATTCGCGCTGCACTTGCGCCTGGTGCTGCAAGTCTTCGATCACGCGTACCCGCTCCACTAGCTGGGCCTTCAGCCCGGCCAGCGGCTCGCGGCTTAAGGGGGCGCCGGCCTTGGCGGCGTCGCGCTGCCAGGCCAGGGCGTCGGCCATATTGAGCTTGCTGACATCGAGCAGGGCCTGGGCTTTGGCGGCCCATTCGGCGGCGATGGCCTCTTGCGCTTTGCTGCGTTTGGCATCGTCCAAGCGCTCGCGCAGCACTTTGGCCGCGCCTTTGTCGCGGGCGCTCAACTCTTTGTAGACCTCGGCAATCTCGTCGTGGCTGGGGTTGGAGGCCAGCCAGTCCTTGATACGCTGGCTGCGCTCGCCCGAGGTCGGTGCGCTAAATGCGCCACCGGTGCGTTGGTCCCAATGGGCGAGGTCGTGGGTCTTGGTAGGTACAGTGGTCGGCACGTGGAGCCTTGCTAAGTGATGCGCAAAAAGAAAGGCGCTATTTTCACCGCTAAAGCGGGAGCTTCGCGCGCGCTGGCCCCCGCAAATCGGCAGTAATTGCCCTAAATCAGGGGCCCGGGCCACTAATCGCCGCGCCAAAGGGTGCAAAAAGGCCCGTCGGTATAATTTGGGCATCGTTCGACGGGGCCGCACCGGCTCCTTTTTGGGCCCCAATGGGCGTCCCAACCGGGAGTTTTATGACCACAGCCCACCGATTTCGCGACACGCTCAAGACAGTGGCATCCGACATCGCCCACGGTTTTGTCCAGATTACCCACAATGGATTTGCCCTGGTCGGCCTGGCCGTCATGTTTCTGGCCATCACCCTCACCCTGCAACCTGACGTGCGCCTGGCCGGGCAAGCGCAGCTTTTTGGCTGGTTGCAGGAGCAGCAGGACAGCTTTTCCGGTCTGGTGGCCGGTGACGAGGCCGACCGTGTCGCCGCACTCAACCCCAAAGACCTGCCCAAACCGCAGGCGGCGGTAGCCTCTTGGCTGAGCCGCAAGTACAACGTCGCCCCGGAGCCGCTGGCCGCCCTGGTGGAGGAGGCTTTTGCGGCGGGGCCGCGGGCCAAGATCGATCCGCTGCTCATCATGGCGGTCATGGCAGTGGAGTCCAGCTTTAACCCCTACGCCCAAAGCCCCATGGGCGCCCAAGGCCTGATGCAGGTCATGACGCAGGTCCATGGCGACAAATACCGGCGCTACGGCGGGAAATTTGCAGCCTTTGACCCCTTGAGCAATATGCGCGTGGGCATCAAAGTCTTGCAAGAATGCATTGCGCGTGCCGGCAGCGCCGAGGCCGGGCTGCGCCTGTATGTGGGCGCCGGCAATTTAGAAGACGATGGCGGCTACCCGGCCCGCGTGTTGGCCGAACACGCACGCTTGCAGGCGGTATTTGCCGGCAAGGCGGTGCCCGTGCTGAGCCCGCCCGCCGAAGCCAAGCCAGTGGTACTACAGGCCCCGGCGGCCCATGCTGCACCAGCGCCCGGGCGCAATTCTGTGGATATTTGACGCGCCACCTAAAATTGGCGGCGAACGGATTGATTACTTACCTTGAGGACTATTGATGTACCACCGCAACATTCTGGTTGAGCAAACCGACCCCGAACTCTGGGCCGCCATCCTGGCCGAGAACGCCCGCCAGGAACACCACATCGAGCTGATCGCCAGTGAAAACTACGCCTCGCCCGCCGTCATGGCCGCCCAAGGCAGCCAGCTGACCAATAAATACGCCGAAGGCTACCCCGGCAAACGCTACTACGGCGGTTGCGAAAACGTGGACGTAGCCGAGCAACTGGCGATTGACCGTGTGAAAAAACTCTTTGGCGCAGACGCCGCCAATGTGCAAGCCCACTGCGGCGCCTCGGCCAATGAGGCAGTGTTTCTGGCCTTCCTTAAGCCCGGCGACACCATCATGGGCATGAGCCTGGCCGAAGGCGGTCACCTAACGCACGGCATGGCGCTCAATATGAGCGGCAAATGGTTTAACGTGGTCAGCTACGGCCTGGACGCCAACGAAGCCATCGATTACGACGCCATGGAGCGCAAAGCCCATGAATCCAAACCCAAGCTGATCATTGCCGGTGCCAGCGCGTACTCGCTGCATATCGATTTTGCACGCTTTGCCAAAGTAGCCAAAGACGTGGGCGCACTGTTTCTGGTGGACATGGCGCACTATGCCGGTCTGATTGCCGCAGGCCTGTACCCCAACCCGGTGCCCCACGCCGATGTGGTCACGTCCACCACGCACAAAAGCCTGCGCGGCCCGCGCGGCGGCATCATCTTGATGAAGGCCGAGCATGAAAAAGCCATTAACAGCGCCATGTTCCCCGGTCTGCAAGGCGGCCCGCTGATGCATGTGATCGCCGCCAAGGCGGTGGCCTTCAAAGAAGCGCTGGGCGATGGCTTCAAGGCCTACCAACAGCAGGTGCTCACCAATGCCGACATCGTGGCCAAAACCCTGACCGAGCGCGGCCTGCGCATCGTCAGCGGCGGCACCCAAAGCCACGTCATGCTGGTGGACTTGCGCTCCAAAAACATCACCGGCAAAGACGCCGAGCGCGTGCTGGGCGAGGCGCATATGACGATCAACAAAAACGCCATCCCCAATGACCCGGAAAAACCCATGGTCACCAGCGGCGTGCGCATCGGCACCCCCGCCATGACTACGCGCGGCTTTAAAGACGAAGAAGCGCGCGCCACGGCGCATCTGATCGCCGACGTGCTGGACAACCCGCACGACCCGGCCAACATCGCCGCCGTACGCGCCAAGGTGCATGCCCTGACGGCACGCTTTCCGGTCTACGGCTAAACGCCATGAAATGCCCGTTCTGCAGCCATTCGGAAACCCCCGTGGTGGAGACCCGCATGGCCGAGGACGGCGATTTCATCCGTAGGCGACGCCAATGCGGCGCCTGCGAAAAACGCTTTACCACCTACGAGCGCGCCGATGTGAGCTTCCCGGTGGTGGTCAAAAAAGACGGGCGGCGCATCGATTTTGAACAAAGCAAAGTCATTGGCTCGATGAAGCTGGCCCTGCGCAAGCGCCCGGTCAGCACCGAGCAAATTGACGGTGCGGTGGAACGTATCCAAGAAAAGCTGCTGACCTCGGGTCTGCGCGAAGTCTCGTCCACCCGCATCGGCGAACTGGTGATGCGCGAACTCAAAAAGCTCGACAAAGTGGGCTATGTGCGCTTTGCCAGCGTGTACCGCAGTTTTGAAGACATTGACGACTTCAAAACCCTGGTCAACGAGGTCAATAACTAAGCGGGGCTCGGGCACCCGCCCCGCGCCTGTTTGGCTCCCTCTATGCCCCACATCGCCACCGCCTTGCGCCTGGCCGAATCGGCTGCCACCCTCACCTCGCCCAACCCGCGCGTGGGCTGTGTGTTGGTGGGCGCCGACGGCGGCGTCATCGGCCAGGGCCACACGCAGGCCGCTGGCGGCGCGCATGCCGAAATCATGGCCCTGCGCCAAGCCCAAGCAAATGGCCACCGCACCCAAGGCGCCACCGCCTATGTCACCTTAGAGCCCTGCGCCCACCAAGGCCGCACCGGTCCCTGCTGCGACGCGCTGATTCAGGCCGGGGTGGCCCGCGTGGTCGCCTCGGTGCAAGACCCCAACCCGCTGGTCGCAGGCCTTGGCTTTGCACGCCTGCGCGCTGCCGGCGTGCAGGTCGAGGTCGGCGCTGGAGAACGCGAAGCGCGCGCGCTCAATATCGGTTTTTTCAGCCGCATGCTGCGCCAGCGGCCCTGGATGCGTCTCAAAGTGGCCGCCTCGCTGGACGGCGTGACCGCCCTGCCCAATGGGCAAAGCCAATGGATTACCAGCCCCGAGGCGCGCGCCGACGGCCACGCGTGGCGCGCCCGCGCCTGCGCGGTGCTCACCGGCGTGGGCACCGTGCTGCAAGACCGCCCGCGCCTGGACGTGCGCCTGGTGCCCACACAGCGCCAGCCCAGCTTGGTGATCGTGGACAGCACGCTGCAAACCCCGCCCGACGCGCCGCTTTTCGACGTGCAGCGTCCGGTGCTGATTTATGCCGCCCAGCCCCACGCAGCACGTGAGGCCGCCTTGCGCCAGGCAGGCGCGCAGATCGTGTACCTGCCCGGGCCGCCGGGCGCCGACGGTGCGCTGGCCAAAGTGGATTTGCGGGCCATGGCCGCCGACTTGGCGGCGCGCCCTTTCAACGATGTGCATATCGAAGCGGGCCACAAACTCAATGGCTCGCTGATCGCCGCTGGCCTGGTCGACGAGTTGCTGGTGTATCTAGCCCCGCTGTGGCTGGGCCAAGGCGCAGGCATGTCCAACGCCGGGCCCTGGACGGCGCTGTCCCAAGGCCTGGCCCTGGACTTTCAGAGCCTGCAAGCCATCGGGCCCGATCTGCGCGTGGTAGCGCAGGTGCGCGGACAGGCTGATTTTTAAAACCTTTTGAAATTCCTTGTAAAGGCGCATTTATGTTCACAGGCATCGTCACCGGCGTGGGCCACATCACTGACAGCACCGACCTGGGCGAAGGCCCGGGCCACGGCAAGCGCCTGACGGTGCGCTGTCCGCCGGGCTACCTGGACGACACCGGCCTGGGCGACAGCATCGCCATCAATGGCGCTTGCATGACGGTCACCCGCTTGCTGCCCGAAAGCCATGCTTTCATGCTGGACGTGTCGGCCGAATCGCTGGACAAAACCGCCGGCCTGGACCGCGCCGGCCCCGTCAACCTGGAAAAAGCCTTGCGCGCCAACGACCGCCTGGGCGGGCATCTGGTCAGCGGCCATGTGGACGGCATCGGGCATGTCAGCTACTTTGCGCAAGTGGGCGAGAGCTGGGAGTTGCGTGTGCTGGCCCCGGCGGCGCTGGGTAAATTTTTGGCCTACAAAGGCTCCATCACCATCAACGGCGTGAGCCTGACGGTCAACCGTGTCACCGACAGCACACAAGGCTGCGAAATCAGCATCAACCTGATTCCCCACACCGTGCAAAACACGGCCTTGCACGCGCTGCAGGCCGGTGCCCGGGTGAATCTGGAGATCGACCTGATCGCCCGCTACGTCGAGCGCATGCTGGGCAGCGCTGCACCCGTGGCAGCCTAAAACCGCAGCGTCTGCACGCCCTCGGGCGTGCCCAGCAGGCAAATATGGGCGCGCTGAAAGGCAAACACGCCCACCGTCACCACGCCCGGCCATTGGCTGACCTGGGCCTCAAAGCCCAGCGGATCGGTAATCGACAGCCCGCGCACGTCCAGCAGGTGTTGGCCGTTGTCCGTGACCACCGGCTTATCCCCGGCCATGCGCAGCTGGGCCTGCCCGCCCATGGCCGCAAACTGGCGCATGATGCGCGCGCTGGCCATGGGTATCACCTCCACGGGCAGCGCAAACTGCCCCAGCACCGGCACCCGCTTGGAAGCGTCGGCGATGCAAACAAAGCACTCTGATTGGGCGGCCACAATTTTTTCCCGGGTGAGCGCTGCGCCACCGCCTTTGATCATGTAGCCGTGGCCGTCAATTTCGTCGGCACCATCGATGTAGACAGCCAAGCGCTCCACCGTGTTGGCGTCGCGCACCTCAATGCCCAGGGCGCGCAGGCGCTCGGTGCTGGCCACCGAGCTGGAGACGGCGCCAGGGATGTCGTGGCGGATATCGGCCAGCGCATCGATAAATTTATTGACCGTCGAGCCCGTGCCCACGCCCACCCACTGGCCGCGCACCACATAGTCCAGCGCGGCGCGGCCGACCATGGTTTTGAGTTCGTCCTGGCTCAGGCTGTTGGGCGTGCTGGAAGCTTGGGTCATGGCGGGGATGGGGGACAATGCCTGTTGTTTTGAAATCTGCGGGAATTATCCGATGTCTCTGGTGCCCTACGGCCTTTTGCGCCCCCTTTTATTCCGCATGGACCCCGAGGTGGCGCACGACCGCACCCTGGCCCTGCTGGCGCGCACCCAGGGCACGCCGCTGCAGTGGGCCTACGCCCAAACGCAGGTGCACGACCCGGTTCAGGTTGCGGGCCTGCGCTTTCCCAACCGCGTGGGCATGGCCGCCGGCCTGGACAAAAACGCACGCTGCATCGACGCCCTGGGCGCCATGGGCTTTGGCTTTGTGGAAGTGGGTACGGTCACGCCCCTGGCCCAAAGCGGCAACCCCAAGCCGCGCATGTTCCGGCTGCCCCAGGCGCAGGCCCTGATCAATCGCCTGGGCTTTAACAACGGCGGGCTGGACTCCTTTATCCGGCACGTACAGGCCTCGCGCCTGCGCCGCGACAAGAACCCCGGCCTGCTGCTAGGCCTCAATATCGGCAAAAACGCGGCCACGCCCATCGAGCGCGCCACCGACGACTACCTGCGCTGCCTCGATGGCGTTTATGGCCATGCCGACTACGTCACCGTCAATATCTCCAGCCCCAACACCCAGAACCTGCGCTCCTTGCAAAGCGACGAGGCACTGGACGGCCTGCTCTCGGCCATCGCCGCGCGGCGCGTCGAGCTGGCGCAGTTGCACGCCACCTTTGATGCAGGTGGCAACAAACAGCCCAAGCACGTGCCCATTTTTCTGAAAATAGCGCCCGATTTGGACGCCGACCAAATTCAGGCCATTGCCGCGACCTTGCTGCGCCACCGCATGGACGGCGTGATCGCCACCAACACCACGCTGGGCCGCGAGGCGGTGCAAGGTCTGGCGCATGCGCAAGAGACCGGCGGCCTCTCGGGTGCGCCGGTGCGGGCCCAAAGCACCGGCGTTATCGCGCAACTGCGCGCCGCGCTGGGGCCTCAGTTTCCGATCATTGGCGTGGGCGGCATTGCCAGCGCCGCCGACGCGCTGGAAAAACGCGCCGCTGGGGCCGACCTGGTGCAGATTTACACCGGCCTGATTTATCAAGGACCGACCCTAGTTACCAAAGTGGCTAAGGCGCTCAAAGACGCGGGCTAGGCCGCAGCCCAAGGCGTTTTAAAAGCGCGCAATAGCGCCTGGCTCCAGCACCAAAACTTTGGTGGCGGACTGCCCTAGCGCATCCGTGTACTCCTTGGGCGTGCCGCGCAGCAAAGCGTTGGCTCCGTAGTGCATAGGAATGGCAAATTTGGGCTTGAGCAGCTCGCGCGTGGCGTAGGCGGCGTCAGCGGGCGGCATCACAAAGTGGCTGCCGATGGGGATCAAAATCAAGTCGGGCTTGTAGAGCTCGCCGATCAGCTTCATGTCGCCAAAAATGCCGGTGTCGCCCATGTGGTAAATCCGAAAGCCGTTTTCCAGTTCCACGATATAGCCCATGGGCTCGCCGCCCTGGCGCATTTCGTCTTTGCCGGTTTCGGGGTTTTTCCAACGAAACTCTGAGCTGTGCTCGGCGTGGGTGGCGATGATTTTGATGCCCGCTTCCGGCCCCAAGGGAAATACCACACCGCCCTTGTTAAAGCGCGGCGCCATCTCCACCGGCATTACGCCCAGCGTGGCGAAAGAATCGGCCAAACCAGCGGGCGCGTACACAGGCGCTTTGTTCATCGCCGAGAGCGCGGGCGCATCGGCGATATGGTCAAAGTGGGCATGGGTGAGCAAAATCAAGTCGACCTTGCCCAGGGCTTCGAGCTTCTTGAATTCAGCAGGGGTTTTGGGATTGCTGGTGAGCCAAGGGTCGATGACGATGACTTTACCGCCCGGGCTGGTAATTTTCATGGCCGACTGGCCCAGCCACTGCACCGCCACGGCGCCGCCCTGCGCTGCGGCCCAGCCAGGCGCCAAGCTCGCCAGGCACAGCAAAGAAAGTTGTAGTGCACGGGCGCGCAAGGTACGCAGCGGCGCCCACAGTGAGGCAGTAGTCATAGGGATGTCTCCAATGAAAGGGGCCGGCACGTGGCCGGCAATGGCAATTTAGGTATTAATATGGCCCATCCCGACGGCACTGACTACCCCGACATGAGCAACTCCATGAACCATCATACCCGCGCACCCCAAGCCGCCCAGCGCCGTTTGGGCGCCCTGCTCGCCCTGTTGGCAGGACTTTGCTGCGCCAGTCTGGCCCAAGCCGCCGAGATCGTGGTCTGGAGCGCCGGCGCAGTGCAAGCACCTATGCTGCAGTTGGTGGCGGACTACGAAAAGGCGTCAGGCCATACCGTCAAGGTGGAGTACGCCCCTGTAGGCGTGTGGATGCGCCGCCTGGCCCAGCCCGCCAAACCCGATGTGCTGGTCATCAGCCAAGACGTGCTGGAAACAGTGCAAAACAACGGCTGGACGCTGCCCCCAACTGCTGCACCGCTAGGCCGGGTCGGTGTGGGCGTAGCCGTTGCCGAGGGTGCCGCTCGACCCGACATTTCCAGCCCGCAAGCACTGCGCCAGGCGCTGCTCAACGCCAAAAGCATTACCTATATGGACCCCAACAAAGGCACCAGCGGCAAACACTTCGCCTGGGTACTAGAGCAACTTGGCATTGCCGAGCAAGTCAAAAGCAAAACCAAACTAGGCGACGTGGGCTTTGTGGTCGAGCCGGTAGCGCGCGGCGAGGTGGAGCTGGGCATTCAACAGATCACTGAAATACTGCCGGTCGCTGGCGCCCGCCTGCTTGGCCCCTTGCCCGAGCCGTTGCAAAAAATTACCACCTATTACATTGCCCAAACCGCCGAGGCACGCCAAGTGGCGGTGGCACGGGACTTTATTACTTTTGTCACCAGTGCCCGGGCACGCGCGGTGTTTGTAGAAAAAGGCTTTGCAGCGCCATAAGGGCCTGCGCCTGCCAGCCACCCCTGTCCCTAATCGTCCTCGTCGGCAGCAATACCGGGGAACAAAACCTCGGTAAACCCGAACTGCGTGAAATCACGCATGCGCATGGGGTACAGCTTGCCCCATAAATGGTCGCACTCGTGCTGCACCACCCGGGCGTGAAAGCCTTCGACAGTGCGGTCAATCGGCTCGCCAAACGCGTCCCAGCCGGTATAGCGGATGCGCGCAAAGCGCGGCACCTGGCCACGCAGGCCGGGCACCGAGAGGCAGCCCTCCCAGTCGGACTCCATGTCTTCGCCCAGAGGCGTAATCACCGGGTTGACCAAGACCGTGCGCGGTACCAGCGGGCGGTCGGGGTAGCGCGGATTGCGCTCGTCCGAGCCGAACACCACCACCTGCAAATCCACGCCAATTTGGGGCGCCGCCAGGCCCGCCCCATTGGCTGCGCGCATGGTGTCGTGCAAATCAAGCACCAACAGGTGCAAGGCGTCGGTGTCAAACGCCGGCACTTTTTGCGCCTGGCGCAGCAGGCGGGCATCGCCCATCTTGAGAATGTCACGTACCGCCATTAATTTGACTCCAGCATTTTGTGGAGGGCGGCCTCGTCTATCACCGGCACACCCAGCTCCAAGGCTTTGTCCAGTTTGCTTCCGGCCTCGCTGCCGGCCAAAACAAAGCTGGTTTTCTTGCTCACCGAACCGGCCACCTTTGCGCCAGCGTCTTCGATCAGCGCTTTGGCCGCGTCGCGCCCCAGCGTGGGCAAGGTGCCGGTGATCACAAAGGTCAGGCCCGCCAGCGGTTTGGGCGCATCCGAGGCCGCTTCCATCGCGGGCCAGTGCAGGCCGCAGGCGCGCAGTTGCTCGATCACCTCGCGGTTATGCGCTTGCGCAAAAAACGTATGAATGCTTTGCGCCACGGTGGGACCCACGTCATTGACCAACAGCAAGTCGGCCTCGCTGGCCTGCATGATGGCATCCATAGAGCCAAAGTGCCGCGCTAGTGCCTTGGCCGTGGCCTCGCCCACATGGCGAATGCCCAAGCCGTACAAAAACCGGGGCAAAGTCGTGGCCTTGGACTTCTCCAGCGCCTCCACCAAGTTATTGGCGGATTTTTCGGCCATGCGGTCCAGCGCCGCAAAGGCGGCAAAACCGAGGCGGTATAAATCGGGCAAGGTACTGACCAAACCGGCATCGACCAGCTGGTCGACCAGCTTTTCGCCCAGACCCTCGACCTCCACAGCGCGCCGCTGCACAAAGTGCAAAAACGCCTGCTTTCGCTGTGCGCTGCAAAACAGACCGCCAGTGCAGCGGTAGTCGGCCTCGTCCTCTTCGCGCAGCGCCTGCGAGCCACATACCGGGCAGATGCGCGGCATGGTGAACGCCGCGCCCCGGTCGGGCCGCTGCGTACTTTCGGGCAGCACGCTGACCACCTCGGGGATCACGTCGCCCGCGCGGCGCACGATCACCTGGTCGCCCAAACGCACATCTTTGCGGCGCGCCTCGTCCTCGTTGTGCAAGGTGGCGTTGGTCACCGTCACGCCGCCCACAAACACCGGCGCGAGCTTGGCCACCGGCGTGAGCTTGCCGGTGCGTCCGACCTGCACGTCGATATCAAGCACCGTGGTGATTTGCTCTTGCGCCGGGTATTTATGCGCCACCGCCCAACGCGGCTCGCGGCTGACAAAGCCCAGGCGCTGCTGCAAAGCCAGGCTGTTGACTTTGTAGACCACACCGTCGATATCAAAAGGCAGTTGCGCACGCTGCGCGCCGGTACGCTCATAAAACGCGAGCAAGCCGTCGGCACCCAGCGCAGTGCTGGTTTGTTCGGCCACGGGGAAGCCCCAGGCCTTGAGCGCTTGCAGCAGTTCGTGGTGCGTCGCCCACGCCGGCCCACCCTGCACCAGACCCACGCCATAGGCGAAAAAACGCAGCGGCCGCTGGGCGGCAATCGCCGGGTCGAGCTGGCGCACCGCACCTGCAGCGGCATTGCGCGGGTTGACAAAGGTCTTCTCGCCCTTTTCGCCGGCGGCGATGCGCAGGCGCTGGCGGGCGTTGAGCGCCTCGAAATCGTCGCGGCGCATATACACCTCGCCGCGCACCTCGAGCAGCGGCGGCGCGTCATGCAGGCGCAGCGGAATTTGCCCGATGGTGCGGATGTTGTGCGTCACGTCCTCGCCATACTCGCCATCGCCCCGGGTGGCGGCCTGCACCAGCAGGCCATTTTCGTAACGCAGGCTCATGGCCAGACCGTCAAATTTGAGCTCGGTGACGTACTGCACCGGGGCGGCGCCCTCAGGCAGCTCCAGCTCTTTGCGGATGCGGGCGTCAAAGGCCTGCGCACCACTGGCCTGCGTGTCAGTTTCGGTGCGGATGCTGAGCATGGGCACGGCATGGCGCACGCTGTCAAACTGCGCCAAGGGTTTGCCGCCTACGCGCTGGGTAGGCGAGTCGGGGGTGCGCAACTCGGGGTGCTGGGCCTCTAAATCTTGCAGCTCGCGAAACAAGCGGTCGTACTCGGCGTCCGGCAATGTGGGTGCGTCCAGCACGTAATAGAGATGGCCGTGGTGCTGCAGCAGGGAGCGCAGCGCCTGCATGCGTTGTTCAGGCGCCGTGCCCATCGCGCGGTGCCCTAGGAGAAAAGCCGGCGAGCGAGCGCGGAGCCGGGCGCAAATTCGCGCTGCTCGAGCTTGTCGTACAGGTGCTGCAGTTCGGCGCTAATGCTGTCCAGCGACTGGTAGGGCAAAGGCTGCCCGTTGTCGTCGGTGATCACGCCGTCCATGGCCTGCGCCATGCCTTGGGCGGCTTGGCACATGCGCTCGAAGGGCTGTTCGGCGCGGTCCACATGGGGCACGTCCAGGTGCAAGACCAACTCGTAAATCGCCGACTGCGCCGGGTCTTCAGCCAAGGCAGCCTGGCTGTCAAAAGTGAGCGAGAGCAGCGGCGGCAGACCGTCGGTGGGCGCCGGTAACACCATGCGCCCTGGCAATTGGCCGGCCACAAAGCCAAATTGCGCCGCCACCTGGCTGACATAGCCCGGGCTCCAGGCGGCATGGCGGGCGCGCAGGTTCAGGCCCAACTGGGCGTCGTGCGCGCTGGCAAATTGGTCGAGCTCCCGGGCGCGGGCCACCTCGTCGCGCATCTCGCGAAACTCGGGCGTCGCGCCCACCGCATCGGCAAAGGCCTGGGTTTTGACGGTGAACTCGGAGTATTCGATGTCGTTAAGGGCCCCGGCGCGGTTGGCCAATTGCACCCCGGTTTGAAAAGCCATATACCGCGCACCCGCATGCGGCGTCTCCCAGACCTGGGTGTCCGCGTGCAAGCCTTCAATCAGAAAGGGCTTGCTGCCCACGCGCCAGCTGCCCGGAAAGGCAGCGACTGCCGCCTCGCCCGAGACGGCGAGCACGCCAGGATCGAGGTTGACAGCGGCCACGGCGTCGATCAAATCATCAATCGCCGGGCGGCGCGGGGTGGCGACCGACAGGTTCAGACTGCTAAAGCTCGAATCATCAAAAGCCGGTTCGGTAAACGCGGGCGCGTCACCTCCATGGCCGTCGCCCGCGTGGCCATCGGCCTGGCGCGGCGCATGGGTCCGGTCGGCCCAGCGGTTGTAAGCGAGCAAAGCGCCCAGTGCCAGCGCGCCCAATACCAAAAGACCGATTTGCAATTCACTCATGCGCTGCGCTCCGTCCTGGTGCCTGCGAACGGTGACCAGCCATCAGGCCGCCTCCACCAATCCAACGGCTGCTTCCATGTCCACGGCCACGATGCGCGAGACGCCCTGCTCTTGCATGGTGACCCCAATGAGTTGCTCGGCCATTTCCATTGCGATTTTGTTGTGGCTGATAAACAAAAACTGCGTGCCCGCGCTCATGCGTGCCACCAGCTTGCAATAGCGCTCGGTGTTGGCATCGTCCAAGGGCGCGTCCACCTCGTCCAGCAAGCAAAAAGGTGCCGGGTTGAGCTGGAATATCGCAAACACCAGGGCAATTGCGGTCAAGGCCTTCTCGCCGCCCGAAAGCAGCGCGATCGTTTGGTTTTTCTTGCCCGGCGGTTGGGCAAACACCTGCACGCCCGAGTCCAAAATCTCGTCGCCGGTAATCACCAAGCGGGCGTTTCCGCCGCCAAAAAGCTGGGGGAACATTTCGCCAAAATGGCGGTTCACTTCATTGAATGTGCCCGAAAGCAAATCGCGCGTTTCGGCGTCGATTTTGCGGATGGCGTCTTCCAGCGTGGCCATGGCTTCGTTCAGGTCCAGGCTTTGGGCGTCCAAAAACTCTTTGCGCTCGCGGCTGGCGGTCAGCTCATCGAGGGCGGCCAGGTTGACCGCGCCCAGATCGGCAATGTCGCGGTGCAGGCGGTCGATCTCGGACTGCAAGGCCGACAAACGCACCGAGACGCCTTCCAGGCTTTGGCCAATGGCGGCCAGATCGGCCTGGGCCTCGAAAAGCTGGTTTTCGTACTGCTCAAAGCCCAGGCGGGCGGCCTGCTCTTTGAGCTGCAAATCGGTGATGCGCTGGCGCAGCGGGTCGAGCTCGCGCTCGAGCTGCAAACGGCGCTCGTCCTGGCTGCGCAGGGTGGCCGTCAGGTCTTCGTAGGTGCTGCGTTTGGCGGCCAGCTCCAGTTCGCGTTCGGCTTTGAGGCTGAGCGCCGCTTGCAGGCCGTTTTGGGCCGTGGCGTCGGAGAGCTGCTGCAGCTCGTCCTGCGCGCGCTGGGCCTCTTCGTGCACGGCAATGCTTTGGGCATCCGCGGTCTCCACAGCGCGGTCCATCTCCTCGGTGCGCGCTTGAAGGCTGCGCTGGGCAAACGCCGACTCTTGCAACTGGCGCTCCAAGGTGCGCTGCTCTGCCCGGGCTTGCTCGAGCTGCGCCTGGCACGCCAAAGCGCGCTCCTGCAAGTTGGCATGTTCTTCCTGGAACTCGGCCAGCTGCACGTCCAGCGTCTCAAAGCGCGCTTCGGCTTCCAGGGCGCGGCCTTGCAAGTCTTCGAGCATGGCGTCCACTTCGGCCGCGTCCGATTCGATCTCGCTGCTGCGCTGGCGGGTTTGTTCGGCTTGCTGCGACAGGCGCAGCACTTCGACTTGCAGCGCATGGCTGGCGGCCTGGGTTTCTTGGGCTTGGCGGCGCACTTCCACCAGTTGGGCGCTGGCCTGGGCATAGGCGCTTTCGGCACGCGCCAGTGCCAGGCGCGATTCCTCGGCCATCAGGCTTTGGGCGCGCACGTCTTTTTCGAGATTTTGAATTTCCTGGGCGCGCGCCAACAAGCCGGCCTGCTCGGCGTCGGCCGCGTAAAAACCCACGCTGTGCGCCGCTACCGCATGGCCTTGGGCCACAAACAAGGTTTCGCCCGCCTGCAACAAGCCACGCTGGGCAAAAGCGGTGTCCATATCAGGCGCGGCGTAGCAACCGCGCAGCCAGTCCGACAGCACGGCAGCCAGGCCGGCGTCGTGCACCTGCACTTTATCCACCAGGGGCGCCAAGGGCGCTTTCCCGGCAGGCAGGCCCGCGCTGGGGCGGGTATAAAAAGACAGCTTGGTGGGCGGCAGGTCTTGGGCAAAGGCCTGCACCATCTCCAGGCGCGAGACTTCCAGGGCGCCCAGGCGGTCGCGCAGGGCCGCTTCAATCGCGTTTTCCCAGCCCGGCAGTACGGTAATGCGTGTCCACAGGCCTTGCAAATCAACCAGGCCATGCTTGCTCAGCCAGGGTTTGAGCTTTTCGTCGGTGCGCAGGCGTTCCTGCAAGGCTTTAAGGGCCTCTAAGCGGGCCGAGACGTCGGCTAAGCGCGCGGCATCGGTGTTGACCTGGGCCTGTTGGACGCGGCGCGCCTCGTCGAGCTGGGGCGTCGCTTCTTGCAAAGTGTGCAATCGTTCTTGGGCGTCCTGGGCTTGGGCTTGGGCGTCGTCAAACTGCGCTTGCAGCTGCTCCAGATGGCTGACATCGGTCTGCGCCAGCGCGTTGCGGTCCGCTTGCAGACGCTCGCGCCGCACCGAGAGCTGGCGCACCTGCTCTTGGATACCGCGCTGCTCGGAGGCCAGCACCACCAAAGACTGCTGCACCTCGGTCACTGCCGTGCGCTGGCGGTCCGAGTTACTTTGGGCAGTTTGCACCGCCTCTTCCAGGGCGGGCAGGCGCAGGCTGTGTTCTTCCAACTGACCTGCCAGCACTTCGGACTGCTCGGCGCCCTGGCTGCTGGAAAGGCTGAGTTGTTCGCGCTCTTGCAGCGCTTGGGCCTTGCGTTCTGCCCATTGGCCAATTTGCGCTTGCAGCATCAGCAAACGCTGTTCCACCCGCTGGCGGCTTTCGACCACATAGCGGATTTCCGCCTCCAAGCGCCCGACTTCGGCGCTGGCTTCGTAGAGCAAGCCTTGGCTTTGGTTGACGATGTCGGCGGCCGCGTAGTGGGCTTGGCGCACGGTTTCGAGCTCTGCCTCGACATGGCGCACATCGGCAAGGCGCGATTCCAGGGCGTTGACAGCCGCTTGGGCGTCTTTTTGCAAGCGCACTTGCTCGGCCTGCGCTTCAGCGCGGCGCAAATACCAAATCTGGTGCTGCTTGTGCGTCACCTCGACCTGCATGGTCTGGTACTTGAGTGCGATCTCGGCCTGGCGCTCGAGCTTTTCCAAGCTGCTATTGAGCTCGCGAAGAATGTCTTCGACGCGCGTCAGGTTGGCGCGGGTGTCGGCTAGGCGGTTTTCGGTTTCGCGGCGGCGCTCTTTGTATTTAGAGACGCCGGCAGCCTCTTCCAAGAAAAGACGCAATTCTTCGGGCTTGGACTCGATGATGCGGCTGATCGTGCCCTGGCCAATGATGGCGTAGGCCCGCGGCCCCAGGCCCGTGCCCAAAAAAACGTCTTGCACATCGCGCCGGCGCACGGCCTGGTTGTTGATGTAGTAGCTGGACGTGCCGGCGCGGGTAAGCACGCGGCGCACAGCGATCTCGGTGAACTGGCCCCATTGGCCGCCCGCACGGTGGTCGCTGTTGTCAAACACCAACTCGACGCTGGCGCGGCTGGCCGCTTTGCGGTTGTTGGAGCCGTTGAAGATGACGTCTTGCATGGATTCGCCACGCAACTCGCTGGCGCGGCTCTCGCCCAACACCCAGCGCACCGCGTCCATGATGTTGGACTTGCCGCAGCCATTGGGCCCCACCACGCCCACCAGCTGGCCGGGGAGCAGGAAATTGGTCGGTTCAACAAAGGATTTAAAACCCGACAATTTGATGGAATTGAGGCGCACGGCGGAAAACTAAATTAGCTAAGTTATTGATTTAATTAGGCAAAGCCGCCCACTCCGGGGTCCAGCGAAGCCCTGATGATAGCGCCCCCGGCGCTTGCCAGGACGCCGCCCTAGGGGCTTTGGCGCAGATAGTCCTGCGCCTCGCCCGCCAAGCGGCGCAAACGCGGCAGCAAGGCCGCCACATCCGCGCGCACCGCCAGGGTATCGATCGCGCGGGCCGCTTTCTCCACACGCACCAGTTCTTGGGCCAAAGCCTCAAAACAAAAGACCGGCACAAAGCCTTTCATGCTGTGCAGCATGCGGGCCACGGTGGCGAGGTCACCGCCCTCGAGCAATTGCTCGATATGTGGCAAATCAGCATCTAGCGAGCGCACCAAAGGCGCGAGCAAATCGCGCACCGCCTGCGCATCGCCCAAAAACTCCATGGCCCTGGCCAGGTTCAAGGCCTTGTATTGCGCCCCAGGGGGCAAAGCTTCCTGCATCGACACACTCCTGACAAGCCATGTTCACCGCGCCTGCAATCGGCCCAGAGGCCCACTTACCCAGCGGCGGTGAAGGATAATAACGCCGTATGAATCCCCACCTGTCGCAATTGCAGGCCTACCCCTTTGAACGCTTGCGCGCGCTGTTTGCCGGCGTCACGCCGAACCCGGCTTGGGCCCCCATCAGCCTGGGCATCGGCGAGCCGCGCCATGCCACGCCCGAACTGATCAAGACCGCCTTTTGCGCGGCCATTGCAGGCACCGGTTTGGCGAGCTACCCGGCCACGGCGGGCGACTTGGCTTTGCGCCAAAGCATTGCCGATTGGATGACGCGCCGCTACAGCATCGCGGTGCGTGCTGCAGACCAGATACTGCCCGTCAATGGTTCGCGCGAGGCCTTGTTTGCTTTTGCGCAAACCGTGCTGCGCCCGGTGGCCGATGGCCAAACCAGCTACGTGGTGTGCCCCAACCCGTTCTACCAAATCTACGAAGGCGCGGCTTTGCTCGGCGGTGCCACCCCCTGGTTCGTGCCCTCGGTGCCTGCGCGCAACTTTGCCCAAGACTGGGCCAGCGTGCCCGCGCAGGTATGGGCGCAAACCCAATTGCTTTTTGTGTGCAGCCCAGGCAACCCCGCAGGCGCCGTCATGCCACTGGACGAGTGGGAGCAGCTTTTTGCGCTGTCGGACCGTTACGGCTTTGTGATCGCCTCGGACGAGTGCTACAGCGAAATCTATTTTCGCGAGACACCGCCTTTGGGTGCGCTGCAAGCTGCAACCCAGCTGGGCCGCACCGACTTTAAAAACCTGGTGATGTTCAGCAGCCTGTCCAAACGCAGCAATGTGCCAGGCATGCGCAGCGGTTTTTGTGCCGGCGACGCGGCCCTGATGGCCGCTTTTTTGCGCTACCGCACCTACCACGGCAGTGCCATGAGTCAGGTGGTGCAAAGCGCCAGCATTGCCGCCTGGAATGACGAGGCGCATGTGCAGGAAAACCGCGCGCTCTACCGGCAAAAGTTCGCCCAGGTCACGCCGCTGTTGCAATCGGTCATGCAGGTCCAGTTGCCCGACGCCGGTTTCTACCTGTGGGCCAAGGTTGGCGAGAGCGACCAAAGCGATGAGGCCTTTGCCCGCGACTTGTACGCTGCCTACAATGTCATCGTCCTGCCTGGCAGCTACCTCGCGCGCAGCGCACAGGGCCACAATCCGGGCGCTGGCTACATCCGCATGGCGCTGGTGGCCGAAACCGCCGAGTGTTTAGAAGCCGCCCAGCGCATAGTGTCTTTTGTGCAGGGGCGAAAAAGTCCGAGTCCCTTGTAATACCGATCAACACCTAATAAGAAAGCTCCTATGACCCAAGAACTTCAAACCATCGTGGACGCCGCCTGGGAAGACCGGGCCAATTTATCTGCCGCATCGGCGCCGCAGTCCGTGCGCGACGCGGTGGAGCACACCATTACCCAACTGAACAACGGCAGCTTGCGCGTGGCCACCCGCCAAGGCGTGGGCCAATGGACGACCCACCAGTGGATCAAAAAAGCGGTTTTGCTGAGCTTTCGCCTGCGTGATAACAGTGTGATGAAGGCTGGCGAACTCGGCTTTTACGACAAGGTCCAAACCAAGTTCTCGCATCTGGACGAGGCACAACTGAAAGCGGCCGGTGTGCGTGTGGTGCCGCCTGCCGTCGCCCGGCGGGGCAGCTACATCGGCAAGGGCGCGGTGCTGATGCCTTCCTACGTCAATATCGGCGCTTATGTCGACGAAGGCACCATGGTGGACACCTGGGCCACCGTGGGCTCGTGCGCACAGATCGGCAAAAACGTGCACCTGAGCGGCGGCGTGGGTATCGGCGGCGTGCTCGAACCCCTGCAAGCGGGGCCCACCATCATCGAAGACAACTGCTTTATCGGCGCGCGCTCCGAAGTGGTCGAAGGCGTGATCGTGGAAGAAAACTCGGTCATTTCCATGGGCGTGTACATCGGCCAAAGCACCAAAATTTACGACCGCGCGACCGGTGAAGTGAGCTACGGGCGCATTCCGGCGGGTTCGGTCGTGGTTTCGGGCAATCTGCCCAGCGCCGATGGCAAATACAGCCTGTATTGCGCCGTCATCGTCAAACGCGTCGACGCCCAAACCCGCGCCAAAACTTCGCTCAACGAGTTGCTGCGGGACTAAACAGCATGCGCCAGGACGCCACCACCGCTGAGCCCAGTGTTTTTCGCAGTGGCTTGGAGCCGCTGCTGCGTGTCCTGGTGCAAAAAAATGGCTCCGACCTGTACCTGAGCGCCAACAACCCGCCCATGGTGCGCATCAACGGCTACTGCGTGCCGGTCAGCAGCCGCCCGCTGGCACCCCAAACGCCCCAGGAGATGCTGCAAAGCTTGCCAGGCCAGGCCGGCGAATTCGGCGTCGTACCCGGCCAAACCCAGCAATTTGCGTTGACGGTGCCCGACTGCGGACGTTTTCGCATGCAGACCTATTTCCAGCAAGGCACGCTGGCTTTGGCCATTCGCCACCTGCCGCTGGAGATCCCCGCATTGCAAGACAGCGCATTGCCGCCGGTATTGCGTAAATTGGCGATGGCGGCCAGTGGTCTGGTGCTGCTGGTGGGCCCCAGTGGCAGTGGCAAAAGCACCACGGCCGCGTCCATGCTCGATTTCCGCAACAGCCAGGTCTCGGGGCATATCCTGACCCTGGAGAATCCGATTGAGTATGTGTTCTCCTACAAAAAATCGGTTTTCAACCAGATTGAAGCAGGCGCAGACAGCCAGCACTGGCACGACAACATCCAACTGGCCCTGCGTCACCGCAGCGATGTGGTGTACATCAGCGATATCCATGACGCCCAGAGCATGACGGCAGCCATGGACCTGGCGCTGGGCGGTGCGCTGTGCATCGCCACCCTGGTCGCGCCCGACTGCGAGCAGGCCATCGAGCGTGTGCTGGCGTTTTACCCCTTCGCCGAGCGGCCTGCGGTGCAACGCAAATTGGCCAAAGCCCTCAAGTCGGTGGTGGCCCAAAAGATGATGCGCACCGAGCAAGGCCAACACCATCCGGTTTGCGAAGTGCTGGCGAACTCCTTGCGCGTGGCCGAGATCATCCGCCTGGGCGATCTGCATGACATCGGCGTAGTGCTGCAGCAAACCGACGCCCAGCGAGGCCAGTCCTTTGAAATGGACATGGCCCGCTTGCGCAACCTGGGCGTGCACATCGCGCCGGAGGGGCAGCAAGAGGACGAGCCCACTGCCGAGGTGTGGAAAACCTCGCGCTTTGGCCTGCAATCTGAATTCAAAGCATCAGGATCTTTGACGGAGGCGCAAGTGCGCCCTATTTCTCTGGCGCTTGGCTCCTGATGCAGCATCTGCGTACGGCGGCCCCGGTATGAATCTTCAGGCCTTGGTGCAGGACGCCGCCCGCCAACTCGAAGCAGCGGGCTTGTCCTATGGCCATGGCACCACCAACGCGTTTGACGAGGCCGCCTGGCTGGTGCTTTGGCAATTGGGTCTGCCCTTGGACACCGCGCTGGACGACCCGCAAGCGCCCCTGCCCGACGCCCAGCAAATAGCCCCATGCCAGGCGCTGATCGCCCAGCGCATCAGCAGCCGCAAACCGGCGGCCTACCTCACGCGCCAGGCTTGGTTGCAGGGCTTTTCCTTTTATGTGGACGAGCGCGTCATCGTGCCGCGCTCGCTGATCGCCGAGTTGCTGGTCGAGGGCGGGTTTGACTATTTTTTGCATACGGGCACCCACAAAGTGCTGGACTTGTGCACGGGCAACGGCAGCCTGGCCATCATTGCGGCCCAGGTGTACCCGGACACCGCCGTGTGGGCCAGCGACCTATCGCACGGCGCCCTAGAGGTGGCCGCTATGAACGTAGCGCAGCATGCGCTGCAGGCGCGCGTCCATGTGCTGCACTCCGACGGCCTGGACGCGCCCGCCTTGGCGGCCAATGGCCCTTTTGACCTGGTCTTGTGCAACCCGCCCTATGTCAATGCGCAGAGCATGGCAGCGCTGCCACCGGAGTTCCGGGCCGAGCCAGCGCTGGCCCTGGACGGCAACACCGAGGGCGGCCACGACGGCATGGATTTTGTGCGCCGTCTGTTGCGCGAGCTGCCCCGGCATCTTTCTCCCCAAGGCGTGCTCGTGCTGGAAATCGGCCACGAACGCGCATTTTTTGAAGCAGCCTTTCCTGCATTGCCTGCAGTGTGGTTGCCCACCAGTGCGGGGGAAGACCAGGTTTTGCTGCTCACCCGCGAACACCTGACCCCATGATCACTCTGAAAAACGTGACCTTGCGCCGCAGCGCCAAGGTCTTGCTCGAGAACGCCTCCGTCACCCTCAACCCGGGCGAAAAAGTCGGCCTGGTCGGGCGCAATGGCGCGGGCAAATCCTCGCTGTTTGCCCTCTTTACCGGCCTCTTGCACGAGGACGCGGGCGAGTACTACATCCCGGCGCAGTGGCGCATGGGCCAGGTGGCCCAGGACATGCCCGAGACCACGCAAAGCGCTACCGAATTCGTCATTGAAGGCGACACCGTGCTGTGCGCTGCCCGCGCCGAGGTCCAGGCCGCCGAGGCTGGCGATGACGGCGACCGCATGGCCAACGCCTATATGGGCCTGCACGACGCCGGCGAGCACGACGCACCCGCCCGCGCCCAGGCCTTGATTTTGGGGCTGGGTTTTAAGACCACCGAGTTGGACCGCCCCGTCAACAGCTTTTCGGGCGGCTGGCGCATGCGCCTGCAACTGGCACGCGCGCTGATGTGCCCCTCGGATTTGCTGCTGCTGGACGAACCCACCAACCACCTGGACTTAGACGCCCTGGTCTGGCTCGAGGCCTGGCTCAAACGCTATGAGGGCACCATGCTGGTCATCAGCCATGACCGCGAGTTTTTGGACGCGGTGACCAATGTCACCTTGCATATCGACGGCGGCAAATTGCTGCGCTATGGCGGCAATTACAGCAAGTTCGAGGACATGCGTGCCGAACAAATGGAACTGCAGCAAAACGCTTTTGCCAAGCAGCAGGACAAAATTGCCCACCTGCAAAAGTTCATTGCCCGCTTCAAGGCCAAGGCCAGCAAAGCCAAACAGGCGCAAAGCCGCGTCAAAGCCCTGGACCGCATGGAAAAAATCGCGCCGCTGCTGGCCGAGGCGGACTTCAGCTTCGAGTTCAAAGAGCCGGCCAATCTGCCCAACCCCATGCTTTCCCTCTCGGGGGTTAGCTTTGGCTACCCGCCGCCCGAGGATGCTGCGCCGGGCACCGCGCCCACGGTCATTGTGCGCAATGTTAGCCGCTCGGTGCTGGCCGGCCAGCGCATCGGCATTTTGGGCGCCAACGGGCAGGGCAAGTCCACGCTGGTGAAAACCGTGGCGCGCGATTTGGCGCCCATCGGCGGCGAGGTAACCGAGGGCAAAGGCCTCAACATCGGCTACTTTGCGCAGCAGGAACTCGACGTGCTGCGCCCCAACGACACGCCACTAGAGCACATGATCCGCCTGGTCAAAGAGCTCACGGCGCAAAGCAAACTGGCCGGCCAGGCTACGCGCGAGCAAGATTTGCGCAGCTTTTTGGGCACGTTTAACTTCAGCGGCGACATGGTCAAGCAGGCCGTGGGCAGCATGAGCGGCGGCGAAAAAGCGCGCTTGGTGCTGTGCATGATCGTCTGGCAGCGCCCCAACCTATTGCTGCTGGACGAACCTACCAACCACCTGGACCTGGCCACGCGCGAGGCCTTGGGCATGGCGCTCAATGAGTTTGAAGGCACCGTCATGCTGGTCAGCCACGACCGCGCCCTGCTGCGCTCGGTGTGCGATGAGTTTTGGATGGTCTCGCACGGCGGCGTCGCCCCCTTTGACGGCGACCTGGACGACTACCAGCGCTATTTGCTGGACGAGGCCAAACGCGCCCGCGAAGCCGTGCGCCTGGAACAAGTGCAGGCCAGCAAAGCCCTGGCCGCAGCCAAGGCAGGCCCCATCGCCCGGCCGCTGCCGGTAGCCACCGCTGACAAACGCCGTCTGGAAAAAGAAATTGCCCGGCTCGATGCGCGCATGCAGGAATTGAGCTCCGAGGGCGGCACCCTGGAAAGCCAGCTCTCGGCCAATCCACCCCCCCACGAGCTCGCCTCTTTGGGTAAACGCCTCAAAACCGTGAACGAGCAGCTACAGGACCTGGAAGAAAAATGGCTGGCCGCCAGCGCCGAACTTGAGGCGCTGCTCGCCGGCGCCTAGGCCGCTAGTGGTGCCCCTCGGGCTTTTTCTCTTCTTTTTTCTCGTCTTTTTTACCGGTGGCCGCTTTCTGGGCGTCGGTCATGACCAGCATGGTTTTGCAGATTTTGCGCGCTGGCGCCTTGGCCGTCGGCTCGGTGGTCTCGCAGACGCGCTCGGTCTTGTATGCCGATGCCGGCACGGCCAGCAAGAGCGCGCCCAGGCCCACGGCCAAGCCTCGAAGTACGGGTGAAATCAGCGGATGGGGCATTGCTAGTTGGGTCAAAGTGGCTAAAAACTAGGAATGAAGTGCAAAGCCAATCATATAACTGTTCGGGCAAATCCCCATTCCCAGTCCGGCTTGCCTGCGGTATGGTTGGGCAATGATCGCCACCATCGCCCTGCTTTTCGTACTGACTTATGCGGCCATTGCCCTGGAGCACCCGCTGGGTATCAACAAATCAGCCTCGGCTTTGCTGGGCGCGGGCGTGCTTTGGACACTCTTTGCCCTGGGCGCCACCGATGCCCCGCTATTGAACACCCAGCTGGCCGAATCGGTGCTGGGCACCGCGCAAATCGTGTTTTTCCTGATCGGCGCCATGACCATCGTCGAGGTGATCGACGCGCACAACGGCTTTGAGGTGCTCACCCGCCAAATTTCCACGACCCGGCTGTCGGTGCTGATGTGGATGATCGGACTGGCCACTTTTTTCCTCAGCGCCATTTTGGACAACCTGACCACCGCCATCGTCATGGTGTCCCTGGTAAAACGTTTGCTTGATGTGCGCGAGGACCGGCTGCTATTTGCCGGCATCATCGTTATCGCGGCCAATGCCGGCGGCGCCTGGACGCCGATTGGCGACGTCACCACCACCATGCTGTGGATTGGCGGGCAAATTACCAGCCTGGCAGTGATGCAAGGCGTGTTTTTGGCCTCCATCGTCAACCTGCTGGTGCCCTTGACCGCCGCCGCCTGGATGGCCCGTGGCCGCCCGGTGGTGGCCCCTGCGCCCGCCCAGGGCGCAGGCGCTGGCACCACGGTCGCCGAGCAAACGGTGGTGCTGGTGCTCGGTTTGGGGGTGCTGGTGTTGGTACCGGTCTTCAAAGCCGTGACCCATTTGCCGCCCTTTATGGGTATCTTGCTCGGTTTGGGTGTCCTCTGGTTGGTGGGTGATTTGATGCACCGCGGGAAAGACGAGGCCGACAAACAAAACCTGACCCTGGCCAGCGCGCTGGGGCGCATTGATATGTCGGCAATTGTGTTTTTCATCGGCATTTTGCTGGCCGTGGCGGTGCTAGAGCACACGCATATTCTGTCCAGTGTGGCCCAATGGATGGACCAGCACATAGGGCGTCAGGACCTGATCGTGCTGATCATCGGCCTGGTCAGCGCCGTGGTCGACAACGTGCCCCTGGTCGCTGCCTCCATGGGGATGTATGACTTAGCCCAGTACCCGCCGGACGGTTTTCTGTGGGAATTCACGGCCTATTGCGCAGGCACCGGCGGCTCGATTTTGATCATCGGTTCGGCCGCGGGCGTGGCCGCCATGGGTTTGGAGCGCATTGATTTTCTGTGGTATCTGCGCAAAATCAGCGCGCTGGCCCTGGTGGGTTATTTGGCGGGCGCCGTCGTTTATGTGCTGCAATTTCACGGTATGCACTGAGCAAAGTACAGTACTGGCTAGAAAAAATGGGGCCCGCGGCCCATGCAACTGGAGTGACTATGAACTTTTTGATGGCAATTTCCAAACGTATCGACGCGTTTAGCGAATGGATGGGCCGCTGGGTCGCCTGGCTGGTGCTTCTGGCCGTGCTCATTAGCGCGGGCAATGCGGTCATGCGCAAAGCTTTCAATATGAGCTCGAACGGTTTTCTGGAAATCCAGTGGTATTTGTTTGCCGCCGTCTTTCTGCTGGCCTCGGGCTACACTTTGTTGCGCCAGGAGCATGTGCGCATCGATGTGATTTCCGGGCGCTTTTCCAAGCGCACCCAAATCTGGATTGACATCATCGGGCTGTGCGTCTTTTTGCTGCCTTTTGCCCTCATCATCATCCGCCTGTCCATGCCGCTGGTGCTCAATGCCTATGCTACGCAAGAGGTCTCCTCCAACGCCGGCGGCCTGCTGCGCTGGCCGGTGTTTGCGCTGCTGCCCCTGGGCATGCTGGTGCTATCCATCCAGGCCGTCTCCGAGCTGATCAAGCGCATCGCCTTTCTCAAGGGCATGATTCCTGATCCGAGCAAGAAAGCGGGTAGCAAAACCGCCGAAGAAGAGCTGGCCGAATTTCTGCAGCAAAAAGAGGTGGCCGCCCGTGAAGCCGCACTCCTGGGAGCCCAAAAATGATCGATTTTCTCAGCGCCAATATGGCGCCCATCATGTTTGCGTCGCTGATTGTCTTTTTGCTGTTCGGCTACGCAGTCACCTTCTCGCTGGCCGCTTGTGGCCTGTTTTTTGGCTTTGCGGCGGTAGAGCTGGGCATGATCCAACCGGCCTTTTTGCAAAGCCTGCCGCTGCGCATGTTCGGCATCATGCAAAACGATACGCTGCTGGCCATCCCGTTTTTCACCTTCATGGGCCTGATCTTGGAGCGTTCGGGCATGGCCGAAGACTTGCTCGACACCATCGGCCAGCTTTTTGGACCTATTCGCGGCGGCTTGGCTTATGCGGTCATCTTGGTGGGCGCCATGCTCGCGGCTACGACCGGCGTGGTGGCTGCGTCGGTTATTTCCATGGGCCTGATTTCGCTGCCCATCATGCTGCGCTATGGCTATGACCGGCGCGTGGCCAGCGGCGTGATTGCCGCCTCGGGCACTTTGGCGCAAATCATCCCGCCCTCCCTGGTGCTGATCGTGCTGGCCGACCAACTGGGCAAAAGTGTGGGCGACCTG
The DNA here is from genome assembly GCA_947455465.1 of Comamonadaceae bacterium. Taxonomy (GTDB): domain Bacteria; phylum Pseudomonadota; class Gammaproteobacteria; order Burkholderiales; family Burkholderiaceae_C; genus Allorhodoferax. The sequence continues at coordinate 49,839 of CANGNS010000016.1, read as the reverse complement.
TACAAAGGCGCTTTCATTCCCGGCTTTGTTCTGACGGGTTTGTACATCTTGTACATCGTGGCCCTGAGCATTTTCCATCCGCAAACCGTGCCGGCGCTGCCGCCTGAGGCGCGTACCATCCGCGAGAAAGACGGCCGCTCGGGCCTGCTTTCGCTGCTAATTCTGGTGGTTTTGTCCACGGTGGCGGCAGTGGCCTTTGCCAAGTCGCGCCCCGATAGCGTGCCTCTGGACGAGTTGATCGTTACCTCCATGTGCGTGGGCGTGGGCATTGCATTTGCCGCCTCGGTGATCAACCGCCTTACGGGCTTGGGCCTGCTCTCCAATATGGCCGAACGCGTCACCTTTGTGATGATTCCACCGCTGGGCCTGATTTTTCTGGTGCTGGGCACGATTTTCCTGGGCATCGCCACGCCTACCGAGGGCGGCGCCATGGGTGCGGTCGGCGCCTTGGTGATGGCGCTGGCTCGCGGGCGGATCGATCTCAAACTCATTCGCCAGGCCATGGACTCGACCATGAAGCTATCGTGCTTTGTGCTCTTTATCCTGATTGGCGCCACCGTTTTCAGCCTGGCTTTCCAGGGCGTGGACGGCCCCAAATGGGTCGAGCATCTGCTTACCGGCCTGCCCGGCGGGCAACTGGGCTTTTTGATCGTGGTGAACATCCTGGTCTTTGTGCTGGCATTTTTCCTGGACTTTTTCGAGCTGGCCTTCATCATCATCCCGCTGATCGGGCCGGTGGCCGAGAAGTTGGGCATTGACCTGGTCTGGTTCGGGGTGCTGCTGGCGGTCAATATGCAAACCTCTTTTATGCACCCGCCGTTTGGCTTTGCCCTCTTTTACCTGCGCAGCGTTGCGCCGCATGAAGACTATGTGGACAAAGTGACCAAAAAGCCCATGAAGCGCGTCACCATCGAGCAAATCTACTGGGGCGCCGTGCCCTTTGTGCTGATCCAAATCCTTATGGTGGGTCTGATCATTGCCTTCCCCGGCCTGGTATCGAGCGGCCTGACCAAAGAACCGACGGTGGATGCCGATCAGGTGTTCCAGCAAATGCAGGTCGACTCCAAGCAACGCTCGGACGACAAAGCCGCCGCCGAAGTTGCCAATCCGGGCAGCACCGACGAAAAAGAAGACCCGATGAAGCGCATGATGGAATCTATCAAAGACGACCAGGCCAAGAAGCCTTGATTTAAGGGAGCGGGTGCAAACCAAGCTCTTTTAAAAAGAGATTGTGTTTGTGCTTGGCTTGGGCAATGGCTTTTTCGATTTCGGTTAAGGTCTGATGCGTCGCTTCAAGGCTAATTTCCTCCGCTTCCACCGCCGTGCTGATGTAGCGGGAGATGTTGAGGTTGAAATCGTTCTTCTCAATCTCGGCCATGTCCACGCGGCGTGAATAACGCGGCTCTTCATCGCGGTTCTTGTAGGTGTCAATGATTTTGGCAATGTGCGCTTCGCTCAACTGGTTCTGGCGCTTGCCCTTGTCAAATTGCTCAGCCGCGTTGATGAACAACACATCGTCCGGCTTCTTACACTTCTTGAGCACCAAGATGCACACCGGAATGCCGGTGGAATAAAACAGGTTGGACGGCAAGCCAATGACGGTGTCGATGTGCCCATCTTTGAGCAGCTTGGTGCGAATCCGTTCTTCTGCCCCGCCACGGAACAACACGCCGTGCGGCAAGATGATGGCCATCACCCCTTCGTCTTTGAGGAAGTGAAAACCGTGCAGCAAAAAGGCAAAGTCTGCGGCCGACTTGGGCGCCAAACCATGGTTTTTAAAACGCACATCGTCTGCCATGGCCTCGCTGGCATCCCAGCGCAAGCTAAAGGGTGGGTTGGCCACGATGGCGTCGAACGTTGGTTTTTTGGCTGGGTTCAACTCGCGCAGCTTGTCCCAATCGTTGGTCAATGTGTCGCCGTGGAAGATTTCAAACTCGGTGTCCTTCACCCCATGCAGCAGCATGTTCATGCGTGCCAAGTTGTAGGTGGTGATGTTTTTCTCTTGGCCGTAAATCTTGCCAATACCGTGTGGCCCCATGCGCTTGCGCACGTTCAACAGCAGCGAGCCCGAGCCACAGGCAAAGTCCATCACGCTCTCAAGCCTTTGCTTCGCGCCTGTCCTAGGCTCTTGACTGTCCAGTGTGACGATGGTGGACAAGATGTCTGAAATTTGCTGCGGCGTATAAAACTCACCCGCCTTTTTGCCCGAGCCTGCCGCGAACTGGCCAATCAGGTATTCGTAAGCATCGCCCAGCGCATCAATGTCGGTCGAAAAATCGGCCAATCCTTCGGCAATTTTTTGAATCACGGTACACAACACCGCATTGCGCTCGCTGTAGCCCTTGCCCAATTTGGATGAGCCCAAATCAATCTCAGAGAAAAGGCCTGCAAACGTGCTCTCGAACGATTCGTTTTCGATGTACTTGAAACCCGCTTGCAACATGTTTAGCAGCTCACCGTCTTGCGTGCGGGCCATATTGGCCACGCTGCTCCACAGGTGTGCGGGCTGAATGACGTAATGCACCTTGCGGCGCATTTGCTTTTCAAACGCGGGTACGTCGGCGGCGTTGGCGGCATACCAAACCGCCAGTGGTACTTGCTTGGCGTCAGCACCCACCTTGGGGTAATCAGCGCCCAGCTCTTTTTGGGCGGCAGTCTCGTAGTTGTCAGACAGGTAGCGCAAGAACAGGAACGACAACATGTAGTCGCGAAAGTCGTCTGCATCCATCGAGCCGCGCAGCTGGTCGGCAATAGCCCACAGCGTCTTGCCCAGTTGTTTTTGGTTTTGTTCGGTCATGGGGTGTCGTCTTCAATGCTCAAATTTTTATGTTCTTCAATGGCTTGGCGGTCGCGTTGCAGCTCTAGGCGCAGCTCTTCCTCACTGGGCAATATCAGTCGGTATTTGCTGGCAAACAGTTGTTCGCTGCCGTTGAGCACCGAGTAACGTGCTACCGATTGGTCTTTGCTGCCGCACAGCAAAATGCCCACCGTGGGGTTGTCGCCTTCGCCTCGGCGCAGCTCGTCGTACATGCGCACATACATGTCCATCTGCCCCACGTCTTGGTGCGTCAGCGGCCCAGTTTTCAGGTCGATCAACACAAAGCATTTGAGCAGGTAGTTATAAAACACCAAGTCGATGTAAAAGTCTTGCGTTTCGGTGCTGATGCGCTGCTGGCGGGCCACAAACGCAAAGCCCTTGCCCAGCTCCAGCAAAAACTGCTGCAACTTGTCCATCAGCGCTGTCTCCAACGTGGCCTCTAGCAAGCGCCCCGTGTCGGGCAGGCCCAAAAACTCCAACATCACCGGGTCGCGCACAAAAGCCCTGGGGGATTCATCCAGTGCGGCCAAGTTGGCATGTGCTTCGGCGTTCACTGCCGCTTTGTCTTGGCTCAGCAGCAGACGGTCGTAATACAGGCTGCCGATTTGGCGCTCCAGCGCCCGCGTGCTCCAGTTTTGGGTGGCGGCCTCATTCACGTACCACTGTCGGGCTTCTGGGCTGTCCACCCGCAGGAGCAGGCGATAGTGCGTCCAGCTCAATTCGCGACGCACTGCGTCGCGAATTGGAAAAGCCAGGTAAAAGCCCCGCATATGGCGCAAATTGGTGGCATCAAACCCGCGCCCAAACTCAGCAGACAGCTCCTGCCCCAGCTGCACCAGCAAGCCACGCCCATAGGCTGCCCGCTGCGCCCCACCTTGCTCAAACTCCACAATGTGCTGCCCAATGTGCCAGTAGGTTTGCACCTGCACCACGTCCACCGCCCGCAGCACTTGCTGGCGTGATTCGGCAATGAGTTGGCGCAGGCTGCCCAGCAAAGGGGTAATGCCTTCGGGTTGGGTCGTTGGTGCGTTTGATGACTTTGAGGTTTTGGAGGTCATTTGGTCTCCCTTTATCCGCTGTGACGTACCGAGGATTTCTTGGTAGTTACTGCTAGGACTCTGAGGCTTGAACTGTCAAGAATTCCTTGACATTTACAGACAGGCTGCATCCAAGGCAGTTTTCTATAGCGCATATTGTTAGTTGTATCAATTGCGTTCAACTTTCTGACTGTTAACATTGTTTTATTTTTTCGTCAATGCCTCTTGGACTTGCTTCATGCCTTTAGCGATGTCAGTCACCGCGTCCAGCACATTCTTCGAATCGCCCTTTGTGGCCTCAAGCTCTCTTTGCCCAAAAAACTTTTCGGCCAATGCGCGCTTGACTTCATTTCGAGTGTCACCATCAAAAGTCGCTAGATAGGGATCAATCGCCGCAATTTCCAGTTCCTGTTGTCGGTTGATGCGCTCGGCTCGCTGATGCTTCGATACTTGCAAGGCAGCAAAGCCAGCAAGCAAGACAAAGGGCGTTGAAATAAGAAATTGACGAGCCAGTGCACTCAAACTCAGATCTTTGTCATAGGTCAGCGCAAAGAAAATCAACCCAGCAACAATCCAAACGATTAAAGCAGACACCGCAACAATTCGCCATCCTTTCGCTGCATCTCGTTCCTCATCGGCAGTTTTTCCGTAACCATGTGCAACTGCTTCTGTACTGATGATTCCGACGACTTTTTCTGCGTGCGCTTTCTGTGTCTCAAGCGCAGCGATAAGGAATTTACCTTGGCTTGAAAGGTCTTCACGCAAAGCATCATGCTGGACTTTCGAAGCCGTTAGAAAATCAGAAAAGTTCTTTTGGTGAGTCACCAAAGCTTGCTCGCTCTCTTGTGCACGCTCTTCTTCTGCGGACTCAAATTCGCTCGATCGCTTCGTTTCTGAAGTTGCAGCGTCAGATTGACGGGCTTCTTGGGCAGCTGAAAACTGTTGCTGCATTTGGGCAATCACGTTGTCAGCACGTTGTTTTTGCGCCGCCACCTCAGCCGTCAACTCTTGCAACTTGGTTTGCAGTACATCTTTCTCGGTCACGACAGCAGCAAGCTGCTTTTCCAAAGATCGAACCAAACCACCAATTGATTTTTTGTAGCTGCTTGCGGCTTCGCCTAGCTCATGTGTAGATGCCGTCTTCTCTAAACGAGGAATGCTTCCCAAGTGACTCAGTACATTGTCTAGCTGATTGTTTGCTTCATTCAAATGCCCAACAGTACGATTTCCTGCAAAACTATTAACCTGATTTCGTACTTGTTGCAGTTGACTATGGGCATTGCTGAGGTGTGAGGTAGGGACCAGCAGCGGATCGACATCAGACAGAAAAGTCTTGATGAATTTTGTCACTCGCTCAATACGCTCCCACGCATCAAAGGCAGTTGAGTCAGCTTGCGCTGCTTCCCGTGAAGACTCAAGTGATTGCTCCAGATCCGCAAGTTCTTTAAAGACCGCGTGGCCTTGAATGCGTTCGATCCACTGACTCATTGAATGCCTCTCTTCTTGTTTCGTTTTTTTATGCCAATTTTTTGCTGACACTGATGTCACTACGCGCCCAAGCCATCCTTTATTGCTCAATCATCTCGACGGGAGGGGAAAAGCTGCTGCATTAGGCCCTTTTTGTGGGTCTTGAGAGTGTCGAATCCCTGAATGGCGGCAGCAATGAGATCGTCGAGAGTGGTAAGGCAGTCGGCGATGCGTTTTTGCTCGGCAAACTTGGGGACGAGGAGCTGTACCGAAGAAAACAAGCTCTTATTGATGATGGGAACGGCCTGCCTTCCAGCAAGCAAAGCGATTCGCTCAGAAGCATGTGAAAGCGCAAAATAAACGAAATTATCCGAGTGCTTAGAACTGGGAACGACTGAGTTAATCTGCTGATTCGTTGCACAGTCACGAACGTTCTGCGCCACCTTTCCAATCGTGGAGCCAATGCAAACGAAGAGGACGCTTCCGGCGCGGATGGGGCGAGTTACTGCGAACCCCTCTGGGGTTAACGTGGTTTTGGTTTGATCAACAAACCGTAGGTCAGAAATGTCCGCAGGCGAAGCGAAAGGGATACCACCGCCATAGAAAGCGGGTTGCGCTGTGCTGGGGGTGTTACCTGTAACGACCTTTCCGAAATCTCCGACTGACTGCTCTACCCAATCCCCTGTGTTTTGAAACTCCGGAAACCGCAAACGCGGTTGGGTTTCGCCTTCGCGGGGGAAGAGTTGCTGCATCAGACCTTTTTTATGGGCCTTGAGCGCTTCCACTATGCGGGCTTGTACGGCGATCAGTTCGTCCAGTGAACTCAGGCAGTCGGCGATTTTTTGCTGTTCAGCGAACTTCGATGGAAACGATAGAGCAAGCTTTTCCATCGAACTCGCATACAAATGGAAAACCGTTGAACCAGAGACTAGCTGCAAAACTTTATGCTCTAGATGTCTGATCTGTCGCGCAAGAAACTCCCCATTTACTGAGTCCTTGTCAGTTCGAATTACAAGAATGTCTCCACCAAGAATTACGCCTTCAGAATTAAGACAACACGCCTTTGCTAACCCGCTCGGGGTGACATCTGAGGTCGGCATGAGCACATCATTTTTAACTGATAAAAACAAATCATCTTCAGAGTTTGTGCGACTTCTTACGACGTCAATAACTTCGGAATAGAACGTGAAAAGTTCGCCGTAATGGATGCATGGCCTTTTGCCATTGAGTGTGAGCGCACTTTTTGGCAGCCCTTTACCTTTGAAGAACTTCGCTACGTTGCCCAACTGCTGATTCGACCATTCCTCAGCGCCCCGAAACTCTGGAAACCTCAGCTTAGGCGAAAAAGTTTTTTTCTCTTCAGTATTCATATGCGCTCAGTCCGGAAATCTCGCGCCCTTGGGCGCGTTTGGTCAGCAGGGGCGCCAGCTCTTTCATCAGCGCGCTCTCGGCTTGGGCGCGGGCTTTCCAGCCCAGTTCTAGCGGAGCCATGAGGTCGGTCAGTGCATCCGCATCCAAAATCATGCGCTGCAGAATGCCGTCTACAAAGGCTTGCAGGGCGGCTGGGGCCAAGCCGTGTTGGATAGCAATGGCCAACAGCTCGGCACTGTCTTTTTCTTTTTTGAAGCGGGCGTAGCCATCGCGGATAGACGCTTCGCTCAAGCCCTCACCCACCTTGAGGGTGGCAATGTAGGCAGCAATGTCGTCGCGCTCGTTCATAAACTTGGCGTCGGCGCTGATCAGGCCGATCAGCTCTTCTCGGCTCATCTTCTGCTTACCCGGCGCTTGGCTACTAAAGCGCGACATGAGGCCTACGATGTAGTCGTAGTCAATGACGGCGCTGGCAAACAGCACAAACTCAAAGTCGAGCTGATCTACCTCGTCGGTGGTGTTGCTGCCTTCGTTTTTGCTTGTTTTGTCTTGAAGCGCCTTGAGGCGCTGCGCGGTTTCGATGTACACGCCTTTGAAGCCTTGTTGAGCTTCTTTAGGCAAGATGTGCTCTATCGCATCGGTGTTGTCGGGCGTGAGGTCGGTGTATTGGTCAAGCTGGGTTTTGAGGCGCTGCACTTCTTTGAAGTGGCCAATGAAGGCGGCACGCGCATCGTCACCCTTGAGCTGGGGCACAGCCTCGGGCGTGCAAGGCAGGCCTTGGGTCTTCATGAAGTCTTCTAGGCGCTGCACTGCGCCTTGAAGTTTCTCGATGACGACAGGGGCTTTGTCCACCAGCCAAATTTCGCGGGCTTTTTCTTCGCTCTTCTCGCCAGAGAACAGGGCAATGGCGGCATCAACTGCGTCTTTTTGTGAGCGGAAGTCGAGAATATTGCCGTAGGGTTTGGTGCCGTTCAGCACGCGGTTGGTGCGCGAGAACGCCTGTATCAAGCCGTGGTGTTTGAGGTTCTTGTCCACATACAGGGTGTTGAGATATTTGCTGTCAAAGCCGGTCAGCAGCATGTCCACCACGATGGTGATGTCAATCTTCTTGGCGGCTGGGTAGTCGGCGTTGGGCCACTGCTGGTCTTTGATGCGCTTTTGAACGTCTTGGTAGTACAGGTCAAACTCGCTCAGCTGGTGGTTGGTACCAAAGCGGGTGTTGTAGTCGGCCAAGATGGCTTTGAGCGCGGCTTTTTTGCTGTCGGGGTCAACTTGGTTGTCTTGTTTTTCTTGCGGCAAATCTTCTTGAATTTGCTGCACGTCCGCATTGCCCTCGGCAGGCGGTGAAAACACACAAGCGATGTTAAGCGGCACGAAGCTGGGGTCAGCGGCATGCTTGGCCGCTTGTGCTTCTTTAAACAGTGCGTGGTACTCAATAGCGTCGTTGATGCTGGCGGTGGCCAGCACAGCGTTAAAGCGGCGGCCAGCGGTGGCGGTGTCGTGCTTGGCCAAGATGGCATCAATCACAGCTTTCTTAGCCAGCGCCTCACCAGGCTTGGGTACATTTTTGCCTTCGGGCTTGAAGTAGTCCACATGAAAGCGCAGCACGTTGGCGTCTTCAATGGCGTGGGTGATGGTGTAGGCGTGCAGCTGCTTTTGAAAGATGTCTTCAGTAGTGCGCAGGCTGGCTTGCTCGTCTTCAATCTGAGTACGGCTGGCGTTGTCTTCAAAAATGGGCGTGCCGGTAAAGCCAAACAACTGCGCCTTGGGGAAGAAAGCTTTGATGGCTTTGTGGTTCTCGCCAAACTGCGAGCGGTGGCATTCGTCAAAGATAAAAACAATGCGCTTGTCTTGCAGTTGCGCGAGCTGTTCTTTGTAGGTGGCTTGGCCGCTGTTGGTGCGTTGCTTGTTTCGCTTGCTGTTTTCGTCCAGTGCTAGACCCAGCTTTTGGATGGTGGTGACGATGACCTTGTCGGCATAGTCGTCAGAAAGCAGGCGGCGCACCAAACTGGCGGTGTTGGTGTTTTCTTCGACGCAGTTTTCTTGGAAGCGGTTGAACTCTTCGCGGGTTTGACGGTCCAAGTCTTTGCGGTCCACCACAAAAAGGCATTTCTCAATATCGGGGTTGTCTTTGAGCAGCGTGGAGGCTTTGAAGGAGGTAAGCGTTTTGCCACTGCCCGTGGTATGCCAGATGTAGCCGTTGCCAGAGTTGTGGTGGATGCAGTCCACGATGGCTTTGACGGCGTACACCTGATAGGGCCGCATCATGAGCAACTTTTGCTCGCTGGCCACCAGCACCATGTAGCGGCTGATAGTTTGGCCCAGGGTGCATTTGGGCAAAAACTTTTGGGCGAAATCATCTAAGTGATTGATCTTGGTATTGGCTTCGTCGGCAAACTGGTAAATGGGCAAGAAGCGCTCGTCAGCGTTGAAGGCAAAGTGACGCGTGTTGTTGTTGGCGAAGTAATAGGTGTTGGTGCGGTTGCTGACGATGAACAACTGCAAGAAGCACAACAAGGTTTTGCTGTAGCCGTTGCCAGGATCGTTTTTATAGTCAACGATCTGTTCCATGGCTCGCTTGGGGTTGATGCCTAGGGTCTTGAGCTCAATTTGAACGCAGGGCACGCCGTTGATGAGGATGAGCACGTCATATCGGTGGTGGCTGTAGTCGGTGTTGATACGCAGCTGGTTAACCACTTCAAACGTGTTTTTGCACCAATCCTTGATGTTGACCAAGGTATAGTTGAGCGGTGTGCCGTCGTCACGGGTAAAGGCACTGCGCTCGCGCAAGGTACGGGCGGCGGTGAACACGTCGGGGGTGACGATCTCGTCTAGCAGGCGCTTGAATTCACCATCGGACAAATTCACGCGATTAAGCGCTTCAAATTTCTGACGAAAATTTTGTTCCAATGCAGCACGGTCGCGTATGTCCGCGCGGTACTCGTATTTGAGCTTTTGAAGCTGCCCAATGAATCCGTATTCGATTTGCACTTCGCGTACTGCGTGCGCCGCAGTGCCAGTAATTTTCTCGGCAGTGCTTTCAGTAGGGGGCATGGCGTGAACGAGTGCGTAGAGGTCAGGTAGCAATTATCGGCGCTTCTTTCGGAGCGAAAAGGGATAAATGGCCACGATTTGCGCTCAAATTCTGACTCTTTATCCAAAATTAAGATACTCAGCATTTGGCTTTACCAGCGCATCACTGAATTAGCGATTCGGAATTGAAAAACCCCGCCGAGGCAGGGTTTTGGGGATTTCAGCCTACAGCGGACTATAGCCTTTGCGCCTGCATGAAATCGTCCATGGACGCCTCAGCCAGGCTGAACCACAAATTGCTTTCCTTGCGGAAGGCTGCGTAGTCGGTGTAGATTTTTTTCCAGCCTGGGTTGGTGTCGTTGAGCTCAGAATACACCTCATTGGCCGCTTTGAATGAAGCGTTCAGCACATCTTTGGGGAAAGCGTGCAGCTTGACGCCCTGGCTGATCAAGGTCTTGAGCGCAGGCATGTTACGAGCGTCATACTTGGCCTGCATATCGGTGTGCGCGAACGCGGCAGCGCACTCCACAATGGCTTTGTACTCCGAGGAAAGGCCTTCGTAGGCCTTCTGGTTCACATACAAGGACAGTTGTGGGCCCACTTCCCACCAGCCAGGGTAGTAGTAGTGCGGCGCCACTTTGTGGAAACCAAGCTTGAGGTCGTCATAGGGGCCAACCCATTCAGCGGCGTCAATCGTGCCTTTTTCCAGGGCCTGGTAAATCTCACCGCCCGGAATGTTTTGTGGCACCACGCCCAAGCGCTCTAGCACCTTGCCAGCAAAACCGCCGCAACGGAACTTCAGGCCTTTGAGGTCAGCGACCGAATTGATCTCTTTGCGGTACCAGCCGCCCATTTGCACGCCGGTGTTTCCCATAGGGAAATTAACGATGCCCACTTTGGCGAAATGCTCGCGCAAGAGTTTGAGGCCATTGCCCTCGTACATCCAGGCCGTCATCTGGCGGCTGTTCAGGCCAAAGGGTACGGCGCAGTCCAGCGCATAAGTGGGGTCTTTGCCGAAGAAGTAGTACGAGGCGGTGTTTGCCATCTCGATGGTGCCGTTGGAAACACCGTCCAGCACGCCAAACGCAGGCATCAGCTCGCCGGCCGCGTGGGTGCTTACCGTGAATTTGCCGCCGCTGAGCTCACCGACTTTTTTGGCAAACACTTCGCAGACACCAAACAAGGTATCGAGCGACTTGGGAAAGCTCGAAGCAATGCGCCAGCGCAAAGTGCTCTGGGCATGAACTGCGGGTGCAGCCCCGGCAGCCAAGACGCCAGCGATTCCAGCGTTTTTAATAATTGAGCGACGATCCATAGAGAACTCCGTAAAAAGTGAAAGAAAACCAGAGCGCCGCCCGCGTGCACGCGGACGACGGTCTGCCAACACGTCCGAAGCGGATTGTAGGAACGCTCAGGCCGCTTGTGGCAGGGGTTTTCCCTTGGAGTCGCCCCCCAGCAGCGCAGCAAAGCGGGCGCGCACCGAGGCTTCGATACCGGTGGCATCCAGGCCATGCATGGCCATGAGCTTGACCGGGTCGCCGTGCTCGATAAACCGGTCGGGCAGGCCCAGGCTCAGTACCGGCAGAACCCGGCCAGCCGCCTGCAGCGCCTCTTGCACCGCGCTTCCGGCCCCGCCCATGAGCGAGGCGTCCTCCACCGTGACGATAGCGTCGTGGCGGGCAGCCAGGTCCACCAGCAGTTCGGTATCCAGAGGCTTGGCCCAGCGCATATTGGCCACTGTGAGATCCAGCGCCTCGCCCACTGCCAGGGCCGGGTACAAAAGCGTGCCAAAGGCCAGGACGGCGATACGGCTGCCCTGGCGGCGCAGCTCGCCCTTGCCAAAGGGCAAGGCTTGCAAATCGGCCTGCACGGCCATACCCGCGCCTGCGCCACGCGGGTAGCGCACGGCCACCGGGTGGTTTTGGGCAAACGCGCTGCTCAGGAGCTGGCGGCATTCATTCTCGTCAGCCGGACAGGCAATGCTCATATTCGGAATACAGCGCATAAAGGCGATGTCGTAATTTCCCGCATGCGTAGCACCATCGGCGCCGACCAAGCCCGCCCGGTCCAGCGCAAAAACCACCGGCAGGTTTTGAATCGCCACGTCGTGGATCAGCTGGTCATAGGCCCGCTGGAGGAAGGTGGAGTAAATCGCCACCACCGGTTTGAGCCCGTCGGCGGCCAAACCGGCGGCAAAAGTGACCGCATGCTGCTCGGCAATGCCGACATCGAAGTAGCGCTCCGGAAAACGCGCCTCAAACTCCACCAGCCCCGAGCCCTCGCGCATGGCCGGGGTGATGCCGACCAGGCGCTCGTCCTGGGCGGCCATGTCGCACAGCCACTGGCCAAACACCTGGGTAAAGGTAGGCTTGGCCGGCGTTGCCGACTTTTGCAGGCCCACACTGGGGTCAAATTTGCCGGGCCCGTGGTAGGCCACCGGGTCGGCCTCGGCCATTTTGTAGCCCTGCCCTTTGCGGGTAATCACGTGTAAAAACTGCGGACCGGTCAGGTTTTTGATGTTTTCCAGCGTCGGCAACAGCGAATCGAGATCGTGCCCATCGATGGGCCCGATGTAGTTAAAGCCAAACTGCTCGAACAAAGTGGCTGGCACCACCATGCCTTTGGCGTGCTCTTCAATGCGCTTGGCAATTTCAAACAAGGTGGGCGCGCCTTTGAGCACGCGTTTGCCCACGCTTTTGGCCTTGGCGTAAAACTGCCCGCTCATCAGCTGCGCCAGGTAGCGGTTGAGCGCGCCCACGGGCGGGCTGATGCTCATCTCGTTGTCGTTCAGGATCACCAGCAAGCGGCAATCTTGCACGCCCGCATTGTTCATCGCCTCAAACGCCATGCCGGCGGTCAGCGCCCCGTCGCCGATGATGGCCACCGAATAACGCGAGTCGCCTTGCAACTTGGCCGCCATGGCCATACCCAGGGCGGCCGAAATAGACGTGCTGGAATGGGCTGTGCCAAAGGTGTCGTATTCGCTTTCGCTGCGCTGCGGAAAACCGCTAAGCCCCCCCAACTGCCGCAAACTGGCCATGCGCTCGCGCCGGCCGGTCAGGATTTTGTGCGGATAGGTTTGGTGGCCCACATCCCAGACCAGGCGGTCACGCGGCGTGTCAAACACATAGTGCAGCGCCACGGTCAGCTCCACAGTGCCCAAATTAGAGCTCAGGTGGCCGCCCGTTTTGGAAACACTGTCAAGCAAATAGGCGCGCAACTCGTCGGACACCGTGCGCAAGGCCGCGCGCGGCAAGGCACGCAAGTCTTTGGGGCTGTTGATCTGCGGCAACAAAGGACCAGCGGCTTGGTAAGTATGTGGCATGGTGAACTCGGATTAATCAGTGGCTGCGCTGCACCACCCTGCGGGCCAGGGCCGACAAAGCACTGGTATCGGCCAGGCCTGCCTGCGCTAGCGCCTGCTCGGCCTGCTCGCACAATTGTTGCGCATACTGGCGGCTTTGCGCCAGTCCCATCAAAGACACAAAAGTCGGTTTGTCGTTCTGGGCGTCTTTACCCGCCGTTTTCCCGAGCGTGGCCGAGTCGGCGCTGACGTCCAGCACATCGTCCACCACCTGGAAAGCCAGGCCCAGCGCCCGGCCAAATTCGGCCAGCTGCGCCTGGGCGTGCGCATCGGCGCCACCGCAGACCGCGCCCATCTGCACACTGCACTCCAGCAGTGCGCCGGTTTTGCAGCGGTGCATATGGCGCAAGGCATCTTCGTTCAGGGCTTTGCCCACATGGTCCAGATCGATCGCCTGCCCCCCCGCCATACCCGCGCAGCCCGAGGCCCGGGCCAGCAGACCGCATAAGCGGCCCTGCACGGCGGGGGCGACACTGCCGTCTTGCGGGGTCAACAGCTCAAAGGCCAAGGTTTGCAGCGCATCGCCGGCGAGCAAGGCGCCGGCCTGGCCAAACTTGACGTGCACCGTGGGCTTGCCTCGGCGCAAGACATCGTCGTCCATGCAGGGCATATCGTCATGGACCAGAGAATAGGCGTGTATCAGCTCCACGGCGCATGCCGCGCGCACCACTGCGCCGTCTTGGCTGCCCAAGGGGCGACCCACCGCCGCCTCGAAAGCCGCGATCACCAGCAGCGGACGCAGCCGCTTGCCACCATCCAAAGCGGCATAGCGCATCGCCTGGACCAGGTCCAGCGGGCGGACCGGACCGTCGGCACACAAGGCTTGGGGCGACAAAAATGCGTCCAAGGCCGCTTCCAAGGCGTCCGTGTGGTGCGCTGTCCAACGCGCAAGGTCAAAGGCGGCCATGCGGCTTAGGCGCCTTTCCAGGGCTTGATGGCCCCGTTGTCGAGTACTTTGATTTGCTCCTCGACCGCCTGCAAGCGGTCGCGGCACAGCTGCAGCAAGACTGCGCCGCGCTGGTAACTGCTCAGCAACTGGTCTAGCGGCATGTTGCCGCTTTCCATGCTGCCCACCAACTGCTCGAGCTCTTGCATCGCAGCCTCATAGGCGGGGCCTGCGGGCGCCGGGTCGGCGCCTGGCGAGGCGGTATCGGAACGGGGCTTGGGCATCGGTAATTCCAAAATAAGCGGGCGCGGGCGCCGGACTGCGGATAATTCTATTGCACCACCTTGGGGCGGGCGGGCTCCATAGGGCATTTCCCCCACGGGTACAATGCCACCCTTCGCGACCGCACGCCCCCACAGGCATGCGGTCTTTCATTGATAGCGCGTTTCAAGCGCACCCTCCCTGTGGGGAGTCTTTAGGTCAGGTCCACCATGTCTGATTTAAGTCTTCAACTGCAGCAGGCCCTGAGCCAACTTCCAGTTTCAAGCTATTTTGATACGTCGCTGTACGCGCGCGAGATCGACCTCCTGTTCAAGCAGGGGCCCCGCTACATCGGCCACTCGCTGAGCGTGCCCGAGCTGGGCGATTATTTCGCCCTGCCCCAGGAACAAGAGGGCCGTGCGCTGGTGCGCAACGGCAGCGGCATTGAACTGATTTCCAACGTTTGCCGCCACCGCCAAGCGGTCATGCTCAAGGGGCAAGGCTCCTTGCTGCAGGGCGCGGGCGCTGCTGGCGGCAATATTGTCTGCCCCTTGCACCGCTGGACTTACTCGGGTGTGGATGCGGCGGGCGCCAAGCCGGCTGGCAAGCTCATAGGCGCACCCCATTTCGCCAGCGACCCTTGCCTGAACCTGAACAATTACCCGCTGCAGGAGTGGAACGGGTTGCTTTTTGAATCCCCCACGCTGGACATCGCCGCCCACCTGGCAGGTATGGGCCCGCGCGCCGAGCTCGATTTCGGCGGATACGTGCGCGACCATGTGGAAATGCACGTGTGCAACTACAACTGGAAAACCTTTATCGAGGTCTACCTGGAGGACTACCATGTCGGCCCCTTCCACCCCGGACTGGGCAATTTCGTCACCTGTGAAGACTTGCGCTGGGAGTTTGGCAAACACTACTCGGTGCAAACCGTAGGCCCCGGCGCCCGCCTGCGCTCCTCGGACGCCAAAGGGGGCTCGCCCACCTATGAGCGCTGGCAAAAAGCCCTTTTGGACTACCGCGGCGGTGAGCCGCCCCAGCATGGCGCCATTTGGCTGACTTTGTACCCCCACATCATGGTGGAGTGGTATCCCCATGTGCTAACCGTCTCCACCCTGCACCCCCTGGGCGTGGACAAGACCCTGAACATGGTCGAGTTCTTCTACCCCGAAGAAATTGCTGCCTTTGAGCGCGACTTTGTTGAGGCCCAACAAGCGGCCTATATGGAAACCTGCATCGAAGACGACGAAATCGCAGAACGCATGGACGCCGGACGCAAAGCCCTGATGCAGCGCGGCGACAACGAAGTCGGCCCCTACCAAAGCCCGATGGAAGACGGCATGCAGCATTTCCATGAGTGGTACCGCGCCGCCATGGGCGATGCCTTAGCGCCCTGACCATGGCCCCCAACCGCACCGAGGGCAGCGCCCTGTCGGCGCTGTGGATGGTGCTGGCGTCTTTTTTGTTTGCCACCATGGCCGTGGGCGTGAAGTCAGCCGCCCACAGCTTCACCATTTTTGAGATTATTTTTTACCGGGGTCTGGTCAGCGTCGCCTTCATGGCCGTGGTGGTGCGCGCCCGGGGCGCCAGTTTGCGCACGCCGGTGCCCATGATGCACCTGACCCGCAGCGCCATCGGCGTGCTCTCGCTCAGTTCCTGGTTTTATGCGATCGCGCATTTGCCCGTCGCAACGGCCATGACGCTCAATTACATGAGTGGCGTGTGGCTGGCGGCCTTTATTTTGGGCGGCGCCCTGCTCTACGGCCAACCGCAAAAACAAGGGCCGCTGATGCTGACCGTGCTGGCCGGTTTTGTCGGCGTGGTCATGACCTTGCGCCCGACCATCGACCACGACCAATTGTTTGCCGGACTCATGGGCCTGCTCTCGGGGGTCGGCGCGGCCTTGGCCTATATGCAGGTCACTGCGCTGGGCAAAGTGGGCGAGCCCGAAGAACGCACCGTGTTTTACTTCTCGGTGGGCACCACCTTGGTCGGTGCCGGCGGCATGCTCTTTACACCCGCCACACCCTGGAGCGCCGTGCAATGGCAAGACGCAGCCTGGCTGATTCCCATCGGCGTGCTGGCGTCTTTGGGGCAATGGGCGATGACGCGCGCCTACCGCAAAGGTGCCACCCTGGTGGTGGCCAGCATGCAGTATTGGGGTATTGTTTTCGCCAGCCTTTACAGCATTTTGCTGTTTGGCGATCACATCACGCCCATGGGTTGGGCCGGTATTTGCTTAATCGTGGCCAGCGGAATTGTTTCCACCATTTTGCGCACCCGGGCACTGCCGCAGGCGCCTGCCCAGGACGTGTAGAGTGCGCAGCCAAGGCACGTAACGCTGTTTTTCAAAGGATGCCGCCATGTACACCACCTTGATCACCGCCGCCCAATTGCAAGAACTGCAGCAATCGGGGCAAGCGACGCTGGTTTTTGACTGCAGTTTTGACCTGGCCCGCTCCGAGGCCGGGGCGCAAATGTTTGCTGACTCGCACTTGGCCGGGGCAATTTATGCCGACCTGGACCGCCACCTCAGCGCCAAGGGCGATCCACAACAAACCGGCGCCTGCAGCGGCGGGCGCCATCCGCTGCCCTCGCGCGCGGCGTTTGCGCAATGGCTACAGTCCGTTGGCCTGGAGGCAGGCATGCAAGCGGTGGTCTATGACCGCCAAGGCAGCAGCTTTTGCGGCCGTTTGTGGTGGATGCTGCAGTGGATGGGGCACCCCGGCGTGGCCGTGCTCGATGGCGGATTGGCCGCCTGGCAAGCAGCCGGTGGCGCGTTGGACAGCGGCCCCGCACCACGGCCCGCGCAAGCCTCGGGCTTTACGCCTTCGGCGCCTTTGCTGCCCTTGGTCGATGCAGCCACCGTACTAGCTGGCCTGGGCCGCAGTGGTCAAACCGTGGTCGACGCCCGCGCCACGCCACGCTTTAAAGGTGAAGTGGAACCGCTGGACCCGGTGGCGGGCCATATCCCGGGCGCACTGAACCGCCCTTTTGGCCTCAACCTAGATGCCCAGGGATTTTTCAAACCCGCCGAACAACTTCGCCAGGAGTGGTTGGCCTTGCTCGGCCAGCGCAGCGCCGATAGCGTGGTGCACCACTGCGGTAGCGGCGTCACGGCGATTCCCAACATCTTGGCAATGCGCCTGGCTGGTATCGGGCCGGGCGCCCTGTTTGCCGGCAGTTGGAGCGAATGGTGCAGCGATCCGGCGCGCCCGGTGGCGCGCGGATAATCGAAATCCCGCTGCCAGCGACCGGGTCAGTGGGTCAGCACCACCACGTCGCTGCCCCACCACCACAAGTACACGGTATCGCCCCAGGTCATCGCGGCACTGCCACGGCGGGCCGCGTTGGTGTGCGTGACCTTGAGCAACAAGCCGCTGGGCAAGCGCACGTGGTAGGTGGTGAGGTTGCCTAAATAAGCGATTTCGGCGATCACGCCTCGGACTTGGTTGTAGCCGATCTCTGCGGGAAACTCGCGTTCAGCATCCTCCACCGGCTGGGTTTGGATGCTGATCTTTTCCGGACGCACGGCCACCTGCACTTGCATGCCGTGCGTGCCGGTAATTCCGTGGGTGACATAGTGCTTGCAGTCGGCCGAACCGATCACCACATGGTCGGCCTCGTCCACCTCCACCGTGCCTTCAAACATATTGACCGTGCCGATAAAGTCGGCCACGAAGCGGCAGTTGGGCGTCTCGTAAATTTCGGCGGGTTTGCCGATTTGCAAAATCTTGCCTTCGCTCATCACGCCGATGCGGGTGGCCATGGTCATGGCCTCTTCCTGGTCATGGGTCACCATGACGCAGGTCACGCCCACGCGTTCGATGATGTCCACCAACTCCAGTTGCGTGCGCTGGCGCAGTTTGGCATCCAGAGCGCCCAAGGGCTCGTCCAGCAGCAGCAGCTGCGGGCGCTTGGCCAGACTGCGCGCCAGGGCCACGCGCTGCTGTTGCCCGCCGGAGAGTTGGTGCGGTTTGCGCTTGGCGTAGTTGCGCAGCTGCACCAGATCGAGCATTTGTGTTACCCGCTCTTCAATGGCGTCTTTGGCCATACCGTCGCGCTTGAGGCCAAAGGCGATGTTGTCCCAGACCGTCAGGTGCGGGAACAGCGCGTAGCTTTGGAACATCATATTGATGGGCCGCTGGTAGGGCGCCAGGCCCACGATGTCCTGACCGGCGAGCAAGATGTGGCCGGCAGTCGGCGTTTCAAAGCCCGCCAGCATGCGCAGCAAAGTCGATTTTCCGCAGCCCGAGGAGCCCAATAAAGCAAATATCTCGCCTTGCTGAATGTCCAAGCTAACGTCATCGACCGCATACACATCGTCAAATTTCTTGACGATGTTTTGAATCTGAAGAAACGGGGCCGGGGCTGTGTCGTGTGCCAATGGGTATTCCTATTTCTCTTGTAAATGACAAACAAACATCGCTGCGCGCTCAGCCCTGCACTTCGGACAGGGCCAACTGGGCCTCGTGGGCCAAGCGCCGGCTTTGGCGGGCCACCCAGACGCTGTAGAGCACCACGGCCGTGCTGATGATGCCGATCAAAATCGTCGCGGCGGCATAAATCGTCGGGTTGATCCCTCGGCGGGCGTAGCCAAATATCACCTGCGGCAAGGTGTTCACGCCCGGGCCTGACAAAAATTCCGAGATCACCACGTCATCAAAAGACAGGGTGAAGGACAGCAAAAACGCCGCCACAATTGCTTGCGCGATGTTGGGCAGGGTCACCAGAAAAAAGACTTGCACAGGCTTGGCACCCAGGTCCATGGCGGCCTCTTCTACCGAGCGGTCCACCTCCAGCAGGCGCGATTGCACCACGACCATGGCGTAGGCCATGCCCAGCAAGGTATGGCCCAAAATAATCGTCAGCATGCCGCGCTCGGGCCAACCAAACACATGCTGAATCCCCACCATCAGCAGCAGCAGGGACAGGCCAATAACCACCTCGGGCATCACCAAGGGCGCATTGACCATGCCCGAAAACAAGGTACGTCCGATGAAACGCTGGTAGCGCACCAAAACAAACGCGGCAAAAGTTCCCAAGACCGCTGACAGCACGCCAGTCGCCAGCGCAATCTGCAAGGACAGCCAAAAGCCTTCCACAATCTTGGTATCGCGCCCCAAAGCCTCGTACCAGCGCCAAGAAAACCCGGTAAACACCGCGTCCTGGCGGCTGCTGTTAAAGGAAAACACCACCATAAACAGCAAAGGCAGGTACAAAAACAAAAAGACCAGCACCATCCAGGCGCGGCCGAAGTAGTTTTGCAAAAAGCGTTGCATGGCCAGCCTCCTAATGCTTTGCCGACTCGGCCGCTTGGGCAGCAGAGCGGTAATACAAAGCCAGTGGGATGACGATCAGCGCGATCATGCTCACGGCCAAGGCGCTGGCGCGCGGCCAGTTGTTGCTGGTGAACATCTCATCCCAGACCACGCGACCCACCATGATGTTTTCCGGCCCACCGAGCAAGGAAGGAATCACAAACTCGCCCACCGCCGGAATAAACACCAGCATAAAACCGGCCACGATGCCGGCTTTGGACAGCGGCACCGTCACCAGCCAAAACGCTTTAAAGGGCGAGGCGCCCAGGTCGTAAGCGGCTTCCAAAAGGCGCAAGTCCAGCTTGGACAGCGTGGCGTACAAGGGCAACACCATAAAGGGCAGGTAGACGTAGGTCATGCCCACCAGCATGGAGATGTTGGTATAGAGCATCTGTACCGGCTCATCGATCAGCCCCAGCGCCATCAACAAGCGGTTGAGCACCCCCTGATCAGCCAGTATGCCTTTCCAGGCGTAGACCCGTAACAAAAACGAGGTCCAAAACGGCAGCATCACCATCATCAGCAAAGCGGGACGCACCGCCGGCGAGGAACGCGCAATCGCGTAGGCAAACGGGTAGCCCAAAATCAAACACAGCACAGCGGTGCAAAACGCATACGCTAACGAGCGCAGGTAGGCCTCGACGTAAATTGTCTGGCCCCACATACCCGTCTCGGTGCTGGCAAAAATACTGGTGTAGTTGTCGTACTTCAGGCGCAGCACGCCGGCTTTGGCGTCCCACAGGGGTTTGAAGGGGTGGATGTCAGTCCCCATGTCGACAAAGCTGATGTACAGCAGCACCAAAAACGGCAGCATGAAGAAAAACAGCAGCCAGGCCATTGGCACACCAATGACAAAGCGGCGCCCCGGCGTGGGCAGCGCTTTGTGGATAGCGGGGTCAGTGGACATGGTGCGGGGCTTTCATGCAATGCGCGGGCAAGAAAAAAGGACTGTTCACCCGAAGCAATGAACAGTCCCCTTGCGGCTAGCGAAAGACTTTATTTGCCCTTCTTGAAGGTGGTAAATGCACTGGCCATGGACTCTCGGCCTTCGTTGGTAAATTTGCCGGGTGGCACCATCTTGGCAGCCACAGCGGGCTCGATAAAGATGGTCTTGTTGCCCGACACCTCAGGCTTCATTTTGGCCAAGGCGGCCTTGTTGCCGGTGGGGTAGCTCATCTCGTTGGACACCTGGGCAGCGTTCTCAGCACGCAGGTAGAAATCGATGAATGCATGGGCATTGCCGGGGTGTTTGGCGTCTTTGGTGATGGCCATAGAGTCAAAGAAGATCATGCCGCCCGTGCTGGGCAGCAAGGCTTCGATTACGTCTTTAGAGCCATTGTCTTTGGCGCGGGTTGCAGCGATATTGATATCGCCAGACCAACCCACCACCGCGCAGGCTTTGCCGCCAGCGACATCGTCAATCATGGTCGAGCTAAAGATGCGGATGTCTTTGCGCACCTTGGCCAGCATGTCCACTGCCGCCTTGTGATCGGCCGCGTCGTTGGAATACGCATCTTTGCCGATGTAATGCAAAGCAGGCGGGATGATTTCTGTGGGCGAATCCAGATAGGCAATGCCGCAGGACTTGAGCTTAGCGGTGTATTCGGGCTTAAAGACCAGATCCCACACGTTTTCGGGCATAGGCGTTTTACCCAGCGCTTTTTCTACTTTGGTGCGGTTGATACCGACGGTGGTAAAGCCCCATGCCCATGGCACCAGGTATTTATTACCGGGGTCGGCCTTGGTCAGACCGGCCATGATGTCGCTGTCCAGATTGCCATAGTTCTTGAGCTTGGCACGGTCCATGGGCTGGAAGAAACCGGCCTCGACTTGCGCCGGGCTAAAGGCGGTGCCCGGCACCACGATGTCGTAGCCCGTGTTGCCGGCCACGAGTTTGGCGTTCAGGGCCTCATTGGTTTCGAAAGTGTCGTAATTGACCTTGATGCCGGTTTCTTTCTCGAAGGCGGCCACCATGCCCTCGGGGATGTAGTCGGGCCAGTTG
Source organism: Comamonadaceae bacterium (assembly GCA_947455465.1). Lineage (GTDB taxonomy): Bacteria > Pseudomonadota > Gammaproteobacteria > Burkholderiales > Burkholderiaceae_C > Allorhodoferax. The sequence continues at coordinate 28,279 of CANGNS010000016.1, read as the reverse complement.
TAAATATTGAGGACTTTTTCTTCCGCAGGCGCGCTTGCAGCGGGTGCGGGCGCAGGCGCTTCTTCTTTTTTGCCACAAGCGGCAAGGGCCAGTGCCGCAACGGCAACACTCAATACATACTTTGACATGAGGGGAAACCTCCAGATTTAAGGTCGGTGGATAAAAAAGGAACGCGCCGCGCCAGGCTTCTCGCGCCCGGTCACCAAGAAATTATAGGTTTGTAGCCGACCCACTGGCGGCGGACTTGGTGATTTGGCCGCACAAATAGGTCCAAACCAGGGTGGCTGCGGCCTGGCTGGTCAGCTCGGCGTGGTCGTAGGCCGGGGCCACCTCTACGCAATCCATCGCCACGCATTTCAGCGGCGCCAGCCCTTCCAGCCAGGTCAAAAGCTGCGTGCTACTCAGCCCGCCAGGCTCGGGCGTACCGGTGCCGGGCGCAAAAGCCGGGTCCAGGCAGTCAATATCGAGCGTCAGGTACACCGGCCGGCCGGCCAGCCGCCCCAGCACCTGATCGATCAGGGGCTGCAGCCCCGCGCCGTCCAGGCCACGCATGTCCCGGGCGTTGAAAATCAGACCGCCCTGGTCGGCCACATAGTTGCGCGCAGCCCGGCTGCCCGAGGATCGCAGGCCGATTTGTACCGTGTGCGCCGGGCTGACCAGGCCTTCCTGCAAGGCCTCGTACGTCCAGGTGCCGTGGCCCGAGGGCTCGCCGAAATGGTCGCTCCAGGTGTCGCAATGGGCATCAAAATGCACCAGCGCCAGGGTGCCAAAGCGCGCCTTGGCCGCCCGCAGCAGCGCCAGCGTCACCGAATGGTCGCCGCCCAAAAACACACAGTGGTGCTGCGCCATCAGCGTCTGCGCCTGGCTTTGGATATGTTCGCGCACCGGCGCCAAGCCCCCCGCGTTGGGCAAGCGCATGTCTCCGGCATCACCCAAGAGCCCCAGAGGCGAGACATCGAAGTGGGGGTGTATCGCGTCACACAGCATCAGGCTGGCGCGGCGTATCTCCTGCGGGCCAAAGCGCGCGCCGGGCCGGTTGGTCACCGCGCCGTCAAAAGGAATGCCCGCCAGCGCAAAGGGCTGTGCGGCCAGCGGATCGGCAGCCAAAAACCGGTTGCCATTGCTGGCGTAGGCGAAAGTCCCCATGCTCATCGTGTAATCTCCATAGATTCAATGGTAACCACTGGCGCACGGCCAGGGTCGCCGCCCCGGACATCTTTGCCTTGAACCCTCGCTTCCAAAAACCCCTGGCCTACGCTTGCCTTGCCCTGAGCATGACCTTGGTGGGCAGCTACGTGGCCTTGTCCAAACCACTGGTGGCAGTGCTGCCGGTGCTGCTGCTGGCCTGGTTGCGCTTTGGCATTGCGGCGATTGCCATGGCCGGCTGGCTCAAAAAACCGGCCGATGAGGGTCCTCTAGACGGCCGCACCCGTGGGCTGCTGTTTTTAGAGTCCTTTTTGGGCAATTTTCTGTTTTCTATGTGCATGCTCTTTGGCGTGAGCCTGACCAGCACGCTGTCGGCGGGGGTCATCATGTCGGCCATCCCGGCAGCCTCGGCGCTCATGGGCTGGTACTTTCTCAAGGAAAAAATCGGCTGGCGCATTTGGCTGGCAGTGGTGTTGGCGATGCTGGGCATCGCCTTGCTGGCCCTGGCCCGCGCCGCGCCGGTCACTAGCGATCCGGCGGCCACGCCCTACCCGCATGCGCTGTGGGGCAATCTGCTGCTCTTTGGCGCGGTGCTGTGCGAAGCGGCCTATGTGGTCATCGGCAAACGCCTGTCCAACACGCTGAGCGCCAAGCGCATTGCGGCGCTGATCAACCTCAATGGTTTTGCGTTGTCCACGCCAGCGGGCTTGTACTTGGCGCTGCAGTTTGATTTTGGTGCGGTCGCGCCGCAGTGGTGGGCGCTATTGGTGCTCTATGCGCTGGCCGCCAGCGTTTGGGTGGTCTGGCTGTGGATGACGGGTCTGCGCACTGTGCCCGCCACGCAGGCCGGGGTGTTCACGGTGATGCTGCCGGTCGCCACCGCAGCCATTGGCATTTTGGGCTTTCACGAACAATTTACCGCAGTGCAAGCGGCGGCCTTTGTGCTGGCGCTGATCAGCCTCTTGCTCGCCACCTTGCCCGAGCGGGCTGCAGATCGGCCGCCCGCCTGATCAGACTAGCGCCTGGGGCGCCACGACAATGCCATCGCGGTCCGCGTACAACCACTCACCCGGCGCGACGGGCACGCCCTGCAGGTGCACCGGCACATCGCGCAAGCCCGTTTGGCGCTTGATGGTGGGCAGCGGCATCGCCGCCAATGCGCAAATGCCCACATCGCACTGTTCGAGCTCGCCCACATCGCGCACGCAGCCGTCAAGCACCACGCCCGCCCAACCATTGCGCGCAGCCAGTTGACCGATATTGCCGCCCACCAAAGCCCGGCGCAAAGATGCCCCGCCATCGACCACCAACACCTGCGCAAGGCGCCCGCCCGGCGTGTCCACCCAACCGGGCTCATCCAAGGCGGCTTTCACCAGGGAGTTGTCTTCAAAGCACTGCACGGTGCGCACCGGGCCATAAAAAGCGGTGCGGCCACCGAAGTGGCGAAACACGGGCGGGAGCACCCGAAAGCCCGCGCCGCCCTCGCGCAAATAGGCGTCGCAAAGGTCTGTGGTGGCGATATTTTTCTGCATAAAAGCCTGCTGTAAGGCGCGCGCAAGGGGCGGAGCGCGGCCAAAAAAACGTGAAAATTGTTAGATCTAAAGCAAAAAACCGGTCTCTCCCCTTGGAAAGCACCAATTTCTCCAGTAGCATCCACCCGCCCAGCGTAAAGTTTATCGCTGGCGATCATCTAACTCCCTGAAGGACCTCGTCACAATGGCAACTGCAAAGAAAGCGCCCGCTAAAAAAGCGGCGCCCGCTAAAAAAGCAAGCACTAAAACCGCACCAGCCGCAAAGAAAGCGGCACCTGCCAAAAAGCGCGCCGTCAATGCTGCGTTCATGAAGCCCCTGACCCCCAGCGCCGCTTTGGCCGCTGTCGTCGGTGCAAAACCCCTGGCACGTACCGAAGTGGTCAAGCAACTGTGGGTTTACATCAAAAAGCACAAGCTGCAAGACACTGCCAATAAGCGCAACATCAATGCTGATGCCAAGCTCAAAGACGTGTTTGGTAAAGCACAAGTCAGCATGTTCGAGATGGCTGGCCTGATCGGCAAGCACCTGTCGTGATCTGACGCGCAGAGCATGCCGCAGGGCGTGCTTATGCCAAAAAAAAGGCCGGAATATCCGGCCTTTTTTTATGCCCGCAGGGCCGCCTAATGCAGGCGCACCCCTTGGCGCTCCAACTCTGCCTGCACAGCCGCCATGTCTACCTCGGCGGTACTTTGGCCGGTCTGCACCGACACGGCAGCGGCCACGCCCGCACCCTGGCCCGTCACGGTGCAGGCCATCATATTGCGCATGGCTGCATGCGAGACCATGTCGCCAGCCACACAGCGCCCGGCCACCAGCAAATTGTCCACTTCCAGCGGCACCATGCAGCCGTAGGGCACCTCAAAATACCGCCCGGTGGTGGGCAAAATCAGGATGTTGTAGCCGTCGATGAACTCCGGAAAAATACCTACCGAATCATCAAACTTGGCCTGGTTGCGCACGTCCTCGCTGCACAGGTTGTAGCGGCCAATAATCTTGCGCGAGTCGCGCACGCCCAGCGTCATCCCAAAATTGCGCAGTTTGGCGTCTTCAAAACCAGGCACCACTTTTTTCAGGGCCATCAGCGCATGCAGCGCTTCTTGGCGGCCTTGCATTTCGGCAGCGGTCAGGTCCATCACATCGGTGGCGTCAAAGCCGTACATATGCGCCAAGTTCAGGTTGGTGGCCTCGCCCGCAGGCGTGAGTGCCGACCAGGAGCCGCCCAGATTGGTGCTATTTTGCGGAATCACACCCAGTTCCCGGGCGGTATCAAACTCTTTGTCCAGATAGGGGCTTCGCAGGGCATCTTCCTTGCCGGTGGTCTCTTGGGCCCAGGTGCGGCTCCAGTCGGCGTAAGTGGCAGGTTGGCTTTCGGTGTACGCCACAAAGCGCGCGGTATCCACGCCCGCGGCGTTGAACACAGTGGTCATGCCCAGCATCTTGTCCTTGGGGGTTTTGCGGTAGCTGGCGCCGGCCAAATGGGCAATGTCGGCGTCTCCCGTGCAATCGACGATGCGCTTGGCCAGCACCACCTGGCGGCCCGATTTGCTTTCGGTGACGATGCCGCGCAGGCGCTTGCCGTCGTCCTCAAAAATCACATCCACTGCCAGGCAGTGCAGGATGGGGCGCACGCCGGCCTCGGTAATCAAGCGATCGGCCACCACCTTGAAAAAATCGGCATCCAGGCACTGGCTGTCGTTGTACGGCCATTTGATGGCGCCGCCCATCTTGGCGGCAATGCGCTCCATCTCGATGCCAATGCCCTCGCCCTCCACGGTACCCTCGTAGCGGTACCAAGCCAAGGTTTCCATGCCCACAGTGGTAATCACCCCGCCAAAGCAGCCAAAACGCTCCAGCAAGACCGTATCAGCCCCCGCCCGGCGCGCGGCCAGTGCGGCCGAGATACCGGCCGGTCCGGCGCCCACCACCAGCACGTCGCACTGGGTGAGCACTGGCAAGGTTTTACCGGGCTCCTGGTAGGTCTGGGCGTCGGCGGCCAGCTCGCCCAAGGCGGGCGGGTTCTGGCGCAGCACCTCACCTTCGACGGTCTGGCGTCGCTGGACGGGCATGCGCTGGCCGGACCAGCGGGTCAGCATGCGCTGGGCACGGGCGGCATATTTGTCTTCATCGCTCATGGCAAAACCTCTGCAGTCGGTCAAAAACGGCCTCGAAACAAGCCTGCGCGCATTCTCCCGCCCGAGGCTATGGGCAATTTATTAAATTGCGCCTCTCACTGGCGCAGCACCGGCAAACGCCGGTGGGCCAAGGGGCCCCGCGCCTAGAATTGCACGTTGGTCTGGGGCCCCGCCCAGCGGCAGGGCGCCAGGCCTCAAAGCACATCCTTGCACAGTACAAAGCGGAGACCACAGACATGACCGAAGAAGCAACTGCGCCCAGTGCGCCCGCCCGGCGTCGCGCAGGACGGGGCAGCGGCACCATCCGCATTGCCCCCTCGACAGTCAAATACCGCAAGCTCAAGCACCGCCTGCCGCCCTCGCCCATGGTGTCCGAGGACGAGTTGGAGGCCATCCACAACGCCTCGCTCACCATCCTCGAAGAGATGGGCATGGACTTCATGCACCCGGGCGCCCGCGCCATCCTCAAAAAAGCCGGTGCCGATGTGCGCGAAGGCTCCGAGCGCGTGCGCTTTGACCGCAAGCTGATTTTGGAGGCCATCAAAACCTGCCCCTCCGAGTTCACCCTGCATGCACGCAACCCGGAGCGCAACATCCGCATTGGCGGAAAAAACCTGGCTTTTGCACAAGTGGCCAGTCCGCCCAACTGCTCGGACATGCAAGGCGGGCGGCGCGCCGGCAACCAGAAAGACTTTCGCAACCTGGTGAAACTGGCCCAGCGCTACGACATCATCCACTGCACCGGCGGCTACCCCGTCGAGCCGGTCGACCTGCATGCCTCGGTGCGCCACCTGGACTGCCTCTCGGACATTGCCAAGCTCACCGACAAAGCCTTTCACGCCTATTCGCTGGGTAAAGAGCGCAACCAAGACGGCCTGGAAATCGCCCGTATCGCGCGCGGCATCAGCCATGAGCAGCTCGAGCGCGAGCCCTCGCTGTTTTCCATCATCAACAGCTCCTCGCCGCTGCGCCTGGATACGCCCATGTTGCAAGGCATCATGGAAATGTCGGCACGCAACCAGATCATCATGCTCACGCCGTTCACGCTGGCAGGCGCCATGGCGCCAGTGACCATCGCCGGCGCGCTGGCCCAGCAAAACGCCGAGGCGCTGGCCGGCATCACCTTCACCCAGCTGGTGCGCCCCGGTGCGCCGGTGGTCTATGGCGGTTTTACCTCCAATGTCGACATGAAAACCGGCGCACCCGCCTTTGGCACGCCCGAGTACATGAAGGCGGTGCTGGTAGGCGGGCAGCTGTGCCGCAAATACGGCATTCCTTACCGCACCAGCAATGTGAACGCCGCCAACACGGTCGATGCACAAGCGGCCTACGAGTCGGTGTTTTCGCTGTGGGCGCTGACGCAGGCTGGCGGCAACTTCATCATGCACAGCGCCGGTTGGATGGAGGGCGGCCTGACCGCCTCGTTTGAAAAATTCATCCTGGACTGCGATCTTTTGCAAATGGTGGCCGAGTTCCTCACGCCACTGGACGTGAGCGAAGCTGGTCTGGCGCTGGACGCGGTGCGCGACGTCGGGCCCGGCGGCCACTACTTTGGCACAGCCCATACCCTGGAGCGCTTTGAGACGGCGTTCTACTCGCCTATCCTCTCGGACTGGCGCAACTTCGAGTCCTGGGACGAAGGCGGCCGACCCACCGCCTACGACAAAGCCAACACCATCTGGCAAAAAGAGCTGGCCGCTTACGAGCGCCCGCCCATGGACCCGGCTATCGAAGAAGAGCTGGACGCCTTTGTCGCCAAGCGCAAAGCCCAAGGCGGCGCACCCACCGACTTTTAATTTTTTTGTAGTTTCCCAGAAGAAGGATTTGCAACCATGAAAACAACAGCGCGCGTAGTCATCATCGGCGGCGGTGTCGTCGGATGTTCGGTGCTCTACCACCTCACCAAAAAAGGCTGGAGCGATGTGATGCTGCTCGAGCGTGACCAGCTCACCTCGGGTTCTACCTGGCATGCGGCCGGTGGCTTTCACACCCTCAACGGCGACCCCAATGTCGCCATGCTGCAAAGCTACACGGTAAGTTTGTACGAAGAGCTAGAGCGCATCTCGGGCCAATCCTGCGGCATGCACAAATCGCCCGGCATCATGCTGGCCGACACGCCTGAGCGCATGGAGTTTTTAAAGATGACGGTGGCGCGCGGCCGCTACCTAGGTATGGAGACCGAGATTATTTCGGTCAAGGAAGCGCTGAACTACTTCCCCTTCATCGAAGAAAAGTATTTCCTCGGCGCGCTGCTCGACCCCAATGAAGGCCACCTGGACCCCAGCGGAACCACCTACGCCTACGCCAAAGCGGCGCGTTTAGGCGGCGCCACCATCGAGGTCCAAACCAAGGTGGAAAGCCTGGAACAAAAGCCCGACGGCACTTGGCGCGTCATCACCAACAAAGGCGTGGTTGAGTGCGAGCATGTGGTCAATGCCGGTGGCCTGTGGGCGCGCGAGGTAGGCCGCATGGTCGGCATCGAACTGCCGGTGCTGGCCATGGAGCACATGTATTTGGTCACCGACGATATTCCCGAAGTGGAAGCCTTTAACAAAAGCGCGGGCAAAGAGATCGGCCACGTCATCGACTTCGGTGCCGAGAGCTATTTGCGCCAAGAAGGCAAAGGCATGGTGCTGGGTGTGTACGAACAAGCCGGCAAGCCTTGGTCCACCAAAACCACGCCCTGGAGCTTTGGCCAGGAGTTGCTGCAGCCCGACCTGGACCGCATCGCGCCTTCGCTAGAAATCGCCTTCAAGCATTTCCCCACGCTAGAGCACGCCGGTATCAAGCGCGTGATCAACGGGCCGTTCACCTTTGCACCCGATGGCAACCCGCTGGTCGGCCCGGTGCAGGGCCGCACCAATTTTTGGAGTGCTTGCGGCGTGATGGCTGGTTTCAGCCAGGGCGGCGGCGTGGGCCTGGCGCTGTCCAACTGGATGGTCGATGGCGACCCCGGCTTTGATATTTGGGGTATGGATGTGGCGCGTTATGGCGACTGGGCCACGCGCACCTATACCAACGCCAAAGTACGCGAAAACTATTCGCGCCGCTTCCGCATCCGCTTCCCCAACGAGGAGCTGCCCGCAGGCCGTCCGCTGCAAACCACGCCCTTGTACGACACATTTATCGAGCAAGGCGCGGTCATGGGCGACTCTTGGGGCATGGAAACCCCGCTGTGGTTTGCGCCTAAGGGCACCGAAGCCAAAGACATTGTTTCTTTCCACCGCTCTAATGACTTTGAGCCCATCAAAGCCGAGTGCAAAGCCGTGCGTGAAGCCGTCGGCGTCACCGAAGTGGCCAACTTCGCCAAGTACGAAATCACCGGCCCTGGCGCCGAGGCCTGGCTGCAAGGCCTGATGACCAACACCCTGCCCAAAACCGGGCGCTTGCAGCTATGCCCCATGCTCAACCACCAAGGCAAGATCATTGGCGACTTCACGATCGCCAAAGCCGAAGAAGGCCGCTTCATGATGTGGGGCTCTAGCCAGGCGCAGGTCTACCACATGCGCTGGTTTGAGCAGACTTTGCCCAAAGACGGCTCGGTGCGCATCACGCCCTACGGCATGAAGCTGATCGGCCTGTCCATCGCGGGCCCCAAGTCGCGCGACGTGCTGCAGCGCTTGACCGATGAGGACGTGTCCAATGAAGCCTTCAAGTTCATGGACTACCGCGAAATGGAAATCGCCACCGTACAGGCCAAAATCAACCGCGTGACCTACACCGGTGACCTGGGTTATGAGATTTGGGTAGCGCCCGAGTACCAGCGCCGCTTGTACGAAAGCATCATGGCAGCAGGCGCGGATTTGGGCATCCAAAACTTCGGCATGCGCGCCCTGCTGTGCCTGCGTTTGGAGAAAAACTTCGGCACCTGGTTCCGCGAGTTCCGCCCGATCTACGGCCCCTTCGAAGCCGGCCTGGACCGCTTTGTCAAACTCGACAAACACGAGTACATCGGCAAAGCTGCCGCCATCAAAGAAAAACAAGACGGCCCCAAGAAGACCCGCATCTTTATGGTCGTGGACGCGCTGGACTGCGACGTCATGGGCGACGAACCAATCTGGGTCGATGGCAAAGTGGTCGGCTGGGTCACCTCGGGCGGCTTTGGCCACTATGTGAACCAATCGCTGGCGCAAGGCTATATCCCCACCGAATGTTTCAAACCCGACATGAAGCTCGAAATCGAAATCTTGGGTGAGCGCCGGGCGGCACACTTGCAGATGGACCCGCCCTTCGACCCCGAAGCCAAACGCATGCGCATGTAAGGAGACGCCCCGATGACGCACTACTCGGCCTGGTCATTGCTGCGCAATGCGCTTGGCGGCCATAAACATTGGGACCGCGCCTGGCGCGACCCCGAACCGCGCAAAAGCTATGACGTCATCATCATCGGCGGCGGCGGGCATGGCTTAGCCACTGCCTATTACCTGGCCAAAAACCACGGCATCAAAAACATCGCGGTGCTGGAAAAAGGCTATATCGGCTCGGGCAATGCGGGGCGCAACACCACCATCGTGCGCTCCAACTACATGATGCAGGACAACACCGCGTTTTACGAACACTCCATGTCCTTGTGGCGCGGCATGTCGCAAGAGCTGAACTACAACGTCATGTTTTCGCCGCGTGGTTATTTGTACGTCACCATGTCGCCCAGTGGGCATGATGCGCAAATCCGCCGCGCCAACATCATGCGCCTCAACGGCATCCGCGCCGACATCTTGAGCCGCGAAGACGTGATGAAAGAAGCGCCCTACCTCGATTTTTCTGACGAAGCGCGCTTTCCGATTTACGGTGCCATGTTGCAGCCCGACGCGGGCACTGCCCGCCACGACGCGGTGGTATGGGGTTACGCCCGCGCAGCCAATGCGCTGGGCGTGGACATCATCCAAAACTGCGAAGTGCGCGACTTTGAGTGGTCGGGCGAACGCATCACCGGCGTACACACCTCGCGCGGCACCATCAGCGCGGGCAAAGTAGGTATGGCAGTGGCGGGCAACACTTCACCCTTGGCGCAAAAGGCCGGGCTGCAATTGCCCATCGACAGCCATGTGCTGCAGGCCTATGTCACCGAGTCCATCAAGCCCATCGTCAACCATGTGGTGGTCTGGTCGGCCTCGTATTTTTATTTCTCGCAGTCGGACAAAGGGGGCCTGGTGTTTGGCGGCCATATCGACCGCTACAACTCCTACGCCCAGCGCGGCAATCTGGCCAATGTCAGCGAAGTAACACAAGCGCTGGTCAGCGCCATGCCGAGTGCTGCGCGCCTGCGCGTGCTGCGCCACTGGGGCGGCATCATGGACATGACGCCGGACGGCAGCCCCATCATCACCAAAACCCAGGTTGATGGGCTCTACCTCAATACCGGTTGGTGCTATGGCGGCTTTAAAGCTACTCCGGCCTCGGGCTGGTGTTTTGCGCACACGATCGCCAATGACGTGCCGCATGCCTACAACGCCGGCTTTACGCTGGACCGCTTTGCCAAAGGCCGCTACATCGACGAAGCGGGCACCGGCCCTTACAACCATTTGCAATAGAAAGGGCAGATACCACCATGCTACGCATCGCCTGCCCCTACTGCGGCACCCGCGACCACGAAGAGTTCAGCTACTTTGGGGACGCCACCCAAGCCTACCCCGACCTGGGCGTAGAACACCACGACGCCTGGGTTAACACCGTCTATACCCGCCCCAATCCGCGCGGCATCCATAGCGAATTTTGGCAACACACTTTGGGCTGCCGCCGCTGGCTGGTAGTCAAGCGCCACACGGTGACGCACGACATTGAATCGGTGGTACCTGCCGCGCAAAGGAGCGTGGCATGAGCAAGACAGCCAAGCCCCAAGGCGGCAAATACCGCCTGGCCAGCGGTGGGCGCATCGACCGCGACACGCCGCTGCGCTTTACGCTCAACGGCACGTCCTACCAAGGCTTTGCCGGTGACACGCTGGCCTCCACGCTGTTGGCGCACGATGTGCACCTGGTAGGCCGCTCCTTCAAATACCACCGCCCCCGCGGCATCATAGCCGCCGGTGTGGAAGAGCCCAATGCGCTCCTCACACTGGGCGACGGGGCCACCCGCGAGCCCAATATCGCTGCCACCGTGGCCGAGCTGGAGCAAGGCCTGTGCGCCCGCACCCAAAACGCCTGGCCCTCGGTGCGCCTGGACATGATGGCCGTCACCTCGCTGCTCTCACCGCTGTTTGTGGCTGGCTTTTATTACAAAACGTTCATGGGCCCGACGCGCAAGGCCTGGATGTTGTACGAGCACTTCATCCGCAAAGCGGCCGGCCTGGGCGCTTCGGTGCCCGACTTTGATATCCACCGCTACGACTACCACAACGACTATGTCGACGTGCTGGTCATCGGCTCGGGCGCAGCCGGGCTGGCTGCTGCTTTGCAAGCGGCCCGCGCCGGTGCCGAGGTCATGCTCGTCGAGCAAGACTTTGAACTAGGCGGCGCCCTGCTCAACTGCCCGGTCGGCAGCCCGCAAGCGCAATGGCTCACCCATATGCTTCAGGAGCTGCAAGCCAGCGGCCGCGTGCGCCTGCACACGCGCAGCACCGCGTTTGGCATTTACGACGGCAATACCGTCGGCGTGATCGAGCGCAGCGCCCCCGGCGTGGCCGACCCTGCCTTTGGCGTACCGCGCCAGCGCATGCGCACCGTGCGGGCGGGCGCCATCGTCATGGCCTGCGGTGCCATCGAGCGCCCGCTGGTGTTTGCCGGCAACGACAAGCCCGCCGTCATGCTCAGCAGCGCGGTAGGCGCTTATGTCAACCGCTATGCCGTCACACCGGGCAAGCGTGCGGTCTTTTGCCTGAACAATGACGCCGCCTACGCCGACGCTTTGGCGCTGGCCGAGGCCGGAGCGCAGGTGCATATCGTCGACCTGCGGCCCACCAGCGCGCCGGCCTTGCTCAGCGCCGCCAATAGCGCCGGCATTACCGTGCACCACGGCAGCGCCATCACGAAGGTGGATGGCTTTCAGCGGGCCAGCAGCTGCCGCATTGAAGGCTATGACGCCAACAGCGGCCGCGTCATGGGTGGCGCCATGCAGCTGCAGGTCGATTTGGTCGCCATGTCGGGCGGCTGGACGCCTACCGTGCACCTGAGCTCGCACCGCAACGTCAAGCCGGTTTACCGCAGCGACATCGCCTGCTTTGTACCCGGCGGCTTTGACCGCGCCCAGTTTGGCGCCGGAAGCATGGTCGGCGAGCAGACTTGGGACGGTGCCATCGCCTCGGGCTGGAACGCTGGCGCCCAGGCCGCTGGCGTGCTCAGCCTGCAAGCCAGCGGCACAGCGCCCGTGCTGCAAGCGGGCTTTGGCATGGCCTTTGTGCCCGCTGCGCCACTGCGCGCAGGCCAGGGCGGCGGCAAAGCGTTTGTCGATTTCCAGAACGACGTCAGCATTGACGATGTCGAGCTCGCCCACCGCGAAGGTTATGTGTCGGTGGAGCACCTTAAGCGCTACACCACGCTGGGCATGGGCACCGACCAGGGCAAGACCTCCAACCTCAACGGCATCGGCATCATGGCCGCGCAGCGCGAGGTGGACATGGCCCAGGCCGGCACCACCACTTTTCGCCCACCCTACACGCCCGCATCCTTGGGCGCGCTGGCCGGGCGCAATGTGCGCAGCCACTTCCAGCCCGAGCGACTTACGGCTATGCACGACTGGCACATGGCCCACGGCGGCGTCAAGATGGAGGCGGGCTACTGGCTGCGCCCCCTGTGGTACCGCACGCATGGCGCCACGCTCTCGCAGGCCTACAAAACCGAGATGGACTTTGTGCGCGAAAGCGTAGGCATCGCCGACACCTCCACGTTGGGCAAGATCGATGTCCAAGGCCCGGACGCCGCCGAATTTTTGGACCGCGTGTATGTGAACGGTTACTCCAAGCTGGCCGTGGGCAAAGCGCGCTACGGCTTCATGCTGCGCGAAGACGGCATCGTCATGGACGACGGCACCACCACGCGCATCAGCGACACCCAGTTTTTCATGACCACCACCACCGCACAAGCGGCCAAGGTGATGAGCCATCTGGAGTTTTTGCTGCAAGTGGTCTGGCCCGAGCTGCGCGTCACCGTAGCGTCGGTCACCGACCAGTGGGCGGCCATGAGTATGGCCGGCCCGCGCACCCGCGAGGTGCTGCAAGCGGCCTTCCCGCACCTGGACTTTGCCGACGCTTCCCTGCCCTTTATGGGCCTGCTGGACACGCAAGGCCAAGGCGCCCTCGAAGGTGTGGCGCTGCGCATCCTGCGCCTGACCTTCTCGGGTGAGCTGGCCTATGAAATCTTTGTGCCCACGCACCACGGCCTGGCCGTGTGGGAGCACCTGATGGAAGCGGGTACGCCCTGGCAGCTGCGGCCCTATGGCCTAGAGGCGCTGGGCTCACTGCGTATCGAGAAAGGCCACGTGGTCGGCTCGGAGATGGACGGCCGCACCACTTTGGGCGACCTGGGCGCCGGCCGCATGGCCAGCCAGACCAAAGACTTCTGGGGCAAGGCCCTGGCCCAAAGCGAACACCTGCAAAAACCCGACCGACCCACCCTGGTCGGCCTGGAAGCGGTGGACCCAGCGCAGCCGCCAAGCAACGGCTCCATCCTGTTTTTTGCCGACGACGCCATCGAAGGCCACGGGCGCGGGCACGTGACCTCCACCACCTTTAGCAAAACCGTGGGCAAGGCCATTGCGCTAGGCCTGCTGCAGGGCGGCACCGCGCATGTGGGCCAAGAAGTGGTGGCCGCATCGCCAGCTACAGGCCGCCAATACCGGCTGCGCGTGGTCGAGCCCTGCTTTATCGACCCGCAAGGAGCCCGCTACCGTGTCTGATACCTCCACCCCCACCGCCCCGGGCACCACCAGCCACCCCACACGCAGCGGCCAGGTGCAGGTGCACCTGCGGGTGCAAACACTGGCCAACGTTACGCAGATCAGCACCTGGTCGGCCGGCATTGGCGCGCTGAGCAGCGCACTGCACCGCGCCCTGGACTGCGAAGCGCCCCTGCACACCGGCCAGCTAACGCATTGCGCCCTGGGCACGCTGATGCGCAGCGGCCCGTTTGAGTTTTTGCTGATCGGTCAGGATGACCAAGCCCTCAGCGACCGCGTTGCCCTGCTGCGCCAGCACGTAGGCGCCGACATTGGCTCGGTACTAGACCTGAGCCACGCCCGCGTGCGCGTCAGCGTGCAAGGTGAGAAAGCGGTAGACACACTGTCCAAGCTCTACGCCCTGGACTTTCGGCCCGCCGCCTTTGCCAAGGACAGCTTTGCCCTGACCGGCCACCACCACATCCCCTGCCTGCTGCACCGCCTGGATGCGCAGCACTTTCACGCCTACTTCTTTAGCACTTACGCGCGCGGGCAGGTAAGCTTGCTGGAGGATGCGGCTTTGGAGTTTGGGGTTACTTTGACGCAGGCAAGGTAAGGAGGCTTACGCGGCAAGTGCATTGCGGTTCGGGCGCCAAGTTGAAACTATTTTTTTACTATTCACGTAAATTCAGAAAATCGCTTATTTTTTGGTAAATAATTACGCATAGGGCAAATATTTGGGCCCTATGGGAATATTCACCAAACCATGACTAGCGCGCTTCTCGAAAACTCCGGGCCGAATCAAAACTACGCCAATTCAGGCGCAGATGGCTTCGTAGGCAACGGCGGCCAGAGCACACACGCCCCTGCTTCATGAATCAAACCTTTGTAACGGTTCAACAAAAATCCGAAGTCGGACGCGTCTACACTGCGGCGATCAGGGTTTTTATCGATACTGAACTCGATTTTTCGCTGGCTATAATTACGCCTACATCCGCCCCTTGGAAGTACGCCCTCCCACCTATCCCGGGAGTGTGCAGAAACCCTGGGGCTTTCTCATTTCTGGACGTTTGTGTTTTCAGGGTGGGGGCATGAGCGGCGGGCCTATTGCCATCCTCATTGATGGCGCTTACTTTCTACGGCGTCTGCCAAAGCTGGTTGCGCCCAAGCGTTGCGATACCCCCAAAGACATTGTTAACTGGCTACGTATCCTCTGCCGCAAACACATTACCGCGCTTAGGCACATCTCCAACGCTGACCGCAAAACCTGGCATCAACACGTCTATCGCATTTTTTATTACGACGCCGTGCCGTACGAGGGCACAGGACACCACCCGCTTCTGAATCGGCAAATCAACTACCAGCATTCTGATACCGCCGCTAGGCGCAACGCCATCTTTGAGCTGCTGCGTCAACAGCGAAAATTCGCTCTACGCCTTGGAAAAATTAGTCGGGATGCCAACTGGTCCATTGACAGCCGCTGGACTAAAAATGTTTTGAAATCACGGCAATGGGTAGAGGCACTCAGCGAGCTGCCGTCAGACAGCGACGTGGGCAATAAGGGCGCTACGTTGACACTCAGCTCCGAGCAGGTACGCGATCTTGCGCGCATGCGTGACTTTTGGGTCAGCCTTGAACCCGGCGCGATAACGCCAGGGTTTAAGCAAAAAGGGGTTGATATGCGCATCGGCGTAGACATCGCCAGCATCACCTTGAAGAAACAAGCAAGCACCATTGTGCTGGTGTCTGGCGACAGCGACTTTGTACCCGCTGCCAAACTGGCGCGCCGCGAGGGCATAGAGTTCATTTTGGATCCGTTATGGCAATCAATAAATAACGATTTGTTTGAACATATCGATGGACTGCAATCAGGGCTAAATCGCCCTGACCGCCAATATTCCGGCGCCGCGGCGCCTCGCGCCAATGAATCCTAAAACTTGCACCGACAATCAGCGTAATACGAAGCGAACAATTGAATGTTTGTTAATCCAAATAGATTTTCCAATACACGTCCATTTAGCACTGCCATCGCTTTAATATAGGTAAAACTGACTAAATTGATATGTCTGCAGAAAGAAAGCGCCATCACTTTATTCAAAGCTTGCCTGCTTCAAAACGATCAACCATTAATGAGCATCAAGCACAACATTTCATGCAGCTTATTGAAGGTCTTGGAAAACAAGCATGCGCTCACTTCAGAGTGCCTACAGTTAACCAACTGTCGTCTGAAGCATATTTAGAGTTTTTCAATCTTGAGTACTACAAACTTTTTGTTATCGGCGCCTATGCAAGTGGATTTGTGATTAGAGATGCGTCACCACAGAATCCACTGGAGCCATTTGCCGAAAATCCCGAAACTGCGATCTTGCAGGTTGATTTTCCTACCCTGCGACAGACAGTTCATTTAATATTGCGAGCTGAACGTTGGGCGGATGGACTTTCAAGCCCAATTTTGGATTCGTATATCAATGGCCTATTGCCAGCCATAGCCCAGCGCTTACGCGTAGATAAAACTCTATATTCGAAACCATAGTTACTGCCGGTCCATTGTTGACGTGGCGGAAAATTAATCTACCGTTTCGCGATTACAAGTCAAACATATGGCCCAATAATCGCTGCCGTACGCGATTTACACCTATATTTTTTGCGTGAGCATATTGTCCTTTGAACTTCGTTAGGTTCAGCCCACGTACTGGTCATATTCCAATGTCCCAAAGTCTTGTCCTCTTTGCCGATTCAGGCCAGGCTCTATTGCTTCAATCAATAGCGCTTCGAGAGAAGTCAACATGCTCTTTGCCGAATAGCTTTTGGGCATAGCCGACATACTTCCATCTTCACCAATAGGACATAGGCCAAACCAAGAAAACCTATCCCAACGAAATGACATGCGGCCTTTGGTGTGTTCAAAAAGTCGCTTACCAAGAGCCCCTTGCCCCACGTAAATTATCTTGTGCCCACTGTGTAAAAGGTAGGTCGCTTGCTGACCGGAAAAATCGACGTACGGCCCTTTATCGCCCTTCATACCCAATATCGCCGAGATTGCTTTCCAACTAACTGCGTCGCGCCTCCAGTACATTCCGAATGCCTGAAAAATTTGCTTTTCAGCCTCATCCGCAGCAATTTTTTCAGCAGAATTTTCGCTGTAGCTATTAATTACTTCGCTTGAGAAAAATTTCTTTAATGCAAACGAGCCTTTGCCTATACGAATGTAGGGCGCTGAGGCTGCGGATTTCTTGATTGCAGAGGTAATGACGGCGCTGACGGTTGCAGCCGGTGTCGCTCCAAGCTGCTGTTTCAGCCCTTTTGCCAATATCTCTTCTGTAATTGCAGCGTAGTGAAGGCCCGTCGGATGGTTCTCCAAAACTAATTGGATGGCCTCCGGCCATGTAAGTTCTTGTTTCATCAATACTCCTTTCAAATCAAAATCCCTTCACACCGCTACCTTCGCCGCAATCTGCCCCACCACATCCCGCCCCTGCGTATCGACCTTACGGGCCATGAGGAACATACATTGGCCTTTGCTCTCGGTTTCCCATTGCTGGCCGATCAGGCGTTTTTCGGTGGAGTCGGTGCTGTCCCACAAGATGCTGCCTTTGTATTCCACGACCAATAAACGTCCGTCGTGAAGTTCAGCTACAAAGTCGGGATAGAAATAGTCGGTGCTGGTGGGTAGCCAGAAAGATGATTTTTCCTGCCGCTCGATGTTGCGCACCCAGTGCTTTACCTGGGGGCACATGTCGATGGCGCGGGCGCATACAAACTCTTCGGTCAGCGCACCTGCGCCGGTCACTTCTTGTAAATCGTGAATCTGGTGCGCGCCGTAAAAATGCTTACTAAAGCCGTAGCTGCCGTTGCGGTACACATTACGCGCGGGGTAGATACCGGGCTCAAAGCGGAAACTGCACTGGGGCGCCTGCGCCACGTCTGCCAGCGTCATCAGCGGTAATTGCCGGGCAAAGCTTTGTTCCACCAAGGCGGCGCGCAGGCGCTCTATTTCTTTGGTCAAACACGGCACCAGCGCAAAGCGCGCTGTCACTAATTGGGGCAGGCTAAGTCCCCGGTCCTGCTGCAAATGGCGCAGCATGCGCAGCAGCCAGGCGCGCATGTGCAATTGGCCAATGTCGCTTTGGCGCACCTCGCGGTCTAGCCAGCGTACCAAGTCTTCTTCGCTCAGCACCGCCGTGGTCAGATAGGCCAGTTCCACCTGTTGCGCCTGGCCTTTGTGGTACTTCATGCCATCGGCCTCTAAGTCAATTTCAAAAGTCTCCAGCGTCTGCGCACCAAAGGCTGCGAGCTGCACCGGCCCGTCCAGCCGCATCTGGCCCATGCCGGCCAGGGTATGTCGGTCCACCACTTCCAGATGTCCATCCAAGGGCAAACACAGTTGCGGCAGCGGCGCGAACTGCTGGCCCAGTTGGGCCGGTGCGCAGTGGGCGGCGCGCAAAGCGCGCTGCACTTCAAACTGCGCTTGCACGCCGGGCCGCTCTGCGGGCTTCACGGCAGCCAACAGGCACTGCTCCACTTGGGCAAAATCAGCATCGGGCAAATTACCCGCTAGCAAGGCCGCAGCGCCTACGGTCGTGGGCCGCAGTTCCAGAACCTGGCGGACCGCTTGTGGCCAGCTAGCCTGCACTTGGGCCGTTGGCATAGCGGGCAGAGGGATATAGCTGTCGGGCCGCAAGGAGCTTTGCGCATAGCCACCTTGCAGCGTTAAATCTATTTGCGGCGAGGCCAACATGGACGCGGCCTCATAAGCATTAAAGCCCATGTTGTGGACCAGGCGGTCGGTGATGTTGTGCGCTGCTTGCGCAAAACTTTCCGCCACGATATGGGCATAGGCTTTGTTCAGCGCCTCATGCTTACGGGTGCGTGCATAGGGCATGCGCAGCACACGCCCGAGCAATTGCTCCACGTCTTTGGCCGAATGCACATCTTGCAGGCCGGCCAGCACATATGCAAAAGCGCAGTCCCAGCCTTCTTTCAAAGCCTCCACCGTCACCACATAGCGCACCGGGCATTGCGCATCTAGCAGGTTGATACCGTCCAGGTCTTTTTGCGTACCGGTGACCACGGCAATTTGCTCCGGGGCAATGCCTTCCTCGTCCTGCAAAAACTGCCGCACAACGTCCACCGTGGCCGTGCCGTTTTTGTCCTGCGCTTGCACCAGCACGATGGGGCGCAGGTAGTCGGGCTCCTGGGCGGCCAGCACCTCCAGATGATCGCGTGACAGGCGCGCGTGGTGCAAGCATTGCTGCCAGCCCTGCGGATGCTCGGTCAGCACAATGGGCAGCTTGACCATTTGCTCGGCCTTCAGCTCCTGCGCCGCGACATGGTGCAGCACATTGATACCGGCCACCGGCGTGGCCGTGAACTCCAGCACGCAGCTCGGGTTCAGGCGTCCGATGGCCTTGTAAAAGACTTCCGTCTGGTGGTTGTGCGCTTCGTCTACGATCACCAGCGGATGCTGCAAATGCAGCCAATTGGCCACCGAATGCTTGATGCGGCCCACATCGGCGGCTGTCAAAAAAGGCTGCTGCTCCAGGTCTGCATCGCTCACCCGCTCCAGCGCGGGATCCGCGCCCGGCGGCAGGGCCGCAAAGTGGGGCGACAGCGCCTCGAAAAACGAATACACCGTGCGGTCTGCCGTCCTGCGCACCGACAAGGCCTGAATCGTGCTGATGACCACGATAGCGGCGTAGCCTACATCGTGCGGGCCTATGGTTTGCAATGAGTCCAGATCGCACACCCGCACCCGGTCGCCAAGGTGCTGTGCCAGCGCCTGGCGGTAAGGGTGGCGTGCATCGCTAAAGGCCTCTAGGGTCTGGCGGCGGATCGTGTCCGATGGCGTCAGCCACAAGGCCACCGGCGTATCGCTATGCAGCAGGGCCTGGCCGGCAATGGCCACCGCGTGCGCGGCCATCAGCGTCTTGCCGCCGCCGGTGGGCACGCGCAAACATACGCAAGGTACATCCGCCCCAAAGCGGGCGCTGTAGGCAGGAGCCGCTGGGCTGCCGCTCCACTGGCGGGCGCTGGCGCCGTGCGCGGCAAAGGCCGCTGCTGGGCTGGCGCTGCGGCAGGCCAGCAAAAAGGCGCGCAGCGCGTCCAGGGACTGGACTTGGTAGTTTTTAAGAACAAGCGTCATGGCGTGGGCTGGCAAGACAGCGGTAAGTGCGGCTAGCGCAGCGGGAGGTCGTAAGGAATTTGCTTAAAGCTGATACCCAGGCGCGCCAGGCGGGCAGGCCCCAGGCTGGTGGTCTCGCCATAAATAACCTTGGGGCCGGCGTGGGGCATGGCCTCTTCGATCATTTGCAGCACCGCCAGCGTTAGTACATTGCCGCCTTCGGGCCGGCGGTCGCCCAAAATGCCGTTAAACAGCAGGTAATAGGCCGTGCCCTGGTGCATGCCCAGGCGGGGCTTTTCGTAGCGGGCTTTGCCGGGGGTGCCGGTTTCAAAATGCCAGAGGTAAGCGGCCAGCGCGTTGAACTTCACGTCGGGGTGAATCGCGCCAAAAGCATCAAACACCGCGCTACCCACTTTGCAAAAGCGAAAACCACCGCCACCTTGCCAGCCCACTTGCGCGCTGATGCCACCTTGCTCGCCCTCCAGCACTTTTTGCAGCCGGGGCAGGCAATGCGTTTGGGCATGTTCGCCCATCTCGATGCCTATGTAGCGACGGCCCATTTTGTGGGCCACCGCGGCGGTGGTGCCTGAGCCTAGGAAGCTGTCGAGGACGAGGTCGTTGGGGTTGGTGGCAATCTCGATAATGCGACTTAGCAACCGTTCTGGTTTTGGCGTTGAAAACGCCAAATTTCCGAAAAATATTTTTTGCTCTTTGCGAGATTCATCGTTGTGGCCAACCTCTTCGTGTGGCCACCATGAATTGGGGACGATCCCCTGCTGAACAGCATGTAGATAACGTTTTAATTGAGGTGCACCTTTCCCACCTTTTCCCCAATATATAAAATTATTTTTTATTAAATCGTGCATTCGTACTGCACTGGTCTGCCAGCATCGGCCGGAGGGTGGGCGGTAAGCAATACCTGTATTCGGATTAATAATTGGATAGTCGTAATCAGCTGAGTAAGATTTCACGCTCAAGTTATCGGTGCGCCACGGACCGCGACCGTCTTGGTCATCGTATTTATAGAGTGAATTTTGCTTATCAGTTCTTGGTAGTAAGTTCCGGGTTAATTTTTGTCCGCGCCGGTAAACAAGAATGTGATCATGCGAGTCGGGTATTCCCGTTGAATCACTTGCTACCGTATATTTTTTTTGCCAAACAACATTACGTAGAAAATTCTGCCGCCCAAACACCTCATCCATCAGCACCTTGCAGTAGTGCGCCTCGTTGTCATCCAGCGTCACCCAGATGCTGCCGTTCTCAGCCAGTAGCTCGCGCAGCAGCGCCAGGCGCGGGTACATCATGCTCAGCCACTGGCTGTGTTCCAGCCGGTCGTCGTAGTGTTCGAAGGCGCTTTGCGTGTTGTAGGGCGGGTCGATAAATATGCACTTGATCTGCCCCCGGTAAAAAGGCAGCAGCGCCTTGAGGGCCAGCAGGTTGTCGCCCTGCACCAGCAGGTTGTCGGCGTACGCGCCAGTAGTGTCGCCGTGTGCGCTGACCTGGCGTAGCAAGTGGTAAGGCACGTCTTGCGCGCTGCGCGTAGCTTGGCGCTTGTTGACCCAGTCGAGAAACGGCATGGGTCAGCCGATAAAGTAAATGATAGTCTTGGCAAACATTTGCCAAACTATAAACGATTACGTTTTTAAAAATTACATTTTGACCTAAGCGTACCGCTTTTCTGCCGGAGGCCCTTGGGCAGTCCCAAAAAGCAAGAAGCCGGACACTGTCCGGCTTCTTGCTCTGGCGAACCAGGGTGGTTTTACTTGGCGGTGGTGATGTCGTAGACCAGATTGGTTTTAGACGGGCCAAACGATGCCCACGGTACCACTTTGGTGAAGTTGGCGCCCGGCTTGCTGAAGTCGCACACGCCTTGCGGGAAGATGGTGCGCAGGCGGCTTAGGTCGGCAGCGCTGAACGTGACTTTGTAGTCAGCCAAGTCCACCGGCTTGAGTTGGCACTTCAGGTTGTTGGATGCTAGAGGACCACCCGCTTCCATACGCGGGAAGCGGTAGGATGGCCACAAGATGTTGCACTGCGTGCCGCTGGTGCCCAAGACCTGCTTTTCGGCAATGAACTGGGGCGGGCTGGACTTGTCGAAGCAGCCGTCCACCAAATCGGCAGGCTTGTTGCGAATGGTCTTGGTGCGCTGTGGGTCTGACGACTTGTCCGCAACAATGGCTTCCATCCACTTCTCGAATGCAGCAATCGCGTTGGGGCTGAGCGCGGCGATGATGGCTGCCGGGTTGGCAGCTGTTGGGCCGGTACCTGGGCCACCGCGCCACATCACGTAGTTGTCGGCATTGCCATAGCCTTGGACCAGGCGCTCGCGCACCGCAAAGTGCTCCCACTGTAGGTGGTAGTTATTGGTGTCTTCCGAGTAAATATTGGTGACGTCCAGAATGGGAATGTTGCCTAAGCCGGCCGTACCGCTAAGCAGCAAGCCAGCCTGATTGGCGCGCTGGATGGCTCCGTCGTTACCCACACTGCGGCTTGCGATGGGGTTGGCATCGGTATCAAAACCGCCGATGTTGGCGTTGATGTCCAAGAACTGCGTGGCCGTGATGGTGCCTGCATTGAGCGCCGAGAGGCCGTATTGCACGCCCACGTTGTCGTAGGTCCGCAGGCCAATGGTCGACTTGCCCGACGGGTCCAAGGGATTGGGGCCACGGCCGTAGACATTGACGCTGGCGTCGTAAATCGTGGGCCGCGCGCCGGTGAAGTTGGGCGGCGTGGTGTTGGGATCGTAGCGCATAGAGACAGGCACTATGGCGTTCCAAACCGCAGAAGCGTAGTTGGCAACGCCGGCAAAAATCGGCGCCAAGCGGCCGGGAACAGGGTCCGTGCGGCCCATTTGGTTGCCTGCCGCGACCATGGTCATTTCAGCCGCGTAGCCGGAAATCAGGGCTTTTTGCTGCGATGTGAACGAGGCCGCCGAAGGTGCCGTGGTTGCAAAATAATTGCTGAGCAAATGCGCATCGGTAGCAGACTGGGCAATGGTGATGACGTCCGGGAAGCTGGCATCGACCAGGGCACCGTCAAACAGGCCGGGGAACATATCGCTGAGCTGGACGCTGGCGATCGAGCCGCCCGAGGTGCCGGTGGAGATGGTGTAAACCGGTGCACCAAAGCGCTTAATAAAGTACTCCTTGGTCATCACCGCCGCCTCGCCCGCCAGCACCTGGTTGCAGCTATTGGTGGGGTGGTTCAGGGTGTTATTTGCCACTGCATAGCCGCGTGAGAGCCAGGTGTCATTCATCGGGTTGTAACCCCAGACACCGCCTTGGATAAACCAACCCGCCATACAACCGGTGCCGTGGCCATAGACCAGGCGCTTGTTCCAGTTCTTGGGTGGTGTAGCCGGGGTGGGCTCGACGTCGGTCGTGGGGTCAAACAAGATGGTGATCTGTGCGATACCGCGGTCGATGGTCATGGTCTCGACGCGAACGATGTAGGGCACCGAGGCGCCCGCCGCGTTCTTAATCATCTTGACGTCTGCCGGAATTTTGGTCTTGTCAGTCAGTGTTTTAAAGACCTCGCCAGTCGAGCGGTATTGGTATTGCACGTTGGTTGTGGCCGAGCAGGTCGGGTCGTTGGCGCTCACGGCGGTTAACCGGCTGCCGTCGGGCAAGGCCAAGGCATCGAGCTGGCAAATAAAGGGCGAGATATGCGGACCGGACGTTACCGGCCCGGTAATCGCATAGTTGGTCAGCGTAAGCGATGTGGTGCCCGAGCTGCCGACCTTGGCGGTCAGCGCGTTGTCGCCGGTGGTCAGTCCACTGACCAAGCCCAGCATGGTGCCAGTAGTGCTGCCGGCTTTGAATGCGCTGGTGACATCCGTGCCGTTGAGGCTGACCGACAGCGCTTCGCCCGTTTTGGCATCGGAAGGCATAGCCACTTCGATCAAGGCACTGCCGCCGGTCACCCGGTAGGCAGGTGAGGACTTGATATTGAGACCCGGGGCGGTGGTTGGCGCGACAACAACTACGGGAGCCGGCGTTGCGACGGTGGCGCTATTGCTGCCACCGCAGGCAGAAATCACCCAACTTGCACTGGCTAT
The DNA here is from genome assembly GCA_947455465.1 of Comamonadaceae bacterium. Lineage (GTDB taxonomy): Bacteria > Pseudomonadota > Gammaproteobacteria > Burkholderiales > Burkholderiaceae_C > Allorhodoferax. The sequence continues at coordinate 4,482 of CANGNS010000016.1, read as the reverse complement.
GGCCAGCCATGCCAGCGGTCTGGCCCGTCGGGAAAACATTGGTGGAACTGTAAAACTCATACGAAATCTCCTAGTTGATTATTTCTGAGGGTGCCAACCGAATGTCCGCAAGCCAGGCTGAGCCGCCAGTAGGTGGGATCGGTGATTCAGCATAGGAGTGCCAGGCTCCCCTGGATACGGGGGTAAACCCGTAAACCCAAAAAAGCGGGGCGTCTCGCCTGAGCGAGAGATTGCGCAGGGCACCTCCCCCAGGAGACCCCACCGAAAGATAAATGTTTGTCTTTACTTAGCCATTTTGCGTGCAAAAAAAAGCCGGGGATTAGCTCCCCGGCCTTTGCGCTTTGCGCGTGGAACTTAGTCCGCGCTAAAGCTCACCACGTCCGCCAGGGCGCGGCGCACTTTGCGGGGCCAGTTGCCGGGGGCGGGGCGGCCTACGGCGATGAGCATGGCGGGGATTTCGTTGGCGGCGAGTTTGCACTCGGCGCTGACGGCGGCGGGGTCAAAGCCGATCATGGCGCCCGAGACCAGGCCTTTGCCGTGGGCGGCGTACATCAGCGTCATGGCGGCCATGGAGGCCGAGCGGATGGCTTCGTCGCGCTGCAGTTGGGCGTTGCTGTCGTACATGCCGTTGGCCATGCCGATCCAGCCGTCAAAAGCGGCTTGGTCGATATGGCCGCCGTCCAGCATGGGCTTGATGAGCGTGGGCAGGTCTTTGTGGCCGCCCACTTTGCCGACGACCACAAAGGTCACGGCCGCGTCGCCCACTTTGGGCTGGTTGAAAGCGGCGGCCTTCAGGCGCGCTTTGGCAGCGGGCGTGTTGACGGCCACCAGGCGCCAGTTTTGCTGGTTAAAGGAGGTGGGGGTTTGGTTGGCCAGTTGGGCCAGCTCCGAAATCTCAGCCTGGCTCATGACGTGGGTGGGGTCAAAGTTGTTGGCCGAGGTGCGGCCATTGATGGCGCTTGTAATGTCTGTCATACGAAGTCTCTTTAGGTAATAGGTGGTGAAGGGAAATTATTTGGCCAGCGCTTCGATCGCGATGTCGATACGCACCTCGTCACCCACGTAGGGGGCGTATTTGCCAGCGCCAAATTCGGTGCGCTTGATGGTGGTGAAAGCGTTGGCGCCCAGTGCGGGCACTTTCATCATCGGGTGGGGTACGGCCTGGAAGGAGGTCACGGTCAGGGTGACGGCTTTGGTCACGCCTTTGATGGTGAGCTGGCCTTCTACGGAAGCGGGCTTGTCGCCGTCAAAAACCACTTTGGTGGATTTGAAAGTGGCTTTGGGGAACTTGGCGGTCTCCAGAAATCCTTCGCCTTGGATGTGGCTGTTGAAGTCGGTAGAACCGGTGTTGACGGTGGTCATGTCAATGATGATGTCGACCGCGCCGGTTTTGGCCGCAGCGTCAAACACCACGGTGCCGCTGGTGTTGGTAAAGCTGCTCAGCTGGGTGGAATAGCCCAGGTGCGAATACGAAAAACGCGGGTAGGTATGCGAGCTGTCCACCGTGTAGGTCACGGGGGCGGCCAGGGCGGCGCCCATGCTGATGGCCGTAAGTGCGATAGCGGCGCTGAGGGTTTTCAAAGTTTTCATAGAGGTTCTCCAGTTAAAAAAAGGTTTATTTGCCCGCTTGGACGGTGAGTTGAAAATTGACCAGAACGTCATTGGCAATGACGTCAAATTTGGACCAGACGCCCTCGCCGATGGCAAAGTCGGCGCGCGCCAGGGTGAAGCTGGCGCTCAATTGGCCTTTGGCGCCTTGGGCCATGTACTTGACCGGGAACTTCAGCTCCCTCGCGCGGCCTTTGATACTGAGCGTGCCGCTGGCCTCGTACGCATTGGGCGCCGTGGCCTTCATTTGCTTGAGCACGAAAACGGCCTTTGGGAAGGCTGCGGTGTGGAACCAGGGTTTGCCGACCACCTCGTCATCGCCCTCGCCCGAGCCGGTGTCTATGCTGGCCAGGTCGATGTCGATGGTGGCGCTGGCCTGCTCGGGCTTGGCTGGGTCAAAGCTGAGCGCGCTGGCAAATTTGCCAAACTTGCCATCCATGGAGACGCCCATTTGCTTGTAGCGAAAGGTGATGCTGCTTTTGTCCAGCTGCACGCCTTGGAATGGCGCGGCCATGCTGCTGGTAGCCAATAAAAAGCCGGCCGCAAGGGCTGCAAAGTGTGTGTATTTCATATCAGTGTTCTGCCTTGGTCGGCTTTATTCGGCTTTAGAGGGCATCATGCGTTGCAAGACGTCGTCTTTGAGTACGCGGTAGTGGTACACGGCGGCGGCCACATGCACGCCGACCAGCGCCATCAGGCCCACGGCCAGCGCGCTGTGCAGCTCCTCTAGCTGGTGGCCCAGGGCCTTATCGCGGGCCACCAGGTCGGGCAGCGGCAGCACGCCAAACCAGACGGTTTGCACGCCCTTGGCCGAGCTCATGATCCAGCCGCTCACCGGTATGGCCAGCATCAGCACATAAATCGCAAAGTGCCCGGCATGGGCCGCCGTCTGCTGCAAGCCGGTCATGCTGGCCGGATAGGCTGGCGGGCGGTGCGTGGCGCGCCAAAACAGGCGCAGCCAGACCAGGGCAAAAAAGGTAACGCCTGCCCACTTGTGCCAAGTAAAGAGCTGAATTCTTTCGGGCGAGCGCGGCAAGTCGGCCATGTAAAAGCCCAGTGCCAAAAGGCAGCCAAGCATGAGGGCCATCAGCCAGTGCAGGGCTTTGGCGGGGGTGGTGTAGTGCGTGGTCATGGGGTGGTGTTAGTGAAAGCTGTAGCCGTCCATGGCGATGACGTAATCGCTCACGCCCCTGAAAAAGGCCTGCGCTTGCGCATCGGCACCGGCGGCGCCTAAAGCAGTAAAGAGGGGCAGCAAATGGTCTTCGCTGGGGTGGGCGCGCGCGCCGTCGGCGCTGGCCTGGCGGTAGTTGAGCAAGGCGCCCACGTCGGTGGCCACCATATGGGCGTGTATCCAGTCGGCAAAGCTGTGGACATAGGCCGGTGTGAGGCCACCGGACATGCGGGCCACGCCGTAGTCGCGCAAATTGTGGGTGACGTTGCCCGAGGCGACGATGAGCACATCGCCCTGCGCCAATTGCGCCAGCGCCTGGCCCACCCGGTAGGCGTGCACCGGGCCGGCATGGGTTTGCAGCGACAGCGGGATCACCGGAATGTCCGCGTCCGGAAACATCTGGCGCAAGGGCACCCAGGCGCCGTGGTCCAGGCCGCGCGTCGGGTCCAGGCGCACTTCCAAGCCCTGGGCCTGCAGCGCGCTGGCGACCAACTTGGCGGCCTCGGGGCAGCCGGTGGCGGGGTAGCGGATGTCGTAGAGGCGGCTGTCAAAGCCAGAGAAGTCGTAAATCGTCTCGAGCTGGGTGGCGGTACCGACGGTGGGCACGGCGGTTTCCCAGTGCGGGCTGAGCACCACGATAGCGCGCGGCGTGGCAAAGCTTTGGGCCACCTGCGTCATGGCAGCGCCCGCAGCCCCCGGGTTCAGCGCAAACGTTGGCGCACCATGGGGCACAAAGAGGACGTTTCGGTGGGTGGACATGGCAGTATTTGGGTTGGCGAGGCGGACTGTAAGCAGCTTCCTTCAAAAGAAAAAGCCACATATGTACAAATATTTGTTGCATAATTTGCAACAATGGACAAACTCGACGCAATGCAAACCTTTGTGCGCGTGGCCGAGGCGGGCAGCTTCACGGCCGTGGCCGACCAGCTGCAGGTGGACCGCTCGGCCATCACCCGCCAAATCGGGGCCCTGGAAAAGCACCTCGCCGCCAAGCTGATTACCCGCAGCACGCGCAGCCTGACACTCACCCCGGCCGGCGCGGCCTACCTGGAGAAGTGCCGGCTCATCCTCAATATGGTGGACGCGGCCGAGTCCAGCCTGACCGAGGACGGCGCCCTGGTGCGCGGCCGGGTGCGCCTGGCCGTGCCCCTGAGCTTTGGCCGCGAGCGCCTGATGCCCACTTTGCTGGACTTCATGCGCCTGCAGCCCCACCTGGAAATGCTGTTGACCATGTCAGACCAGCGCTCCAACCTGATCGAGGAAGGCCTGGACCTGGCCATCCGCATTACCGCCGACCTGCAGCCGAGCGACATTGTCCGCAAGCTAGGCGCCTGCCGCTTGCTGACGGTGGCCTCCCCCGCCTATTTGGCCGAGCACGGCGCGCCCACGCACCCCGAGCAATTGCGCAACCACGAGTGCCTGCTCTACACCAGCAGCAGCACGGCGGCCCATTGGCTGTACCGCATCGACGGGCAGGTCAAAACCATTGCCGTGCGCGGACGCATGGCGGCCAACAACGGCCTGGCGCTTTTAAACGCCAATGCCGCAGGCATGGGTATTTCGGTGCAGCCCGATTTTTTGACGGAACCTTTTTTGCGGTCAGGCCAGGTGGTGGAGATCCTGGCGGACTTTGAACCCCCACCCCTGGGCATTTACGCCGTGCTGCCCAGCAACCGCTACATCCCGCACCGGGTGGCGGTGCT
>CANGNS010000015.1 GCA_947455465.1 Comamonadaceae bacterium | reverse complement strand
GCAATGTTCTTGTCGGGCATCTTGCCCACGTCTTCGGCAGATACCACTTCCACATTGGTGTCGGCGTTGCGTTTGGCCTCGATAGATTTTTGGATGGATGCGCGGATACCGGTGACGGTGACCGCATCCATCTCTTTGGGCGCTTGCGTCTGCGCAAAACCGGCCTGGCTTGCAAGCAGCAAGCCCACCGCAGCGGCGATGGCATGTAGGTTGTGACGTTTCATCAAAAGCTCCTGATTATTGATGTCCAACGATTACTTTCCGCAGTCATTGTTCATCATGCGGACACATCAGCTTATGCGGAGAAACCCTTTATTTCATAAAATTTGAGAATCTATTTGGTTTATTTATGTTTTTCGCATTTAAACCATTACTAATGGTTATGTAAAGAAAACCTTTGACTATCCGCAGGGGCTAGAGAAGCCTGCCCCACTAAACTCCCACCCATGCTGCACTACCAAACCGTTCCCGTAACCCCGTTCGAGCAAAACTGCTCCATTGTCTGGTGCGACCAGACGCACCAGGCCGCCATCATTGACCCTGGTGGCGACCTGGACTTGCTCATCGCCACGGCCCAAAAGCTGGGCGTCACGCTGGAGCAAATCTGGATTACCCACGCCCATGTGGACCACGCGGCGGCCACGCAGGAGCTGGCCGACCGGCTGGGGCTGCCCATCATCGGCCCGCACCCGGGCGACCAGTTTTGGATCGACGGGCTGCCCATGGCCGCGGCGACCTACGGCTTTCCGCCCGCCCGTCCCTTCAAGCCCACGCGCTGGCTCAAGGACGGCGACACCGTCAGCCTGGGCGAGCACGTTTTGCAAGTGCGCCACTGCCCCGGCCACACGCCGGGCCATGTGGTGTTTTACTCGGCGGAGATGAAGCGCGCTTTTGTCGGCGACGTGCTCTTTGCCGGCAGCATCGGGCGCACCGACTTTCCGCAAGGCAACCATGCTGACCTGATAAACAGCATCACCCAGCGCCTGTGGCCCATGGGCAACGACACCGTGTTCATTCCCGGCCACGGCCCGGAAAGCAGCTTTGGTGTGGAGCGGGTGCGCAATCCTTATGTGGCAGGCACCTGAGGCGGCGGGACGGATATGACAGTTGCATCGGTCCGCGCCTTTTTTGCGGCGCACCAGGTGGATATGCCCATCATCGAGCTGCAGGAAAACACCGCCACCGTGGCCCTGGCGGCCCAGGCGCATGGCGTGGAGCCTGGGCGCATTGCCAAGACGTTGGCTTTTCGGCTGGCCGATGGCAAGGTGTTTTTGTTGGTAGCGCGTGGCGATGCGCGCATCGACAACGCCAAGTTCAAAGCCGCATTTGGCAAGGGCAAGATGCTGGCCCTTGACGACGTCGAGGCCCTGACCGGCCACCCCGTGGGCGGCGTCTGCCCTTTTGGCCTGGCTACGCCCTTGCCGGTGTACCTGGACCGCAGCTTGCAAGCCTTTGACGAGGTGCTGCCTGCGGCAGGTTCGGTCAACAGCGCCTTGCGCATCAGCCCGCTGCAGATGGCTGAGCTGACCCAGGGCCAATGGGTGGACGCCTGCCAATAAGCGCCAGTTTGAACCCGTTTTTTGCCGTCTGGCCCCCGCTTTGTGCATTTGGTCGCAAAGCCGTGGCAAGCGGCCCGGGCCCTGCCTACAGTGCGTGTCGTTGGGCGCCGTTTGCGCTTTTACCGAATACCAAGGATGAACCCATGAATGCCTCCCCCACCCCACCCGCCGCTGGCGACGATCTCTGGAGCCGCCGCTGGCACGCACTGCGCGCCGCCTGCGTGCGCTACTTTCATGCCTATGGCAACTGGCTGGTCAGCATCAGCTGGTGGCGCTTTTTTCTGATTTCTATTTTGGTGCTGATCTTGGCGGGAGTTACCGCCTCGATCTTTGGTGGCCACACCGGCCACCACCGCCGCCAGGAGGTGGTGGTGAAGAAAATCAAACCCGCACCGGAGGCGCCCCCGCAAGTGCCCGCCAGCGATGCCTCCGCCCCGCAGGCCAAGGGCAAGGTGTCGGTGCAAATCGACAAGACCGGTGTACACATCAGCGCGCAAGACCCCCAGGGCCAAGCCACCAAGCTACAGATTGACGAAAAAGGCGTGCGCATCAGCGCGCCGTCCGATGCGCCTGCCAGCGCCGCGCAGGGCGGCGCTTCGGCGGCCAAACCCGGCGTGGATATTCAAATCGGCCCCAACGCCAGCGAGCAAGAAGTCGAGCAAGCCCTAGAAACCGTGCGCCGCGCCCTGGAAAGCCAGGCCGGTACGCGTGATGAGGACGAGGTAAACGTCCACTTTGGCGCCGACGAAGGCGATGTAGAGCGCACCGACAGCCTGCCCAACCTGGCCATGCTCTTGATCCTTGCCTCCTTGATTCTCAAAATCACTTACCGCGGCCGCATCCAGGCTGAGGCCGTTGCCGCTGCCGCCACCCAAGTGGCCGAAACCGAGTCGCTCAAGCGCCAGGTGATGGAGGCGCGCATGGCCGCCATGCAGGCGCAAATGGAGCCGCACTTTTTGTTCAATACGCTGGCCGGTATTGAGCACCTGATCGAGACCGATCCGCCGCGCGCCGCCACCATGCAAAAAAGCCTGATCGCCTTTTTGCGCGCCACCATGCCCACGCTGCGCGAGGCCAACGCCCAGGCCGAGCGCGATCTGGGCCGCGAACTGGCCGTGGTGCAGCCCTACCTGGAACTCATGCGCATGCGCATGGAAGAGCGCCTGCAGTTTGATTTGCAAGTGCCCCAGGGCCTGCGCAGCGCCCGCTTTCCGCCCATGATGTTGCAAAGCCTGGTCGAAAATGCCATCCGCCACGGCTTGGAGCCCCAGGCCGAAGGTGGCAGCATCAGCGTGCGCGCCGAGGTGCAAGACGGCCAGCTCATCGTGCAAGTGCAAGACACTGGCATAGGCTTTGCCCCTGGCACACCGGATGCAGCGCGGACCACCGGCGGCGGTATTGGCTTGTCCAACATCCGCGAGCGTTTGCAGCTGCTTTATGGCGCAAAGGCCTCGTTGCAAACCAGCAGCCCCAGCACCGGCGGCGCCTGTGTCACCATCACGGTTCCTTACCAATTGGGTGCGCCTTGAGCGGCGCGCCCACCACGGAGACATTGCCATGATCAGCACCAGTTTGCGTTGGATCGCCCGCCTTTTGTTTGCCGCAGTTTTGCTGGCCATTGTGGCCGCCTTGCTGGGCAGTCTGCACTGGCAGCCCGATGTGGTGCTCAGCGTCAACGGCCAGGCCGTCACCCTGCCTGGCGTGGCCTGGATCGCCATCGGGGCCGCCGTGTTGCTGGGCTTGCTGCTGCTGGCCACGTTGGCCGTCTTGCCGCTATTGGTTTTGCTGATACCGGTGGGCGTGGTGCTGGTGGTCATTGCCCTGATCGCCGCCGGCCTGGGTGTGCTCAGCATGGTGTTGTGGGGCGTGCTGCCACTGTTTATCGTCTGGCTGATCTGGCGCTTGGCCACCGGCGGCGTGCAAGACGGCGAGGTGCTATGAGGCCCTTGCGCGTCATCGTGGCCGACGACGAGCGCTTGCTGCGCGAGCAGCTCTGCGCCCGGCTGCGCGAGGTGGACGCCCGCATCGAGGTGCTGGCCCAGGCGCGCAACGGCCAGGAGGCGCTGGAGCAGGTGCGCGAACTGCAGCCCGACCTGGTGTTTTTAGACATCCGCATGCCGGTGATGACCGGCATCGACGCGGCGCGCCACATCGCCCAGCTGCCCACCTGGGACGAGGCTGGCGGCGAGGGCCAATGGCCGGGCTGCGAAATTGTGTTTTTGACGGCCTACGACCAGTACGCCGTGCAGGCCTTTGAGGCCGGCGTGGTCGACTACCTGCTCAAACCCGCCGAGCCCGAGCGCTTGGCCCTGGCCTTGCAGCGGGTGCGCTCGCGCATGGACGCGCGCCAGCAAGCCCAGCTCAGCGCCGAGCCCGCGCAGCCCCTGCCCGCCCACACCCCCGCCATGCAAGACTTGCTGCGCTCCCTGGCCGCCCAGCTCTCTCCCACTACGGCGCCGGCGCCGTTGCAGTGGATTCAGGCCAAAGTGGGCGCCACCATCCAGATGATTCCGGTCGAAGACGTGCTGTTTTTTGTAAGCGACGAAAAATACACCCGCGTCCAAACCGCCACCCAGGAGGCACTGATCCGCACTTCTATCAAAGAGCTGGTCGACGGGCTGGACATGCAGCGCTTTTGGCAAATCCACCGCAGCACCTTGGTCAATGTGCGCGCCATCGCCGGCGTGCAACGCGACGAGCGCGGGCGCCAGTTGGTGTCGGTGCGTGGCAGCCAAGAGTTGCTGGAGGTCAGCCGCAGTTATGCGGGTTTGTTTAAGGGCATGTGAACTAAGGTTGATTTCGTTCACAGACCTCTACTGCCTTTGTCGCCTTGCGCCAATTGCGGTAGGAAAACAATATGCCGAATAAAACTGCACAAAAAATATCGTCCAACCCTAGCGTTAAAGGTCTCGAGAAAATATACAAAGTGATATCGCGCATACCCAAAAAACTTGTTCCAAAGAGAATCGTAAGAACAAATATAAATCGCCATATTCCAAAATGAACAATGTCTTGGTTTGACGAAAATAGCATGGATACCTCGTTGTCAGTTATCAAATTTCGTGCCGTGACAAAGTACTAGATTATTAGAAAAGTAACATTTTTAACTCTTCTCGAATCCATCCAGCTCCTTTAACAAGTAATACAGCTGCCGCACCATCAGCAGCGCCTTCAAGTGCTCCCAAAGGACCTCCAACGAGAAGCCCAATCATTCCCCCATACATGGCGCCTTCGCCCATGTCACGTAGCAAATTACTTTGTGAACTCGGTTCCGCCCCCCACCTATCCCCGCCAGCAACCAGGTCCAATTCATTGTTTTCTAAAACTCGCATAAATATTGTCTCCAATTAGATGAGATAAATCCGAAACAGAAATAAAACCCCGGGGTCGAAAAAACCCACACCCACTAGCTAAGCCACCCTTAACATCTCGCGTTTCTTCTTCTGTCAAATCCCGGAGACGTGAAGGGTTTCCTAGCTGATTGGCCGGGTTACCGAAGGATGCGACAGCAATAACGCCTTTGCTATCCTGCATTTGTAGGAATTGATTCCTTGTTTGTCGCATGTAGGCCAATGCGATGTGCATTCGCCTTCCCTTGCCCAGCTTTGCGCCGGCAGCGGCAATATGCTGCCGCACCGTCAGAGGACTAATGCCCAACTGCCTACCAATTTCCTTATTACTTAAGCCTGCGGTAAGTGCATCAAGTACATCCAACTCGCGGCGGGTAAAGTTGTGGTTGGTAGATTGCCCGCTACGGGTGCTGTGCATGGCAACTCCTGAAAATATTAGGGAATGCGGGTTAAAGACCCGCTTTGGACGAAATTGTGTGAGAAAAAAACCTAATTTGACAACTAATATCAATTCGAAATTGAACATCGTGTGCTTGGTGCTTGGTGCAGTAATTCGGGCGAGAATGTGCCCTGTTTTCTTGCTCGCAAAAATGAAATATTTATGAAAATCAAAATACCGAAGTGGCAATCGCGCTTAATGTGGACGCCGTTAGTCGTCGCGGTTTGCACGCTGCCCGCACTGGCGCAAACCCAAACCCCTGCCCCCAACACCACCACGATTGCCCGCCCCATGCCTGATTCCGCTTCCGATCCTTTTCAATGGCTCGAAGAGGTGCAAGGCGCGCAGGCCCTGGCGTGGGTGGGCAAGGAAAACCAGCGCAGCCTGGACGTCTTGCAGGCCGACCCGCGCTTTGCGCCCTTGCAGCAGCAGGCGCTGACCATCGTGCAGGCGAGCGACCGGGTGCCTATGCCCAGCTTTCGTGGCCGCCATATCGACAACTTCTGGCAAGACGCCAGCGCCGTGCGCGGTGTCTGGCGCCGTACCGACTTGGGTTCTTACCGCAGCGCCACACCGCGCTGGGAGACGGTGCTCGACTTTGACGCGCTGGCCCAAGCCGAATCGGCCAACTGGGTTTACAAAGGCGCCAGTTGCCTGCAACCAGCGCAGCGCCTGTGCCTGGTGTCCTTGTCAGACGGCGGCAAAGACGCGGTGCAGATGCGTGAGTTCGACACCGAGACCAAAAGCTTTGTGCAAGGCGGCTTCGCCCTGCCCGCCGCCAAGCAACAAGCCGCTTGGCTGGACCAGGACACCTTGCTCGTGGCCCGCCCCTGGAGCCCCGAAGACGTCACCGAGTCGGGCTACCCCTTTATCGTTAAGCGCTTGCGCCGGGGCCAGAGCTTGGCGCAGGCCCAAGAGGTGTTTCGTGGCGATAAAAAAGATGTGGGTAACTGGCCCGGCGTCATCCGCGACAGCCAGGGCCGCTTTGTCGCGGCGTATGTGGAGCGCTCGGTGGCGTTTTTTGCGCATGAGTTTCACATCCTGACCGACAAGGGCCCGGTGCGCCTGCCGGTGCCGCTCAAGTCCAGCTTGCGCGGCTATTTGGATGGGCACATTATTTTCAGTTTGCAAGAGGCCTGGACGCCTGTGGCTGGTGGCCCCACATTTGCCCAATCGTCCTTGGTGAGTTTTGATTTGGCCGCTGCTCTGGCCACGCCGGCCAAGCTGGCGGTGCAGCTGGTGTTTGCGCCGCATGCGCGCCAGTCCATCCAGGGCGTGAGCCACACGGCCAGCCGCTTGGTGCTGAGCCTGAGCACCAATGTGGTCGGCGAGATGATGTCCTTCACCCACGGCCCCCAAGGCTGGAGCGGCCAGCGCCTGGACTTGCCCAGCCCGGCCAGTTTGGGCGTGGTCAGCGCCAGCGATGGGGACGAGCAGCTCTTTGTCTCGGCCACCAGCTTTTTGGTGCCCACCACGCTGTGGCTGGCCGATGCCGCCTCGGGCAAGACGGAGGCGGTGAAGGCCTCGCCCGCGCGCTTTGATGCGCAGGGCCTGATTACCGAGCAGCGCGAGGCGATCTCGAAAGACGGCACGCGCATTCCCTACTTTGTGGTGCGTCGCAAAGACTTGCCGATGGACGGCCAGGCGCCCACGCTTTTGTATGCCTATGGCGGCTTTCAGGTGCCTATGAACCCCGGTTACTCGGCGCTGACCGGCAAGCTTTGGTTGGAGCGCGGTGGCGTGTATGTGCTGGCCAATATCCGTGGCGGCGGTGAGTTTGGCCCGGCCTGGCACCAAGCCGGTCTCAAGACCCAGCGCCAGGTGATTTACGACGACTTTGTCGCCGTCGCCCAGGACCTGATCGCACGCAAAGTGACCAGCCCGCGCCGTCTGGGTATTCAGGGCGGCTCCAATGGCGGTTTGCTCATGGGCGTGCAAATGACGCAGCGCCCGGACTTGTGGAACGCGGTGGTCGTGCAGGTGCCCTTGCTCGATATGCTGCGCTACCACAAGCTGCTGGCCGGCGCCTCTTGGGTGGCCGAATATGGCAGCCCGGACGACCCGGCCGAGGCGGCGTTTTTGGCCCAACTTTCGCCGTATCACCAACTCAAGGTGGGGGCGGCTTACCCTGAGCCCTTCTTTGTGACCTCCACCAAAGACGACCGCGTGCACCCCGGCCACGCGCGCAAGATGGCTGCCAAGATGCAGGCCATGGGCTTGCCCTTTTATTACTACGAGAACACCGACGGCGGCCACGCCGCCGCAGCCAACCTGAAGGAAACCGCCAAGCGCGTCAGCCTGGAGATGGTCTACCTCAGCCGCAAGCTCATGGATTAACGCGGCGCGGGCGCTTTGCCCGCGTCTATGGGCGGCATTTATTGGCCGCGCGCCCAGTACACGCCCCAGACCGCCAGCGCCATGCCGATGAGGGCGCTGCCCGAAAAAGACTCGCCAAACAACAACCAGGCCACCACGGCCGTGCAAGGCGGCACCAGGTAAAACAAGCTGGCCACATTGACCGAGTTGTTATGGCGGATCAGCCAATTGAGCAGGCTGACCGCACCGATCGAGAGCACCAGCACCAGCCAGCCCATGGCAAACACCATCTCGGGCACCCAGTCGATGTGCAGGTCTTCAAAGAGCGCTGCCGCAATGCCCGTGGCCACCAGCGTTGGCACAAACTGGGCGATGGCGCCGGTGCGCCAGTCAAAGCGTGGGCAAAAGCGTTTTTGGTACAGCGTGCCGCAGGTAATGGCCAGCAGCGCAACCGCGCAGGGAATGAGGGCATGGATGTCAAACCCATGGCCCAGTTTGTTGGCCACCACCAGCGCTACACCGCCCAGGCCCAGCAAGAGCCCCAGCCACTGGCGCCGCAGCACGCGCTCGCCAAGCAACAGCCCGGCACCTACGGCAGTGAGCAAGGGCTGCACACCGACCACCAGCGCCGCCACACCGGCGGGCAGGCCTTGAGAAATCGCCACAAACACGCCGCCCAAATACACCCCGTGCAAAAGTAAACCCGCCATGCCGATATGCACCCAATGCATGCGCTGCGCGGGCCAGGGCGCGCGGCTGATCAGTGCAATACCGAGCAGCAGCACAATGACAGCGCCATAGCGCACAAACAAAAATGTCAGCGGCCCGCTGTGCGGCAAACCCAGGCGCGCGCCGATAAAGCCGGTCGACCACAAGAGTACGAACACAAAGGGAAACAGGCGCGCTAGGCGCTCGGTCATCAGCATGCTCAGGTGCGATCAGGGCAGCTGCTGCGCCAGCGCAATGTACTCGTGCACCGGCACTTCTTGGGCGCGGCGTTGCAGGTCAAATTCACCGCCAAAGCCTTGTTCTTGCAAGTACTTGCCCAGGGTGTGGCGCAGCAATTTACGCCGCTGGCTAAAGGCCACTTGCACCAATGTGCTCAGGCGCGCCGCGTCCACCTGCGGCACCTGGGCGCGCGGCACCATGCGCACGATGGCGCTGTCCACCCGCGGGGGCGGATCAAAGCTTTCAGGGGGCACGTCCAGTATGTTTTCCATGGCGTAGCGCCATTGCAGCATCACGCTCAGGCGGCTGAAGTCGGCGCTGTCGGCGGGGGCCACCATGCGCTGGACCACCTCTTTTTGCAGCATGAAGTGCTGGTCCTGCACGCCGCTGGCAAAGTCCATCAGATGAAACAAGATGGGGGTGGAAATGTTGTAAGGCAGGTTGCCCACGATGCGCAAACCGCCTTGCTCGGCTGCTGCCGTGCACAGCGGCGCGAAGTCCACGCGCAGCACGTCCGATTCGATGACGTCTAGCTGCGGGTGCAGGCGCAAGCGCAGCGCCAGATCGCGGTCCAGTTCAATGACGGTGAGCCGGCCCAGGCGCTCGACCAGGGGCTGCGTCAGCGCGGCCAGGCCCGGGCCGATTTCGACCATGCGCTGGCCGCTGGCCGGCGCGATGGCCTGCACGATCGCATCAATGATGCCGCCATCGGTCAGAAAGTGCTGGCCGAAGCGTTTGCGCGCCTGGTGTTGCATAAGTACGAGGCTTTAGCGCCCCTCACGCAGCTCCACAAAGGCCTTGTCGCGCACATCGCGCTCCCAGATGACAAAATTTTCGTCGTAGCGGCGGGCACGCAGCGCATCGCGCTCGCGTTCGCGCAGTTGCGCAGGTGTCATGTCGGTGCTGCGCCGCTCCAGCACCTGGATCAGGTGCACCCCAAAGCGCGAGGCCAGCGGCGCGCTGATCTCGCCCGGGGCCAGGCGGTTCATCGCGTCTTCAAACTCAGGCACAAACATACCGGGCGCGGCCCAGCCCAAATCGCCGCCGTCGGCAGCGCTGCCGTCTTGCGACACATCGCGCGCGGCCGCTTCAAAGCTAACTTTGCCGCCCAGAATGCGCGCGCGCAACTCGGCCAGCCGGGCTTGCGCTTGCGCGGGGCTGAGCACCGCATCGGGGCGCAGCAGGATGTGGCGGGCGTGGGTTTGCGGGATTTTGTCGGCCATGGCCAGGTTGCGCCGCTCCAGCACGCGCAGCAAATGCAGCCCAGCGTCCGAGCGCACCCACGCCGAGACACCGCCTTCAGGCAAGGCCTGCGTGGCCTGGATAAACAGCGCTGGATAGCGGTCGCTGCGGCGCATGCCCAGCTGGCCCGACTTGCTGCGCTCGGCGCTGGAAAACTCTTTGACCAAGGCCTCAAAGCTGTCGCCTTTTTTCAGGCGGTCCGAAATGGTTTGTGCCAGCGCCTGGGCTTTGGCCAGTGCGTCGGCGCTGGGGTTTTCGGGCAGGGCCAGCAGCAGGTGGCCCAAGTTGACCTCTTGGTTGGCCGGGTCGGCTGCAGCGGTTTTGCGCGCCTCCAGGGCCGCTTCAACTTCGGCGTCGCTGATCTTGATTTTGGCCTCGACCTCACGCTCGTGCAGACGGCTGAGCACGATCTGGTCGCGCAATTGCTGGCGGAAAGTCGCGACCGAGATGCCGCGCTTTTCCAGGTTTTGGCGCAATTGCGTGACGTCGGTTTGGTTTTGTGCCGCGATATTGGCTTCGGCCTGGTCGATGCTCCCGACATCGGCGCGGATGCCCATCTCGCGGGCCAGTTGCAGCTGGGTGCGGTCAGTAATCATGCGCTCGACCACGGCCGCGCGCAGCTGTGCCTCGGGCACGGCCGGTTGGCCTTGCTGGGCGCGTTGCTCGGCGATTTGCTGCATCTGCTGCTGCAGCTCGGAGTTGGTCAGCGGCTCGGAGTTAATCAGCGCGACGATGTAGTCTCCGCCACTGGCGGTTTGTGCCAGCGACCAGGGGCTGGCGAGTGCGAACAATACAAATATCCAAACCGGCAATTTCATGGTGATCCATTGTCATTGTTGAGGCCGCTGTTGCTGGCCTTGCTGTCGCGCAGATTTTGGTAGCGCGAAATACTCGATGTTAGGGTCTTCAGGGGGTCGATGCCAATGCGCGTGAACCCGACAAATTCCAACTGAAACATCAAACTGGTGTTGGCCGTGTCTTGGTTGATCTGCGAGCGCACCAGAACAAGGCGTGAAATCCAGCAGCCCGCATCGTACTCGACACCTAGCAAGGTATCGACCAGGCGGCTCTCGCGCAAACTGTAGGCCAGGCGCCCGACGCTGTAGTAGTGGCCGCTGCCATCGCTGCGCTGGCCGCCCTTGCCGCCCCACAGCGCCGCCATGGGCCACTGCCAGCTCAGGTCGACTTGCTCGTTGGCGTCGATGGTGTCGCTGGGGTAGCGCTGAAAGCGGTAGGCCAGATTGAGCAGCTGAAAATCACCCGGGTGGTAGCGCCCGCCAATCACCGAGCGCACCGACTCGTCGGTGCGGCCGTTGTACTGCACCGTGGCGTCGAGCGCCCAGCGCTCATCGAGGTTGACGTTGGCGCCAAACAAGATGTCGCTCACGCCCGCCGCGGCCGGCGCATCGGCAGGGTTGGCCGTTACGCGCTGGGCCTCAAAGCGCAGGCGCTGGGCCACACCAAAGCTGGCCAATTGGGCGCCGTTGTCCTGGCGCAGCAAGCGGCTGGTCAGGCCCAGGGTCAGCAAGTTGTTGTCCGAAATTTTGTCGTGGCCGACAAAAGCGTTTTCGGTAAAGATGGTGGCAAAGTTAAAAGCGTTGAGCGCAGTGTCGTAATTGGGCAGGGCGCGCTGGTCGCGGTAGGGCGTGTACACATAAAAAGCACGCGGCTCCAGGGTTTGCAGCAGCGCCGTGCCGCCCCACTGCGCGGGGCGCTCAAACACCATACCGCCGTCCAGGCTGAAGCTGGGCACCACGCTGCTGGCGCTGGATTGGCCGCCGATGGCCGCGTCAAACTGGTAAGCCGCCGAATGCAATTGCACTTTGGGCGTCAGGAAAAATGCCGGCCACACGAGGGGGTAGCTCAGCTGCGCCTGGGCAAACGCGCGCTGCGCATTGGGCTGGCCGGTCAGGCTGCGGTTGGCTTCAAAGCGGGTGAAATCGGTGTCCACCGACCAGTCCAGGCCGCGCACATTGTCTTGTGCTACGCGCACAGTCCATTGCGGTACCCGGTCATAGGCTGGCACCATGGGTGTGGCCTCGCTGGGGTCTTGCAGGGTTTGCCACTTTTGGTATTTGAAGCTGGAAGACCAATCCCCGCGCATCCACGAGGCGCTTAGATCGGCGGGCAACTGGCGTGGCGTGGCCCCGGCGATGGTGCTGCCGTTGGTCAGCGCGCCGCTGTTGGCAAAGTCCGACCAAAAATAGTCGTCACCCACGCGGTTGATATTGGCGCTCAGCGCCAGCGCACCCCAGGGGCTGGCGACGGTGGCTTTGTGCAAAACCGCCGCGCTCCAGCGGTCGCTGCCGCGCAGGCGGTCGCTGGGCATGTAACTGAGCTTGGTGCTGCCCTCCATCTGCGGCTCCAGGTAGCGCAGCTCGGCGCCCAGGTTGACGCCGCGCGCCGTCATCAGCGTGGGCGTGAGCGTCAGGTCACGGTTGGGTGCGATGTTCCAGTAGTAGGGCACCGCCAACTCAAAGCCGTTGGCATTGCCCAGGCCGATGGTGGGCGCCAAAAAGCCCGATTTGCGCCGCTCCGACAGCGGAAAGCTGATCGGCGGCACCGGCAACAAAGGCACGCCCTTAAATTGCAGGTAGGCGTTTTGGGCGATGCCGATGTCCTCTTCGTTGTCGATGCTGATGCTGCCCGCGCTGAGCACCCAATCAGGCAGCCAGTGGGGGCCAGGCAGGCGCCGGCAGGTGGTGTAGCTAGCGTCTTGCACCGTCATGTGCTGGCTGTCGGCAAAGTCGGCACGCCGCGCCTCGCCGTGCGCGCCGTTTTGCCCAAAGCGGTAGCGCGGGGCGGTAAAAAAGCCCTCAAAGCGCTCCACGTACAGGCCCAGTTCATCGCCCTCGTACACATTGCCCCCGCGTTCGATACGCACATTGCCCTGGGCCCGCAGGTAGTCGGTGTCGGGCGTGTACTGCATGCGCTCGGACTGCACCACGGTGTCTGCGCGGCGAATTTCGGCCTGGCCCTGCAGCACGGTTTGCTGGTCGGCGACGCCAAAAATGCGGTCGGCGCTCAGGTAAACGCGTTGATCGGCGGGTGCAGCCGATGGCTGCGCGCGTTGTGCCAGCGCTGCGCCGTGCAGGCCAGACCACAGCAGCGCGGCCCCCGCCGCAGCGCAATACCGCAATGCAGGGCAGGGCCGCACGGGCAAGGCGCGCGCAATAGTGGGCATGGGTGCGAGGGCGTGGGACGCAAAAAGAAGGACAATGGATTATCCATGAGCCCCCCGATCCCCTTGTGAACGTGCAAACCCCTCCTTCCGCGCCCCTCGCCTCTACTGCCCCAACGGATACTTCCCCGCTGCAATGGCCCGACCCGCAACGCCAAGCGCAATGCGCCGCCTGGTTGGCTGGCCTGCAAGAGCGCTTTGGCCTGGCGCCGCACAGCCTGCGCCTGGCCTCGGCGGATGCAAGTTTTCGTCGCTACTTGCGCCTGGACTGCGCGCACCCGGACTTTGCCCCCAGCCTGGTGGTGATGGACGCACCTCCAGACAAAGAAAACAGCGCCCCCTTTGTGCAGGTCGCTAAGCTGATGCAGGAGGCCGGCGTGCACAGCCCCCAGGTGCTCGATTGGGACGCCGAGCACGGCTTTTTGCTGCTCACCGACCTGGGCCCGCACACCATGATGCAGCGCATCGACCCCAGCGCCGCGCCGCCGCTGGCCGCCTACTTGGACGCCGTCGACACCCTGATACGCTGGCAACAGGCCTCGCGCCCCGGCGTGCTACCCCTCTACGACAAAACGCTGTTGTGCAGCGAAATGGCCTTGTTTTCGCAGTGGTACCTGGGCGCCTACCGCCAAGTCAGCCTGGACGAGGCCCAGAGCCGGGTGCTGGACAAGGCTTTTGACACCATCGCGCAGGAGAACCTGTCCTGGCCTTGTGTGTATGTGCACTGCGACTTCATGCCGCGCAACCTGATGGACAAGGGCCGCAACCAGCCCCTGGGTGTGCTCGATTTTCAAGACGCGCTCTACGGTCCTATCACCTACGACATCGCCAGCCTGGTGCGCGACGCATTCATCAGCTGGGACGAAGGCTTTTGCCTGGACGTGGTGGTGCGCTACTGGCAAAGCGCCCGTGCCGCCGGATTGCCGGTGGGCGATGACTTTGGCGCGTTTTACCGAGGCGTGGAGTGGATGGGCTTGCAGCGCCATTTGCGCATCGCCGGTATTTTTGCCCGCCTGAGCCTGCGCGATGGCAAACCGCGCTACCTGGCCGACACGCCGCGCTTTATCGGCTACATCCGCGCCACCTGTGCGCGCTACCGCGAACTGGGCCCGCTGCTGCGCCTGATTGACCAGGTCGAAGGCACCACGCCCCCGCCCCTGTTTGTGTTTGGCCGAGGCTAAGGCGCCCATGCCGCGCTTTTACTGCCCCATGCCGCTGGCTGCCGGTCAGGTGCTGGACTTGCCGCCCGGCGCGGCGCGCCATGTGCAGGTGCTGCGTATGCAGCCGGGCCACAGCCTGGAATTATTCAACCACGGCCCGGGCTGGGATTGGGGCTTGCAGGCGGCGCCGCCCTCGGGCCAGTTCAGCGCCGAGATCACCGCCATGGGCCGCAACCAGGTGCAGGTGCGTGTGCTGGCGCACCAGGCCCAGGAGCGCGAGGCCGCGCGCGCTGTCTATATGGCCGTGGCCATGCCGGCCAATGAGCGCATGGACTGGCTGGTGGAAAAAGCCACCGAGCTGGGCGTTGCTGCTATCTTCCCCCTGATCAGCGCGCGCAGCGTGCTGCGCTTGGCCGGCGAGCGTGCAGACAAAAAAGTAGCCCACTGGCAGGCCGTGGCCATCTCGGCCTGCGAGCAGTGCGGTGGCAACCGCGTGCCCTTGGTGCACCCGGTGCAGAGTCTGGAGGCGTTTTTGGCCGCAGGCCTACAAGCAGGTTTTGCGCATGCGCCTGCTGCGCCGCAGGCCATGGTGCTGTCTTTGCGCGAAGGGGCTGGCGCTTTGCGCGCTTGGCCGGGCATGGCCGGTACGCAGCCGGTGCTGGTGGTTTCCGGCCCCGAAGGCGGCCTGACCGAGGCTGAAGAGGCGCTGGCCCTGGCCGCGCATTGCCAGCCGGTGTCGCTCGGGCCACGGGTGTTGCGCGCCGAGACGGCGGCCCTCACCGCGCTGGCGCTTCTGCTCTGAGTGCGATGGCCGCGGCCTAGGCGGCTTGGAGTTGCTGCATTAACGCAGGCAGGCTGATCGCCGTGGCCTCTTGGCGCATGGCAAAGCGCTCGCCGCCCGGGTAGACGGTATAGCGTTGGCTGATCTGCAAATCGTCACACGCCAGGCCAAAACCTTTGCTCAGCGCCGGCGTGCTCGAGCGTTTGATTTCAATAGCCATCCACGGCTGGCCCGCCCGCTCCAGGACCAGGTCCACCTCGGCCCCGGCGTGGCTGCGGTAGAAATAGGGTACGCACTGTGGCGGCGCTGCGGCCAGCAGGTTGTCGATGCAAAAGCCCTCGTAGCTGGGCCCGCATACCGGGTGGCCGGCCAGGTCGTGCAGGCTGCCTATCCCCAGCAGCGCGTGCACCAGGCCGCTGTCGCGCACGTACAGCTTGGGCGCCTTGACCAGGCGCTTGCCGATGTTGCCGCTCCAGGGCCGCAGGCGGCGCACAATTTGCAAATCCACCAGCAAGTCGATGTAGCGGTCCACTGCGGGGCTAGAGACGCCCAGGCCACTGGCCAGGCGGCTTTGTTGCAAGAGCGCGCCTTGCTGGTGGGCCAGCATGGTCCACAGGCGCCCTATGGTTTGGGCGGGCAGGCGTGGGGCGAACATGGGTACATCGCGCTCTAAGTAGCTGCGCACAAAGTCTTCTCGCCAGCGCAAACTGGCCCCCTCATTGGCGGCAAGCAGACTGTCCGGAAAGCCACCGCGCAGCCACAAGGTGTCCAGTTCGGGCGCCGTCCACTCCAGCGCCTGGATAGGGCCAAGGTCCAGGTAGGCCACGCGGCCCGCGAGGGTCTCGCTGCTTTGCTGCATCAGCTCCAGTGAGGCTGAACCGAGCAGCAGAAAATGCCCAAAGCGCTCGCCCGCTCTGCGCCGTTCGTCGATGATGCCGCGCAAAATTTCAAACAAACCCGGCATCCGGTGGATCTCGTCCAAGATGACCAGCTTGCTGCCTTGGGCGCGTAAAAACGCATCTGCATCCTCCAGCCGCAGGCGGTCTGCGGGGCGCTCCAAGTCCAGGTAGGCCGTGTCACCGGGCCACTGCTGCGCTAAGGCTAGGGCGAGCGTGGTCTTGCCCACTTGGCGCGGCCCCAGCAGCACCACGGCGGGCGCCTCTAGCAGGCGCTGGCGCAAAGTTTGGAGAGATTGACGGGGTATCATCATTGATATTGTAACGCCAGTCGTTAAAATATCAATGCAAAACTAGGGTGCTTTAAGTCGCCCCAGCTGCATTGGCGGCCGTCACATCGGCCCAGCCCACGGAGAGCCACTGTTGCAGGGCGGCAAACACGGGGCCGGCCTCGGCTTCGTTAAAGATTTCGTGAAAGAGGTTTTCAAAGCACAGGTGCTGCACCAAAGCGCCTGGCGCCTGGGCCACGAAGTCGCGGCTGCCTTGGGGGCTGACCAGCTTGTCCTGGCCGGCGTAGAGCAGCAGCGTGGGCGTGCGCCACTGGCCCGCGCAGGCCAGGGTTTGGCGGCCGGCCTGGGCGATGAACAAGGCCAGGCGCGCACAAATGCGGTCGTGCACCAGCGGGTCGGCCTGGTAGGCGGCCACCACTTCCGGGTCGTGCGACAGGTATTTCACCTGCAAACCGTTGCCCACGCGCAGATTGGGCGCGATGCCTGGCAGCGTGGCCAGCAGCATTTTTTGGAAAGCATTGAGCCCCGGATCCAGCGCCGGGCTGGACAGCACCAAGGCGTCGATGGCGCGCAGGCCCAGCGAGACAAAGCGCGCCGCCAGCAGCCCGCCCAGGCTGTGGCCCAGCAAGACCAAAGACTGCCCGGGCGCCATGGCTTGGCGGGTGTGGTCTACCACCGCGGCCAGGTCGTCAAGCAGGGCGAAGTCGTCACGCATGCTGCCGCGCTCGCCGCCCGATTGGCCGTGGCCCCACAGGTCAAAGCTGTGCACCGCATAGCCCCAGTCGTTCAGGCGCTGCGCCACATGCGCATAGCGCCCGCTGTGCTCGCCCAGGCCGTGCACGATCAGCACATGCGCGCGGGCCGCGTTGTTGTCGTCCAAGGGCCAGTCGCGCAGGCTCAGTGGCAGGCCCGGCCCGACGCTGAGCGTGCTGGTAACAGAGGTGTCGGTCATGCCCGTGCTCCGGTGCGGTTAAGGAAAGCGCGCGATGACTTGGGCCACGGCAGCAGTGAGCTTTTTGGCGTAGGGCACATGCAAAAACTCGTTGGGCCCGTGCGCGTTGCTCTTGGGTCCGAGCACGCCGCAAACCATCATTTGTGCCTTGGGAAAGCCTTGGCTGAGCATATTCATCAGCGGAATCGTGCCGCCTTGCCCGATGTAGCCGCAGCCCGCGCCAAAGTGCGCCTGCGAGGCGTCTTGCAGCGCTTGCTCAAACCAGGGCGCGGTGTCGGGCGCGTTCCAGCCGGTGGCGCCACCGCTAGCCTCAAAAGTCACTTTGGCCTGGTAGGGCGCGTTGTCCTCGAGCAAGGTTTTGAGCGCTTGCACCGCCGTGGCCGCTTCCACCAGCGGCGGCAGGCGCAGCGACAGCTTGAAGGCGGTGTAGGGCCGCAGCACATTGCCCGCGTCTTTCATGGCCGGAAAGCCTTCGGCGCCGGTGACGCTGAGCGTGGGCATCCAGGTGCGGTTGAGCAGGGCTTGCAGCGGGTCGGTGGTGGTGGGCAGCACCGATTGGGTGGCGCCGCCGCAGTCGTAATGCGCCCAGGGAAAGCGCTTGTACACCTCGTCGCCCAGGATGTCGGCGGTGGCGCGCGCCTGCGCCAAGCGTTCGGCGGGCACTTCGCAGTGAAACAGGCCGGGCAGCAAGCGCCCCGTCGCGCTGTCCTCGAGCCGGTCCAGCACCTGGCGCAGCACCCGAAAGCTCGAGGGCACCACGCCGCTGGCGTCGCCCGAATGCACGCCCTCGGTCAGCACATCCACGCGCAGCACGCCGCTGGCCATGCCGCGCAGGCTGTTGGTCAGCCACAGCTGGTCGTAATTGCCCGCGCCCGAATCGAGGCAGACCACCAGGCCCACATCGCCCAGGCGCGTACGCAGCGCGTCCACGTAGGGCAGCAAATCGTACGAGCCGCTTTCCTCGCAGGTTTCGATCAGGCCGATGATGCGCGGATGCGCCACCTTTTGGTCCTTGAGCGCCTGGATGGCGGCGATGGCGGCATAGGCCGCGTAGCCATCATCGGCGCCGCCGCGCCCATACAGCTTGCCGTCTTCGTACTTGGGTGTCCAGGGCCCCAGGTCTTTGCGCCAGCCCGAAAACTCGGGCTGCTTGTCCAAGTGGCCGTACATCAGCACGGTCTGGCTGGAGGCGCCCGCCTCGCTGCTGCGGGTGGCGGCCACTTCAAACAGCAATACCGGCGTGCGCCCGGGCAGGCGCACGACTTCGAGCGTGAGGCCCGGCACGTTTTGCAATTCGATCCAGCTGGCGGTGTTGCGCACCACTGTCACTAAATAACCGTGGGCTGCCCAGTCGGCGTCAAACATCGGCGACTTGGCGGGGATGGCAATGTAGTCACTCAGGCGCTGCACGATATCGCCGTCCCAGGCCTGGCTGACGTGGGCCAGGGCTTGGGTGGTGTTGAGCACGGAATCCGGTAGGCGGGCGGTCATGGTGTTTTCTCCAATCATTAGCAGTGCGCATGATGCCACGGCGGCGTGTGCCTGTGGCTGCTTGGGGGACGGGTCAGCGCGCCAGCTTGTACACCGAGGTACCGGCGCGCACATTGGGCATCCAGCGCACAACGTGGCCGTCTTGCAGGCCAAAGCTGTCGATGACGCGCAAGCCGCTTTTGCGTGCCAGCACCCCCAGATCGGCGTGCGTGCCCACGCGGATGTTGGGCGTGTCGTACCACTGGTAGGGCAGGCGCTTGGTCACTGGCATGCGCCCTTGCAACACGCTTAAGCGGTTGGGCCAGTGCGCAAAATTAGGGAAGGCGACGATGCCAATGCGCCCCACCCGCGCCGTCTCGCGCAGCATGACTTCGGCATTGCGCAAGTGCTGCAGGGTGTCGATTTGCAGCACCACGTCAAAGGAGGCGTCGTCAAACATCGCCAGGCCTTCGTCCAGGTTGAGCTGGATGACGTTCACGCCGCGCTGCACGCAGGCCAGCACATTGGCGTCGTCAATCTCTACGCCGTAGCCGCCGCAGCCGCGTGTGGCCTGCAGGTGGGCCAGCATGGCGCCATCGCCGCAGCCCAGGTCGAGCACGCGCGCGCCTTCGGGCACCAGTTGGGCCAGGGCGTGTTGGATGCTGGCGTCGCTCATACACCGACCTCGGCGGCCAGGGATGCAAAGTAAGAGCGCACCACGCTGTGGTAGCGCTTGTCGTCCAGCAAAAATGCGTCATGGCCGTGTGGCGCGTCGATTTCGGCGTAGCTGACGTCGCGCTGGTTGTCCAGCAGCGCTTTGACGATTTCGCGGCTACGCGCCGGTGCAAAGCGCCAGTCGGTGACAAAGCTCACCAGCAAAAACTTGCTGCGCGCCGGTGCCAGTGCAGCGGTCAGGCTGCCGCCACAGCGGCGCGCCGGGTCAAAGTAGTCCAGCGCCCGCGTGATCAGCAAATAGGTGTTGGCATCAAAGTAGTCGGCAAATTTGTCGCCCTGGTAGCGCAGATAGCTCTCTATTTGGAATTCCACCTCTTGCGTGCTGTAGCGGTAGTCGCTGCTGGCGGCGGCCTCTTGCACGGTGCTGCGCAGTTGGCGGCCAAACTTGGCGTTCATCACGTCGTCGCTCAGGTAGGTGATGTGCCCGATCATGCGGGCGATGCGCAGGCCGCGCTTGGGCACGGTGCCGTGGCGGTAAAAGTGGCCGCCATGAAAATCCGGGTCGGTCACGATGGCGCGGCGCGCCACCTCGTTAAAGGCAATGTTTTCGGCGGTCAGGTTGGGCGCACTGGCCACCACTACCGCGCGGCGCACGCGCGTGGGGTATTGCAGCGTCCAGGCCAGCGCCTGCATGCCGCCCAAGCTGCCACCCATCACGGCGGCCAGCGTTTGGATGCCCAAACGGTCCAGCAGACGCGCTTGTGCGTCCACCCAGTCTTCCACGGTGACTACCGGAAAATCGGCGCCATAAACCTGGCCGTCGGCGCTATCCGGGTTGGTGTGCATCGGGCCGGTGGAGCCAAAGCAGGAGCCCAGGTTGTTCACGCCAATAACGAAGAAGCGATTGGTGTCCACCGGCTTGCCCGGCCCGATCATGCTGTCCCACCAGCCTTCAGATTTGGGTTGGTCGGCATACACGCCCGCTACATGGTGCGAGGCGTTGAGCGCATGGCAAATCAGCACCGCGTTGGACCGGTCCGCGTTGAGCGTGCCGTAGGTCTCAAAAGCCAGGTCGTAAGCACGGATAGAAGCGCCGCTTTGCAAAGGCAAAGGCGCTTCAAAGTGCATGGACTGGGACGAGGCAATCAACATAAAAAAAACAAAACCCGGCAACGCTGCACGCGGGGCCGGGTCACCAATGATCGCGGGGGTCCGTGTTTAGCTGTATTTATTAAGCGCCCGCAAGCTGGAGCAAATTGGCGCTGTGGGCAAAGTATAGCAACGCCGTTTGTGCAGAGGGCCTTAGATAGGCAAGAGCGCCAGCACACCCAGCACCGCAAATACCAGCGCCGAGACGATATGCACCACGCGCATAGGCACCAGCCGCGTCATGCGCTCGCCCAAATAAACCACCGGCACATTGGCCAGCATCATGCCCAACGTGGTACCGGCCACCACCCAGTAATAGGCGTCAAAGCGCGCCGCCAGCATGACGGTGGCGATCTGGGTTTTGTCGCCCATCTCCGCCAGAAAAAATGCGATCACCGTGGTGCCGAACACCCCCCAGCGCGGCTCCTCGCTTTGCTCTTCCTCGTCGATGGTGTCGGGTATCAGCATCCACACCGCCATGGCAATAAATGATGCCCCCAGCACCCAGCGCAACAGGTCGGGGCCCATCACCTGCGTCAGCCAGGCGCCCAGCGCGCCGGCCAAGCCGTGATTGACGATGGTGGCTACAAAAATACCCAGCACGATGGGAATGGGCTTACGAAAACGCACCGCCAAAATCAGGGCCAGCAGCTGGGTTTTGTCGCCCATTTCGGCCAAGGCGACGATACCGGTAGAGACGAGAAATGCTTCCATGGTGCAGACGACAAATCCAAGCGTGGACCGCAGCGCGGCAATGGCGCAAGTATCGCCGCAAGCCGCACGCACCAAATTTGGCGTAAATTTTGCTTACTTTTAGTGCATTCGCAGGTGTGTTTGTAATTTCGCACCAAAATAAGGCAAATATTTCACGGAGACAGGTATGGGTGCACTGGAACAGGGCGCAAACACGCTATTTATTTTGTTGGGCGCCATCATGGTGCTGGCCATGCACGCAGGCTTTGCCTTCTTGGAGCTGGGCACCGTGCGGCGCAAAAACCAGGTCAATGCCCTGGTCAAAATCCTGGCCGATTTTTCGGTTTCCACGGTGGCTTATTTTCTGGTCGGCTACAGCGTGGCTTATGGGACCGACTTCTTGGTCGGCGCCGATCAGTTGGCCGCCAACAACGGCTATGGCCTGGTCAAGTTCTTTTTCCTCCTGACGTTTGCGGCCGCTATTCCGGCCATTATTTCGGGCGGGATTGCCGAACGCGCCAAGTTTGGGCCCCAGCTTATCGCCACGGCAGTCCTGGTGGGGCTGGTTTACCCGCTGTTTGAAGGCATCGCCTGGAACCAAAAGCTGGGCATCCAGGCCTGGCTGTTGGCACACACCGGCGCCGAGTTCCACGACTTTGCCGGCAGCGTGGTCGTGCATGCGCTGGGCGGCTGGGTGGCCTTGGGAGCTGTGCTGCTTTTGGGTGCGCGCAGCAACCGCTACCGCAAAGACGGCGCGATTTCGGCGCATCCGCCGTCCAGCATTCCGTTTTTGGCCTTGGGCGCCTGGGTGCTGACGGTGGGCTGGTTTGGTTTTAATGTGATGAGCGCCCAGACCCTGGACAAAATCTCGGGCCTGGTGGCCGTCAATTCGCTCATGGCCATGGTGGGCGGCACCTTGGTGGCGCTGGTGCTGGGCAAAAACGACCCCGGCTTTGTGCACAACGGCCCGCTGGCCGGCTTGGTCGCCGTGTGCGCCGGTTCGGACCTGATGCACCCGCTGGGCGCTTTGGTCGTTGGCGGCGTGGCGGGCGCCATATTTGTAGGGATGTTCACACTCACCCAAAACAAATGGAAGATCGACGACGTCCTGGGCGTGTGGCCGCTGCATGGCCTGTGCGGCACCTGGGGCGGCATCGCCGCCGGCGTGTTTGGCTTGCCCGCTCTGGGCGGATTGGGCGGTGTGAGCCTGGCCGCGCAGTGCGCCGGCACGGCTTTGGGCGTGCTGTGGGCGCTGCTCAGCGGGTTTGTGGTTTATGGTCTACTTAAAGTGACCATGGGCCTGCGCCTGAGCCAGGAAGACGAGTTTGACGGCGCCGACCTGGCCATCCACAAAATCAGCGCCAGCCCGGAGCGTGAGTCCAACTGGTGATGCACCCTTTGGCCCAGATTGCTCTTAAATGGGGTAAAAATCGCACAAATTCGTTAAATTCGTGCGATTTTGGCCTTGATTTTAAAAAAAACAGTTGCCAAGTGCGCAAATAGCGCATAATGAAATCGCTTTGCCGAAATTCGGCAGGGCAGGTTTGCGGTGAATGGTCAGTTTCGCGTCTGCGCTAAGTCAAATTTAGGTTTGTTGATTGCGGTTTTGGACTCCATCGCGTTTTGAGTTATTTTGAGGAGTCCTTTCATGGGCAACAAACTTTACGTTGGCAATCTGCCATATTCTTTCCGTGACGAAGACCTGCAACAGGCTTTTTCCGCACACGGTTCCGTCACAAGCGCCAAAGTCATGATGGAGCGTGATACCGGTCGTTCCAAAGGGTTCGGCTTTGTGGAAATGGGCAGCGATGCCGAAGCGCAAGCAGCAATCAGCGGAATGAACGGCCAGCAATTTGGCGGCCGTGGTCTGGTGGTTAACGAAGCGCGTCCCATGGAGCCGCGTCCCCCCCGTACAGGTGGCGGCGGTTTTGGTGGCGGTGCTGGTCGCAGCGGTGGCGGCGGCGGTTACGGTGGTGGCGGCGGTGGCGGTGGCTACGGCGGCGCTGGTCGTAGCGGTGGTGGCGGCGGCGGCGGTTACGGCGGTGGCCGTAGCGGCGGCGGCGGTTACTAAATCGCGCTGAGCTTTCAGTGAAAAGGCCCTTCGGGGCCTTTTTTTATGCTTACTGCAAAGGCTTGCCTTGCAAACGGGCGCGTACGCCGCCATCGAGCTGCAGCACCTGGGTCGCGTTGGCATAGTCCAGGCTGCCGGCCGAAAAAGTATGGCCGCCGTAGCCCAGCTGCACCGGCAGGTGGGAGCTGATGCGCTCGGGCTTGCTGCCGATCTGCAAAAACTCGCCGGTAAATTCGATACGTGGCGCTGCGCTGCGCAGCCACTGCGCTTGGCCTAGCAACTGGATTTCGCTGGCATCGCCGTTGCTGCGCCCCAGGGTGGCGCTGGCGGTGCTGACGCGCCCCTCGCCGTCAACCATGCGCAAGGCAATGTCGTCCATCTCGGTCCAGGCGCTCTGGGCAAAATGCCGCGCTTCTTTGCCTTGTACCAGGGCGACCAGCCGGCCTTGGGCGTCAAAGCGCGCCACGGCAAAGTCTTGCATGCGGTAATCCGGGCCCTGTTCGCTGGCCGCTGTCTGCACCGCGCGGACCGGCTCGGGCGCCGTGCGCACCATCCAGTAGCTCAGCAGCGCCAAAGTCCCCATCAATGCCAGCGGCAAGGACAGCAAAAACCGGTCCCACAGCAACTGGGCGAAGCGGTTCACGTGCGGTAGGCCGCCAGCAGGCCGTTGTAATGGCCGCTGGCTTGGAGCAGCAAGTCGCACAGTTCGCGCACCGCCCCGTGGCCGCCTTGGGCGCGGGTGATGTGGTGTGCTTGCGCCAGCACCTCGGCGTGGGCATTGCAAGGTGCGCAGGCCAGGGCCGCGGGGCGCATCATCGGCAGGTCGGGCCAGTCGTCGCCCATGGCGGCCGCAGCGCTCCAGTCCAAGCCCAAACTGGCCAAGGTTTGCTCGGCGGCGGGGCGTTTATCTTCGGTGCCGTAATGCGCATGCGTGATGCCCAGGGCCTGCAGGCGTGCGCGCAGCGGCGCAGAGTCGCGCCCGGTAACCACGGCGGGTGTGATGCCTGCTTGTTGCAGCATCTTCAGGCCGTGGCCGTCCAGGGTGTTAAAGCGCTTGAGCGCCTCGCCCGCTTCCGAGAAAAACAGGCCGCCGTCGGTCAGCACGCCATCGACATCAAAGAACACGACGCGCACCGGCCGCGCGCGGGCCAGCAGTTCGGGCGCAAAAGCAAAGGCCGGCGTCGTGGTGGAGGTCATCAAATCACCTTGGCGCGCAGCAAATCGTTGGAGTTGACGGCGCCGCACAAGCGCCCTTGCGCATCTACCACCAGCACGCTGGTGATGCGCCGGCTCTCCATCAGCGCTACGGCGTCTACCGCCAGCGCGGTGTGCGCGATCGTGGTCGGCGAGGGGCGCATGACATCGCGTGCGCATTTGCTGCGCACATCGGTGCCCGCCTCGAGCAGGCGGCGCAAGTCGCCGTCGGTAAATATGCCCAGCACCTGCTGCGCCGCGTCCACGATGGCTGCAGCGCCCAGGCCTTTGGCGCTCATCTCGCGCATCAAGGTGCTGAAGTCGGCCTCGGGCGCGACCATGGGCAGGTCTTGGCCGCTGCGCATCACATCGCTGATGTGCGTGAGCAAGCGCCGGCCCAGCGCGCCACCGGGGTGCGAGCGGGCGAAATCGTCATGGCCAAAGCCGCGTGCGTCCAGCAAGGCGACCGCCAGCGCATCGCCCATGGCCAGTTGCGCCGTGGTGCTGGCCGTGGGAGCCAGGTTGAGCGGGCAGGCTTCTTTTTCGACCGCGGTGTTGAGCCATAAGTCGGCGTACTGCGCCATGCTGGAGTTGGCATTGCCCGTCATGGCAATCAGCGGCGCGCCCAGGCGCTTGAGCACCGGCACCAAGGTGTTGATTTCTTCGGACTCGCCGCTGTTGGAGATCATCAGCACCGCGTCGTGCGCGGTGACCATGCCCAGGTCGCCGTGGCTGGCTTCGGCAGGGTGAACAAACAGCGCGGGTGTGCCGGTTGAGGCTAGCGTGGCCGCAATCTTGCGCCCGATGTGCCCGCTCTTGCCCATGCCCATGACGACCACGCGGCCCCGGGTGGCCAGCAGCAATTGCACCGCCTGGCCAAAAGCTTCGCCCACCTGGGCTTTGAGGCCCACAATGGCAGCCGCTTCGATATCAAAGGTGGTGTGCGCCAGCGCTACCGCTCGGGCCAGCGCATCGGCGGACAAAGGGGCTGGGGCGGGGCTGGTGGGCGCAGGCATCCGAGCATTTTAGGGACTGCGCGGCCAGCTAGTAGGGCGCTACTTGCCGATGCAAAAGTTGGAGAAGATCACGCCCAGCAAATCGTCGGCGCTGAACACGCCGGTAATCTCGTTGAGGGCGTTTTGCGCCAGGCGCAGTTCCTCGGCCAGCAAATCGAGCGCTTGGGCCTGCGCTTGCAGGTGCGCGTGCGCCAAATGCAAATGCGCATCCACCTGGGCCAGCGCCTGCACATGGCGCGCGCGCGCCATGGAGACGGCCTCGGTGCCGCCGTGCCAGCCCGCGCATTGCAGCAGCGCTTGGCGTAGCGCGTCCAGGCCGGTGCCGGTTTTGGCCGACAGCAGCAGCCCTGCGCGTTCGTTGGCGGCGGCCGCGTCACATTTGTTCCAAACGTCCAGGACGGGCACGCTGGGCGCAACGGTTTGGGCCAGTAGCGTGGCGATGTGCGCGTCAGCGGCGGCATAGTCGGGCGCATCGGCGCGCGTCAGGTCGTGCAAAAACAGCACCGCGTCGGCGTCGGCAATCGCCTCCCAGGCGCGGGCAATGCCGATGGCCTCGACCGTATCTGCGCCCTCGCGCAGCCCGGCCGTGTCGATGATGTGCACCGGCACGCCCTCGATTTGGAGGGTCTCTTGCACTTTGTCACGCGTGGTGCCGGCAATCGGCGTGACGATGGCCCGCTCGGCCCCCGCCAGCGCATTGAGCAAGGAGGACTTGCCCGCATTGGGCTGCCCGGCGATCACCACGCGGATGCCGTCACGTAGCAAAGCGCCCTGGCGCGCAGCGCCCAGCACCCGCGCCACCGCGCCATGCAAAGCTTGCAGCTGGCCTTGGGCGTCGGCCTTGCGCAAAAAATCAATTTCTTCTTCGGGAAAGTCCAGGGTGGCTTCCACCAGCAGGCGCAGGCGCACCAGCGCGTCGCGCAGCTGGTCCACTTCGCGCGAGAAGTCGCCGGCCAAAGAGCGCACCGCGCTGCGTGCGGCCGCTTCGGTGCTGGCGTCGATCAGGTCGGCAATCGCCTCGGCCTGCACCAGGTCGATTTTGTCGTTCAGAAAAGCGCGTTCGCTAAATTCGCCCGCTTGCGCCAAGCGCAGCCGGGGCAGGCAGGGCTGGCCGTTAGCGCCCAGGGTTTGTGCCACTTCCAGGCAACGCGCCAGCAAAAGCTGCAACACCACCGGCCCGCCGTGCGCTTGCAGCTCGAGCACATCTTCGCCGGTAAACGAATGCGGTGCGGGGAAATACAGCGCCAGCCCTTGGTCCAGGCGCTGGCCCTGGGCGTCGGTAAACGGCAGGTAATGCGCCTGGCGCGGCGTCAGGCGCTGGCCCAACAGGGCCTGCACCAGCGGGCGCAGGTCACGCCCGCTGACCCGCACGATGCCCACCGCCGCCCGCCCACTGGCCGTCGCGATGGCCAGGATCGGGTCGTGGTGGCGGGCAAGCACTTACTTGAACTTGGGCAAATTGAACTGCGGTGGCACGCCCATGCGCGTGTTGATGATCCACTGCTGCGCGATCGACAAGATGTTGTTGGTAATCCAGTACACCACCAAGCCCGAGGGGAAGAAGAAGAACATCACGCTAAAGGCCAGCGGCATAAACCACATCATCTTGGCCTGCATCGGGTCTGGCGGGGCGGGGTTCAGGGCCGTTTGTAACAGCGTGGTCAGCGTCATGACAACGGGCAAGATGAAATACGGATCGGGTGCCGACAGGTCATGAATCCAGCCCATCCAGGGCGCGTTGCGCATCTCGACCGTGGACAAAAGTACCCAGTACAGCGCGATGAACACCGGAATCTGAACCATGATCGGGAAGCAACCGCCCATGGGGTTGACCTTCTCTTCGCGGTAAATGCGCATCATCTCTTGCTGCATTTGCTGCGGGTTGTCTTTTAGGCGCTCGCGCATTTCCATGATCTTGGGGTTTACGGACTTCATCTTGGCCATGCTGGCGTAGGCCTTGGCGTTGAGCCAGTAAAACGCAATCTTGAGCAAAAGCACCAAGGCCACGATGGACCAGCCCCAGTTTTTGATCACACTGTGCAACTGGTCGAGCAGCCAGTACAGGGGTTTGGCCAAAATCGTCAGCCAGCCATAGTCTTTGAGCAACTCCAGGCCGGGGGTGAGCGCCTCGAGCATTTTTTCTTCTTGGGGGCCGACAAACAGCGTGGCCTCCACGTCAGCGCTGGCCCCTGGTGCGATTGCAGCCACCGGTGCCACCATGGCGGCGCGGTAGCAGCATTCGGCCAGCGTGCCGGGCATGTCGATATGGTCCAACGAAATGCTGCGCGCTACGCCATCGGGCAGCACCCAGGCGCTGGCAAAGTAGTGCTGCACCATGGCGATATAGCCATTGCTGGCCTGCTTTTCGTAATCGGCACTCTTTTTCTTGATGGCAGAAAACTCTACTTTTTGGTATTTCTTGGCATCGGTATAGACAGCAGGGCCAGTGAAGGTCGAATAAAACGACGATTCGCCGCTGGGCTTGTTGCCATCGCGCAGTAGCTGCAAATACAGCTGCGGCGCCACGGCGGTGTCCAGGTGGTTGCGCAGGGTATGGCGCACGCCGATGGCATACGAGCCGCGGTGCAAGGTGTAGGTCTTGACCAGGCTGATGCCGCCCACTTCGGGCGAGCTAAAACGCAGCTCCAGGCTGTCTTGCCCGTCTTGCAGCGTCGTAGCGCCGGAAAAAGCCATGGGTGTTTTGTGCGTTGGAAAGTTGCCTGGCACCGCGCCCGCGACCACGCCCGACTGGGCCAGGTACACACGGTCTTTGCTGTCATCGAGCAGCACAAATTGCTTGCTCTTGTCGGCGGTGTCGCCGTACTTCAGGAACTGCGAGCCCACCAGCGTGCCGCCCAGGGTGTCAAATTCCAGTGCCAGCACGTCGGTGCGCACGCTGATGCGTTCGCCGCGCGCAGGCGCTGCGTTGCCCGTAGCATCGGGCGCGGCGGTTGCCAAAGCCGATGTAGCGCTGGCCACCGGTGCGGCGCCAGGAACGCTGGCATCCGAGGCCGCCTTGGCCGCTGCGGGCGCCGCCGCGCTTACTTCGCCGGGGGCGCCTGGAAAGAAAGTCGGCTTATTGCCGTTATGGATCTGCCATTTGTCCCACAGCAGCACCATGGAAAAACCAAAGATCACCCACAAAATAGTGCGACGGATATCGTTCATGAAGCTTTCTTTTCAGAAGAAGAGGGAGAAATAAAGCGGCTAAACAGCCGGGGTGGGTCCTGGGGCACCGGATCGGCGCCGCCAGCGCACCAAGGGTGGCAGCGGGCCAGGCGCGAAACTACCAAATAGCTGCCCGCCGCCCCGCCATGTTGCTGCAAAGCCCCTAAAGCGTACACCGAGCAGGTCGGCTCAAACCGGCAGTCGCTGCCCAACCAGGGGCTGAGCAAAAGGCGGTAGGCCTTGACCAGGCCAATCAACACAGCCTGCATCATGGTGCGGGGGCAGCCACGGCGAGGGCGGCGCGCTCAAATAAAGTGAGAAGTTCGCCGCGCACAGCGGCCTTGAGTTGCGCCGACGTAGCACTGCGAAACTGCGTCGGGTCAAACGCACTGCGCAAGCGCACCAAATGGGCGCCGGCAAGAAGGCGGTTTTCGAAGAGCTGGCTCACGTGGTAAATCTGGCGTTTGATGGTGTTGCGGGTAACGGCCCGCTTGGCCCAACGCTTGGGCACCATGGCGCCCATGGCGGGCTGGTCCAGCACAAAACCCCTGGCAAATGCCCCCGCAGCGTCTGCTGCACTGGCGTCTGGGCGCGCAGCTGGGGCATCAAAACGACAAAAGTGCAGGACAAAGTGGGCGCTTTTGGCCTGCACAGTACCTGCCAGTGCAGCCTGGAACTGGGCGCGGGTGCGCAGTCCTTGCACTGTCAGGCCGGTGCCTTGGCAGGCGCCGTTCAGACGGCCAGGCGCTTGCGGCCCTTGGCGCGGCGTGCGTTGATGACAGCGCGGCCGCCACGTGTTTTCATGCGAACCAGGAATCCGTGGGTGCGTGCACGGCGGATTTTCGAAGGTTGGTAAGTGCGTTTCATGGTCAATATCCGTCAAATAAATACCCCCATTATTTGGGGGAAAGCCTTACATTATCGCAAATTTTGGCGGCTCCCACAATAGCGCCGCCGCGCAGGGGCCCAGGCACAGCGCCTGCGATGCCCTCTAAGCGCCCGCCAAGACATAAAAATAGTCTTGCGGACGTCCCAAATCCGGTTACTATTGCGCCCCCGCCAGACACCCCAGGCTTCTGTGGATAAGTGTTTGATAAATTATTCGAGACGAGCTGATTTTTCTTGTTTATCCACAGATCGCATGCGCCCATGACCGACGATTTCACCCCTTCCGGCGCGCCCTTAGACGCTGACCACGCCGGCCAGGCTTTGTGGCAATCCTGCCTGGACCAGCTGGCCCTGGACTTGCCCGAGCAGCAGTTCAACACCTGGATCAAGCCGCTGACCGCCCAGGTCGCCGAAGACTTTAGCAAGCTGACCGTCATGGTGGCCAATCGCTTCAAGCTGGACTGGGTGCGCGCCCAGTACAGCGCGCCCATCCAGGCGATTTTAGAGCGCTTGTGCGGCCAGCCGGTGCAGCTGGAGTTGGCCATCAGCCCGCGCGAGGCGCAGGTGCGCTCGCCGGCGCCGTCCTTGGGCGCGCCCGAGCAGGCCGCGCCGGGCAGCGCAGCACCAGCGCCCAGTGCGCCCGAGGCGCCCAAGAGCCGCCTCAACAGCATGCTCAACTTTGACAACCTGGTCGAAGGCAGCGCCAACCGCATGGCCCGCGCCGCCGCCATGCACGTGGCCACCACCCCCGGACACCTCTACAACCCTCTGTTTATCTATGGTGGCGTGGGTTTGGGCAAAACCCATTTGATGCACGCCGCCGGCAATCGGCTGCTGGCCGACCGGCCCATGGCCAAGGTGCTCTACATCCACGCTGAGCAGTTTGTGTCGGACGTGGTCAAGTCCTACCAGCGCAAAACCTTTGACGAATTCAAGGACAAATACCACTCGCTGGACCTGCTTTTGATCGACGACGTCCAGTTTTTTGCCAATAAAGAGCGCACCCAGGAAGAGTTTTTCAACGCTTTTGAGGCGCTTTTGGCCAAAAAGTCGCACATCGTGATGACCAGCGACACCTACCCCAAGGGCCTGACCGATATCCACGAGCGCCTGGTTTCGCGCTTCGATTCGGGGCTGACGGTGGCCATCGAGCCGCCCGAATTGGAGATGCGGGTGGCCATTTTGATCAACAAAGCGCGCGCCGAGGGCGCCGATATGCCCGAGGAAGTGGCCTTTTTTATCGCTAAAAACGTGCGCTCCAACGTCCGCGAACTCGAGGGCGCGCTGCGCAAATGCCTGGCCTATTCGCGCTTTAACCAAAAGGAAATCTCCATTCTTTTGGCCCGCGAAGCCCTGCGCGACCTGCTGTCGATTCAAAATAGGCAGATCTCTGTGGAAAACATCCAAAAAACGGTGGCCGATTACTACAAAATCAAGGTCGCCGACATGTATTCCAAGAAGCGCCCGGCCAGCATCGCCCGGCCACGCCAAATTGCCATGTATCTGGCCAAAGAGCTGACCCAAAAGAGCCTGCCCGAGATCGGCGAGCTCTTTGGCGGGCGCGACCACACCACGGTTTTGCACGCGGTGCGCAAGATCGGCCAGGAGCGCCAGCAGGCCACCGAGCTCAACCAGCAGCTGCACGTGCTTGAACAAACCCTTAAAGGGTGACAGAAATCTCGGTTTGGAGCCAAAAACCCCCTAAAAGAGGCGAAAATGGCGGGTGCTAAGCGCCCGGCGCGCACGCGGACACTAGTTTGAGAATATTGGAGTAAGAAATGATCGTATTGAAAGCCACGCAAGACCAGTTGTTGTCCGTGCTGCAATCGGTGGCCGGTATCGTCGAACGTCGCCATACGCTGCCCATCCTGGCCAATGTGCTGGTGCGCAAAACCGGCAGCAGCCTGCAGTTCACCACCAGCGATCTCGAAATCCAAATCCGCACCAGCGCCGAACTCGGCGGCGACGCGGCCGACTTCAGCACCACCATCGGCGCGCGCAAGCTCATCGACATCTTGCGCACCATGCCTGCCGATCAGACCGTGTCCCTTGAGGCCAGCCAAAGCAAAATCATCCTCAAGGGCGGCAAAAGCAAGTTCACCTTGCAAACCCTTCCGGCCGAAGATTTTCCGCTGGTGCAAGAGTCGGCTAGTTTTGGCCCGGTCTTCAGCGTGCCGCAAAAAACCCTCAAAAGCCTGCTCAGCCAAGTCTCTTTTGCCATGGCGGTGCACGATATCCGCTATTACCTGAACGGCATTTTGTTCGTCGCCGAAGGCAAGCAGCTCAGCCTGGTGGCCACCGACGGCCACCGCCTGGCATTTGCCTCGGCCACGCTGGACGTGGAAGTACCCAAGCAAGAAGTCATCTTGCCGCGCAAAACCGTGATCGAGTTGCAGCGCCTGCTCTCGGACGCCGAAGGCGCCATTGACATGCAATTTGCCAGCAACCAGGCGCGCTTTAGCTTTGAGGGCATGCAGTTTGTAACCAAGCTGGTCGAGGGCAAGTTCCCCGACTACAACCGCGTTATCCCCAAAAACCACAAAAATCGCATCGTCCTGGGCCGCGCCACGCTGCTGTCCACCTTGCAGCGCACCGCCATCCTGACTAGCGACAAATTCAAAGGCGTGCGCCTGAACATCGAGCCCGGCACGCTGCGCATGGCCGCCAACAATGCCGAGCAGGAAGAGGCGGTGGACGAGATCGACATCGACTACGAAGGCGACAGCATCGAAATCGGCTTTAACGTCACCTACCTGATCGACGCCTTGTCCAATATGGGCCAGGAAATGGTGACGCTCGAGTTCTCGGATGGCAACAGCTCGGCGCTGATGACCATCCCCGACAACGCCACCTTCAAATACGTTGTGATGCCTATGCGCATTTAAGGGCGCCAGAGCCCGTGCCCCTACACAAACCCCCGCCTCACGGGGGTTTGGACATTCAAGAAGCGCCCATTTTTTACCAGAAGACTTCTCCATGACCCAAGATAAGCAGCCCGACGCCCCCCATAACGACTCCAGCGAGGGCGTCAACACCGGCGACAGCGGCTCTGACAGCTCCAACTTCCAGCCCACCATCGACACCAACCAGGCCGGCGCCACCGACGCCTACGGTGAAGGCTCTATCCAAATCCTCGAAGGCCTGGAGGCCGTGCGCAAGCGCCCGGGCATGTACATCGGCGATACCTCGGACGGCACCGGTTTGCACCATCTGGTGTTTGAGGTGGTGGACAACTCCATCGACGAATCGCTGGCCGGGCATTGCGACGATATTTTGGTCACCATCCACTCGGACAACTCGATCAGCGTGGTCGACAACGGCCGGGGCATTCCCACCGGCATCAAGATGGACGACAAGCACGAGCCCAAGCGCTCGGCGGCCGAGATCGCGCTGACCGAGCTGCACGCGGGCGGCAAGTTCAACCAAAACAGCTACAAAGTCTCGGGCGGCCTGCACGGCGTGGGCGTGAGCTGCGTGAACGCGTTGTCCAAAATGCTGCGCCTGACGATTCGGCGCGACGGCAAAGTGCACGTCATGGAGTTCAGCAAAGGCTTTGTGCAAAACCGCATCACCGAGATGCAAGACGGCGTGGAAGTCTCGCCCATGAAAGTGGCAGGCGACACCGAAAAGCGCGGCACCGAAGTGCACTTTTTGCCCGACACCGACATCTTCAAAGAAAACAATGTTTTCCATTACGAGATTTTGAGCAAGCGCTTGCGCGAGCTCAGCTTCTTGAACAACGGCGTGCGCATCCGCCTCAAAGACGAGCGCACCGGCAAAGAAGACGACTTCTCGGGTGCGGGCGGCGTGAAGGGCTTTGTGAACTTCATCAACAAAGGTAAGAGCGTACTCAACCCCAACATCTTCCACGCCATGGGCGACCGCCAGAGCGACCAAAACACCAACATCGGTGTCGAAGTGGCCATGCAGTGGAACAGCGGCTACAACGAGCAGGTACTCTGCTTTACCAACAACATCCCCCAGCGCGATGGCGGCACCCACCTGACCGGCCTGCGCGCAGCCATGACACGCGTCATTAACAAATACATTGACGAGTCCGAGTTGGCGAAAAAAGCCAAAGTGGAAGTCACCGGCGACGATATGCGCGAAGGCCTGACCTGCGTGCTCAGCGTCAAAGTGCCCGAGCCCAAGTTCAGCAGCCAAACCAAAGACAAGCTGGTCTCCAGCGAAGTGCGCGGCCCGGTGGAAGACATCGTCAGCAAACTCTTGGCCGACTATCTGCAAGAGCGCCCCAATGACGCCAAGATCATCGTCGGCAAAATCATCGAAGCGGCGCGTGCCCGCGAAGCCGCCCGCAAAGCGCGCGACATGACGCGCCGCAAAGGCGTGCTCGACGGCATGGGCTTGCCCGGCAAACTGGCCGACTGCCAGGAAAAAGATCCGGCCATGTGCGAGATCTACATCGTCGAGGGCGACTCGGCCGGCGGCAGCGCCAAGCAAGGCCGCGACCGAAAATTCCAGGCCATCCTGCCCCTGCGCGGCAAGATCTTGAACGTGGAAAAAGCGCGCTACGAAAAGCTGCTGACCAGCAACGAGATTTTGACGCTCATCACCGCCTTGGGCACCGGCATCGGCAAAGCCGGCGGCAGCACCGGCAATGACGACTTTGACGTTGCCAAGCTGCGCTACCACCGCATCATCATCATGACCGATGCCGACGTGGACGGCGCGCATATCCGCACCTTGTTGCTCACTTTCTTCTACCGCCAAATGCCCGAGCTGGTGGAGCGTGGGCATATCTACATCGCGCAGCCACCGCTGTACAAAGTGAAGGCTGGTAAAGAAGAGTTGTACCTGAAAGACGCCTCGGCACTCGACAGCTTTTTGATGCGCATCGCGCTAATCAACGCTTCCGTATTTACCGGTGGCCCCAACGGCAGCACGCTGCAAGGCGACACCCTGGCCGAACTGGCGCGCAAGCACCAGGTGGCGCAAAGCGTGATCGCGCGCCTGCAAAACTTCATGGACGCCGAAGCCCTGCGCGCCGTAGCCGATGGCGTGGCGCTCAATCTGGACACCGTGGCCGACGCGGAGCTGTCTGCCGCCGCCTTGCAAGCGCGCCTGCCCGATGCCGAAGTGGCCGGCGAGTTTGACGCCCGCACCGACAAACCCATTTTGCGTATCAGCCGCCGCCACCACGGCAACGTGAAAAGCAGCGTGCTCACGCAAGACTTTGTGCATGGCGCAGATTACGGCGCGCTGGCCGAGGCGGCCAACACCTTTAAAGGCCTGCTCTCCGAAGGCGCCCGCGTGATGCGTGGCGAAGGCGAGCGCGCCAAGGAAGAAAAAGTGGACGACTTCCGCCAAGCCATGGCCTGGCTCATCACCCAAGCCGAAAACGGCACCGCCCGTCAGCGCTACAAAGGCCTGGGCGAGATGAACCCCGCGCAACTGTGGGAAACCACCATGGACCCGACGGTGCGCCGCCTACTGCGCGTGCAAATCGACGACGCCATCGAAGCCGACCGCGTCTTCACCATGCTCATGGGCGACGACGTAGAACCCCGCCGCGAGTTCATTGAAACCAATGCGCTGCGGGCGGGCAATATTGATATCTAAGCGCTGTTTAAATTTTCGTTAACACGGCCCCTCTCGGTGACTCTGCTTAGGCAGGCAAGCTGCTGAGGGGTTTTTTGTTGCCGGCATCATTAATTTTCCGGACAGGCGCCCTCATTCCTCTCACACCACCTCGCCCAGTCCTGCGCAAACGCCGCAGCGAAGCGGGGGGCGTAGGTGTGCAGGGTCTCGGTTTGGCCTAGCAGCACGGCGGCGTCCATCAGTTTGGCTATCACCATGGGCTCGGGGGAGAAGTGCAGCAGGCCTTGGGCCAGCGCCAGCACATGGGCGGCGTTGTCGGGCTCTACGGGCGTGACCGACAGCTCGGCAAAGCGCACATGTTCGGCAAACAGCCAGGTGCCCTGCACCTTGCTAAAAGTGTTGTTGCGGTAGGCTGGTGCGCGCTCGGCGGTCGGCACGTAGAGCTGGCTCATGCGCCAGTAGCTCCAGTGCGCTGCGGCGCACAGCGGCGCCAGGGCCAGCGCGCCGCACAGCAGCAGCACCTGCGCGCGCCGGCCTTGCGCCGGGTCTGCACCCAGCGCTGGCGCACCGGCCCGAAAAGCCCACAGCACCCACATACTTAGCAGCGCCGCTAGCTGAAACGGCCCGTACCACAGCGGGTACTCCAGCAAACTGTGCAGCCCGATCAGCGCCAGCACCGCCCAGGCCAGTTGGCGCGGGGGCTGCGCCTCGCGCCAGGGGGCGGCGCGCACCAGCCACACCAGCAGCGCCGCACAGGCCAGCAGCGCCAGCGGCAAGCCGTGCTCCACGGCCAGGTGCAGCGGCAGGTTGTGCGCGTTGTCCAAAATATCGCAAAAGCGCGGCCCGGCCAGCGCGGCGGGGTACAGCGTCATGAAGTGCGCAAAATCGAGCTCGCCCGCGCCCCAGCCCCACAGCGGCTTTTGGGCGATCAGGTAGAGCACATTGCGCCACAGATACACGCGGCTAAAGCAGCCATCGCCCTGGCCGCGCAGGCGCTCTAGCACCGAGCCGTCCACGCCGGCCAACAGCGGCAGCGCATACGCCGCCAGCGCGTAGACCAGCAGCATCCAGGCCGCCAGCCACAGGCCCCGGCGGTGCTGCGTGCCGCGCCACAGCCAAGCCAGCGCGCACAACAGCAGCAACTGCAGCAGCCCCGTGCGCGAGCCCGAGGCCAGCAGCGCGCAAGCCAGCACAGCACTGGCCAGCAAAGCACCCAGCCGCGCCACGCGCTGGCGCAGCGCCAGTGCGTGCCACGGGCTGCCCGCCTGCGCCCCAAGCGCCTGCCCGTGCTGCACCCACCACCACACGAGCGCCAGGCCCATGCTGCACAGGGTGGCAAACTGGTTGCGCTGGCGCAAATTGCCAAAGGCCTGGCCGGCGCTGCCCTGGTTGATCCAGCGCACGCTGGCCGGCACCGCATCAAAATACTGCAGCAGCCCCATCAGCGCACTGGCCAGCGCCGCCAGCGCCCAGCCCAGCGCCAGCGCCCTGAAAAACGCATCGCGCCCCACGCCGCTCGCCCCTACCAAAGCCAGCAAAGCCGCCGCGCCCCACCAGGCCACCAAGGCCGACACCACCACCACCGACGGCCCGCTAGAAATGGGGTTGAGCCACGGCAGCGCCACGCACAGCAGTAGCGCGCTCAGGAGTAAAAAACGGGGGAAAGTGGGCACGGGCCGGATTATCGGGCTGCGCCACGGCCTGGTCAGGCGCGCGGCGCTTAGCCGCTGCGCGAGGGGTCGACCACCGCGCGGCCAATTTGGGAAAGAGCCGTCATTTTGGTAAGCCGAGCGCGTCGTATTCCACCAAGTCGACCATGGGGCGCGCGTCTTTGGTGCTTAACTTTTCGTAGCGATCCAAGATTTGGTCGATTTCATCACGCGTTTGGATTTGCGACTTGGCCCGGGCCAACACCGCTTCCTCCAGCAGGACGATGGCCTCTTGCGTCAGTGTGCGCCGGTGGCTGTCTGCCTCGCGTTTGATCAAATTCTTCAGTTGGACGGGAACGCCTTTGAGTTGCAGTGCTGTTTCCATGGTGCCGCCTTTTGCAAAGATAGTGAGCGCCAAGTTAGTGCAGGTATGCACTTATCATTCTTTTGCATGCTTAATGGATTCTTTTGGCCTTCTATTCTGCTTCCGCGTGCCCCCCTCAAGGCTTGGCCGCGTCCTCGGGCGCTTCGGGCCAATCAATGGCGGCGATTTCGGGGTGGGAAGTGCCGGCTTGGATCCAATTTGCGTGGGCGTATGGGCAAGTCCACGACATAGTCACCTTACACATACGGGTTAACCACCAGCGGGCGCGCTCAGGTTCTCCGTTTATCGCCAAGGCGCCTGCAAGCTTGATCGTCGAACCTCCTTTAGGCGAATATCTAGCAATGGCCTCTAGGCGGTGTAACTCAGTTGAACTGATGGGTTTCTTTAGTGCATCGTATTGGGCTATTTCCATTTCTGCCCTCAGTTGCGTGAGCAAGCGTAGTTTCGGTAAACGCCACATCGTTGTCGGTGCCCCCATTCCTGCCGGAGCTTTGTCATGCAGCGAACGTTCCACGCGCAGGTAGTCTGTCACGATAAGCGATAGCAGCACCGCCAAAGCGCCTACGGCAAGCGCAACCAAGGCCTTTGGTACACCCGACACGCGCGTCGGAATTGAGCCCATCCGCTGTTCAATCGCGCCCAGCACCCAGGCTAATGGCAGCAACATGAAAGCGTAGTGCAGCGGCATTTCCAGCATGGAGTGGTTCAGTGCCAACAGCACGAAAAACACTAGGACCATGTCCTGCGCAGCGCGCACGCGGCGCAGGACGCCTAGTACCCAATAGCCGCCGCCGAGTACCACGATCAGCCCCAAGGGTAGTCCGTTCCAAAGTAGTAAGTCCAGCACTAGGTTGTGCGCCGAAGTAAATCGTTGGTGAAGCGCAGGGAATTGATCGGCCACCGCCAACTGCGCCGAATATGTTTGGTTCCACCCATAGCCCCACCAAGGCTTAGCGGCAAGTGCCTTCAGCGTCATTTGCCAAATCTGCAGGCGCATCTGCCAGCTGGTGCTATCCCCCAATTTCCGCATGGCGGCATCGGCATTTAGCCAATCCAGTATTGCTACGCAAAGCACAAAATACACAGACAGGCCTAGTGTCAGCCATAGCACCCGGCGCGTGGGTAGGTAGTCGCGCCAGTACAACGAGCCAATCATGACTATAGACAGGCCCAGCCAGGCCGTTCGGGAACCGGTAAGCGCCACGCCCCAGAGAAGTACTGCTGCACATGCCCCTGCAATCCAGTAGCCCAGATATTGCCGCGCCGCCCCCCAAGCCACCGCGCACAAGCCCCAGCACAAAATGGTGGCGGCTATATTGGGTTGGGCAAAGTTGCCGGTTGGGCGTGCCGGCCCGTCATCAAGGACCCACCAATTGCCAACGCCGATTTGCCCTAGCCACTGGTGGCACTGGATCACCACTGTCAAAAATGCCGCTATGCCTATGGCCATAAAAAGACCATCTAGTCCCTGTCCGGGTGCAAGCGTTTCCCAACGGTGACTACACCAAAGCACCAAGGTCGCAGCCGCTACATAGGCAAATGCGATCCAAGCTACACCGCCAAAATAAATCAACCCACCGACCCATTGAAGAAGCGGAACAAGCGCTAGCGCCAGCAGCGGCGGAATCACCTTAGGTAACGCCCAGAATCCTGAAGTGCGCCAAAGCAACGTACAAGTGGTGAGTAAAAATGCAAAGGCGTACCAAGCATCTTGATGAAATGCTTGCCATGGCAAAAAGCCTGACGGTAATAGCCATCCTATGGCAAAAATAGCAGACCAAAGTGCGACCCATTGACTATGGACAATGGGAAAAGCGCGCGGCAGAGTTTGCTTCATGGCAGATGATGCGCAGAAATATTGAACGTTCGCCGTCTCGCGGCTTGGTTCGGATCTTTAATCTACAGAGGCGGACTTAAAGAAAACAGGCCCCTTGAGGGGCCTGTGTTTGTGAATGCCAGTCTTGGGGACTAAAAATTCAACCGTGTCTAGCTAAAAATTAGATGGGTGCAGCAATAGTTCCGCAAGTTTTCGGCAGGATAGATGCATCCAAGTCCGAACCGCAAGTCCATTTGGTGACGTTGCTTGAGCCAACAACCAAGGTATAAACAAATTTCTTCCCTGAAAGCTTATTGTTCACTCCGGTACCTTTAAATACCGCAGTCACTGTGCAACCGCCTGTGGCTGCTGCGGTGCCCGCCGTCGTTACGCTTGCGATGAATTTGCCAGAGATCGTGTCAGCTTTAGCGATGTTCCCGGTAGCGTCGGCGGTATTGGCAGGACATACATTATCTTGCGAGAAAGACAGCGAAACTTCAGATTGAACACCTTGCGAAATGCTGCCAGCCTCCGCTATCTGCGCCTTCGCAATGTAGTCCTGGTACGCTGGCACTGCCACCGCCGCCAACACCCCAATAATCGCCACGACGATCATCAGCTCGATCAGGGTAAAGCCCTGTTGCAATTTGCTTTTCATAAAAACTCCCTTGAGTACAAAAAATAATGGTTAATGAACGATTTGCAGAATCTTTCGAAATTTACGAATTCCACTAAATTTGCATATCGTTATCAAATCATACATGAAAAAAAACGTATTGCGCACTTTTTTTCAAGTCACATGGTATTTGTTGTTTAAGTAAGAGGCATTTCCTCAGAAGACTGTTTTTGCATCCAGCGCCCCACCAGCAGCACCAGGGCCGCGCCGGTGACGGGGCCTGCGGTGTGCAGCCAATGCATGTGGGTCAGCAGCGGGGCCATCACGTTGTCGCTGACGATGGTTTCTCCGCCTACCCAGCCAATCAGCGCCGCGCCCAGGGTGACGATGACGGGGAAGCGCTCCATCAAGCGGATCATCAGCGTGCTGCCAAAGACCACCAGCGGAATGCTGATGGCCAGGCCCAGTACCAGCAGCAGCATGCTGCCTTTGGCGGCGGCGGCCACGGCAATGACATTGTCCAGGCTCATGACCACATCGGCTACCAAGATGGTGCGCACCGCAGACAGCAGGCTGTTGTGCTGCTTTTCTTCGCCCTCGCCCTCGCCGTCTTCACTGAGCAGCTGGGTGCCTATCCACAAGAGCAGCAGGCCGCCCACAATTTGCAGGTAGGGCAAGGCCAGCAGTTGTACCGCCACCACGGTCAGCGCAATGCGCAGCACCACGGCTGCGCCCGAGCCAAAGAGCACGGCCTT
The DNA here is from genome assembly GCA_947455465.1 of Comamonadaceae bacterium. Lineage (GTDB taxonomy): Bacteria > Pseudomonadota > Gammaproteobacteria > Burkholderiales > Burkholderiaceae_C > Allorhodoferax. The sequence continues at coordinate 51,673 of CANGNS010000015.1, read as the reverse complement.
TTTTTGTTGCTCAGGCGGCAGGCTGCGCGCTGCCAAGGCGATGACGACGGCGTTGTCCCCCGAGAGGATGATGTTGATCCAAACGATCTTTAAGAGACCAATCCAGAACTCGGGTGTTTGTAGTAATTCCATACGAAGTGTTGTGGTGTTTTCTGAAAAGCACAACGCCCGCAAAAGCGGGCGTTAGGGGCCAAACCAGCAGGCGGGAGTGTAGCTAGCGCCCCCGCGCCGCTGTTTTAGAGCATGGCCTTGAGCAGCTTGGCCATTTCGGAGGGGTTGCGGGTAACTTTAAAGCCGCACTCTTCCATGACGGCCAGCTTGGCGTCGGCCGTGTCGGCGCCGCCGCTGATGAGCGCACCGGCGTGGCCCATGCGCTTGCCCGCAGGCGCGGTAACGCCAGCGATAAAGCCGACGATGGGCTTTTTCATATTGAGCTTGCACCAGCGGGCGGCGTCGGCCTCGTCGGGGCCGCCGATTTCGCCGATCATGATGACGGCGTCGGTGTCCGGGTCGTCATTGAAGGCGCGCATGATGTCGATGTGCTTGAGCCCGTTGATCGGGTCGCCGCCAATGCCCACGGCGCTGGACTGGCCCAGGCCGATTTCGGTGAGCTGGGCCACCGCTTCATAGGTGAGCGTGCCCGAGCGGCTGACCACGCCAATGCGGCCTTTGCGGTGGATATGGCCGGGCATGATGCCGATTTTGATTTCTTCAGGCGTGATCAGGCCGGGGCAGTTGGGCCCGAGCAGCAGCGTCTTTTTGCCGCCGGCGGCTTCTTTGGCGCGCATTTTGTTGCGCACTTCCAGCATGTCCTTGACGGGGATGCCTTCGGTAATGCAGATGGCCAGGTCCAGGTCGGCCTCGACGGCTTCCCAGATGGCAGCGGCTGCGCCTGCGGGCGGCACATAGATGACCGAGACGGTGGCGCCGGTTTCGTGCGCGGCTTCTTTGACCGAGGCGTAAATCGGGATGTTAAAGATGGACTCGCCCGCCTTTTTGGGGTTGACGCCTGCGACGAAGCAGTTTTTGCCGTTGGCGTATTCCTGGCACTTTTCGGTGTGGAACTGGCCGGTTTTGCCGGTAATGCCCTGGGTGATGACTTTGGTGTCTTTATTAATGAGGATAGACATGGTGTTTCCTTGGGCGAGACTTATGCGGCTGCGTGGATGGCGGCGACGACTTTTTCAGCCGCTTCGGCCATGGTGTCGGCGCTGATGATGGGCAGGCCCGATTCGGCCAGCATTTTCTTGCCCAGGTCTTCGTTGGTGCCTTTCATGCGCACGACCAGCGGCACTTGCAGGTTGACCGCTTTGCAAGCGACGATGACGCCGGTGGCAATCGTGTCGCACTTCATGATGCCGCCAAAGATGTTGACCAAAATGGCCTTGACCTTGGGGTTTTTGAGCATGATTTTGAAGGCTTCGGTCACCTTTTCGGGGGTGGCGCCGCCGCCTACGTCCAGGAAGTTGGCCGGCTCGGCGCCAAAGAGCTTGATGGTGTCCATGGTGGCCATGGCCAGGCCTGCGCCGTTGACCAGGCAGCCGATGTTGCCGTCCAGGCTGATGTAGGCCAGGTCGAATTTGGAGGCTTCGATCTCGGCGGCGTCTTCCTCGTCCAGGTCGCGGTAGGCGACGATGTCGGGGTGGCGGTACAGGGCGTTGGCGTCAAAGTTGAACTTGGCGTCCAGGGCTTTGATGTTGCCGTTGCCTTCCAAAATCAGGGGGTTGACTTCGACCAGGCTGGCGTCGGTGTCCATATAGACCTGGTAGATTTTTTGCAGCACGTCCACGGCCTGGGCGGTGGAGGTGGCGGGCACGCCAATGGCGTCGGCCAGCTTTTTGGCTTGCGCGTCGGTCAGGCCCAGGGCGGGGTCGACGATTTCGGTGATGATTTTCTCGGGCGTGTCGTGTGCGACGCCTTCAATGTCCATGCCACCCTCCGACGAGGCGATCATGGCCACGCGCTGGCTGGCGCGGTCGGTGACGGCAGAGACGTAATACTCTTTTTTGATATCCGCGCCGTCTTCGATCAGCAAGCGGCGCACTTTTTGGCCCAGCGGGCCGGTTTGGTGGGTGATCAGCTGCATGCCCAAAATCTCGGTGGCCAGTTGCTTGACCTCGTCAATCGAGCGGGCCAGCTTGACGCCGCCGCCCTTGCCGCGCCCACCAGCGTGGATTTGCGCCTTGACAACCCAGACCGGGCCGCCCAGTTTTTGGGCCGCCTCGACCGCCTCTTGGACGGTGAAAGCGGGGATGCCGCGGGGCACGGGCACGCCGGCGTTGCGCAAGATTTCCTTGCCTTGGTATTCATGGATCTTCATGGCTTTTCTCTTTGAGACAGGACGAAAGGGGCTTGCAGCGCTGCGCGAAAAACCACGCGACAGGCTGTGGCGCTAAACCGGGGAACTGTATCATGGTGCGGCGCACCAATCTTTCCTTCGGCTTACGCCCGCCCGGTGGTGCAGCGCGTGGGCCGGCCCTTTTTTTGCCCCATTTTGGCCATGAAAAAAATCTTTATCGACGGCGAAGCCGGCACCACCGGCCTGCAAATCCGCGAGCGCCTGCAAGCGATGGCGAACATCGAGATGCTGCGCATCGACCCGGTGCTGCGCAAAGACGACGCGGCCAAGCGCGCCCTGATGGCGCAGGCTGACCTGGTGGTGCTGTGCCTGCACGACGAGGCGGCCGTCGCCTCGGTGGCTATGGTGGACGCGCTGCGCCGCGAGACGGGCAAGGCCCCGCGCATCATCGACGCCTCGACCGCGCACCGCACCGCGCCGGGCTGGGTGTATGGGTTTGCCGAACTGTGCGCCGGCCAAAGCGCCGCCATTGCCGCCGCTGACCGCGTGGCCAACCCCGGCTGCTACGCCACCGGCGCGATTGCGCTGATCCGCCCCCTGATCGACGCGGGACTGCTGCCAGCCGACTTTGCGCTGTGTTTGCCCTCGGTGAGCGGCTACAGCGGCGGCGGGCGCAGCATGATCGAGGCCTACGAGGCCGGCAGCGCCGCGCCTTTTGAGCTGTATGCGCTGGGTTTGCAGCACAAACACATCCCCGAAATCATGCACTGCACCGGCCTGACGCGCCGCCCGCTGTTTGTGCCCTCGGTGGGTAATTTTGCGCAAGGCATGCTGGTGCAGCTGCCCTTGCACCTGGACGGCCTGCCCGGCCGCCCCAGCGCCCAAGCCCTGCACGCCGCCCTGGCCGCGCACTACGCCGCCAGCCGCTACGTGACGGTGGAGCCGCCCACGGCCGACGCCAAGCTCGACGCCGTGGCCCTGGCCGGCAGCAACCAGATGGAGCTGCGCGTCTTTGCCAACGAAGCCGCCGGCCACGCCCTGCTGGTCGCCCGCCTGGACAACCTGGGTAAAGGCGCCAGCGGCGCGGCGGTGCAAAACCTGGAGTTGATGCTGGGTTTGTGAGCGGGGTGCCTCAAGCGGCAGCCGGTACGGGCGCGCGAATCAGCACGTCTGCCGGAATATGCAAGCCGTCGCTCAGGCGGCGGATCATAGGGAGCGACAAGGGGCGTTTGTAGGCCAGAACTTCATACACCCGGTTGAGCGGCCCAATGTAAGGCACCAGGTCTTTGACCGTCAGGCCCGACTGGTCCATGCGGAACTTGATGGCTTCTATCGGGTCGGGGGGGTCAATCGGGTAGTGCCTGGCTTCATAGGCCTGCACCAGGGTGCCCAGCACGTCGAGGCGCTCGCCCTCTGGCGAGTTGGGTGCCGGATCCAGGTCAATAAGCACCGCTACCTCGCGCAGCGCAGCAAGGTAGTCCGCTTCGGTTTGAATGGTTTTGATTTCCATCTTTAGGCTACTTTGAGCTGGTTCACCATGGAGGGCAAGCACAAATGCTGCTCAGCGGGCAAATAGTCTCTTTAGCCTGTTCAGGAGAGCGGCATGCCAAAGCGCTCCCAACGCGGCAGCCAGTTTTCTTTGAACGCCACCGAAAGCACTAAGTGATGGGCGCGGCCCACCAGTAGGTGGCGGGGCACGGGGCCGATATAGCGCGAGTCGGCGCTGTTATCACGGTTGTCACCCATCATCCAGTAGTGGCCTTCGGGCACTCGAAAAGCGGGCATCGAGCGCAGGGATGGCACGCTAGGTAACCATTGGACCGCGTGGTCTTGCTCGCCCAGGTGTTCTCGCATCCGCACGGCAGGCAACACCGATGGTCCGTCGATGGGCTCTTGCACCTGCACACCCTCCGAATACTGCGCCGTTTCGCCATTGATGATGAGCACACCTTTGTGCATTTCCACGGTATCACCGGGCAGTGCAACCAGACGCTTGATTAAACGGGTGCCGTCCTTGGGTGAATAAAAAACCACGATATCGCCTCGTCGCGGCTCGTCGATTCGCGAAACTGCAATATCGGTAAACGGGATTTTTAGATCGTAGGCGAGGCGGTTGACCAGCACCACATCACCTTCGAGCAAGGAGGGGCGCATGGAGCCGGAAGGAATCGGGTTGTAGTCGGCGATGGCGGTGCGAAATAGCCCGAATAAAAACAAGAAAAGGATGATGCCGCGGTTTTCAGTCCACAATTTTTTCATCAATTCAGCTCCCATTTGCATACAGATTTGGAGAAGCTTATCCTAATCCGCATCAAACGCCCCTGACACCACCCGGGCGATGGCTTCGCCGCTGAAGCCGCGGCCCGCGAGAAAGCGCACTTGTTTGGCGCGTTCGGCGGGGGTGGCGGCGGGGCTGCCGAATTTCTTGCGCCAGACCTCGAAAGCGCGGGCTTGCTCGCTGGTACGCAGCAGCGCCACGGCTTGGGCGACGGCTTGGGGGTCCATGCCCTTGGACTGCATCTCTTGGCGCAGGCGCTGCGTGCCTAGCTTGGCGCTGCGCCGGTGGACCAGCGAATCGACGGCGCGCTGGTCGCTTTGCAGGTCTTTGGCCGCCAGTTTGTCCAGCACGGCGGCCAGCTCGCCCGGCGTTTCCTCATGCGGGGCGAGCTTGCGCTGCAGCTCGGCGCGCGAATGCTCGCGGCTGCTGAGCAAGCGCAGTGCGCGCCCCGTGAGAGAGAGTTTGGGGCCGCTGGCCATCGTTTACCCGGCTTTAGGCAGCCGCTTCGGCTTTCTTGCCGCCTTTGGCTTTGACTTCGGGCACGTCTGGGGCGCCCGCCAGCAGCGGAATGCCAAGCGACTCGCGCACTTTGTTTTCGATTTCGGACGAGAGGGCGGGGTTTTCGCGCAAAAACTCGCGCGCGTTGTCCCGGCCCTGGCCGATTTTTTCGCCCTGGTAGGCGTACCAGGCGCCTGATTTTTCGATGATGTGCGCGTTCACGCCCATGTCGATGATCTCGCCGTGGCGGCTGATGCCTTCGCCAAACAGGATGTCGAACTCGGCCGTTTTAAAGGGCGAGGCGACTTTGTTTTTGACCACCTTCACTTTGGTCTCGTTGCCGATGGCCTCGTCGCCTTTTTTGATGGTGCCGGTGCGGCGGATGTCCAGGCGCACCGAGGCGTAGAACTTGAGCGCATTACCGCCGGTGGTGGTTTCGGGGCTGCCGAACATGACGCCGATCTTCATGCGGATTTGGTTGATGAAGATTACCATGCAGTTGGTCTTCTTGATGTGCGCCGTGAGTTTGCGCAGCGCCTGGCTCATGAGGCGCGCTTGCAGGCCGGGCAGGGAGTCGCCCATTTCGCCTTCCAGCTCGGCCTTGGGCGTGAGCGCGGCGACCGAGTCGACCACGATCAGGTCTACGGCGCCTGAGCGCACCAGGCTGTCCACAATCTCGAGCGCTTGCTCGCCGGTGTCGGGCTGGCTGATCAGCAGGTCTTGCAGGTTGACGCCCAGTTTTTGCGCGTACTGGATGTCCAGCGCGTGCTCGGCATCGACAAAAGCGCATTGGCCGCCTTGCTTTTGCATCTCGGCGATGACTTGCAGGGTGAGCGTGGTTTTGCCGGAGGACTCGGGGCCGTAGATTTCGACCACCCGGCCGCGCGGCAGGCCGCCAACGCCCAGCGCAATGTCCAGGCCCAGCGAGCCGGTGGAGACGACCTGGATGTCTTCAATCACCTCGCCTTCGCCCAGGCGCATGATGGTGCCTTTGCCAAACTGCTTCTCGATTTGGGCAAGCGCGACTTGCAGGGCTTTGGTTTTTTCGCTGTTAGCGGCGAGGTTTTTAACGGGTGCGTCCATGGCGGTCTCCTGTGCATAAAAGGTGGGTTGAATCGGCAAACCGGCCTCTGGGATTAACTACAGGCTGGATGCTTAAACAGTAGTTTACGGCATAGTTCCAGCCAATATTGTCTATTTTTAGTCAGTTTGTATTACTATATAGCCATGCCATCTATCGCCCCGCAAAGCCCTTCTTTCGCCCCGCCAGACGCCTGGCGGCACAACCATCTGGGCCATTGGCTGCGCCTGGCTACTGAGCGTTTTGAGGCGCGGGTCATGGCGCTGATGGCGCACCACCCGGCGGTGTCGCTGGGCTTGTCCAATCTGGCAAGGCGAGGGCAGGTGGCGGCCGCGCACTGGCATATCAGCCGGCATTTGCCGCCCGAGGGCGCGCGCCTGACAGCGCTGGCCCAGCGCGCGGGCATGAGTAAGCAGGCCATGGGCACGCTGGTGCGCCAGTGCGAGGCCTGGGGCATGGTGCAGTGCCTGCCCGACGCGCACGATGCGCGCGCCCGCATCGTCTGCTTTACCCCCACGGGCCAGGCCTGGCTGAGCGCCTACGCGGCCAGCGTGGCGCAGGCCGAGGCCGAGTTGCGCGCAGCCATTGGCGATGAGGTGGCCACCGTGGTGGCGCTAGGCTTGGAAGCCTACAGCGCGCAGGCCTAGAATGGCTTGGCAGGCAAGAGCAAAAGATAGCGCGCAAAGCGCACACCAAGCAAGGAGACAGGCATGCGGATTTTGATCGCCGAAGATGATCAGGTGCTGGCCGACGGTTTGTTGCGCGCATTGCGCAACGCCGGGGCAGCGGTCGACCATGTGGCCAGCGGCAGCGAGGCGGACGCCGCGCTCATGACCAATTCCGAATTTGACCTGTTGATCCTGGATCTGGGCCTGCCCAAGATGCATGGCTTGGATGTACTCAAGCGCCTGCGTGCCCGTGGCTCCGCGCTGCCGGTGCTCATACTTACCGCCGCCGACAGCGTGGAAGAACGCGTCAAAGGCCTGGATTACGGCGCTGACGACTACATGGCCAAACCCTTTAGCCTGCAAGAGCTTGAGGCGCGCGCCCGCGCCCTGGTGCGCCGGGGCATGGGCGCGGCCAGCAGCACCATCAAGCATGGGCCGCTGGTGTATGACCAGTCGGGCCGGGTGGCCACCATCGACGGCAAGATGGTCGATTTGTCCGCCCGCGAGCTGGGCCTGCTGGAGGTGCTGCTGCAGCGCAGCGGCCGCCTGGTCAGCAAAGACCAGTTGGTCGAGCGCCTGTGCGAATGGGGCGAGGAGGTGAGCAATAACGCCATCGAGGTGTACATCCACCGCCTGCGCAAAAAGATCGAAAAAGGCCCCATCCGCATCGCCACCGTGCGCGGGTTGGGCTATTGCCTGGAAAAAATCGCCAATTGAAAGTCTTTCAAAGCGAACAGCGATCGCTCTTTGGTGAGATCCTCGATTGGATGCTCACGCCCATCTTGCTGCTGTGGCCGATCAGCCTGGTGCTGACGTGGTTGGTGGCCCAAGGCATTGCCGGCAAGCCCTTTGACCGCGCCCTGGAATACAACGCCGGCGTCTTAGCCCAGTACGTGACGGTGCACCACGACAGCGTGCACTTTGCCCTGCCCCAACCGGCGCGCGAGCTGCTGCGCGCTGACGATGGCGACACCGTGTACTTCCAGGTGATGGCCCCCGGCGGCGAGCTGCTGGCCGGCGAGCGTGCCCTGCCCATTCCGCCGCAAGACGATAGCAACCCGGTCGGTGAGGTGCGGGTGCGCGATGTCACCATGCAGGGCGTGGACCTCAAGGTGGCCTCGATGTGGATTCGCCTGGATTTGCCGGGCACGCCCTCGGCCTTGGTGCAGGTGGCCGAAACCATGGACAAGCGCTCGGTGCTGGCCACCGAAATCGTCAAAGGGGTGATGCTGCCGCAGTTTGTGGTGCTGCCGGTGGCAGTGCTTTTGGTGTGGTTGGCGCTGGCGCAGGCCATCAAGCCGCTGAGCCGCCTGGAGGAGCGCATCCGTGCCCGCAAGCCTGACGACCTGAGCCCCTTGGACGTGCAGGCCGTGCCCATGGAGGTGGTGCCCCTGGTCGCGTCGGTCAACGATTTGCTGCTGCGCCTGACCGACACGATTGCCACCCAAAAACGGTTTTTGGCCGACGCCGCGCACCAGCTTAAAACACCGCTGGCCGGCTTGCGCATGCAGGCCGATCTGGCCCAGCGCCAGGACGCCAGCGCCGATGAGCTCAAGCAGTCCTTGCGCCAAATTGGCCGCTCTAGCATCCGCGCCACGCACACGGTCAACCAGCTGCTGGCCCTGGCCCGCGCCGAGAGCAGCGCGACCGTGCTGGCCCATGTGCCCTGCGACATGGCGCGCGTGGCCATGGAGGCGGTGCGCGACTGCGTGCCGCGTGCCGTGGAAAAAGGCATCGACATCGGCTACGAGGGCGCCGAGCCGGGCGCTGCGGGGGTGCAGATCAAGGGCAACCCGACCTTGCTCTCGGAGATGGTGCGCAATCTGCTGGACAACGCCATCAACTACGCCTCGCCCGCCGCGGGCGAGACGGCCATGATCACCGCCCGGGTGCTTTACGAGCCGCTGACCAAAACCTTGCTGCTGCAGGTGGAGGACAGCGGGCCGGGCATTGCGCCGGCCGAGCGCGAGTTGGTGTTCCAGCCCTTTTACCGCGCCCTGGGCAACGAGGCCGACGGCTCGGGGCTGGGCCTGCCCATCGTGCTGGAAATTGCGCGCCAGCACCGCGCCACCGTGACCGTCGCCGACAGCCGCCCGGGCCACAGCCGTCCGGGCGCTTGTTTTAGTGTGCGCTTTGGGGCCGAGCGCTAACTTTACGCAGTAGAAACGCCTTTTGGCACAGCTATTGCGGCCCTCGCAGGTGCTGACGGAAAGCGGACGGACCTGATGCCGACCGCGACCACTGACTTGGGAGCCCATTGCATGTTTCGGATTATTGCTTTTTGGCCGATACGGGCCGGGGGTCGCCTTGCCACTCTAGCTCTGTGCGCCGGTGTACTAGTTACCGGCCCACTGGCCTTTGCGCAAACAGCGTATCCCCTCAGGCCCTTACATCTGGTTGTACCCTTCCCGGCCGGTGGAGCCGCCGATTTGGTGGCGCGCGCGCTTTGTGAACCACTGGCCCAGGCCATAGGTCAACCGGTGGTCGTGGATAACAAGCCCGGCGTCGATGGTGTTGCCGCCGCCGAGTTTGTCGCCAAGGCCGCGCCCGATGGCTATACCTTGTTCATGGCCACCTACGGCGCCATGTCAGCAGCGCCCTGGCTGCACCGCACGCTGCCCTATGATCCGGAGCGGGACTTTACGCCCGTCGCGGGGGTGGGCAGCTTTTCCTATTTTTTGTTTGCCCATCCTCAGTTGCCCATACACAATGTCGCAGAACTGGAAACCTACATCCTGCAGCACCCTGGACAGCTGAACTTTGGCACGGGCAACGCGGGCGCGCTGGTGCTGGCGAGCGAGTGGGCCAAGGCCCGGCATTTGCTGCTGAACCCTATTCCCTATAAAGGCGAAGTGCCTGCGATGGCTGACTTTTTGGCTGGCCGCATAGACCTGATGATCGCCACGCCCTCCAATACCTTGGCCCCAGTGCGCGAAGGCAAATTGCGCGCATTGTTGGCGATGCAAGAGCGGCGCAGTGCTTTGTTACCCGAGGTGCCATCCTTGCCGGAGGCCGATATGGTTGCCACCAGTGTGCAGATGTGGGCCGGCGTATTTGCGCCCGCAGGACTACCTTCGGCAATTCGTGACCGATTGGCGCAGGCGCTGCAGTCGGTCTTGTTACGCCCGGCGCTACAGACGGAATTTGCGCGGCAAGGTTTTGAACCCCATCCCAGCGGTCCGGGGCCTTTGCGCACCCTGCTGCAACACCAACTGAGCGCCTGGCAACGGGCGGTCGCACAAGCGGGTCTGGAGGCCCAGTAATGAAAATTTGTTTAATTTCGGGCAGCCTGCGCCAAGATTCCTTTAATACGCGTTTGCTCTTGCAATTGGCCGATACCTTGGCGCCAGGCATGCAGGGTGATTTTTTGAATCCTAGCGATATGCGCTTGCCGTTGTTTGATGAAGACTTGGAGAACGATCCGGCCACGCTAGCATTGGTAACCCCTTGGCACGCGAGGGTGGCCAGCGCCACGGGGGTGCTGATAGCCTGCCCCGAATACAACGGACAACCTACGGCATTTCTTAAAAACCTGGTCGATTGGATTACCCGTCTGCCTTATCTAGACCAGGCTTATGCCAACCCCTTTGCCGGTAAACCGGTGTTGCTGTGCAGTGCCTCGACTGGCTGGAGTGGTGGTGCGCTAGGGTTGGTGCATGCACGTGCTCTGCTGGCCTATGTCGGCGCCACCGTGATCGCGCCTACGGTGTGTGTGCCCTACGCCCCGCAGGCCTGGTCAGATCTGGGTTACGCCTTTTCGCCGACCCAAGAGGCCACTGCCGAATACGCGCTGGCACAGTGGACGGCCTTGTGCCACGCTAGTGCAGTGGGCTAAAGCCATGGCCCATTTGCTCATCATAGAGCTGCCCGGCGGCAGCGACAGCGACATATTGCAGGCCGCTTGCACTGGCGGTCACAGCTTCAGTTTTGCCAGTGCGGACATGAGGCATTACCGTGACCAGCCGGCACTGTGGCAATGGCTACAGCGTGCCCACACACTGATCGATCTCCCAGGCTTGGAGGCACAGGCGCTGATGGCCGAGGTGGCGCTCTTGCATGCACAGCATCCGGTGCAGGGGCTGCTGTGTCTGGTGGACATTCGTATCCAAGATGCTGCGGGCATTGCCCAGATGCTAGGGTTGCCATTTCTTAACCCCGCCAGCGCCGCACTTTTGCGCGATAAATTTTTGGTGCGCAGCCATTTGCAGGCCAAAGGCTTGGCGCAACCGCCCTTTGCCCTGGCTTGCTCCAACGCCGAGTTGCAAGCTGCCGTGCAGGCTTTGGGCCTGCCCGTGTTAATCAAACCGGTCGACGGCTTTGGCTCGCAAAACATTGTGCTGCTGCGCGAACCCGAGGATTTGGATCCCTGGCTGAGCCCTTTGGAAAACATGCTGCCCTCGGGTGTGAACTATGGCTTGGGCGTGGCCGCCAATGACCGCCTGCTGGTCGAACGTTGGATGCCTGGAATCGTCGTTGGCTGCGATACTATGAGCCATGCGGGCGTGCACACCCTGTTGGGAACCAATACCAAAGTCTATTATGAGCCGCCCTCGTTTGCCATTAGGGGCGGTTGTTTCACACCTTGGGCGGGGCAGGACCCGGCGTTGCAGGCCTATGTGTTTTCATTGCTTGATGCGGTTGGGTTTGACTGGGGGGCAGCGCATGTGGAAATCATGCTTACCGCACAGGGCCCGGCGCTCATTGAAATCAACCCGCGCTTGGTCGGCGCCAAAATTGGCCGTCTAATTTCGCTGGCCTGGGGTGCTTCGGTTCACCAGTGGCTCATTGACCTGCATTTGGGCCATGCATTGCAATTGCCTCAGTCCGTGCCGCGCCATGTCGCTGCCACAAGGTGGGTAACAGCCATGCGCAGTGGGCGTTTGGCCGCTCTTGAATTACCCGCAGCGCCCGCTCCCGAGGTGCGGGTGGTCGAGGTGCTCAAGCAAGCGGGCGATGCCATCGCACTGCCTATGGATAACGCAGACCGAATTGCCTACGTTATGACCTGCGCCCCCACGGCGCAAGCGGCCCAGGACAGCGCTGAGGCCTACGTCAGCGCCTGCACACTGCATTACCTGGATGAACTGCCTGCACCCTGAGAGTGGCCTGCAATGTTAGGTGTGGGCAAAAAAACCACTGCCGGCGGTTTGCGTCCGCAGGCAGTGGCTTACCTTAACGCCTGACCTAAGCGTTAGTCGGTGTGGCGGTAGGCGCCGACACCATGGCGCTTCCGGTGGCAAGATTGGACTTCATGGCTTGCAAAAAGCTATTGAGCGAGGCATTGTTGCCTGATACGCCCAAGGTGCTTAGCAAGTTTTTAAAGCTTTGGTCCAGATTAGCCGTCGTACCCGCAGCTGCAGTAGCCGCCGGGTCTGCGCTGGCGGCGGCCGTGCCATTTTGGGCTACGCTGGCGCTGGTTTGCGCAATCAGCGAGCCCAACTCGGCCCCCAACTTGGCCGTCTCGGCGCCACCACCATGGCGATGGTGATGACCGCCGACCGGTGGTGTGCCAGTGCTAGCCGCGGCGGCGGGCGTCGCACTGGCATCGGCCGTGCTTGTCGGCGCTGTAGCGCTGGCCGTTGAAGCCGCAGGTGCGCTGCCATCGGCTGGCGCACTGTCTTGCGCGCGCAGCGATTCGAACAGGTTCTTCTCAAAGGCTGACAAAGCCTGTGCGATTTGTTCGCTGGTCGCGGTGCTGGTAGTTGTGATAGCTGAATCGGCACTGTTGCTCGCCAACGGCGTTAGCGTTTGCAGGAAGTTGCTGGTCGCCGCATTGGGCACCATCGCGGGCGCCCCGCTGGTGCTAACGTTACCCGCACCTTCACGCCGCCCGCGCCAGGCCTGGGCGGCCTGCTGCGCGCCGGCCAAATCGCCCGCTTGCAGCGCTTGGCCAATTTTGGCCAAGGGGCTGTTGTTATTGCTCGCCGCATTGGGGTTGTTGGCGCTGATCGCAGCAAAAGCCTGCTGCGCTGCTGCCAGGTCCGTGCCTTGCAGGGCGCTACTCAACGCCTTCATGTTCTGTTGGCGTTGCTGCCAATTTCCCACGCTATTGTTTTGACCCGCCCAGGCTGCGCCCGGGCCTCCTACTCGCATTCCCATAGTGGTTTCTCCTTGCTCAAAAGTTGCATACGCAAAGCTGCAGGTACCGCGCGATAGCGCTGACCTTTCTGCTTTGAAGGCCCGGCGGGTTGCAAGGGTCTCCGCCCAAAAGACGCAATTGCTAAGCCATTTGGCGCGCTGAGAAAGTAAAGTTGTCCACGACTGGGCGAAGTCTTGGAAATATCCATTGAAAACAAAGGGTTAATGCCAGCGGACTGCAATCCCCCAACCACCCGTATACATTGTGTTTTTATGTAAAGGGCAAGGCCTTGCCGCTGTCCGGCAAGAATTGGCCGGACTGTGGGGACAAGCGGTCAACCCTGCCCGCCTGTCCATAAGAAAGCAAATTCTGTACCGCCGCTTTAGAAAGCGGCGCCGGTCCTAAAACTGGTCCGGGTTTTTGCCCTTGAAGGGCGCGTAAAAAGCTTTGATGGCGACCATGTCGGCCTCGATATCGCCCGTCGGCACAAAAGCCGGGCCCAGGCCGCTGACTTTGTTGCCATAGTCCATGAAAGACATCACGATGGGCACCTGCGCGCCCAGGGCGATGTAATAAAAACCGGTTTTCCAGTAGCGCACTTTGCTGCGCGTGCCTTCAGGCGGCACCACCAGCTGCACCGGCCCGTCCGAGGTCTGCAAAGCCTGGACTGAGGCTGCCACCAGGTTGTTGGCCTGCTCGCGCTGCACGGCCACGCCACCGAGCCAGCGCATCAGCGGGCCAAAAGGCCAGCGAAAGATTTGCGCCTTGCCCATCCAGTAAATATTGAGCCGCAGCGCAAAGGCGACCATCAACGTGTAGGGCAGGTCCCAGTTGCTGGTGTGCGGCGCCGCGATGAATACGCTTTTGCGCGCATCGGCGGGCAGTTGGCCGACGATCTTCCAGCCGGTAAGCTTTAGAAAAGCCACCGAGAAGGTGCGCAAAACGGTGTTGACCACCGGTGTATCAAAAATAGTGCGATGCATCAGCGGTCCTGTGCGCAAAGGTGAATTTAGGGCGGTGCGGGGCGGTCGTGGTCGGCGTCATACCGGTGCGCCGGGTCTACATGGGTCATGAGGTTGAGCACACGGTGGCGCTGCATGACGGCAGCGCGGGCGGCCACGGCGATGTTGTGGCCTTCTTCGACGGTAAGCAGCGCGTCGACCTCGATGTGCGCGTCAGCCACCACCATGTCGCCCATTTTGCGGGTGCGTACATCGTGCACGCCGGCCACGCCGGGGGTTTTGAGCAAGGTGTCGCGGATGGCCTGGACCTCGTCCTCGTCCACGGCGCGGTCCATCAGGTCGTGCAGCGCGTCCCAGCCAAAGCCCCAGCCCATCTTGGCCACCATCAGGCCCACGATGAGCGCGGCCACCGGGTCGAGCAGCGGGTAGCCCAGCAAATTGCCCACCAGGCCCAGCGACACGACCAGGCTGGAGGCCGCGTCTGAGCGCGCATGCCAGGCGTTGGCCACCAGCATGCCCGACTTGACGCGCTTGGCCACGGCCAGCATGTAGCGAAACAACAACTCCTTGGCCACCAAAGCGGCCAGCGCCACCCACAAGGCCGCCGCATGGGCCGTCGGGATGCTTTCGGGCGTTTGCAGTTTGCCCACCGCCGACCAGACCATGCCCACGCCCACGCCCAGGAGCAGCAAGCCCAGCGCCAGCGAAGCGGCGTTTTCAAAGCGCTGGTGGCCGTAGGGGTGGTCTTCGTCCGCATCTTTTTGGCTGTGGCGCCCGGCCACCAGAACCACAAAGTCGGCCACCAGGTCCGACAGCGAGTGGATGCCGTCCGCCACCAGGCCTTGCGAGGCGGCCACGATGCCCACCACGATTTGCAGGCTCGAGAGCACCACATTGACCGCCACGCTCACCCAGGTGCTGCGCGTGGCAGCGGCGGCGCGCTGCGCCGGCGTGTGCGTGCTGTGCTCGGAGTCGTCGTCGATGTCGGTGAATTTCATGTCAGGTGCTTGCCGACGATGCCGGCCAACTCAAACATGCCGATGCTGGGCTTGCCAAAGACGGCCTGCAGCTTGGCGTCAGCCAAGATGGTGCGCTTGTCTTTGGCGTCCTGCAGGCCCTGGGCTTTGATGTAATCCCACAGCTTTTTGATCACCTCTTGGCGGCTAATCGCTGCCTCACCAATCACCGCGGCCAGTGCGGCGCTGGGCGTTTTGCCTGCGGCGGTGCCGGTTTTGCGCGGGGCTTTGGGGCTGGTAGTCTTGGCGGCAGCGCGCTTTTTGGCAGCTGGTGCGGCTTTCTTGGCTGCCGTTTTGGCCGGGGCTTTGCCCGCCACTTTGGCGGCCGCTTTAGCCGCTGCACGCGCCGGGGCGCCCGGGCGGGGTGGGAACTTGCTGGGCGCAAACTCAAAATTGACCTTGCCCGCCTCGGCGTCCCAGGCCAGCATGGCCTTGAAGGCGCGGCGCGTGCGCATGCTGACAAATTTGTCCAGCAAATCGGTCTTGCCGGTGCTCAGCAGCTTGCTCATTTGCTCGCGCGCGATGGGCTGCTGCAAGATGATCTGGCCGCTCTTGAAGCTGCAGGTCGGCACGGTTTGCACCAGGCTGGGCACTGCGTGGTCGCAGACATAGTTTTTGCCATGCTCAAACACCAGGCCGCCGGTTTGGGCGCCGCACTGCGGGCAGCCGCCCAAGGGCTGCTGGTCGCTGAAGTCGGCCAGTTCGCCATCGGCCTCGCCGGCTTTGTCGTCGCCAAAGTCGAATTCGAGCTTGTAGTTTTTGGTTTCCTCGTCCAGCTTCAAGACGATTTCGGCCGTGAAAGGCCATCCCGCTTTGGAGCGAAAGCCGTCCAGCGGGCCGATTTTTTTGTCGCGCATGAACTGCTCGACTTCGGCCAGCTCAAAGGTGCGCCCCGCCGGGGTTTTGCCAAAGGAAAAGCCGCAGCCCTCTTCGCTGCCGCTGGTGCCGGTGCAGGCGTAGCGGCGGTAGTTTTCTTTGACGATGCCACCACAGTGCGGGCAGGCCGTTTGCAAGGTGGCGTAGTCTCCAGGGATGGTGTCGCGGTCGTATTCCTTGGCTTTTTTGACCATGCGCTCGGTCATGGCGGCGATCTCGGCCATAAAGGCTTCGCGCCCCATCTTGCCTTGCTCCATCAGGGCGAGCTTGTATTCCCACTCGCCGGTGAGCTCGGCTTTGGACAGCTCTTCCACCCCCAGGCCGCGCAAGAGCGTCATCAGCTGAAAGGCTTTGGCCGTCGGGATCAGCTCGCGCCCCTCGCGCAACATGTATTTCTCGTTGAGCAGGCCCTCGATGATGGACGAGCGCGTGGCCGGGGTGCCCAGGCCTTTTTCGCGCATGGCTTCGCTGAATTCTTCGTCTTCGACAGTTTTGCCCGCGCCTTCCATGGCGCCAAGCAGCGTGGCCTCGGTGTAGCGCGCAGGCGGGCGGGTTTTGAGGCCTTTGGCCTCGGCGCTGTCGGTGCGCACTTTTTCGCCGGGCTGCACGGCCACCAGGTTTTGGCCTTTGTCGCCGTCTTTGGCGTCGTCCACCTCGGCGGCGGCCTCTTTGCCATAAACGGCCAGCCAGCCGGGCTCGACCAGCACGCGGCCGGTGGTTTTGAACTTGTGGCTTTGGGCACCCAGTGCCACGGTGCTGATGCGGGTGGTCACCTGGTATTCCGCAGCCGGGTAGAACACGGCAATAAAGCGGCGCACCACAAAGTCGTAGAGCTTTTGCTCGGCGTCGGACAGGCCGCTGGGCGCCTGCAGCGTGGGGATGATGGCAAAGTGATCGCTCACCTTGCTGTTGTCAAAGACTTTGCGGCTGGGCTTGACGTAGTTCTTGCTGATAGCGGTGCGCGCAAACGGGGCCAAATGGCCCATGCTGCTTTGGGCGATCATGGCCATGGTCTCGTTCACCGTGGCCAGGTAGTCCTCGGGCAGGTGGCGCGAATCGGTACGTGGGTAGGTGAGGGCTTTGTGCCGCTCGTACAGGCTTTGTGCCAGCGCCAGCGTGGTTTTGGCCGAAAAGCCAAAGCGGCCGTTGGCCTCGCGCTGCAAAGTGGTCAGGTCAAACAGGCCGGGGCTGCTTTTGTGGCTCGGCTTAGCCTCCTCGTGCACGCTGGCGGGCTGGCCGCGTACGGCGTCGGCAATGGCTTGGGCCTGTGCTTGCGACCACAGGCGGTCTTCTTTTTTCTCGGCGTCGTCGGCGTCTTTTTTGTGCGCGGGGTCAAACCACTTGGCGGCGTAAGTGCCCGCTTGCGCGGCAAATTCGGCGTGGATCTCAAAGTAATCGCGACTGATGAATTTGCGGATTTGCTCCTCGCGCTCGACCACCACCGACAGCGTGGGCGTTTGCACCCGGCCCACGGTGGTGAGGAAAAAACCACCGTCGCGCGAGTTAAAAGCCGTCATGGCGCGCGTGCCGTTGATGCCTACCAGCCAGTCGGCCTCGGAGCGGCAGCGCGCCGCGTCGGCCAGGGGCTGCATTTGGGCATTGGTGCGCAAATGGGTAAAGCCGTCGCGGATGGCCTGCGGCGTCATCGACTGCAGCCACAAGCGGCTGACGGGCTTGCCCAGCGGCTTGGCGCCACCGGCGTATTGCTCGATGAGACGGAAAATCAGCTCGCCCTCGCGCCCGGCGTCGCAGGCGTTGATCAGGGCGCCCACGTCTTTGCGCTTGGCCAGTTTGACCACGGCGTTCAGGCGCGTTTTGGTTTTGTCCACGGGCTTTAAGTCAAAGTGCGGCGGAATGACTGGCAGGTGCGCAAAACTCCATTTGCCGCGCTTGACGTCATAGGCCTCGGGCGCCTGGATCTCCACCAGGTGGCCCACAGCGCTGGAAACTACATAGTGCTCGTTTTCAAAATACTCGTCGTGCTTTTCAAATTTGCCCGCGCTGCTGGTGAGCGCGCGCACGATGTCCTGCGCCACCGAGGGCTTTTCTGCGATCACCAAAGTCTTGCCTGAAACTACGTTTTTCATATGACTACAATCCATTTCCTCGCGCACGCACGGGCGCGCACCCACACAGGCGCACACATGCGCGCCCATACGATCCACCATACCAAATTTTTCTGTGCCTCCAAAATCTGCCGCTGCGCCCTCTTCGCGCCGACTTCAGGTCCGCAAGTCGGGCATCCACGGTAAAGGTGTTTTCGCATTGCGCGACTTTGCCGAAGGCGAGACCCTGATCGAGTACCTGGGCGAGATCATCAGCTGGGACGAGGCGCAAAAGCGCCACCCCCACGATCCGGCCAACCCTAACCACACGTTTTACTTCCACATCGACGACACACGGGTGATCGACGGCCTGCACCAGGGCAACGCGGCCAAGTGGATCAACCACGCCTGCGACGGCAACTGCGAGGCCGACGAAGTGGACGGGCGCATCTTCATCAAGGCGCTGCGCAATATCCAGGCCGGCGAGGAGCTGACCTACGACTACGGCCTGGTCACCGACGAGCCCTACACCCGCAAACTCAAGGCCGAATACCCCTGCTGGTGCGGCTCGCCCCAATGCCGGGGCACCATGCTCGCGCCCAAACGGCGCAGCTGGCGCAAGGGCTGAGCATGGCCGTAGCTGGCCTGCCCGCGCCGCTGCGCTGGCCCGCCGAGGCGGTGTGGGAGGCCTTGGCTGCCCAGCTGCCGGGCTTGTCGGTCGAAATACTGCCCAGCCTGCCCTCGACCAATACCGCCCTGATGGAGCGCGCTCGCCAAGGCCGCACCGAGCCGGTGTTTTTGGTCGCCGAACAACAAACCCAAGGCCGCGGCCGCCTGGGCCGCCAGTGGCTGAGCGATGGCGCAGGCGCCCCGCCCCTGACTTTTTCCCTGGGCTTGGTGCTCGAGCCCCAAGACTGGTCGGGCCTGTCGCTGGCCGTCGGTTTGGCGGTGGCGCAAAGCCTGCACCCGCAGATCGGGCTCAAATGGCCTAATGACTTGTGGCTGCGCGAGCGCAAGCTGGGCGGCATCCTGATCGAGACAGCGCAGTACGCGGGCTTGCGCTATGCGGTCATTGGGATTGGCATCAATATCGCGCCGCGCCCGGCCGAGGGCCTGCGCACGCCGCCCGCGTGCTTACAAGAGCTGCTACCGGACGTGGATGCCGCCCAGGCCTTTGGCTTGGTGGCGCCGTCGGTGGGCCAGGCGGTACTGGATTTTTGTGCGCAGGGCCTGGCGCCCGTGCGCGCGGCCTACCAGGCGCGCGATGTGCTGCTGGGCCGGGAAGTGCTGTGCAGTGATGGGCGAAGCGGCAGGGCCCGGGGCATTGATGCCCAGGGCGCGCTGTTGGTGCAGACCAAGGCCGGTGTTATCAAAATCAGCAGCGCCGAGGTCAGCGTACGGCCCGCTGCGGGGCCGGCGCTGTAGCCCGTCTTAGCGGCTGATAACGCGTGCCATTTCCAGGCACTTGTTGGAGTAGCCCCACTCGTTGTCATACCAGGTGACGATTTTGACGAAGGTGCTGTCCAGTGCAATGCTGGCGTCGGCGTCAAAAATCGAGGTGCGCGGGTCGCCACGGAAATCGGTGGCCACCACTTTGTCCTCGGTGTAGCCCAGCACGCCGCGCAGCGCGCCTTCGCTTTGGGCCTTCATCTCGGCGCAGATCTCGGCCATGGTGGCCGGGAGCTTGAGTTCGCAGGTCAGGTCCACGACCGATACATCGCTGGTGGGTACGCGAAAGGACATGCCGGTGAGCTTTTTGTTGAGTTCAGGAATCACCACGCCCACGGCTTTGGCCGCGCCGGTGCTTGAAGGAATGATGTTTTCCAGGATGCCGCGTCCGCCGCGCCAGTCTTTGTTGGAGGGGCCATCGACGGTTTTTTGGGTCGCCGTGGCGGCGTGCACCGTGGTCATGAGGCCGCGCTGGATGCCCCATTTGTCATGCAGCACCTTGGCCACGGGGGCCAGGCAGTTGGTGGTGCACGAGGCGTTGGAGACGATGGCCTGGCCGGCGTAGGTGCTGTGGTTGACGCCAAAGACAAACATGGGCGTGTCGTCTTTGCTGGGCGCGGACATGATGACTTTTTTGGCGCCTGCGGCCAGGTGCTTCTCGGCGCTGGCTTTGTCCAGGAAAAGGCCGGTGGCCTCGATCACCACGTCGGCGCCAATAGCGCCCCAAGCCAGCTGGGCCGGGTCGCGCTCTTGGGTCAGGCGAATGGTTTTGCCATTGACCACCAAGGCGCCGTCCTTGACGGAGACTTCGCCTGCAAAGCGGCCGTGCACGCTGTCATAGCGCAGCATATAGGCCAGGTAATCGGGCTCGAGCAAGTCGTTGATACCGACGATCTCGATGTCCGCAAAATTTTGAATAGCCGCACGAAACACCATGCGCCCGATGCGGCCAAAACCGTTGATACCTACTTTGATAGTCATATAGAAGCTCCAGAAAATAAAAAAGGTTTAGCGCTTGCGCTGCAAAGCGGCTTGCACGGTATCGGCCACGTTCTCGGGCGTGAAACCAAAGTGCTTGAACAAGACCGGGCCCGGCCCGGATTCGCCATAGACGTCGATGCCCACGACCGCAGCGCAGCCGTATTTCCACCAGCCGCCGGTGGCGCCCATTTCCACCGCAATACGCGGCAGACCGGCCGGCAGCACGGCGGCTTTGTAGGCATCGCTTTGCAGGTCAAACGTGGTGGTGCTGGGCATAGAGACCACGCGCACCGCAATCTTGCGGGTGGCCAGCAGTGCCTGGGCTTGCAAGGCCAGTTGCACTTCCGAGCCGGTGGCAATGATGAGCGCCTGGGCTTTTTTCTTCAGGCCCACTTCGGAGGGTTCGGCCAGCACATAGGCGCCTTTGTTGATGGCGTCGAGCCCGCAGGCCTGGGGCGCCAGGGCCGATTCGGCCTTGGGCGCGTAGCTGATGTTTTGGCGCGAGAGCAAGAGCGCGGTGGGTTTGTGGCTGTTTTGCAGCGCCACGGTCCAGGCCACGGCGGTCTCGGCCGTGTCGGCCGGGCGCCACACGTCCAGGTTGGGAATCAAGCGCAGCGATGCGGCGTGCTCGATGGACTGGTGGGTGGGGCCGTCTTCGCCCAAGCCAATGCTGTCGTGGGTGAACACATGGATAACGCGTTTTTTCATCAGCGCCGCCATGCGGATGGCGTTGCGCGAGTAATCACTAAAGGTCAGGAAGGTGCCGCCGTAGGGGATAAAGCCGCCGTGCAGCGCCATGCCGTTCATGATGGCGGCCATGCCGAACTCGCGCACGCCGTAGTTGATATGGCGTCCACCGCGCAGCTGGCCCGCGCTATCGGCGCTTTGCACCAGCTGGCCTTGCGCGTCAAAACGCACCTGGGGCGTGGAGGGCGTGTTGGTCAGGTTGGAGCCGGTGAGGTCGGCCGAGCCGCCCAGCATCTCGGGCACAGCGGCGGTGAAATGCTCTAGCGCCAGCTGCGAGGCTTTGCGCGAGGCCACGGTTTGCGCTTTGGTGTGGGCATCGACCACGGCGTTGACGGCGGTTTGTACGAAGTTCTTGGGCAGCTCGCCCTTCATGCGGCGCACAAATTCTTTGGCCAGCGCGGGGTGCGCGGCTTTGTAGGCGGCAAAGCGGGTGTTCCAGGCTTTTTCGCGGGCGCGGCCAGCGTCTTTGGCGTCCCAGTCGGCGTACACCGATTTGGGCACCACAAAAGGTGGGTGGTCCCAGCCGATCGCGGCGCGGGTGAGGGCGATTTCGTCGGCGCCCAAGGGCTCGCCGTGCGCTTTGGAGGTGTTGGCGCGGTTGGGGCTGCCCTTGCCGATAGCGGTTTTGCAAACAATCAGGGTGGGCTTGTCGGTGCTGGCTTTGGCTTGGGCAATCGCCTTGGAGACGGCTTGCACATCGTGGCCGTCTACTTTGTCGATCACGTTCCAGCCGTAGGCGTCAAAACGCTGGGCGGTGTTGTCGATGAACCAGGGCGCCACCTGTCCGTCGATGGAGATGCCGTTGTCGTCGTACAGCGCCACCAGTTTGTTGAGCTTCCAGGCGCCGGCCAAGGCGCAGGCTTCGTGGCTGATGCCTTCCATCATGCAGCCGTCGCCCAAAAACACATAGGTGTGGTGGTCCACGATGGCGTGGCCGTCGCGGTTGAACTGGGCGGCCAGCATTTTCTCGGCCATGGCCATGCCCACCGCATTGCTGATGCCTTGGCCAAGCGGGCCGGTGGTGGTCTCTACACCCGGGGTGACGTCCACTTCAGGGTGGCCGGCGGTTTTGCTGTGCAGTTGGCGAAAGTTCTTGAGCTCGGCCATGGGCAGTTTGTAGCCGCTCAGGTGCAGCAAAGCGTACAGCAGCATGGAGCCGTGGCCATTGGAGAGCACAAAACGGTCGCGGTTGGCCCAATGCGGGTTGGTCGGGTTGTGCTGCAAATGCTGGCCCCATAAAGCCACCGCGATATCGGCCATGCCCATGGGCGCGCCGGGGTGGCCCGAGTTGGCTTGTTGAACTGCGTCCATTGCAAGCGCGCGGATTGCGCTTGCCATTTGCTGGGTGTTGGCCATGGGGGGCTCCGGTAGGGTGCGGGTGGGGAAAGGCTCGCTGCGGGAGCGAATTTGCATTTTAGCGGCGCAGCTAGCGCAAGTCGGGCTGTTGGCGCGCTTGGGCGCGTCGGCTCAGGGCGTACCCGCAGCTAAGCACAAAGCGCGCAGCGCATCGGTCAGGGCTTGCGGCTGGGCGGGTTTGCGCAGGTACACGTCCACCTGCGGCTGCCGCTCGGCCGAGCCGGCTCCGGCCAGAGCGGCTGAGAGCATCAAAATACCCATGTGCGGGAAGCGCACGCGCATGCGCCGCGCGATGCTGTGGCCGTCTTCGCCCGGCAGGTTCAGGTCCAGCACCAGGGCATGCGCGCTGGCTTGGGCCAGCGCAGCATCTAAGGCCGCGCCGCTGTCCACGCCGCGCACGTCAAAGCCTTGTTCGCGTAGGTGGTCGCACAAAGCCTCCTGCACGGCCAGGTTGTCTTCGACGATGACGATGGCGTAGCGTGGCATGGGCGGGGCCTTCAGCGGGTGGCCGCGAGGCCTTCGGTCAGGGTGAACCAGAACACCAGCTGCCCGCCTTCTTGCCCCATCTGAATGCGGCTGCCCATGGCCAGGGCCAGTTGTTGCGACAACCACAGCCCCAAGCCGGTCCCCGAAAAACGCGATGCCGCGGGCGCGCGGTAGTGGCGTTCGAACACAAGGGCCGCATCGGGCACGCCGGCCGGGCCGATGGTGCTGCGCACCGCCCATTGCAGCTGCGCGGGCTGGTCGACCCACTGGAGTCGGCCAATTTGCAGGGCGATGGGGCTCTCGGGCGGGGCGTATTTCAGGGCGTTGCCCAGCAGGTTGTTCAAAATGATGTGCAGGTAGGCGGTATTGCCCGTCCAAGGCAGGTGGGCGTCTTGCGGCTGGTCGTAATGCACCGCAATGCGTGTGGCCGGCGTCTGGGTCGCATCGCTCAGGGATGCGAGCAGGGGCGATAGCAAGGACTCGGGCGCAAACTGCCTGGATTCGGGCAAGAGCGTGCCGCTTTCGAAGCGGCTGACCTGGTTGCAGGTGTCCAAAGTGTCCACGATGTCAGCCACTGCCTGCTGCAGGCGCTGCTGCCACACGGTGCTTTGCGCCGGGGTGGCGGCCTGCGCCAAGGCTTTGCTGCCCAAGGCGATCACGGTGAGCGGCGTCTTGATCTCATGCACCAGCAGGTCCATGAGGTGCTGCTGGGCCGGGGCCGTCGGGCTGGAGTGGCGCTCGGGGGGGGCAGTCGGGGGCATGGGTAAAAACGAGGCCTTGGCGTGGACAAAGAGGGCGGGCGCAGCCGCGCGACCGCAGGTGCCCTGACTGTAGCGCCAACCGGCCGGCCCTCTCGCCGCCCTGCCTGGGGTTCACACAGGGCGTGCACAATGCGCCGCCTTCTCCCCACTTTTTTGACCAAAGACGCGTATGAGCATGCTGTTTTCCCCGCTGACCCTGGCCAGCCCGCAAGGCGCGCTGACCTTGCCCAACCGCATCGTGGTGGCGCCCATGTGCCAGTACGCCGCAAACGAGGGGCTGGCCAACGACTGGCATTTGATGCACTGGGGCAATTTGCTCAATAGTGGCGCCGGTCTGTTCACCATCGAGGCCACCGCCGTGCTGCCCGAGGGGCGCATTACCCCCGCCTGTCTGGGCCTGTGGGATGAGGCCACCGAGGCGGCGCTGGCCGGGCATTTGCACCGCGCGCGTGCCCTGGCGCCGCAGGTGGCCGTCTGTATTCAGCTGGCCCACGCCGGGCGCAAGGCTTCAAGCGCCGTGCCCTGGGCGGGCGGGCAGTTGCTCAGCGCCGCGCAGGGTGGCTGGACGCCCGAGGGCCCTTCGGCGCTGCCCCAACTCCCACAAGAAAGCCCGCCGCGCGCCATGGACACGGCTGCCATGGCCCGGGTGCGCGATGCTTTTGTGCGCGCCGCCGAGCGCGCCCACGCGATGGGCGTGGACGCCATCGAGCTGCACGCGGCGCATGGCTATTTGCTGCACGAGTTTTTGTCGCCACTGGCCAACCAGCGCAGCGACGCCTATGGCGGCAGTCTGGACAATCGCATGCGCTATCCGCTGGAGGTGTTCGCCGCCGTGCGCAAAGCCTACGGCGGCGTGCTGGGCGTGCGTATTTCGGCCTCGGACTGGGTGGACGGTGCCTGGGACTGCGACCAAAGCGCCGTGCTGGCGCAGCGCCTGCGCGATGCGGGGTGCAACTTCATCCACGTGTCCAGCGGCGGCGTCTCCCCCCAGCAAAAGATTGCGCTGGGGCCCAATTACCAGGTGCCGTTTGCGCGCCAGATCCGCCAAGCCTGCGGCATGCCGACCACCGCCGTGGGCCTGATTACCGAGGCGCAGCAGGCCGAGGCCTTACTGCAAGCGGGCGATGCCGATCTGGTGGCCCTGGCCCGCGCCTTTTTGTACCAGCCACGCTGGGGCTGGCAGGCCGCTGCCGCCTTGGGCGGGCAGGTGCAGGCGCACCCGGCCTACTGGCGCTGCCTGCCGCGCGAGGCCCAGGCCGTGTTTGGCCAAGTGGCTATTGGCGGGCGCTGAGATGCCGATGGGCCTCCCACACTACACTGGTGTTTGGATCGCCCGGGCCGCTCTGCCCGCCGGCTGGCGCTGCCCGCGCTCCCCGTTTTCTTGCATGATGGATTGCCTATGACCACCGCTATGTATGCCGCGCGGCGCGCCCGCTTGGCCGCGCACCTGGGGCCCAAAGGCCTGGCGCTTGTGCCCACCGCACCCGAACAGCAGCGCAACCGCGACGCCGATTTCCCCTACCGCTTTGACAGCTATTTCCACTACCTGTGCGGCTTTAGCGAGCCCGGCGCCTGGCTCTTGATCACCGGCAGCGGGCGCAGCATCTTGTTTTGCCAGCCCAAAGACCTGGAGCGCGAAATCTGGGACGGATACCGCCTGGGCCCGGACGCAGCCCCGGCCGCGCTCGGCGTGGACGAGGCCTACGCCTTGTCCGAACTCGATGCGCGGGTGAGCACTTTGCTCGACGGCTGCGAGGCCGTGTGGTACCCCTTTGCCACCCACCAAGGGCTGGAGAGCCGGGTGCAGGGCTGGCTGCAGCCATTGCGCGACCGCGTGCGCTATGGCGCTTTGTGCCCCGGCGCCCAGCGCGACCTGTGCGAGCCGCTGGACGAAATGCGCCTTATCAAGGACGCGCACGAGCAAGCCACCATGCGCCGGGCCGGGCAGATCAGCGCGGGCGCGCACATCCGCGCCATGCAAACGAGCGCGCGCATGCTGCGCGCCGGCCAGGAGGTGCGCGAGTACCACCTGGAGGCCGAGCTGCTGCACGAGTTTCGCCGCCATGGCGCGCAGGCGCCGGCTTACACCTCCATCGTGGCGGCAGGCGCCAACGCCTGCGTGCTGCACTACCGCGCCGACACCGCCTTGGTGCGGCCTGGCGAATTGGTGCTGATCGACGCCGGCTGCGAGCTCGATGGCTACGCCTCGGACATCACCCGCACCTTCCCGGCCAACGGGCGCTTTACCGGTCCGCAGCGCACTTTGTACGACTTGGTGCTGGCCTCGCAAGAGGCGGCAGTGGCCGCCACCCGGCCTGGCGCACGCTTTACCGATCCGCACGATGCGGCGGTGGCGGTACTGGCCCAGGGCATGCTCGATGTGGGTTTGCTGGACAAAAACAAGGTGGGCGGTTTGCACGATGTGATCGAAAAGCGCGCTTATTTCCAGTTTTATATGCACCGCACCGGCCACTGGCTGGGGCGCGATGTGCACGATTGCGGCGCCTATACCGAGCCCTCGGAAATTGGCGATGCCAGCACGCGCCAGGATGCGCTGACGGGCCAGACCATTGTCAGCCGACCCGCGCGCATCTTGCGCGAGGGCATGGTGCTGACCATCGAACCGGGTATTTATGTGCGCCCGGCGCCCGGCGTGCCGGCGCATTTCCACGACATTGGCATCCGTATCGAGGACGACGCTTTGGTGAGCGCGCAGGGCTGCGAGCTGCTAAGCCGTGGCGTGCCGGTGCAGGCCGACGCCATCGAAGCTTTGATGAAAGACTGAGCGCATGCGCCCCACCTCCTCTCGCTTGTGGGCCTTGGCCCCCCTGGTCAGCCTGGCTGCTTGGGCCCAAGAGGCGCCTCCTGCGGAGGGCACGCCGGCGCCCCCAGTCAGCACCCCCGCCGCGCCCAAGGCCGCTGCGGGCAAAGCGCCCGAGGTGACCCTCAAGGCGGTGGAAGTTCGCGCCAACCAGGAAAGCGATGCGCGCCGCCTGTCCACGGCCGCCAAGATTGTGGTGGGTCGCGAAGAGATCGAGCGCTATGGCGACACCTCCATGGGTGAGGTGCTCAAGCGCCTGCCTGGCGTGGTCAGCAGTGGCCGGCCCGGACGCGGCGGCCCGCCCCAGATGCGCGGCCTAGGTGGCGGCTACACCCAAATCCTGATTGACGGCGAGCGCGCGCCACGCGGCTTTTCGCTCGAAGATTTGGCCCCCGAGCAAGTCGAGCGCGTTGAAATTTACCGCGCCCCCACCGCCGAGACCGGCGCGCGCGCGATTGCCGGCACCATCAACATCATCACGCGCGGCGGCTACATCAAGTACCTGAACAACCTGAGCGTGGGCGCGGGCCTGGAAAACGGCAAGACCAGCCCCGGCCTGTCCTGGACGCGCAGCGACACCACTGCCGAGGGCATGAGCTACACCTTGTCGGTCTCGGCCATGCGCATGGACCGTTCCAACGACGACGCCAAAAGCACGCGCACCGAAAGCCTTTTGAATCCGGCAGCGCCGGTACTTTTGCAAACCATGGACGAACGCACCGTGGCCGACAGCCAGCGCGACATGATGCACCTCAACGGCCGCTTGCAATGGGGTGCGCCCGGCGCTGACACGCTGATGCTCATGCCCATGCTCATCATGAGCCAGGGCGGCGGCACGTCCAGCAGTGTTCTAAGCCAAAGCGGCGGCGATTTGCCTTACGCCACCAGCGCCTCCAACACCGACAGCCGCTTTGCCACGCTGCGCCTGGCCGGCTCCTGGAGCCACCGCCTGGACAATGGCGCACGCCTGCAGGTCAATGCCAATGGCGGTAGCAGCCAGTGGAACAACAGCGCGCTGCGCCAGCAAAACGGCGGCACCAGCGGTGGTGTGGCAATAGGGCCGATTACGTCTTCGCAGTCGTCAACGCAAAAAGAAACCAGCATCAGCGGCAACGGCAAGTATTCGCAGCTCATCGCTGACAAGCACAGCCTGGTCGCCGGCCTGGAGCTGGAGGCCAGCCAGCGCGATGAAAACGCCAGCACGCTGCGCAACGGCGAGTCGCCGCTGACCGACTTTGACGGCAACTTATCGGCCGCCAGCCGCCGCCTGGCCGTGTATGCGCAGGATGAGTGGGAGCCCGATCCGCACTGGGCGGCCCATGCCGGCTTGCGCCTGGAAAACATCCGCACCAGTGGCAGCGTGGCGGTGGACGCACCCACCGTCAGCAACGAAAGCAGTGTGCTCACGCCCTTGTTGCACGCCGTGTGGCGCCCGGACTTGGCCTCCAAAGACCAGTTTCGCGCCAGCCTGACGCGCAGCTACCGCTCGCCCGACCTGGCGCGCCTGATTGCCCGCCCGAGCATCAACAGCTTCTACCTCAACCGGGGCAGCAATACCGAGCTGCACCCCGACAGCGCCGGCAACCCCGACCTGATGCCCGAACTGGCCGTGGGGCTGGACGTGGCTTTTGAGCATTACCTCTCGGGCGGCGGCTTGCTCAGCGCCAACGTGTTTGTGCGCAAGATCGACAACCTGATGCGCAACCGGGTGGCGCTGGAGACCGTCTCCTGGGCAGATGCACCGCGCTGGGTCTCGCGCATGCAAAACATTGGTAACGCGATCACCAGCGGCGTGGAGTTGGAGGCCAAATTTCGGCTGCGCGAGATCGATCCCGAGGCTCCGGCGCTGGATATTCGGGCCAATATGAGCATTTTTCGATCGCAGGTGCAGGACCTTCCCGGCCCCAACAACCGTTTAGAGCAACAGGCCGACGGCGTGCTCAACCTGGGCGCCGACTACCGCCTAAGCAGCATGCCGCTGCGTCTGAGCGGCAATATCAACTGGACGCCCGGCTTTAGCACGCGCTTATCCGACGATAAAGAGGTCTTCCAAGGCGACAAACTGGTGGCCGATGCCTCGGCCTTGTGGATTTTCAGTCCCAGCTTGCAGCTGCGCCTGTCGGCGAGCAACTTCCTGCCGCGCAAATACCCCACCGGCGGTACCGTGTGGTCCAACACCCTGGCCGGTCTGCCCACGCGCGATATGACGCTGAGCAACCCGCCCTCCTATGTGAACTACCAGGCGCGGCTGGAGCTCAAGCTCTGAGCGCGCGGGCTGGGCAGGCGGGTGTGTGATAGAGACTATCAATCAATTAGCGTAGTTCAATTGGTGTTTTTAATAGACTCGGCCTATGATTGCGCCCATGTCGATAGAGATTCCTTTATCGGCAGTTCGTCAATCACGCAAGGAGTCTGACCATGTCAACAACGCAAGTACCGCAAATTAAAACCCTGGCCAACCTCGAGGCGGCTTTTGCCGGCGAGTCGATGGCGCACATCAAGTACCGCTATTTCGCAAAACTGGCGCGCGAGATGGGCGACGAGCTGACCGCCCGCACCTTCGAAGAGACGGCCGCCCAGGAAATCCTGCATGCTTTTGGCCACCTGGACCTGCTCTACCCCAAGGACCAGATGACGCCGGCGCGCGCGTTGCAAATCGCCATCGACGGCGAAACCTATGAGTATTCGGAGATGTACCCTGGCTTTCGGCAAACCGCCCAGGCTGAGGGCGACGCTGCGGCGGCCGCTGAAATGGATGCCCAAATCGCCGAAAGCAAAGAGCACGCTGCCAACTTTGCCGCGGCCCTGCAGGCCTCCCAGGCTTTGCAGGCCACCTTGCAAAAAGCCCAAAAGCGCTTTGCAGCGCTGGCCAAGGTCGAGCAGCGGCACGCCGAGCATTACCAATCCGTGCTTGCCACCGTGCAGGCGTGATGCTGGCGCGCTGCGCTGGTTAAAACCTTTTTAAAAACCCAAGAGAGCGAGAAATTTATGAAAACTTATGTGTGCATCGTGTGCGGCTTTGTGTATGACGAGGCCGCCGGCCGGCCCGAGGACGGCATCGCGCCGGGAACCCTGTGGGCCGACGTGCCCGCCAGCTGGGCCTGCCCGGACTGTGGCGTGGCCAAGGCCGATTTCGAGCTGGTGGAGGTCTGAGCATGGACGCCGCATTGCCCCTGGTCATTGTGGGTGCCGGCCTGGCCGGCTGGACGACGGCGCGTGAGGTGCGCAAGCGCGCCCCCGAGCGCGCCATCGTCTTGATCAGCGCCGATGCGGCGGACTTTTATGCCAAGCCCACGCTGTCCAACGCGTTGGCGCAAAAGCGCACGGCGGCGCAGTTGGTGACCACGCCGGCTGCCCAAATGGCCGAGACGGCGCAGGTGCAGTTGCACGCCCACTGCACCGTGCGCCGCCTGGACACCGCCACCCGGACGGTGCATTTTGACGACGCCCAGGGCGTGGCGCAGCAGCTGCGCTATGGCCAATTGGTGCTGGCCACTGGCGCGCACCCCATCGTCTTGCCCCTGGCCGGTGATGCGGCGCACTCCGTGCGTGCGGTCAACCATCTGCAGGATTTGGCCGCGTTTCACCAGACGCTGGGCCCAGCGCCCAAGACGGTACTGGTGATCGGCGCCGGCCTGATTGGCTGCGAATTTGCCAACGACTTGCTTTTGGGTGGCTACGCGGTGCATGTGGTCGATCCGGCGCCCCGGCCGCTGGCTTTGTTGCTGCCGCAGGGCGCGGGCGAGGCTTTGGGCACGGCGCTCCAAGCGCAAGGCGTGGTTTGGCATATGGGCACCACGGTGCAACACCTGGCCCACAGCGCCGATGGGCGCGTCCAAGCCACTTTGGCCGATGGCAGCGTGGTGCTCGCTGACAGCGTGCTCAGCGCCGTGGGCTTGCGTTCTGAGACGGCCTTGGCCAGCGCAGCCGGCATCGCATGTGACCGTGGCGTGCTGGTCGATGCGCATGTGCAAACCAGCGTGCCTGACGTCTACGCTTTGGGTGATTGCACGCAGTACGCCAGCGCGGGCGGACGCACTTTGCCCTATGTGATGCCCATCATGAACGCCGCCAAGGCGCTGGCGGCCACCCTGAGCGGCGAACCCACGGCCTTGGTGTTTCCGCTGATGCCGGTGGCCGTCAAGACGCCGGCCTTGCCCATCGTGGTGGCCGCGCCCCACCCGGCCACGCAAGGGCAATGGCTGCAGGACCCACCCGCCCCGGCGGGCGAAGGCGGCGTATGGCGCTTTGTGGATGCCCAGGCGCAGATGCGCGGTTTTGTACTCACAGGCAAACAAACGGCGCGGCGCATGGAGTTGTCCAAGGCCACCGTGCTGTAAGCACCTGCTGACTACAATCGGTCGCTTCACCCGTACCGCGCTGTGGGGCAGACCGAGTCGCCCGGCGCACAAGGAAGCACGATGGCACACGACGCAAGCACCCCCTCCTCAGGCTCCAGCACCTCGCAGGCCGACGACAAACGGGCCGAACTGCGCCGCGCTGCCCTCGAGTACCACCAATTCCCAACGCCGGGCAAGATCTCCATCGCCCCGACCACCCAGCTGGTCAACCAGCATGACTTGGCGCTGGCCTATTCGCCCGGCGTTGCTGCGCCTTGCGAGGAGATCGCCAAAGACCCCAACGCCGTCTTCAAATACACCAGCCGGGGCAATCTGGTAGCGGTGATTACCAATGGCACCGCCGTCTTGGGCCTGGGCGATATCGGCCCGCTGGCAGCCAAGCCGGTGATGGAGGGCAAGGCGGTTTTGTTCAAGAAGTTTGCCGGTATTGATGTGTTTGACATCGAGGTTGACGAAAAGCACGACCTGGACAAGCTGGTGGACATCATCGCCGCGTTGGAGCCGACTTTTGGCGGCATCAACCTCGAAGACATCAAGGCGCCGGATTGTTTTTATGTGGAGCGCAAGCTGCGCGAGCGCATGAAGATTCCGGTGTTCCACGACGACCAGCACGGCACCGCCATTGTGGTGGGCGCAGCGCTGCTCAACGGGCTCAAGGTGGTGGGCAAATCGCTCAAAGAAATCAAGCTGGTGACCTCGGGCGCCGGCGCTGCGGCCTTGGCTTGTCTGCAGCTGCTCGTCAAGCTAGGCGTACCCCGGGAAAATATTTACGTCACCGACCTGGTGGGCGTGGTGTACGAGGGCCGCACCGAGCTGATGGATGCGGACAAATCGCAGTTCGCCCAAAAAACCGATGCACGCACGCTGCGCGACGTGATCGCCGGCGCGGATGTGTTTTTAGGCCTGTCCGCAGGCGGCGTACTCAAGCCCGATATGGTGAAAAGCATGGCGGCGCGGCCACTGATTTTTGCACTGGCCAATCCGACGCCCGAAATCCTGCCCGAGGAGGTCAAAGCGGTGCGCGATGACGCCATCATGGCCACCGGGCGCAGCGATTACCACAACCAGGTCAACAACGTCCTGTGCTTCCCCTACATCTTTCGGGGCGCGCTGGACGCCGGCGCCTCGACGATCACGGTGGAAATGGAAATTGCCGCAGTCCATGCCATTGCCGAACTGGCCCAGGCCGAGCAAAGCGATGTGGTGGCCGCGGCCTACGCCGGCGAGCAACTCGCTTTTGGGCCCGAGTATCTGATTCCTAAGCCTTTTGACCCGCGTTTGATGATCAAGATCGCGCCGGCCGTAGCCCAGGCCGCAGCCGACAGCGGCGTGGCGCTGCGCCCGGTACAGGATATGGAGGCCTACCGCGAGCAGTTGCAAAGCTTTGTCTATGCCTCAGGCACGACGATGAAGCCGATTTTTGCGGCGGCTAAAAACGGACTCAAAAAGCGCGTGGCCTTTGCCGAAGGCGAGGACGAGCGCGTTCTGCGGGCGGTGCAAATCGTGGTCGATGAGGGCATTGCCATGCCCACCTTGATCGGACGCCCGGCCATCATCGCCGAGCGCATCGCCAAATTCGGGCTGCGCCTGCGCGAAGGCCAGGACTACGCCGTGGTCAATGTGGAGCGCGACGAGCGTTACCGCGATTTCTGGCAAACCTACCACCGTATGACCGAGCGCAAAGGCGTGACCGTGCAGGTAGCCAAGATCGAGATGCGCCGGCGCCTGACGCTGATTGGCTCCATGCTGCTGCAAAAAGGCTATGTCGATGGCCTTATTTGTGGCACCTGGGGCACCACCAGCCTGCACCTGGGTTATATCGATCAGGTCATCGGCAAACGCGCCGCGCCTGTCGGCTCATCGGGCGAATCTTTGCCCATCTACGCCTGTATGAACGGCTTGATGCTGCCCGGACGCCAGCTGTTTTTGGTCGACACCCACGTCAATTACGACCCGACGGCGGCCGAGTTAGCGCGCATCACCATCATGGCCGCCGAGGAGATGATGCGTTTTGGCTTCAAACCCAAGGCCGCCTTGCTCAGCCATTCCAACTTTGGCAGCAGTAACGAGCCCAGCGCGATCAAGATGCGCACCACTTTGGAGCTTTTGCGCCGCGATGCGCCTTGGCTGGAGGTGGACGGCGAAATGCACGGTGATGTAGCCCTTGACGGCCACGCCCGCGAGGCATTGATGCCCAACACCACGCTGCACGGCGACGCTAACTTGCTGGTTTTGCCCAATATTGATGCGGCCAATATTGCCTACAACCTGCTCAAAACCGCTGCAGGCGGCAATATTGCCATCGGCCCCGTCCTGCTGGGCGCCGCCAAACCGGTCCATGTGCTGACCGCCAGCACCACGGTGCGCCGCATCGTGAACATGACCGCGCTGACCGTGGCCGACGCGAACGCCACCCGATAGCCCCACCGCCCCCCGCAAAAACCCTGTCAAGGGCAAACCCTGAGGGGAGTGGGTCTACTTTTGTGGCAGGTATTGCCTTTTTTCGCCAGATGGGAGACAATCCTTCTTGGTGTTTTTAGCGATTTTTTCGATTGTTGACGGGTTTTTATCGTGTTTTCGATAACTAAGGCGTTGTCAAGTCGGTGGTGCAGGACAACTTTGATCCCACTATGTGGAATCAAATGGGCCCGAATGACCAGCTTGCTTGCGCTGATGGGCACGATGACCTGCGGCCTAG
This sequence comes from Comamonadaceae bacterium, assembly GCA_947455465.1. Classification (GTDB taxonomy): domain Bacteria; phylum Pseudomonadota; class Gammaproteobacteria; order Burkholderiales; family Burkholderiaceae_C; genus Allorhodoferax. The sequence continues at coordinate 18,211 of CANGNS010000015.1, read as the reverse complement.
CGCTGGCGTCTTCGCAAGGTTTTGCGAGCCTGGGCCCGGAAATTTCGGCGCAGGCATTGCCTGCGCAGGGTGTGCAAACCTACCGCAGCATTTTGAGCGGCGGACCTTTTCCCTACGAAAAGGACGGAGTGGTTTTCGGTAACAGGGAGCGCGCGCTTCCGCCCGCCAAACGGGGTTACTACCGGGAATACACCGTACGCACACCGGGACAGCGCAATCGAGGACCGCAAAGAATTGTTTGTGGCGGACCGGCTACTGAGCCAGACGCCTGTTATTACACGGCCGATCACTATGCGACTTTTCGCAAGATCGTGCCTTGAAATTTTTAGAAAGTGAATCGGGGATGGATACGCCACTTCGAAATGTCAGGACCAATATAGTCCAGTCCATACGCGCTTTTCGCGTTTCGGATCTGCAAGAAGCCGCGCAGGAATTGGGGCAGCATTTTCTGTACGCTAATTTGGGTGACGCCCAGACCAAGCAAGATGTGCTGGACATGATCTGTGCGCAGTTTTTGCTCGCTGCCAGCGCGAACAAAAACTTTGATTCGCTGTACGACAGCATGACCGACCCGGTCCACAAATCAGGCCCGCAGCCCGGCTTTATCGCTGTTTTGGAGCATATTCCCGCCAACGTCAAATTCGACAAAGAAGCGCGTGAGCAATTGCTCGACATTTTCAGAGACACTGCAGACTACTGGGGGGACCGAAAGATACCCTTCAGGTGTTTCTATTCTTTTCCGTAGCCCGTTCTGCACAAACCAGCCAAGCAGAACGGGCGAATCAGGCAAACACCGGCATCGAGAGCCCCAGCGCCGATGCCGTCGATGCGTCGGCAAATATAGAGAAGCTTCCCAGCAACTTTTTGCTCGACGTCTCACCACTGGCCCTGCGCATGAGCAGCCCGTTTAACGCGGGGTATTGGCTAGCCGCTGCCTAATGCGGCCCGGCCCCAGCCGGTGCCAGGCACATGAAAAAGCCCGCAATTGCGGGCTTTTTTCTTGCATGGGTGTTCTTGGTGGCAGCGTTAGCTTGCCAGCGGCTTGAGCGCATGGCCAGCCTGTTGGTCGGCGTGGTAGCTGGACCGGACCATGGCGCCTACCGCAGCATGTTTGAATCCCATGGCATAGGCCTGTGCCTCTAACGCCTTAAAGCTGTCGGGATGCACATAGCGCCGCACCGGCAGGTGGCTGCTGGAGGGCGCCAGGTACTGGCCAATGGTCAACATATCGATGTCATGGGCGCGCATGTCGCGCATGACTTCCAAAATTTCTTCATCGGTTTCGCCCAAGCCCACCATGAGGCCGCTTTTGGTCGGGATGTGGGGGAACAAGGCTTTGAACTTTTTGAGCAAATTGAGCGAAAAAAGATAGTCTGAGCCTGGGCGTGCTTCTTTGTAAAGCCGGGGCACTGTTTCGATGTTGTGGTTCATCACATCGGGCGGAGCGCTTTGCAAAATGGACAGGGCACGGTCGTCGCGACCGCGGAAGTCGGGCACCAGTACCTCAATGCGCGTAGCGGGCGAAAGCGCACGCACGTGTTCAATGCATTGCACAAAATGCCCGGCGCCGCCATCGCGCAAGTCATCGCGGTCGACGCTGGTAATGACCACATAGCTCAGGCCAAGCGCGGCAATCGTGCGGGCCAGCTTCTGAGGCTCTTCGGTATCCAGGGGATCGGGGCGACCATGGCCTACATCGCAAAACGGGCAGCGACGCGTGCACTTGTCGCCCATGATCATGAAGGTGGCTGTGCCTTTGCCAAAACACTCGCCAATATTGGGGCAGGACGCCTCCTCACAGACGGTGACCAGTTGGTTGGCGCGCAGGATGTCTTTGATTTCGTAAAAGCGACTGCCCGTCGATGCCGCTTTGACGCGAATCCAGTCGGGTTTTTTCAGGACTTCGCCCGCCTGCACCTTGATCGGGATGCGTGCCAGCTTGGCGCCCGCCTTTTGTTTGACAAGCGGGTCGTGGGGCGCTGGGGCTGCGGGGCTGGTGGGCATAAATTTAGGGGGATAAGGCAGTTAGCAATCGCGCGCTCAAGGCCTGCGATGCTTCCTGCAGGCTGACCTGAACACCTATTGTAGAAAGATCCACCGTTTGCAAGCCTGCGTAACCGCAAGGATTTATTTGGGAAAACGGGGCCAAATCCATGGCGACATTGAGCGCCAAGCCGTGGTAGCTGCAATGCCGGCTGACCTTGATGCCCAGCGCGGCAATTTTCCCCAAACCGGCAAAGTTCGGTGGCGCATTCTTGGTCGCGACGGGCAGCTGGCTGTGGCCGTGCGGGTCGTCCAGACGCACGTAAATGCCAGGGGCGCCCACGATCCGATGGCCGGTTACGCCCCAAGCGCGCAGTGTGCGTAAGACGGCCTCTTCAAGGCGAAATACATATTCTTTGACGAAATAACCTGCCGCCTGCAAATTGATAAGCGGGTAAGCCACCACCTGGCCGGGGCCGTGGAAGGTGATTTGGCCGCCTCTATCGGTACGCACCACTGGGATGTCGCTCGCACGCAAAAGGTGCGTCGTTTGGCTTGCCAGGCCTTCCGTGAAGGTCGGCGGATGCTCGCAAATCCAAAGCTCGTCCTCGAAACCGTCCGTCCTTCGGGCGGTGAAAGCCTGCATGGCGGTTAAGGTCGAGGCATAGTCAACCCGCCCTAAGTACTTGATTTGCATTGAAAAAAGTGGCTAAAGCGCGATTTTGACCATAGGGTGCCCTGTCAAGGCAAGGTACAAGCCATCCAATTGTGCGCGACTGGTCGCTCGAATATTCAGGGTAATCCCTAGGTATTTGTCGCCTGTGCTGGGGCGCAGTTCGACTTTGGATGCGTCAAAGCCAGGATCGAAATTTTGCGCCAAGGCCACCATCGTAATGAGGAAGTCAGGCTGATGCAGTCCAATAACCTTGATCGGAAAGTCGCAAGGGTATTGGACCAGTGAATCTCGTTCTGGAATGCTTTTCATGGACGGATTATGGGGCGTTGCGCCAAAAGCAATACCCTTTGGCGGGATGTCGCTTTGTTGCGGTGCCGTAAAGGTGCTATATACTAAGAGGCTATCCTGAGTGCTGAGGCGAAGCGGGTGTCAAAAATCCAGACAGAAGTTGGCGATGACGCCCCCAAGCCTTGGGAGACAGATTCAGAAACGGATTTTGTCCCCTTCACCGCCGAACAAGCCCAGGCTTGGCGCGCGGAGCATGGCCAAGGGGTTACCGCCTGGTCGGTCGTGCGGATGCAATTAATCGCAGCGTTTTTTGTTGCGGTGGTGGCTGGTTGGGTGATGAGCCAAGTCAGTTACGGTTGGTCCGCTTTGTATGGCGCGCTGGCAATTGCAATTCCCAATGCGGCAATGGCGCGTGGAATTAGCAAGCGCAGGGCTCCAAATGCGCAGACCGCGGTTGCCGCTGTGCTGATTTGGGAAATGGTCAAGGTGGCGGCATCAGCGCTCATGTTGATGGCTGCCCCGCGGATGGTCGAGAATTTGAGTTGGCCTGCACTGTTGCTGGGCCTGGTTTTAACATTAAAGGTGAATTGGCTCGCATTGGCCCTGGGGGGACAAAGCGGCCGGTCAATTGCAAAGTCTAGGACTGAATGACGTATGTCTGCTGAACAGGGCCCAAGCGCTGGTGAATATATTGTTCACCACCTGACGCATCTTCAAAACAAGCCCATGTCGGGCGTCATCGATTTTTCGGTATTCAATATCGATTCGATTTTTTGGTCCATAACCCTGGGTTTGATTGGGTGCTTCGTTTTGTGGCGCGCAGCTTCCACGGCGACCTCGGGTGCGCCTGGGCGTTTTCAGGCGGCGGTCGAAATCATGTTTGAGTTGGTGGACAGTCAGGCAAAAGGCATTATTCACAATGCAGAAAGCCGTAAATTGGTTGCGCCTTTGGCGCTGACCGTATTTGTCTGGATTTTTTTGCTCAATGCGATGGACTTGTTCCCTGTGGACTTGTTCCCTATGCTGTTCCAAGCAATCTATGGTGCTGCGGGCCATGATGCGCACCACGCCTATATGCGCGTAGTGCCGTCCGCTGATCTGTCTACAACTTTGGGCTTGTCGACCTCGGTATTGTTGATTTGTGTTTTTTACAACATCAAAATCAAAGGTGTGGGCGGTTGGGTGCATGAGCTGTTTTGTGCTCCCTTTGGTGCGCATCCGTTGCTGTGGCCTGTCAATTTCGTCATGCAGATGATCGAGTTTGCGGCCAAGACGGTTTCTCATGGCATGCGACTGTTTGGCAATATGTATGCTGGCGAATTGGTTTTCATGCTGATCGCCTTGATGGGTGGGGCTGCCGCAGCGACCTTGCCCGGCGTGCTTTTGCCGGTCGGACACGTTATTGCGGGTTCGATTTGGGCGATTTTCCACATCATGATCATCACCTTGCAGGCATTCATCTTCATGATGTTGACTTTGGTTTATGTCGGCCAAGCGCACGACGCACATTGATTTCTTTTTCTTAACTTTCCATCCATTCATAGGAGCTACAAATGGAACACGTACTTGGATATGTCGCATTGGCCGCAGGCCTGATCATCGGTTTGGGCGCGATTGGCGCTTGTATCGGAATCGGCATCATGGGAAGCAAATACCTTGAGGCAGCTGCCCGTCAGCCCGAGCTGATGAACGAATTGCAAACCAAGATGTTCTTGCTTGCTGGTTTGATCGACGCCGCTTTCCTGATCGGCGTGGGTATCGCGATGATGTTCGCTTTTGCGAACCCCTTCGTGCTCAAGTAAGCATTTAAGCTAATCAAAAGACTGGTGTTGACGTGAGTATTAACGCAACCCTGTTTGTCCAGATGATCGTGTTTGCGATCCTGGTGTGGTTCACGATGAAATTCGTGTGGCCCCCCATGGCAAACGCCCTGGACGAACGCACCCAAAAGATCGCGCACGGTTTGGCAGCTGCAGAGCATGCCAAGATCGAGTTGGCACACGCGCACAAGGAAGTCGAACTCAAATTGGCGGCAACCCGCTCGGAGTCGACGGCCTTGATTGCTGATGCTGAGCGACGTGCGCAGCACATGATTGACGAAGCGAAGGCCCGCGCGACAGAAGAGGCGGCAAAAATCGTCGCTGCTGCCCGTGCGGATGCAGAGCAAGAGTCGATCAAAGCACGTGAAGCTTTGCGCGCCCAGGTCGCTGTTTTGGCCGTTAAAGGTGCCGAGCAGATCCTGCGCAAAGAAGTCAACGCGGGTGTGCATGCGGACCTTTTGGCCCGCCTGCAGACGGAACTCTAAGAGTCAGCCATGGCCGAACTTGCCACAATTGCCCGTCCGTACGCGGAAGCTTTGTTCAATGCGTCCCAAGCTGATTTGGCTGGCAGTGCCGCGTGGCTCGAAGAGCTATCCCTTATCGCGGTAAGCCCGGAATTAACCTTGCTCGCGAACAACCCCAAGGTTTCGTCAGAACAGGTGTTCGGCGTGATCAAGGGCGTGGCCAAAGCTCCTTGGTCTTCGCTTGCTGAGAATTTTGTGCGCGCGATCGTGGAAAACGGTCGACTCAGTGCTATGCCCGAAGTGCTCGCGCAGTTTCGTGCGCACATGAATGCGCAAAGCGGTTCGTCGGACGCGGTTGTGTACAGCCCATTCGACATCGATGCTGCGGCCTTGGCGCAGGTAGGCGAGGCCTTGCAAAAACGTTTCGGACGCAAATTGAACCTGTCGGTGCAGCTTGAGCCCGCGTTGATTGGTGGCGTTCGCGTGGTCGTGGGTGACGAGGTCTTAGATACCTCTGTCAAAGCCCGTTTAGAACAAATGAAAGTTGCGCTGACCGCTTAAACGCGGTGCGGCCCTAACAAGAAAGAAGGAAAGAGTCATGCAACTCAATCCAGCAGAAATCTCTGAACTCATCAAGAGTCGTATTGAAGGTTTGGCCAATGATGCCAACATTCGTAACCAGGGAACCGTTTTGTCGGTTACCGACGGTATCGTGCGTGTGCACGGCTTATCAGACGTGATGCAGGGGGAGATGCTTGAATTCCCCAATAACACCTTTGGTTTGGCGCTCAATCTCGAGCGTGACTCAGTTGGCGCGGTTATTTTGGGCGACTACGAGCACATCTCCGAGGGCGATACTGTCAAATGCACAGGCCGTATTCTTGAAGTGCCCGTCGGCCCCGAACTGATTGGCCGCGTGGTGAATGCTTTAGGTCATCCAATTGATGGCAAAGGCCCGATCAATGCCAAGATGACTGACGTGATTGAAAAAGTGGCGCCAGGCGTTATTGCGCGTGAGTCGGTTAGCCAGCCTATGCAAACAGGTCTGAAGTCCATCGACTCAATGGTTCCGATTGGCCGTGGTCAGCGCGAGCTGATCATTGGCGACCGCCAAACTGGTAAGACAGCGGTAGCGATTGACGCCATCATTAACCAAAAAGGTCAGAACATGACCTGCGTGTATGTGGCGATTGGTCAAAAAGCCTCGTCCATCAAAAACGTGGTGCGTGCCTTGGAAAAGGCCGGCGCCATGGAGTACACGATTGTGGTGGCTGCATCGGCGTCCGAATCAGCGGCTATGCAATACGTTTCGGCTTACTCGGGTTGCACCATGGGCGAATACTTCCGCGATCGCGGCGAGGATGCGCTGATTGTGTATGACGACTTGTCCAAACAAGCCGTAGCCTACCGTCAGGTGTCTTTGCTGTTGCGCCGTCCTCCAGGTCGCGAAGCCTACCCTGGCGACGTGTTCTATCTCCACAGCCGTTTGCTTGAGCGCGCTGCCCGCGTCAATGCCGACTATGTCGAAGCATTCACCAAAGGCGCTGCCAAAGGCAAAACAGGTTCATTGACCGCCTTGCCTATCATTGAAACCCAGGCTGGCGACGTGTCCGCCTTCGTTCCGACCAACGTGATTTCGATTACCGACGGCCAGATCTTTTTGGAGACTTCGCTCTTCAACGCCGGTATCCGCCCTGCTATCAATGCGGGTATCTCGGTTTCGCGCGTCGGTGGCGCAGCACAAACCAAGTTGGTCAAAGGCTTGTCCGGTGGTATTCGTACCGACCTGGCCCAATACCGTGAGCTGGCTGCGTTTGCCCAATTCGCTTCCGATTTGGACGAAGCGACGCGCAAACAGTTGGACCGTGGCGCGCGCGTGACGGAATTGCTCAAGCAAGCGCAGTACAGCCCACTGACCATCAGCTTGATGGCTGCGACATTGTTCGCGGTGAACAAAGGCTTTATGGATGACATCGAGATCAAGCAAGTGCTGATGTTTGAGCGCGAGCTGCACGCTTACCTCAAGGACAAGCACGCTGCATTGCTAGCAACGCTGGAAGCTTCCAAAGCCCTGGATAAGGACTCTGAGGCCGAACTCACTGCTGGCCTGACCGCGTTCAAGAAGTCCTTTGCTTGATCGCCGCTGACCTACACAGGAGCAACTGATGGCAGCAGGTAAGGAAATACGCGGCAAGATCAAATCGGTGGAGAACACCAAGAAGATCACCAAGGCCATGGAAATGGTGGCCGCGTCCAAAATGCGCAAGGCGCAGGAGCGCATGCGTGCGGCCCGCCCCTACAGCGAAAAGATTCGCCATATCGCCGCCAACCTGAGCCAGGCCAACCCGGAATACGTGCATCCTTTCATGCAGGTAAACCAGGCCAAGGGCGCAGGCTACATCGTGGTGACCACTGACAAAGGTTTGTGCGGCGGCCTTAACACTAATGTGCTGCGTAGCCTGACCCAAAAGATGCGTGATTTGCAGGGCGAAGGCCTGCTGCCGCAGGCGGTCGCTATTGGCAACAAAGGGCTAGGTTTTCTGAACCGCTCCGGCGTCAAAGTGCTGGCCCAGGCAGTGCAGTTGGGCGATACGCCCCATCTGGAAAAGCTGATTGGCCCCGTCAAAGCTTTGCTTGATGCATATGTGGCTGGCGAAGTCCGCGTGATTTACCTTTGCTACACCCGCTTTATCAACACGATGAAGCAAGAGCCGGTAGTCGAGCAACTCTTGCCCTTGTCAGCCGACGCGCTGGCACAGCATGCATCGCGTACGGCATGGGACTATGTCTACGAACCCGACGCCCACGTGGTGATTGATGATTTGCTGCTGCGCTACGTGGAAGCTTTGGTCTACCAAGCCGTGGCCGAAAGCATGGCATCCGAGCAATCGGCACGCATGGTGGCGATGAAGTCCGCAACTGACAACGCGGGCAACGTCATCAACGAACTCAAACTGGTTTACAACAAGACGCGTCAAGCTGCAATCACCAAGGAATTGTCCGAGATTGTTGCGGGCGCGGCTGCTGTCTGATTTATTTTTGGAGCAAAAAAACATGGCTCAAGCGAACGCGGACGTACTCGTCCAGGGAAAAATTGTTCAATGTATCGGTGCGGTGGTGGACGTCGAGTTTCCTCGCGACCACATGCCCAAGGTGTACGACGCCTTGAAATTGGAAGGCACCGCGCTGACTCTTGAAGTTCAGCAACAGCTAGGCGACGGCGTGGTACGTACTATCGCGCTGGGCAGTTCCGACGGACTGCGCCGCGGGCTGATGGTGGTCAATACCGGCGCTGCGATCACGGTTCCCGTGGGCAAGGGTACCCTGGGCCGCATCATGGACGTGTTGGGTAACCCCATCGACGAGCGGGGTCCTGTGGACCAAACCGCGACGGCCTCTATCCATCGCAAGGCGCCAGCTTATGACGAGCTTTCGCCTTCGCAGGAATTGCTGGAAACAGGTATCAAGGTGATTGATCTGGTCTGTCCGTTTGCCAAGGGCGGTAAGGTCGGCTTGTTCGGTGGTGCCGGTGTGGGCAAGACCGTGAACATGATGGAGCTGATCAACAACATCGCTAAGGCGCACAGCGGCTTGTCCGTGTTCGCCGGTGTCGGTGAGCGTACCCGTGAGGGCAATGACTTCTACCACGAGATGGCTGACTCTGGCGTTGTGAACCTGGAAAAGCTGGAAGACTCCAAAGTGGCCATGGTGTATGGCCAGATGAACGAGCCCCCGGGCAACCGTTTACGCGTGGCCTTGACCGGTCTGACAATTGCTGAGTCCTTCCGTGATGAAGGAAAAGACGTTCTGTTCTTTGTGGACAACATCTATCGCTACACATTGGCCGGTACCGAAGTGTCCGCGCTCTTGGGCCGTATGCCTTCCGCCGTGGGCTACCAGCCTACTCTGGCTGAAGAGATGGGCCGTTTGCAAGAGCGTATTACCTCGACCAAGGTGGGCTCCATTACTTCCATCCAGGCCGTTTACGTGCCTGCCGATGACTTGACCGACCCCTCGCCTGCGACCACCTTTGCCCACTTGGACTCCACCGTGGTGCTTTCGCGTGATATCGCTTCGCTGGGTATCTACCCTGCGGTGGATCCGCTGGATTCCACCAGCCGCCAGCTCGATCCGCTGGTGGTGGGCGAAGAGCACTACGCCACGGCGCGTGCGGTTCAAGGAACCCTGCAGCGCTACAAAGAGTTGCGCGACATCATTGCGATTTTGGGTATGGACGAACTCGCGCCTGAGGACAAACTCACGGTGGCCCGCGCCCGTAAGATCCAGCGTTTCTTGTCCCAGCCTTTCCATGTGGCAGAAGTTTTCACAGGCTCGCCTGGCAAGTACGTGACCTTGGCCGAGACTATTCGCGGCTTCAAGATGATTGTTTCTGGCGAGTGCGATCACCTGCCCGAGCAGGCCTTCTACATGGTCGGAACCATCGACGAAGCCTTCGAAAAAGCCAAAAAGGTTTAAGCCATGAACACCCTCCACGTGGATGTGGTCAGTGCCGAGGAGTTGATCTTCTCCGGCGAAGCGCGCTTCGTGGCACTGCCCGGCGAAGCTGGCGAATTGGGTGTTTATCCGCGCCATACACCGCTCATTACGCGGGTGAAGCCTGGCTCGGTGCGCATCGAGTTGCCTGATGGCAGCGAAGAGTTCGTCTTCGTTGCCGGTGGCATTATTGAGGTGCAGCCCCAGGGTATTACTGTGCTGTCCGATACCGCGATTCGCGGTAAAGACCTCGATGAGGAGCGTGCCAATGCCGCAAAAGCACTGGCCGAGGAAGCGCTGCGCAATGCCAAAAGCGACGTCGATATGGCGGTGGCCCAGGCTGAACTTAGCACTTTGGTGGCCCAGATTGCCGCATTGCGACGCTTTCAAAACAAGCGCTAATATGCCCGCAGACCTGGCTTTGCAAACCGCCTTCGGGCGGTTTTTGCATGGTGCCCCTGCATGAACTACGAGGCGCCTTGGTGGTTGCCTGGGGGCAATCTGCAAACCATCGTGGCCGCCAAGTTGGCGCGTAACTTCGGTGGGCTGCCGCCCATTTTCCGGCGCGAACGCTGGAACACCCCCGACCAAGATTTCATTGATGTCGATTGGCTCGACAGTCCCGCGCGGCCCGGCGCACCACTGTGGGTGATGTTCCATGGCCTGGAAGGCTCCTCCTCCAGCCACTATGCATTGGCCTGTGCAGAACTGGCGCGCAGCCAAGGCTTTGCTTTTGTGGTGGCCCATTTTCGCGGTTGCAGCGGCGAGCTCAACCGGGCACCACGCGCCTACCATTCAGGCGATTACCAGGAAATCGGGTGGATCCTCGAGCGCATGCGCCAAGCCCATGTGGGGCCTATTTTTGCCATCGGCATATCGCTGGGTGGTAACGCTCTTTTGCGCTGGGCCCAAGAGGCAGGCCAAACTGCTGGGGCGCTCGTTAGCGCCGTGGCCGCAGTGTGTTCGCCCATTGATTTGGCGGCAAGTGGCCGTGCCATTGGTCGCGGATTTAACCGGCAGGTATACACCCGCATGTTTTTGCGCAGCATGGTGCCCAAAGCGCTGGCCAAGCTGCGCCAGTTCCCTGGGCTGTTTGATGAACAAGCTTTGCGCCAGGCGCGCGATCTCTACGACTTTGACAACGTGTTTACCGCACCCCTACATGGTTTTAGGGACACCGAGGACTACTGGCAACGCGCCTCGGCCAAACCGCATTTGGCCCGCATTCGCCTACCCGCGCTGGTCTTAAACGCCCGCAACGATCCGTTTATTCCCGCCGCCTGCCTGCCCGAGCCGGCAAGCGTTGGACAATACGTCACACTTTGGCAACCCGCGCAGGGCGGTCACGTCGGATTTCCCACCGGGGCCCCACCTGGGAAGGTGACAGCATTACCCCAGGCTTTGGAAGCATGGTTCTCCCAACATAGCGCATAAGGCATTGCACCGCATGGACGACATCGTCAAACAAGCCATGGCCAAGTGGCCTAACGTGCCGCACTGTTACGGCTGGCTGGGTCTGGACGCCCGAGGCAACTGGTATATGCGCGATGACCGCACCCAGGCCCTAGGAGCTTTTGCCAGTGGCTTGCCTGGCGCCAAGGGCTCTATGCTCAAACACCTGAAGCTGATCGATTTCATCGAGCGCAATTACGCCGTCGATCCACAAGGTTGCTGGTATTTCCAGAATGGCCCACAGCGCGTCTATGTGGAGTTGGAGGCCACGCCCTACATCTGGCGTGTGGATGCCGACGGTGCCATTCGCTCCAGCGCGGGCGCCCCGGCGGTGTTGTTGCAGTGCTATATGGACGAGAAAGGCTGGCCGTATTTGCATACCCATTTGGGCTTTGGCTTGGTCCACACCCAAGATGTGGCCAGTCTCGCCCAGGCGCTCGAATTGCACCACTGGCCTGTGCAGGAAACCTTGAGTGGCACCTTGGCGCAGCAATTTGGCTACCAACGCAGCCCAGCCGCTTTGCAGCTAGGCCCGCACTGACTTTCCGTTGGGTTGGTGGCAACAAAAAACCGGCCTCAGCCGGTTTTTTGTTGAGTGCGTAAGGCCTTACTTAGCAGCTTCCGCTTTGACGGGTTCTGGGAACTTGGCACCACCTGCGTTGGCCATGTAAACCACTGCACGGGCAATTTCGAAATCGTCAAAATCGCCGCCGCCTTGGGCGCCCATCGCGTTTTTGCCCTTCAATGCCGAGTTGAGCAGCGAAGCGAAACCGGTTTTGATGCGCGGTGCCCATGCCGCTTGGTCACCAAACTTGGGCGAACCGGCCAAACCCGCAGCGTGGCAGGTGGAGCATTGGGCTTTGAAAACAGCCTCGCCGGTTTTCATTTCGCGGTTGGCATCACGCACCTCGACTGCGCCGATTTTTTGGATGTTTTGCGCTGTGGTGCGCTCCATGTTGACGGCTCCGGCGGCGGGCTTGTTAGCCGAGGTTACGTAGTAGACCAGCCCAATGATCAGGAAAATGGGAACAACAAAAGAGAAAAAGACCGCGACCAGCAATTGTTTGGGGCTTTTGATTGGACCGGTGTGGTTTTCTTCGTAATGGCTGGAATCGCTCATGGTGTCCTCAGATAGGCGCGGGGCCGGGTAAAACAGCCTCGGATTATAGCGGCCCACCCCATGAAACAACCTACAATTGCCCGCTCACGTTGCGGCTGTAGCTCAGTGGATAGAGTATTGGCCTCCGAAGCCAAGGGTCGTGGGTTCGATCCCCGCCAGCCGCACCATTTTTCCATGTCAAACCGTCTCAGATAGTCCCAGAAAGGGGGTTTCTCTTAGCTACGGCGGCTTTTGATAGTCTCACTTCACCTCATCTGGTAGCATGACATACCGTCAGATTGGCGGCATTTTTGGCGGTATCTGCAACTACCGTCAATCCACATACCGCCAGCAAAGTGAAACATGGCCCTGAATGACACGTTCATAAAGAACAGTACGAAGCACAGTGGCAAGGCCGCAGGCGACAAGTACACCGATGGCGGCGGCATGTACTTGCTAGTAACTGCTGCTGGTAAGTACTGGCGAATGAACTACAGGTTCAATGAGAAGCGCAAGACGTTGGCATTGGGCATCTACCCAACAGTAACCCTTGCCGATGCCAGAAAACGTCGCGAGAAGGCCCGCGAGCAGCTTTCCAAGGGCATTGACCCTAATGCCGCCAAGCGTGAGGAAAAGCAGGTCAAAGCTGACTTGGCTGCCAACACGTTCGAGCTCGTCGCTCGCGGATGGCTAAAAAAGACGGCGGTAACCCGCAAGGAGATTACCCAAATCCGCATCACAACCCTGCTTGAGCATGATGTATTCCCGTTCATCGGCGGCCTGCCAATCAACACGCTGGGCCCAAGGGATGTGCTCAACAAGGCGCTGCGCAAGATTGAGGCACGCGGGTCAATAGACACAGCCCACCGTGCAAAGCAAATATGCGGGCGCATATTCCGCTACGGTGTCGCTGTGGGACTAGCGGAGCGCGACGTGACGTCAGACCTTCGTGGGGCGTTGGAAGAAATTCCCAAGTCTCACTTTGCCGCCATCACTGAACCCAAGCAGGCTGGCGAGTTGATGCGATCCATCTACGGCTATACCGGGCACCCCAGCACGGTAGGAGCATTGAAACTAGCGCCACTGGTGTTTGTGAGGCCGGGGGAACTGCGCAAAGCTGAATGGGCGGAAGTTGATCTTGAAGGCAACGAATGGCGCATACCGGGCACAAAGATGAAGATGGGCCTCGACCATATCGTACCGCTCTCCATCCAAGCCTTGGTCATCTTGCGAAGCGTGCATGCCGTCACTGGGCATGGCCGCTATGTGTTCCCAAGTTTGAGGTCTGACGAGCGTCCCATGAGTGAAAACACACTTAATGCAGCATTGCGTGGCATGGGGTACAGCAAAGACATCCACACCGCCCACGGCTTTCGCGCCATGGCTCGAACCATTTTGGATGAGGTCCTCGGTGAGCGTGTTGATTACATAGAACACCAGCTAGCGCACACCGTCAAAGACCCGAACGGTAGGGCATACAACCGCACCGCACACCTCCCTGCACGGAGAAAGATGATGCAAAGCTGGGCGGACTATTTGGATAAGCTGCGCACAGGGGCAGAAATCATTGAGTTCAAAGTGGCCTAGTCGCTGAAAAGAGGAATTTGTGCTTCAAAACCTTGAAAAGAGCTACCTCTCTATACCTGAACTGGCAAAGCGTTGGAGGTGTGACGTGTCAGAGGTGTGTGCATTGATCTGGCGTGGCCAGTTGATTCCCAGTTGGTATTTCAACGAATATGACCCATATCCAATATACGAACTAACAGCGGATGAAGAAACTAACGGATTGACTGGAGAGCCGGTCGAAGGTCAAGTCGCTGGATTTGAAGAAATTACAAAAATTCTCTTCCGACAAGATGGATTTCAATATCTGATTTTGCCAAAAAGAACCTCGCCAACGACTTGTGATTTTTGGTTGTTCTCAAGTGTAACTGGTCCGTTTTCTGTGGGGGATTGTGTACAGCATCTACCCAGTCCAATTTCACTTTTGGACGTGAAAGAGCGCGGAATAGTGATGGTTTCAGAAGTCGAGAAATGCGAAAAGTTGTTGTGCGCTCCTGATCCTTTAGCTACTCAGCCACATCAAATCACGCCAATTTCACGGTCTATGGCACAGGATGCATTCGTGTTGAAGTCAATTGAAAAAATGGGACTCAATCCACTAGAACTGCCAAAATTTCATCCGGGAAAGGCCGGCATAAAGGCAAAAATATGTCAAGAAGCGATCCTTGAAAAGAAGATTTTTATTAGCAAACGAGTTTTTGAAAAAGTGTGGGAACGGTTAACAAGTAGACGCGACATCGCTTACAAAAAATAGCCAAATCATCAGGCATACCCTACCCCAAAATAAGGGGGCGGGGGTGGCTTGCGGGGGAGGTGGGAGGGCAGGAAAAAATACACGCATTAATTCACAAGAGGTGCGTGTAATGTCCAATCAACCCAAACGAACCAGTAAGCCACCGGCCTTTGACGTGCTGCCGGAAAGCGCGTTCATCCGCGAGTCTCAATTGGTTTACGGCCCGAAAAGGCCGGAATTTCCTGCCCCACTGCCATTCAGTGCCGCTACGTTATGGCGTAAGGTTGCAGCGGGTACCTTCCCAAAACCTGTAAAGCTGTCGCATGGCGTGACATGCTGGAAGGTCAGTGAAGTTCGCACCTGGATGAGAACACAGGGTGAACAAGGGGCGGGGCAGGTGCACCATGGCTAATGGCTGGAACAAAAATGCAAGAGTCGACACCAGCCGGGATGCTGGCGGGTTCGTGGCACTTCCTTGGGCCGTGCTTGACTGCCCCGCCTACTCAAAACTATCTCACCCCGCACGCTCATTGTTAATTGAGTTCGCCCGGCAATTCGTCAAAAACAACAATGGACGCCTCTTGGCGTCAAGTTCCTACTTGCGCAAGCGAGGTTGGAACAGCCCTGACGTGATTACCAGAGCCAAGCGTGACCTTCTGGAAGCTGGCTTTATTTTTGAGACTGTGATGGGGCACCGTCCAAATAAGGCAAGTTGGTACGCTGTTACATGGCGAAGTTTGGATGACTTGAAGGGGTATGACACTGGCGCGAAGGAGGGGTTCCGGCGTGGTGCATATTCAGCGGCTGCAATGATGAAATCAAAATCCACACGGGATGAGCTTTATGCGAAGTGGCACGATGCGGGTAAACAAAACGCGCCACTTATACCCTCTGACGGAATAGAGCACCCCTTGATAGCATCGTCTACCGCAATAGCTAGATCGCCACCTAGTACGCCTGCCGTGGCTATGGGAGAGGAATAGGGCCACAACCCTACTACGTGTCCCGTACACCATCTAGAAAAACCATCTGCCACAGCAGTTTCGACGCTGCTGTTCAACACTCATCGAATCAAAACCTCAAAGGAAAAATCATGATCAACTTGGAATCACACGTACATGAGATTAACCGCCTGCACCTGCTGGCACGGCAACTGGCGAACGACGCAATTTCGCATGCACGGGCGGCTGGGCTGCTGTTGCTCGAAGTAAAGAAGAGGATGCCGCACGGGAAATTTCAGCACTGGGTGCGGGACAATGTTCAAGTATCTCTGCGGCAGGCGCAGCGTTATATGGCCGTAGCAGAAGGCAAGATGATTCCACTCGGAAGGCTTATCGAGAAAAACGACACGGTGTCGCATTTAGAAAAGAACAATGGAAGTTCTGAGGGGGTTTGGATTGACGGTCTTTGGATACCTCAGCCGGGATATATGTACATATTCAAAGATGAGACAGGTACATATTGGGTCATGCCAAGCGCAGAACGCCCGACCAGTTTCCATGTGTCCAAGCACTACCACGGAGATAAGCGGTCGTCGGAAGGCTTCTACTGGCGCTACACTATTTTTGGTATTGTGAATGACCCTGACTTGACGAGCGAGTATTACATGGGCACACGATGGCCACTGTTAAATCCCAATGGAGTGGCCGGTGTACTGCAATCCTACGGCATCACAAATTTCAGAGAAGAACTTCAAATCGGTTACAAACTAAATGGAGGAGCTGATCGACCATTTGGCGAACCACCAGCATCGAATTGGTATTGGAATTCTGAGGCGCCTGAAGACGATCTATTCAAGGTGTTTGTAAATCAGGGCTTTCTTAATGCAAATGGTGCAATAACCTACCTCCGTTGATCTAAAGTAGTCCAAAGTAGTGGCACTGCGGATAGGATACGGTCAAGGATGGGGCGGTATGAAAGCAAGCGCAGCCAGTAAAGTTGCTTCAATTGTCGTAACCGGTATTTTGCATTCGAAAGCTCATGCGCTTGATGGCTCCGGCAATTGGACTGCCTCTGTGTTCAAAGAACTAAACGTGGCTGCAGGTGTGAGAACGTATAAGGGGTATGTCTTAAAGACTAATCCTAAAGACATTCGATATGTTCCAGTCTCTACTGTTTGTAAAGGTTCCAAATTTAATAAGGATGCAAGTTGATTCCGTTGACGCCTAATCGGCGTTTTTGGGACTAACCTTAACGTTTACGTAGTGGTTGTGATGCCGTAGAGACGAGAGCAATTAGCGAAAGCGTTTGCTTGAATAAATGGTTCCGTAGACCATAGCCTCGATTAAATCGAGGTAGTCAGAACCAACGTCAATCGGCTTACGGCCTAATCTGTTGAGGGTATCAAGCGCGATCGAATCGTGGTCGCAAATGAAACGGATTACTAAAAATAATGTGAAAAACTGGCTAGCAGCTATTTAGTTTGGGCTAATCGCATAGAGCGCAAACCTAGGTTAAAAATACCGCGCCATCAGGCACCCCTACCAAAGCAATGGCTGCGCTAAAGTCGGTGGGGGTCACAGCCTTGGCGATAGCCATACCGTTGGTGACTGAAGCGTCTGCGGTGAGGTAATTTAAACCCCAGTCAATGGCCACCTTGGTGGCAACGGTGATCTTGTTGTCCAGCAGATTGGCTACCCAGCCATAGGTGGCATCACCCTTGTAGGTGTGGGCAGCATCCAAGAGAGTTGAGACTAGGCTACCGCGCGTCTCTTTGCCGCTGGTCAGCTTTTCAGTCCAGTATTGCAGGCCACCTGCATCAGCCCCATCGGCGCGTCCCAGCACGTTACGGTACACCACGTTGATGAAATCAGTCGTGGTCATGGTGGACGAGAATCCCGTCAGCGATGTGTATTGAACCCCCACGCCATAGAAAGATTCCGCGATTTGGGTGGTGCTAACACCTGCTTTAGATTGGCCTAGCCAATAAGTCAGTCCGTCTGCATCAGGGGTGCGGTTAAAGAAGGTGACATACAGTTCCATCACCCGCTGTACGGTAGCGATATTCATGGAGCCAGCCAACGCTTTGATGCCCGTATTGATATCAAAGTCTGCAAAACGCAGGTGTTCTATATTTTTGAGAGTATCCATACCGTCACGCGCTGTCACGCTGTCGGTCACAGTACCATTGGCTCCTGACATCGTGACTTTGTAGGAACTCAATTTACCCTGAAACTGGACGGTGTCAGTTCCTGCGCCGCCGTCAATAGTGTCATTTCCTGCGCCTCCCGAGAGCGTGTCATTGGCAGCGGTACCCAAGTATGACTGTCCCAGAACCGTGTTTACCAAAAAGGTGACACGATTATTAGCATCCGATCCGTCATTGTTCGCATTATCAGCAGCGTCTGTGAACACACCACTGGCAACGCTGACAACTCCGTTGGCGGTACTGTTTGCCGCAGGGGTGAAGGTGGCGGCGTAGGAGGTGCCGCTACCCGTGAAGTTGGACAGCGTACCGCCAGAGACGGTCACATCGGAGGCTACAAAGTTAGTCGATGGCTCACTCAGGGTAAAGGTCAGCGTTGCTGTGTCGCCTGCGATCAGGCTCGATTTAGTACTTGATACCGCAATGGTCGGTATCAAGGTATCTACTGAAAAAGTGACAGTGTTGTTGGCATCTGAGCCATCTGCGTTGGCATT
>CANGNS010000014.1 GCA_947455465.1 Comamonadaceae bacterium | reverse complement strand
GGCGCGCCGGCATGCTTGGCCGCCATGGCCTGCGCCACCGCCTCGCGCAGCACGGGCAGGCCCAGGTTGTGGCTGTAAAAAGTCTCGCCCGACTGCAAGGAGTCGATGGCCGCCTGGCGGATGAAATCGGGCGTGACCTCATCACTCTCGCCAAACCAAAAAGCCAGCACATCGGAGCGGCCCAGGCCCGCGTTGGCGACTTCGCGGATTTGGGACGCTTGCAAATCGGCGATGGCTTGGCGCATACCGTGGCTTTGGCGCAGGCTCAGGCGCTAAACAGGTTTTGGTATTGCTGGCGCAGCAGGTTTTTTTGCACCTTGCCCATGGCGTTGCGCGGCAGCTCGGGCAGCACAAAGCAACGTTTGGGGATTTTGAAATTGGCCAGGTTTTGCTTGAGCGCTTGGACAATCGCATCGCCATCGGGCTTGGCGCCGGGTTTGGCAATGACCACGGCCACGCCCACTTCGCCAAAGTCGGGGTGCGGCACGCCGACCAGCGCGCTCTCGGCCACACCGTGCATGGCGTTGATATAGCCCTCGATCTCTGCCGGGTAGACGTTGTATCCGCCGCTGATGATCAGGTCTTTGCTTCGCCCCACGATGCTGATGTAGCCACGTGTATCCACCATGCCCACGTCACCGGTTTTGAAGTAGCCGTCGGCCGTGAACTCTTCGGCGGTCTTCTCGGGCATGCGCCAATAGCCGCTAAACACATTGGGGCCGCGCACTTCGATATTGCCCACCTCGCCCACGGCGCAAGTCTGGCCCTCGCTGCTGCTAACGCGCACCTGCACACCTGGCAGCGGGAAACCCACGGTGCCGCCACGACGTTCGGACTGGCCTGCAAAGCGCTTGTCGGCGGTGTAGGGGTTGGAGGTAAGCATGACTGTCTCGCTCATGCCGTAGCGCTCGAGGATGGTGTGTCCGGTGCGCTCGGTCCAGGCCTGGAAGGTCTCCAGCAACAAGGGCGCAGAGCCAGCCACAAACAGACGCATGGACGCGCAGGCCTTGGCGTCCAAGCCAGGCTCGCCCAAAAGGCGCACATACAAGGTGGGCACGCCCATGAAGATGGTGGCTTGCGGCAAATACGACAGCACCCGCTTGGGCTCAAAGCGGGCCATCCAAATCATTTTGCTGCCGTTGAGCAGCGCGCCGTGCAAGGCGACAAACAGGCCGTGCACATGGAAGATGGGCAGGCAGTGGATCAATACATCCCCACGGCCCTCAGGCCCTCCGGTAGCCGACCAGCCCCAGTATTCCTTGAGCACCTGGGCATTGCTCAGCAAATTGCCGTGGCTGAGCATGGCGCCCTTGCTGCGGCCGGTGGTGCCGCTGGTGTAGACCATGGCCGCCAGATCGCTGGCTTTGCGCGGGGCGATGGTGTGCACATCGCTGTGCTGCGCAGCGCGCTCGAGCAAGCTGCCTTGGCGCTGGTCGTCCAGCGTGAACACATACTGCGTGCCGGTCTGAAAGGCGAGCTTGCTGGCCCAGCCGAAATCGCGCGGGCTGCAAACCAGCACCGCCGGTTCGGCATTGCCCAAAAAGTAGGCCAGTTCGCCGCTTTGGTAGGCCACATTGAGCGGCAAATACACAAAGCCGGCGCGCAGCGTGGCCAGGTAGAGCAGCATGGCTTCGACCGATTTGTCCACATGGGCAGCGACGCGGCTGCCTGCGGGCAGGCCCAAAGACTGCAGCAAATTGGCCAGCATGGCCGTGGCGCGGTCCAGATCGCGCCAGGAATAGTGCAGGCCGGTCTCGGTTTGGACGGCAATTTGATCCAGATCGCGCGGGAAGCCGGCGCGCAGGGCAGCAAAAAGATTGTTTTGGGCCATGGGGAAACTCACAAAAACCGTTCAATGGCAGGCGCAGACCACGCCCGGGCCGCCATGGTACAGGGCTTTAAAACCGAGGCAAATCCGGGTGTTTGCGCTGGCCGCCGCGCACCAGCTCTTTGCCGTATTCGGCGCAGCGCTGCAGCGTGGGGATCACTTTGCCCGGGTTGAGCAGCCCTTGCGGGTCAAAAGCGCGCTTGATGCCAAACATTTGCGCGCTTTCGGCCGCCGAGAACTGCACACACATGGAGTTGAGCTTTTCCACGCCCACGCCATGCTCGCCCGTGATGGTGCCGCCCATGGCGACGCTGGTCTCAAGGATGTCGGCGCCAAACAGCTCGCAGCGGCGCAATTGGTCCGGGTCGTTCGCGTCAAACAAGATCAGCGGGTGCAAATTGCCGTCGCCCGCATGGAACACATTGGCGCAGCGCAGCTGGTATTTCTTTTCCATCTCGGCGATCGCCAACAAGATATCGGCCAAGCGCTTGCGCGGGATGGTGCTGTCCATGCACATGTAGTCCGGGCTGATGCGGCCGCTGGCGGGGAAGGCGTTTTTGCGTCCGCTCCAAAAGCGCAGGCGTTCGGCCTCGCTTTGGCTGACCGCAATGGCCGTGGCCCCGTGACGGCTGAGCACCGCGCTCATATGGGCGATTTCTTCTTCCACTTCCTCGGGCGTGCCGTCACTCTCGCACAGCAAGATGGCTTGGGCACTGAGGTCGTAGCCAGCGTGGACGAAGTCCTCGACGGCGGCTGTCATGGGCTTGTCCATCATTTCCAGGCCTGCGGGGATGATGCCTGCGGCGATAACGGCGGCCACGGCCTCGCCGGCTTTGCGCACATCGTCAAAACTGGCCATGATGCAGCGCGCCAACTGCGGCTTGGGCACCAGCTTGACCAGCACCTCGGTGGTCACGGCCAGCATGCCCTCGCTGCCGATGGCCAGGCTGAGCAAGTCGTAGCCGGGTGCGTCCAGCGCCTGGCTGCCCAAAGTGATGGGCTCGCCCTGGGCGGTAAAGCCGCGCACTTGCAGCACGTTGTGCAGCGTCAGGCCGTATTTGAGGCAATGCACGCCGCCGGAATTTTCGGCCACATTGCCGCCGATGGTGCAGGCGATCTGGCTGCTGGGGTCGGGCGCGTAGTACAGGCCCAGCGGCGCTGCCGCCTCGCTAATGGCCAGGTTGCGCACGCCGCACTGCACGCGCGCGGTGCGCGCCAGCGCATCGATCCGCACTATTTTGTTGAACTTGGCCAAGGACAGCGTCACGCCTTGCGCATGGGGCATGGCGCCGCCCGACAGACCGGTACCCGCACCACGCGCCACCACCGGCACGCCCAGCGCATGGCAGCTGCGCAGCACGGCTTGCACCTGGGCCTCGGTCTCGGGCAGGGCCACCACCAGCGGGCGTTGGCGGTAGGCGGTCAGGCCGTCACACTCGTAGGGCGCGGTGTCCTCGGTCTGATAAAGCAAGGCGTGCTGCGGCAGATCTCGGCCCAGCGCCTGCACCACCTGGGCTTGCAAGGCGGCGCGGGCGATGGCGTCCTGGGCGCCGGGCTTAAAGGGAGCATTCATAGCGCGTACTCTAGCGCAGGCCAGCCCCGCGGACCATGAAGAAACTTACAAAACACCGTGAATTCGGGCCCAATACCGGGCTTATTGGTATTGGACAAACAACTGGGCCTGCCCGGAAAACTTGCCGGCAGAGAGCACATTGGCGTCCGCTTGCCCTTCAGGCGTCAATGCGTATTGCACAAAATGGCGCAGCACCATCGGGCCCCCGGCATCGCGAGGCAATTTGCGCCCTGAATCTACCGGTACCTGGTGCTCAATGGGTTTGACAGATGAATCGAGCCCCAGTACAAACATTCTGAGCGCGACATTTTTTGCGGCATCGCTCGTGGTGTCCCCATTCACCATCAAGGTGGCGTCACTGGGATGTGGCGCAGAAAACCGCCATATCAGCATGACTGCCAGCGGCGCGCTATTACTGCCACCCTGGCAGTTGGCCAAGGTGACATCAAAGTAGGTCCGATTGGTGGGCGCTGGGTTTTTGATACTGTCCAGCGTGGTATCGGGCAGGCTTATTGACGTACTTGGCACACTCACAACACAGCCTACATTGGCTACGAATCTGAAAAAAGGGCTATTGGCCAAGGTGCCCGATCGTGCAACCAACAGGCCTCCGGTTTCGGTTTGCAATTCGTTCACCAACCGAAAGCCAAAGCCACCCAGGATGACGAACCTCGCACCGGTGGGGAAGGTTTGCGTAGGCACTTGCCATACTTGAATGTCGTAGGTCACTACATATTTGCCGGCGCATCCGCCCTCGGCATTGATACCGGTAATGACAAACCCCGTGCCTGTGCTATCGGGCGCTACACCAAGGGGCGCGCCATTGGTACACACGATGGTGGCGGTGTACACAATCGAAAACAAGGCCTCAGTGATGCCAAACTTGCTAGCGTCATCCAATGCCTCAAAGCTGATTTTGACCCCTTGAGCGACGCTGGCGCTTTGCCGATTGGCGACACGAAAATTGGTGCCGCTGAAATCGGGTGCCACAAAAAAACGTGCACGAGGGTCTTGTGTGCATTCCGGGCCGAGCGCGGAGGTCCAGCTTCGCTGGTACAGCAGTTTTTTCGTATCCAATTTGGCCGTTGCAGCAAAAGTTGTCAGCGGGGTGGGGCTGGGTGTTGTTCCGTACCCATAGGGGATACAGGCCGTGGCCGCTAGGCTGCTTTTGCATACCAGTGCTGCAAAGACGGCCACCATCCAAGGCCCCAGGCCAGGCCGGCGTGGGCACAAGCCTGCAAGCAGTTCAAATAATCGGCGCATCGTCATAGTCAGGTCCTGGTCGCTGTGCGCTGCCATCAGCATGCATGCTTACTGGCATTTCAGTAAGAATTTGATGAGTCCCGCAGCATTCGGTTTATCTTGGGTTTGAATTTCATAGCGCGCCTGGCATTGCTCATCGGCCTGCGGGCCCCAGGCTATTTTTAAAAGGCCTTTGGGCTTTCTGACCCGCAGCAGCGCGCGCGCACCCTGGCCCACCATGCCCACGACAGCACCATCCTCGTCGCTCACCTCTGCGCCCAAGGGAATTTTTTTGACGGCAAGCGGCTGAAAGTCCACCAACAAGGGCCGCCCGGTAGAGGACGCATACTTGAGCGCAACAATGGCCCCCGCCATGGGCGCTACATTTTGCATAGGTGTGGCAATCTCCAGGTCCAGGGGCGCACCATCGAGACTGATCTGCACGGTATTGTCGGTGTAGGGCGAGAGATATTGCGCCACGCCAAAACCCTGCGACCCGATACGGGCACTTTGGCCCTGCACCCGCGCACCAGCCCCGTCGGGCACCTCCACAATGGCAAAGGTATCGCCCACCGGCGGTGCGGCCAGCACGCCTGCCCGATGAAAAATCAGGGCGCCGTTGTTACCCAAGCCCCACTGACCCTCGCCACGGCTCGATTGGCTGGCGCTTGCATTGGCAAAGCCCCAGTCATGGGCGACTTGCACATTGGCGCTAGCCACTTGCTGTGCATTGCTGTCGGACACGCCCACGCCATAGGTGAGCCCATCGTCCAAAGTGTTTTGGTAGCTGATATTTCTGGCGCTCGCCGCGTTGGACTGTTGGCTCCAGCTGCCGTTGAAATTGCCGCTTCCAGGGCCTATAGAAATCGGCAAGTTCAATCCCAGATAGAGGGCGGTATTCGCGCCTGCATCGCCCCCTGCGCCATTGCCTGTCGACCTGCTTAGGCTGACCGTCAGGCTTGCGCGACCCCAAGTTTTGCCATACGACAGGTAGGTGCTTTGGCTGGCACCCACCGACGAGCCGCTGCTTTGCACGCTGTGCGTCAGGCCCAAGGCGCCCCACGCGCCCAAGTCGACTCCGGCACTCAGTGCCTGGCTGAGCTTGGCTCCGACAGAGGCCTTGGGGTCGGCGGTAGCATAGGACAGCGCTTGCGCCGCCTCGAGGTATTTTTCCGTGGCGGCGCTCAGGCTGTACGACAGGGATGCAAATTTGGTGACGGCCAAACGGTCCTGATAGCGCAGACTCCAGGTGGCGTCGTTGTTATTGACCGCATACCTGGCCATATTGACCTGAATTAACTGCGCGCCCACCAGGTTTTCGAAATCGAACTGCGTGGCATAGCTTTGGTAGCGTTCAGACCAAAAAACATCGAGTGCACCGGCGAAGTTGTCCCACAAACCATAGCGAAAGCTGGCCTGCAATACCGCTTGCTGAGCGTCGGTTTGATAGCCATAAAAACCGTAGTTGACAAGGTAGCGAAAATCGCCTGGACGGAGTTTTCCCCAGGTGTTGGCATAAGGCATTACAAAAAATTGCTGCGAACCGTCCGCCTCGGTCACGGTGACCTGAACGTCACCGGTGCTGGCGGGGGGGGTGAGCGCATCGAACTCAAACGGACCGGGCGGTACATTTTTTTCCAAAAATAAGAGGCCATTTTGGCGGGCCTGTATGCGCGCATTGCTTCTGGCAAAGCCTTTGATGGCCGGGTTGTAGATTTTCTCCTGCGGCGGCATCAGGCCTTCTTCGGAGTTGATGCTCAAGCCCCGCATCGACACACCGCTAATCAGGGGGGTTTGGCTGCTGATATTCCCGAAGGCCGCTGCCATTTTCCATGCGCGAAATATTTTTCGTACGCTCAGGTCGCCATTGATCTGCGTCACGCCGCCTCCATCGCTCGCTGCAAAAAGACTTTGCTGGCGCAGCTGCCAGGTTTGCCAATTCAGCCCGGATTTGAGATCGAGAAACTGCGAGGACGTGCCCGCCCCTTGGCCATAGGTCTGGTAACTATTGAAGTAGTAATTCACAAAGCCCGCGTCTTCGCCATCGACAAAGGACGCGGGCGATGCACGCTCTTGGGTCATCTTTTGCAAGGCGGCCTGCGGCACCGTGATTTTGAGGCGCAGATCGTCGCGATCGTAGGTATACGAGGCTTGCTCCACGATGGCACCGATAGGCAAACAGCCAGGGCCCAGAGCCTTGGCCGCTTCGGTCAAAAATTCGGGCCTGAGCTTGAAGGCCTGGATGTCTTTGGTACTGAAGCAGGGCTGGGCGTTGTCCTCGCCCGCGCGCCTGACAAATTGGATATTCATCGAGCCCACACTCGCGTCGTTGATTTCCAAGGCAACCGCAAACCGGCCCGAGGGCACCCGCCCTGCAGAGACCAGCGCGGCGGCCTCTGCCTTGTCGGCCACGGCCGGGTTGAGGAAGTCCAGGTCAAACTCGTCTTCCAAACCGCGCTGGCCCGCTGCGCGCTCGGGCGTGGGCGTGGGCGTCGCCGTTTCTTGGGCAATTGCGCGGTGATGCATTGACATTGCCAGCGCCACAAGAGCCAGGAAGAAGCAATTGCGCATAGGGCGTGGGCAGCATAGATGACGCACGAGGCGGGCTTACCAGGCGTCCTTCACCTCGAATTCGAACTTGGACTCACCACCGTAGTCATTAATAACGCTGATCCTGATGCGCGCCGGCCCTGCGAGCGGCACATCAGCCTCCCGCAGGCTAAAGCCCAGGCTTTGTTGGGGCTTGAGCATGGCGCTGAGGTTGATGGGGTACTCTTGGCTCGCAATCAGCAAGGCAGCCGTATTGATCGTCCAGTGAAAGGCGCTGGTATTGCGGGCTTCGATTTGCAGTGGCAAGGTCTTTGACTTCCAACGCCACTGCAGTTTTTCGGGGTTGAAAGGCTCCAGCGCCAATAGCGCCTTGGGCCGATAAAAGAATTTGATACGCGAGCGTATGGCAAAACTCAGCTGGGAGCCCCCGGTGCTTTTAGGCGGTATCTCCAGAACATTGAGCCAATACAGGGATTCATGGGCGGGGTCGAGTTGTTCGCCAATAAATGCAATCCGCGCCAATTGACTTTTGCCAGCCTCAATCTTGGCCATTGGGGGATTGATCAAAAACGGAACATGGCCTTGCACCTCCGGTGCGTCTAAGCCGCCATCATCCATCCACAACTGCACCAAGGCAGTTTGGGCCTTGTCTGCATTCGTCAGCTTCAGAGCCACATCGCGCTGGCCTTCTTGGTAAATAACCCGCGTGGACTCCAGGTACACGCCACCCCAAGCGGGCACGCCCGCCCAGAGAACGCCAGCCGCCACGCAGCATTGCAAAATGCGGCTGCCCAGTGCGCCTGCGGAGGGTGGCCTGTTCAGTGGGGGCATGCGTCTGTCCTTTTTTTTGCAACAAAGTCTTGGTAAATGTGACGCGCCCAGGTTGTCCCTTGTAACCTAGGAAAGGACCGCGATGCAAGGCTAGTAGAAGGTCGCTTGAACCGTGAGCTGCCCGCCATACGAACCTGGCGTAATTGCTGTGTTTGCCGCTGCTAATTTCACGGGCTGCGCGGAATAAAGAAAAGATGAAATACTTTGGGCACGGGCCTGCAGTGTGCTGAGATTACTATTGCCCTGGGATGTTTCGGCCGCCGAAACAGCTGCCGGGAGGCTGGCAAGTGGTACGTAAGCTTGGTCGAGCACACTGATAAGTACACCCACCTCCCTGTTGGATGAGCTCGTTAGTACGGGATTACCGTTGATAGTTTTGACATCGCCAGCATTCGCAAGTAGAGTAACTTGAAAAGGATTACGAGTTTTGCACAGACTTCCATCTGTGTCAGTCACGTTAACCCTGAAGAGTGTTGGTGACCCAATCGTCCCACCCTGCGCAGCTGCGTACACCTCCGAATACGTCAAGGTACCCAAAGGAAGGGTGGCGACGCCTGCGGTGGTAACGGAATTAAGGGCACTGTTTTGCACACGCAATATGCAAATTGGATTCTGAATGGTCCCAGTGAAATTTAAAGTGACGGTTTGGGCTTGTGCATGCCCTTGGTAAAGCCCTGGCACGGCCAGCGCCAGGCCCAGGGAAAGTCGCTTGATCAGCGTCCATGTGTTTTTTTTGAAATCCCGCATACATTTCTCCCATAAATAAACGTCAATAGATTTGGTCACCCGAAAAAACCGCGCCGCGTGTCTATTGGTATTTCCGGTTTGATTATTTTATTGGCAATTTATTTTAATTTGGAAAATTAGTCGGTTGCCAGCCCTTGCCCGGCCTGCGCTGCTACCAATACACCACGGTCACGACGCGCTTTTGCGCTGGCTTGCCCGGCAGCGCCGCCTCGCTGACCTGGGCCAACGCGGGCGTGTCCGTTGGTGCGGCGGCCATGGGGGTGCGCTGACAAACGGTTACGGGCGGCGTTGCGGTGCCCGGTTTGGCCGGGAGTGCTGCGGCAGCAAATGGGCAAGTCGGGGCACTGATGGTGCCCACCAGCACAAGCACCACGCTTTGCGCCTGCGCAGCCGAGGCGCCCGCCATCAGGCACAGCACTAGCCCGAGCGCGGCGGCATGTAGTTGGCTGCGCTGGATACCGGCGCGCCTTGTCTGGGGTCTGGATTGCCAAGAAAAAAGGGAAGTTTTCATTTTTGCTAAATTTGTTGAATATTGCGAAATTCGTAATATTCACAAAAAAGCAAAATTCATGCCTTTGGGCCTGTCGCGCAGCGCCACAGGCACGCGCCCCGCAAGCCGCCTGGCGACAACGGAAAAATCGTCAGATTTTCGACAGTTGGCAGCGCGGGCCCGCTGGTGCAGGCGCGGTGCGCTGGCTTAGGCGAGGACTTGCTTGAGCCACTCGGCAAAGGCGGCGCATTCCCAGCGGTCCATGATGCCGGTGCGCCAGCAGAGGTAATGCGCGTGCGGGCTGGGTACGTTGTCGGTGAACACCGGGCTGCTGCCCAGGCGCACCAGCGAGCCGTTCTCCAGCCAGGGCGCGCCCAGCTTGAGGCGCACCAGCGCGATGCCCATGCCAGCAGCGGCGCCGTCGCACATCAGGCCGATGTCATTGAACTGCGAGCCGTCCACCGGCTCAGGCCAGTCCAGGTGGTGGGCGGCAAACCAGGTGCGCCAGGGCTCCAACGGGCTGCGCAGCAGAGGCTGGGTCGCCAGGTCCTGGGCCGTTTCGAAAGGGCCGTGCTCGCGCACAAACGTGGGCGAGGCCAGCGGGGTGACCACATCTTTGGTCAGGCACACATATTCCAGATCGGCATATCGCCCGGGGCCAAAGCGCACGGTCAGGTCGGCGTCCTCGGCCACCACGTCCAATAACGGAATGGTGACCTGCATGGTCAGGTCGATTTCCGGGTAGGCCTCGGTAAATTCACGCAAGCGCGGGATGACGATGGAGCGCGCAAAGGTCGGCGTCAGCGCCAGGCGCAGTTTGCGTTTGCCTGGCGCGGCGCTGGAGCTGGGGAATTTTTGCAGGGTCGACAAGCCCTCGCGCACATGGGCCAGGTATTCGCTGCCCTCGGTGGTCAGCGAAAAATCGGCCCGGCCAAAGAGTTTGGTGCCGATGATTTGCTCCAACTGGCGCACCCGGTGGCTGACGGCGCTGGGTGTGACGCACAACTCCTCGGAGGCCTGGGTGACGCTGCGCAGCCGCGCCAGCGCCTCGAAAGTCAGGAGGCACTGGATCGGAGGAATGCGTGTGGTGCTCATAGTGGCTCACTATAATCGCCCGCTTCGCGCCAGGGGCCTTGGTTTGGTGCCCCTTGCCGCTCAAGTTGGCGTTGGATTCTGGCGCTATTTTCACGCAACCGGGAGGGGCCATGTCAGACCGTTTCGCAGCGCGCATCGCGGTCTGGCCCCAGTACCTGCTGCCCAAACAGGCACTGACGGCCTTTGGCGGCTGGGTTGCCACCCGGCGCTGGGGCCGCGCCACCACCCGTTTAATTGCCTGGTTTGTCGGCAAATACCAGGTGGACATGGCCGAGGCGGCCGACAGCGATATCGCCGCCTACGACAGCTTTAACAGCTTTTTCACCCGCGCCCTGCGCCCCGATGCCCGGCCGTTGGACCGCGCCCGGTGGCTGTGCCCGGTGGACGGCGCGATCAGCCAGTTCGGCGCAATAGCGCAAGGGCAGATTTTCCAGGCCAAGGGCCACCACTACAGCGCCCAGGCCCTGCTCGGGGGCGATGCGGCGCTGGCCGCGCAGTTTGCATCGGGCAGCTTTGCCACCCTGTACCTGAGCCCGCGCGACTACCACCGCATCCACATGCCCTGCGCGGGCACCTTGCGCCAGATGGTGTATGTGCCCGGCGATTTATTCTCGGTCAACCCGACCACCGCGCGCGGCGTACCCGGGCTGTTTGCCCGCAACGAGCGCGTGGTCTGCGTGTTTGACACCGACCACGGCCCCTTGGTCATGGTCTTGGTGGGCGCCACCATTGTGGGCAGCATGGCCACGGTCTGGCACGGCGTAGTCAACCCGCCGCGCCTAGCGGCCATCAGCCGCCACGACTACCCAGCGGGCCAAATACGCCTAGCCCAGGGCGAAGAAATGGGGCGCTTTTTGCTAGGCTCGACCGTGGTGCTGCTCTTGCCACCGGCCGATCCGGCCTGGAACCCGCAGTGGCAAGCGGGCGGGCCTGTGCGCATGGGCCAGGTGATGGCAGGCGCCTAGTAAGCAGCCGCGTTTTAACCAGCGGCCACGCCCGGCGCTGCGCACGACGATGCGCTGTGGGCATGCACACCCTGCGCATTCTTGACCTGCACGATTTCGGCCAGGATGGAGACAGCGATCTCGGCCGGCGTTTTGGCGCCCAGGCGCAGGCCAACCGGGCCGTGCAAACGCGCCAGTTCGGCCTGCGTCATGTCAAAGTGTTCGGCCAGGCGCTGTTTGCGCGTCGCCTGCGTTCGCGCCGAGCCCAGCGCGCCGACATAAAAAGCCTCTGATTTGAGCGCCTCTAACAGCGCCATATCGTCCAGCTTGGGGTCGTGGGTGAGGGCCACGATGGCGGTGTGCGGGTCGGGCAG
The DNA here is from genome assembly GCA_947455465.1 of Comamonadaceae bacterium. Lineage (GTDB taxonomy): Bacteria > Pseudomonadota > Gammaproteobacteria > Burkholderiales > Burkholderiaceae_C > Allorhodoferax. Next base: position 91,008 of record CANGNS010000014.1, on the reverse strand, counting down.
CAGCGCGCGCACCACGTCGTCGGGCATGCCCAGGACGCGCTGCACGCCGTCCATATGCAAGCCGGCCGCGTATTCCTCGCGCGGGTCACACACAAGTACTTCAAAGTCCAACAGAGCGGCAATCTGCGCCACCGCCTGCGACAACTGGCCCGCGCCGATCAATACAAGCCGCCATTGAGGACCGAAAACCGTCTGCAAAACCGTGCCGTCATACACCAGCGACTGGCCGCGCTGCGCCCCGGACAGCGTCACCGCGCCGCTGGCCATCTCCAAACTGCGGGTGACCAGTTGATGCTTGCCGGTACGCTCCAAAATGCCTTCGATCCAGCCAGCATCGCGCAGGGGTTCGTGCACCAAACGCAAGGTGCCGCCGCAGGGCAGGCCAAAGCGCGTGGCCTCTTCCTTGCTAACGCCGTACACGATTTCGCTAGGCAAAGCGGGCGCTGCGCCGCTGGGCACGGTCGAGGCGGCCAGCGCGCCAAAAGCGGCTTTGGTGCGGGCGATCAGGTCCTCTTCCACGCAACCGCCCGAGACCGAGCCGCTAACCCGCCCGTCGTCACGCACCGCCAGCAAAGCGCCAGGCGGGCGCGGGGCGCTGCCCCAGGTTTGCACCACGGTGACCAAGGTGAGGGCATGGCCGGCGCGGTACCAGGCCAGTGCATCGGCAAGCACCCGCAGATCCAGGCTGTCCATGGTGCTTTAAATTTCTAGTGAAAAAGTGGGCGGGCCTGCACAAGGCCGGCGGGGCTAATGCACCAGGACTGGGTTTTGCGCCAGCCCCGCGTACTGCTCCAGGGTTTCTTCGACCTCTTCCTGGGTGGGCATATTGACCTGCCAGGCGGCGATGTGCTGCTGGAACAACTCGGCCCAAGAGCCATCGAGGTAGACCTCTTTGCCCGAGCGCTTGTCCACGATTTCAAACCCATGGCGCGCCAGCATGGGCACGCCTTGGGGGTGCTGCGCCGTCTTGACGTCGCTCAACGTGGTGTTGCCGCCTGCGGAGAAGACGACGGTGCCCTCCTCGGGCATCTGGCCATTGGCGAGCATATGGGTCACGGTAAAGGAGTCGGAGTCGTAAAGCGTGTTCATACGAGGCGGCAAGAAAAATGGGTGGGCCAAGCGTAACAGGAAATGCAGCCAGACCCCCCCCGGGCAGGGCCATATCAGGGTTTTTCGGTACTGCTCCAAACCATGTCGACCTCGTCGCCGTTGCTTTGGGTGAGGCGGATGCGCACGGGCAGGTAGTCCAGCGCCGGGGCCAGCCACAGCTCCACGCGGGTGTCAAAGTCGCCGCTGCGTTCGCGCGTGAGCTTGTGCGCCGGCCAGGGCTTGTCGTCGATGCGCAGCGTCTCAGGCTCGCCCACCATAAAAGCCCATTGCTCTGCGGTGCGTGCCCCCACCGCCTGGAACGCGATCTGGCTGCCCGGCGCCGGACGCTGCCCCTGGGCCGCCCATATCGATGCCAATTGGATGAACACGCTGAGCTGGTCTTGCGCCATGGGCAGCAGGGCCACATCCGGCGTGTTGGCGCTAAAGCTGATCTTGCCTTTGTCGCGCTCGAAATGCGCCGCCACTTCGCTGCGCACTTTGTCGCTAAAGCGCTTGGGCTCCAGGCCCTGGGCCGTCAGCAAGCCCTTGCTGGTCTGCACCCGCGAGCCGAGCAAGAAATGCCGGATGCCCAGGCGCGCCGTGTAACTGCTGCCGTCTTGCAGCCACAACAGTTCGCCCCCGACGTAGTATTTGAAGCCGCTGATGGTGCCCGAAACATCGTATTTCAGGCGCGTGGAGGCCGGAACCAGGTAGCTGTACACCGGCAGCGGGCTCACGCCGCTGGTGCCTGCTGTGGCACCAGCACCAGCGTCGGCTGCGGGCGGCGCGGGGGCAGACGCGGCGCTTGTGCTGGCAGGGGGGCTTGGCTCGGGCAAGGCCGGTACGGGAGCCGAGGCCGGTACCACAGCCGACGCGGATGGGCTGGACGGAGGGCTGGACAGTGGGCTTGCCGACGGGCTGCTGGGGGCCGCTGGTCGCTGAAAGCTGGGAATGCTGGGCGCGGGCGCGCTATTGGGCGTCTTGGGTGCAGGCTGCGCAGCCTGGGGCGTCGCCCCCGATGGCGCGGCGCCCAACTGCAGGCTGCGGGTGATGAAGGCCTGATGGACCTCGCCGGCCTCGGGCGCCGCCCCAGAGCCGGGCAGCATGCGCCCGAGCACGTGCAAACCCAGCGCGTGCAAAAAGACCACCAGCAACACACAGGCGGCAACGGCCCACCCGTAGCGCCCCACGCGCGATGTCATTGCGCTTTACTCCGGCGCCAACTGCGCCGGCTGCCACGGGGGCGGCGGCCACTGCAACAGTTCGGCCAGGCGGGAGACGACCCAGCGCGCCTCGTCGGGCGCCACCGGCGCCTCGGGGCCGCTCAGGCCTTGCAGGCATTGCTCCAGCACCTGGCCCGATGGGGCATCGCTGCGCAGCTGCATCTCGCTGGCGTGGGTGGACAGCATCTGGGCCATGTCTTCGCACAGCTCGTAGCGGGCCGCCAGTTCGGCGCGCCCCAGGGTGGGCCGCTGTTTGCCCGGCGGAACGTACACATCCACAAAACTGGACGGGATAAAAAGCTGGCTGTCCTCGCTCACTGCATCCCCTATGGCGGCTTTAGACCGCTTGGGCGGCGGCTGCCAGAGCGGCAGCGGCGCGCAGTTTGTCTTTTTTGCTGGGGCGCAGGCCTTTGCGCCCGCCGTGGGGGTCGGCCGGCGCAGCGCCTAAAGGAGCCGCTAAAGAGGCCGCAACCGTGGTGGCGTCGGGCGCGGGTTCGAAGCCGGGCGCTATGGCCAAAGCCACGTCCAGCCCGTGGCGCTTGCTGATCAGCGTCCAGTGCGCCCGCATGGCTGGCGTGACCAGGCTGACCGCCTCGCCCGCCAGCCCCGCCCGCGCCGTGCGGCCGATGCGGTGCGTGTAGTCTTGGGCCGAACGCGGCAGGTCGTAATTGACGACGGCCGGCAGTTCGGCAATATCGATACCGCGCGCCGCCAAATCGGTTGCCACCACCACGCCAATGCGCCCGGCTTTGAAGTCGGCCAGCACCTGGCTGCGTTTGCCCTGGCTTAAACGGCCATGCAAGGGCTCGGCGCGCACGCCGGTTTTGCGCAGCTTGTCGGCCACGATTTCGGCGGCAAACTGGGTGGCTACAAACACCAAGGTGCGGCTCCACGCATGTTGGGCAAGCACCTGGCGCAGCAAACGGGTACGCATGCCGGCGTCGACCAAAAAGGCCGATTGGGCAATATCGGCCTGCAAAGCGGGCGCCTCGCTGAGCTCGACGCGCAAAGGCTGGTGCAGCAGGCTGCTGGCCAGCGCGTCCAGCGCAGGGGCGAAGGTGGCGGACAAAAACAAGCGCTGCCCGGGCTGGGGCACACGGGCTACGATGGCCTGCACCTCCTCGGAAAACCCGTGCTCCAACAGACGATCGGCTTCGTCGAGCACCAGGCTTTGCACCCGGTCCAGGGGCAAGGCATGGCGGGCCATCACGTCCAGCAAGCGGCCGGGCGTGGCAACCATGATGTCGGTACCGCCGCGCAGCGCCCGCAATTGGGCCTGCAAGGAAACGCCGCCAAACACGGTGTTGACCTTGACGGGCACCGGCAGGTCACGCGCGAGTTCGCGCAGCACCTCAAAAACTTGCAGGGCCAGCTCGCGCGTGGGCACCAGCACCAGCACACGCACGCAATGCGCACCCCGGGCGCCCAAGGGCGCCGGACTTTGCAAGCGCTGCAGCAGAGGCAGCGCATAGGCCAGGGTTTTGCCCGACCCGGTGGGCGCGCAGACCCACAGGTCGCGGCCCTCCAAAACCGCCTGCAGCGAGGCGCTTTGCACGGCGGTGGGCTCGGCCACGCCGGCGGCTTGGGCGGCGGCCCGCAGTGCGGGCGTCAGGGCAGCGAGGAAAGGCGTATCAGGCCTTCTTGGCGTAGGCGCTGCACCAGCCTTGGGCGGCGACTTGTTTGCCCGCAAACAGAGGGCAGCCGCCCGCTGCGTCGCCCGCTTTGCCTTGGAACAAGGCGCAGCTACCGCATTGTTGGCCGGCAGCGTATTTGGGGAATTTGGATTTGTCGACTTTGGTGCCATCGGCCTTGTAGCCCAGGCTGGCGGCATTGGCATCGGACTCGGCCACCATGGGCGCGGCGGCGAAAACAGCCCCCGAGACCAAGGCACTAGCGCCAACACCGAGTTGAACCACGAATTCGCGACGATTTGACATGCTGATTTCCTTCAAGTTGCTAAATAAAAATACCAAAAACAAAAACCGTTGGCGCCATTGTCCCTGTTGTGCGCAGCCCTGCCGCAGGCGCGGCGCAATACCCTAGGGCTTTGCTCAGTTGGCCTCCGCCGCGCGCCGGGCCAAAATCTCAAAGGCGGGCAAGGTCTTGCCCTCGAGCACCTCCAAAAACGCGCCGCCGCCGGTGGAAATATAGCCCACCTGCGCGGCGATGCCGTATTTGGCAATGGCCGCCAAAGTGTCGCCGCCACCGGCAATGCTAAACGCGCTGGACTGGGCAATGGCCTGGGCCAGGGTTTTGGTACCGTTCTCGAACGCGGCAAACTCAAACACGCCGACGGGGCCGTTCCAGACGATGGTGCCGGCACGCATCAGCTGTGCGGCCAGGGCCTGGGCGGTTTGGGGGCCGATGTCCAGAATCAGGTCGTCGTCTTGCACCTCGCTGGCCGCTTTGATGGTCGCTGGCGCATCGGCAGCAAAGGCTTTGGCCGTCACCACGTCGGTGGGGATGGGCACCTCGGCGCCGCGCGCGCGCATGGCCGCGATGACGGCACGCGCCTCGTCCAGCAAATCGGGCTCGGCCAGGCTTTTGCCGATCTTCAGGCCGGCGGCCAGCATAAAGGTGTTGGCAATGCCGCCGCCCACAATGAGCTGGTCCACATTGGCCGACAGGCTTTTGAGAATGGTGAGCTTGGTCGAGACCTTGGAGCCGGCCACGATGGCCACCAACGGGCGACGCGGTGCCAGCAAGGCTTTGGAGATGGCGTCCATCTCAGCGGCCAGCAGGGGCCCGGCGCAGGCGATTTTGGCGAACTCGGCGATGCCGTAGGTGCTGGCCTCGGCGCGGTGGGCGGTGCCAAACGCGTCATGCACAAAAATATCGCACAGCGCGGCCATCTTGCGCGCTAGTGCGGGGTCGTTTTTCTTCTCGCCGGGGTTCACGCGGCAGTTCTCCAGCAGCACCACCTCGCCCCGGCGCACGGCTACGCCCTCGGTCCAGTCGCTGCGCAGCGCCACCGGGCGCCCGAGCAGCTCCGCGAGGCGCTGGGCCACGGGCGCCAAGGAGTCCTCGGGGCGCAGCGTGCCCTCGGTCGGGCGGCCCAGGTGCGAGGTGACCATGACCGCAGCGCCCGATTCCAGGGCCATCTGTATGCATTGGACGCTGGCGCGGATGCGTGTGTCTTCGGTGATGCGGCCTTGGGGGTCCTGGGGCACGTTGAGATCGGCGCGGATGAACACCCGGGTGCCGGCCACTTTGCCCTGGATGCATAAATCTTGGAAGCGGATAACGTTCATGGCGGATCCATCAATGAAAAAAGTGCGTCTTGTACGTCTGGTGCGGCGATGCGGGCAGATTGTAGGCAGGCGCGCGCAGGCGGTGCTTACCAACCCAGACCCATGTGCAGGGGCAAATACACGGCCATGCCGCACACAATCGTGCCCAAGACCGCCTGCCCGCCGCCCCGGCGCCAAAAGAAATAGGCCGCCCCGGCAATGGCGCCATACAGGCGCGCGTCCCAAAGCGTGTGTATAAAGACGCCGCGCGTCATCACAATTTCGGGCAGCACCACTGCCGACAAGGCCGCAATCGGCGCGTATTCCAGGCCGCGTTGGGCCCAACGCGGCAGGTACCAGGGCGTCTCGGAGATAAAGAAAAAGGAGCGCGCCAGCATGGTCACCCCACCCATCAGCACGATGGTGATCAGCGTCCAGGGCTCATTGGACGGCCAGCTGCTCGCTTGCAGCCAGGTCCAGAGCGTGTCTATGAAGGCGTCCATATCAGCCCTCCTCTTTCACAGCCGGGGCGAGCGCGTTTTCCATCGCCAGGCACAAGCCCACCGCAATGGCGATGGCCAGCAAGATATTGAGCTTGAGCGGCAGCGCATACGCCGCCACCGCCACGCTGGCGGCCAAAGCGGCCGACAGCACCCGCAAGCGGCTGGTCGCCAAAGAGCAGAGCACGCCCGTGAGCGCCAGCACGCCGGCAAAACCCAGGCCCCAGGCAGGCGGTATCGAGTTGGCCAGGGCCACGCCCAGCACGCTGCACGACATCCAGCTAAACCAGTTGATGCCGGCGTTGCCCGCCAGGTAGGCGGTTTGGGCCAAGCGCTCGGCCTCGTGCTCGGCGGGCGCCGGGTAGCGGCGGGTAAAGAGCGCGTAGGTCAGGTCGGCGGTGAAATAGCCCACCACCATCCGCTGCCAGCGCGGCAAATGCATGACATAGCTGCGCATATGCGCGCTAAACACCACAAAGCGCAAATTGACGCAAAACGCAGTCACCAAAATCACCCACATGGGCGCTGCGGCAGCGAGCAAGGGGATGGCGGCCAGCTGCGAGCTGCCGGCAAAAACAAGCAAGCTCATGGCCAGCGCGTCCAGCGTACTCATGCCGGACTTGACCATGGCCACGCCCGTCATCAAACCCCAGGCAGCAATGCCCGGAGCGACCGAGAGCATGTCAAAAAAACCTTGTCGGTACGCCGGATGCGCCCGGTACTGGCGGGACCAAAACATCAGGGCGCGCCGCCCTGCGCGTCCACGGCAAAACACTGGCCGGGCGCCAGCGCATGGCCTTGCAAAAAGGCCGCCGCCGCCAGGCGCTTGCCGCCGGGGCGCTGCAACTGCGTCAGGCGCAGGCAGCCGCCCTCGCCGGTGGCCACGACAATGCCTTGGCCATCGGCGGCCAGGATCTGGCCAGGCGGCGCGGCCACTTGGGCCTGGCCTTCGGCGCCCAGCGCCTGCGCGGCCCAGATTTTGAGCGTCTCGCCGCCCAGGCTGGCACTGGCGCCGGGAAAGGGATCCCAGGCGCGCACTTTACGGGCAACGGCCGGCGCCGGCTGGCGCCAATCAATGGCGGCTTCACTTTTCTCGATTTTGTGGGCGTAGCACACGCCTTGTGCGGGCTGAGCACGCGGCTGGAGCGCGTCCGCCTGGGCCAGGGTGTGCAGCATCAAATCGGCCCCGAGGGCTGCCAGGCGGTCGTGCAAGGTGGCGGTGCTGTCGTCCGGGGCGATGGGCAGCGCCGATTGCAAAAGCATAGGCCCGGTGTCCAGGCCCGCGTCCATTTGCATGATGGTCACGCCGGTCTGGGCATCACCGGCCTCAATGGCGCGGTGGATGGGCGCGGCACCGCGCCAGCGCGGCAGCAAAGAGGCGTGGATATTGAAGCAACCGCGCTGCCCGGGCCCGGCCATAGCGTCGAGCACCCATTGCGGCAAGATCAGGCCGTACGCGACAACCACCATGGCTTCGGCTTGGGCCTGCGCGATCAGCGCACGGGCCTGGGCGGCCTGCTCGCCGTGGACACCGTCCAGGCGCAAACTGGTGGGCTGGGCCAGCGCCAAGCCCTGCTCCAGCGCGAATTGTTTGACCGGCGAGGGCTGCAGCTTCATGCCACGGCCAGCGGGGCGGTCGGGTTGGGTCAGCACCAGGGCCACGGTGTGGCCGGCCGCATGCAAGCGCTCGAGCGCCGTGCGTGCAAATGCCGGGGTGCCGGCAAAAATCAGCCTCAACGCGCGTCCTCGCGCTGGGCTTTGAGCATTTTGGTCTTGATGCGGTTGCGCTTTAGGGGCGAGAGGTATTCCACAAACACCTTGCCCAGCAAATGGTCCATCTCGTGCTGGATGCACACGGCCAGCAAGCCCTCGGCCTCGATCACGCGGCTGTTCCCCTGCGCGTCCAGGGCGCGCACATGCACCGCGTCAAAGCGCTCCACGCCGTCATAAATGCCCGGCACCGAGAGGCAACCCTCTTCATTGAGGTGCTTGCCTTCGCTGGTCCAGACCAGCTCGGGGTTGATCAGCACCAGGGGCTGGTCGTGCTCTTGGGACAGGTCGATCACGATCAGGCGCTCGTGGACATTGACCTGCGTCGCGGCCAGGCCGATGCCGCTGGCCTCGTACATGGTTTGCAACATGTCGCTGCACAACTGGCGGATGCGCGCATCCACGGCCGCCACCGGCTTGGCCACGGTATGCAAGCGGGGGTCGGGAAAACAAAGAATCGGAAGTAAGGCCATGCGCGCGCAGGAAATGAAAGGCCCATATTTTCGCCTTTTTGGCGGTTTTATGAATAAAGCAGGGAAATTTCCCTTGAAAACCTGGATTTCGCGACAATAATTACCAAATTACATATATTTTTTAATAAGGATAGCTTGCATGGCTCCCGCCTCTTCGACATTTTTTGCTCCACGATGGCAGCAAGGCTGCTGCGCCTTGCTGCTGAGCGGCCTTTGCACGGGTGTTCTGGCGCAAAGCACGCGCCCAGAGTTTTCGATTCAGGAGAGCGAGCGCCTGCTGCCGCAGGCCCGCAGCCAGGACCTGCCGCCCGAGGCCGTGGCAGCCCTCAAGCGCGCGGTGATGGAGCCCTTTTTATCCGCCCCCCGGATTGTCGATGCGGCGCAGCTGGAGGCGGCCCCGCGCATCGTGGCAGGCCCCGAGCGTCGCTCCATCATGGCCACGGGCGATCGGGTATTTGCCCGCAGCAGCCCGCAAAGCCCGGCCACTTTGTCCGCAGGCGCGGTGCGCGAGTGGAGTATTTACCGCCATGCCAGCGATGTGAAAGACCCTGCCACTGGCGCCAGCCTAGGTTTGCAGGCGCAACTGGTGGGCCACGCCTACCTGCTTAGCGCCGAGGCGTCCGAGCCTGCGGGCGGCGACAACAAAGAGGCCAGCGTAGTGGTTCCGGCCGCGCTGGAGCTGCGCTACACCTTGCAGGAGGTGCGCACCGGCGACCGCCTGTTTCCCCGCACCGAGGCGCGCTGGCAAGACATCGTGCCGCACGTACCGGCCCAGCCCATGCGCGCGCGCATCGTCTCGATTTATGGCGGTGCGGTGCGCAATGCAGGCCAAAACCAAATCGTGGTGATTGACCAAGGGCGGGCCAACGGCGTCGAACCTGGCCATGTGCTGGGCATTGAGCGACGTGCAGATCTGCGCAAAGACCCCAGCGACGCCCAGCAATCTTTGATGCGCCTGCCTATGGCGGCCAACGGGCTGGCCATGGTTTTTTTGTGTTTTGACACCCTCTCGTATGCGCTGCTTACCCAGGTGACGGACAGTGTGCGCGTGGGCGATCAGCTCAGCCATCTCTGAGCCACCCAGGCGCTTCATCGCACGAAAGCAACCATGGACTTGCCCGAACTGCGCAGCTGGCTGCGCCTGCAACGCACGCCCGCCGTCGGCAATGTCAGCGCGCGGGCGCTGCTGTCGGCCTTTGGCCTGCCCGAACAGGTGTTTGCGCAAAGCTTGCACACCCTCAGCGAGGTGGTACACGAGCGCCAAGCACGCGCTTTGCTGCACCCCCCCCCGGACCTGGACACCCTGAGCGCGCAGACCTGGCAATGGCTGCAGGCCGATCTGGCACACCGGCGTGTGTTGCCACTGGGCGACCGGTCCTACCCCGGCGCGCTGCTGGACATTGAGGACCCGCCTTTGCTGCTGTACGCCATGGGCTACGGCCCGGTGTGGGAACGCGGCTGGCCATCGGCCCGCCGCTGCGTGGCCGTGGTTGGCAGCCGTAACCCTACGCCCCAGGGCAGCGACAACGCCTTTGCCTTTGCCCAGGCACTGGCCCAGGAGGGTTTGACCGTGGTCTCGGGCATGGCCTTGGGCGTCGATGCCGCAGCGCACCGGGGAGCGCTGGCCGGTGCCGACCCTGAGGGCGGCGTGCCCACTATCGCCGTCGTGGGCACGGGGCTGGACCGGGTCTACCCTTCGCAGCACCACACGCTAGCGCAGCATATTGCCCAGCGCGGCGTGATTTTGAGCGAATATGCGCTGGGGACGGCGCCCTTGGCAGCGCATTTTCCGCGCCGTAACCGCCTGATTTCGGGTTTGGCACAGGGCACGCTGGTGGTGGAGGCCGCACTCAAATCGGGCTCGCTGATCACCGCCGAACAGGCATTGGAGCAGGGGCGCGACGTGTTTGCCATCCCCGGTTCGATCCACAGCACGCAGTCACGCGGCTGCCATGCGCTGATCAAGCAAGGGGCGCACTTGGTCGAGAACGTCCAAGATATCTTGGACGTGCTGGACATCGCCCCAGCAGCAGACCGTGGGGCACATGCCCTGCCCGAGGTGGACCCTCTGCAGGCCTTATGGGACCAGGACCCTGCGCTGCGCGACGCGCTGGGCTTTGAGCCCAGCAGCCTGGAGGCGCTGCACGCCCGTACCGGCCGCAGCACCGCGCAACTGCAAGCCGACTTAATGACTTTGGAGCTGCAAGGGGCGCTGGCGCGCCTTGCGGGCGGCCAGTTTCAGCGCAGTGCAAAAGGCCATCAATTTTAAATATTTGATAAAATATTTGATAATATTCATTTATATGGCATTTATTCTTCAATTTCCACAAACTTTATAAAGCTCTCGTGATGAACGACACCCCCGACGTACTTACCAGCCAACAAGCGGCCCGCATGCTGGGGCTATCGATTACCACGGTACAAAAAATGGTTGCCAACGGGGAGTTAGAAGCCTGGGTGACCTCTGGCGGCCATCGCCGGATATTTCGCAACGCCGTCGAAAAGATGATGCCCAACCGTGTGGGCAGCAGCGACCTGTCCACGCGCCGCGCCCTGCGTGTGCTGCTGGCCGAAGACGACCCTTTGCAAGTGGCTTATTTTGAGTCGCTGATGAAGCGCAGCGCCCACCCGGTCGCCCTAAGCGTGGCCGCTGACGGCTCGCAAGCCTTGATACAAATAGAGCGCCAAAGGCCCGATGTGGTCATCACGGACTTGATGATGCAGCCTTTTGACGGCTACCACCTGATACAGGCATTGGCCACCGAGATGGCCTACCAGTCGCTGGCTGTGCTGGTGGTGACGGCCAAGTCGGCCAAAGAAGCGCGCCAGGATGGCGATTTGCCCGAATGGGTAACGCTGTACCAAAAGCCAGTGGCTCCCGAGCGGCTTTTGGGTTACATCGACGCGCTCAGCGGGCGGGTCGCCCGCAATCTACTGGGCTAAAGCAGTCCGCGCTTAATGGCGCTTTCAGGCGCTTATACCGTCGCGCCGGCGTTGGGATCGTTCGGGTCTTCGTCTTTTTTCGCTGGGCTTTTGATCAGGTCTTCGCGGGCAATGCCCAGCCACATGGCGATCGCTGCGGCCACAAAGACCGAGGAATAAATGCCGAACAAAATACCAATCGTCAGCGCCAGCGCGAAATAGTGCAGGGTCGCGCCGCCAAAGATCAGCATGGAGAGCACCATCAACTGGGTGCAACCGTGGGTGATGATGGTGCGGCTGATGGTCGAGGTAATCGCGTTGTCAATGATCTCCATCGTATTCATCTTGCGGAAGCGGCGAAAGTTTTCGCGAATCCGGTCAAAAATAACCACCGACTCGTTAACCGAGTAGCCCAGCACCGCCAGAACGGCAGCAAGCACCGGCAGGGAAAACTCCCACTGAAAAAACGCGAAAAACCCCAAAATAATGACCACGTCATGCAAGTTGGCGATGATGGCGGCCACTGCAAACTTCCACTCAAAGCGCACTGCAAGGTAAAGCATGATGCCCAGCACCACAAAAGCCAGTGCTTTGAGGCCGTCGGTCGCCAACTCGTCACCCACCTGCGGGCCAACAAATTCGGTACGGCGCAAGGTGGCCGTGGCATCGGCGGCCTGCAAAGCGGCCAGCACTTTTTCGCTCTGCTGGCTGGCCGTGCCGCCTTTTTGGGCGGGCATGCGGATCAGCACATCCTGGGCAGTGCCAAAGTTTTGCACTTGCACGTCTTTGATGCCTAAGGCGTCTACGGTGCTGCGGATGGCGGGCACATCGGCGCTGTGGGTGTAGGCCACTTCCATCAGCGTGCCGCCGGTAAATTCCACCGACAAATGCAGGCCGCGCGAGAACAAAAAGAAGACAGCAGCTAAAAACGTGGCCAGCGAAATCAGGTTAAACACCAGCGCATGGCGCATGAACGGAATGTCGCGGCGGATTTTGAAAAATTCCATGCTTATTTCTCCTGGCCGGTTTGCACTGCCACATCCGAGCCCGGCGGGCGCCAGATCGTGCCGATCGACACGGTTTTGAGCTTTTTCTGGCGTCCGTACCACAGGTTCACCACGCCGCGCGAGAAGAACACGCCCGAGAACATGCTGGTCAAAATACCCAGGCAGTGCACCACCGCAAAGCCGCGCACCGGTCCTGAGCCAAAGGCCAGCAGGGCCAGGCCGGCAATCAAGGTGGTTACATTGGAGTCCAAAATCGTGGCCCAGGCGCGGTCATAGCCGGCGTGGATGGCCGCTTGCGGCGCCGCACCGTTGCGCAGTTCTTCGCGCACGCGCTCATTGATGAGCACGTTGGCATCGATCGCCATCCCCAGCACCAGCGCCATGGCCGCCATGCCGGGCAAAGTGAGCGTGGCCTGCAGCATGGACAGCACCGCCACCAAGAGCAGCAAATTGAAGGCCAGAGCGACGCTCGAAATAATGCCAAACATCATGTAGTACACGCACATGAAGACGGCCACGGCGGCAAAGCCCCAGGTGACGCTGTTAAAGCCCTTGGCGATGTTTTCCGCGCCCAGCGAAGGGCCGATGGTGCGCTCTTCGATAATTTCCATGGGCGCGGCCAAGGAGCCGGCGCGCAGCAGCAAAGCGGTGTCGGCCGCTTCCACGGTGGTCATGCGGCCCGAAATTTGCACCCGTCCGCCGCCGATTTCCGAGCGGATCACTGGGGCAGTGACGACTTCGCCCTTGCCTTTTTCGAACAGCAAAATCGCCATGCGCTTGCCCACGCTCTCGCGCGTTACGTCACGGAAAATGCGGGCGCCTTTGGCGTCCAGCGTCAGGTGTACCGCCGCCTCTTGGGTCTGGCTGTCAAAGCCGGGCTGGGCGTCGGTCAGGTTTTCGCCGGTCAGTATGACTTGTTTTTTCACAATCACCGGCGCGCCGTTGCGTTCCAGAAAACGCTCGGCGCCCAGGGGCACCGGGCCGGTGCCGGTCTCGGCGGCGCGCGCCTCGGCGCCGTCTTCGACCATGCGGATTTCCAAGGTGGCCGTGCGGCCCAGAATGTCTTTGGCCTTGGCCGTGTCTTGCACGCCGGGCAGTTGCACCACGATGCGGTCCAGCCCCTGCTGCTGGATCACCGGCTCGGCCACGCCCAGCTCGTTGATGCGGTTGTGCAGGGTCGTGATGTTTTGCTTGAGTGCCTGCTCCTGCACTTTGCGCGCCGCAGCGGGCTGGATGCTGGCGACCAGCTTGGTCTCGGCGCCATCCTGGCTTTGGGCGACGGTCAAATCGGGAAATTGGTCTTGCAGCAGGCGCTTGGCCGCCTCGACCATGGCCGCGTCGCGAAAGCGCACTTCCACCGTCTGGCCATTGCGGCTGACGCCGCCGTGGCGCACATTCTTCTCGCGCAGGGCGCTGCGCACGTCACCGGCCAGCGACTCGGCTTTTTTGCTCAGTGCGGCCTGCATATCGACTTGCAACATAAAGTGCACGCCGCCGCGCAAGTCCAGGCCCAAATACATGGGCGAGGCGTGCAAGCTGCTGAGCCACAGGGGTGAGCGGGACAGCAAATTGAGGGCCACCACGTAGGCCGGGTCGGCCGCTTCGGGGTTGAGCGTTTTCTCGATCGCGCCTTTGGCCTTGAGCTGGGCGTCCGTGTTGGCAAAACGCGCCTTGATGGAGCTGCCCTCCAGGCTGACCACCTCGGGCGCGACGCCCGCCGCGGTAAGCGCCTCTTGCACGCGGGTGACGGTGCCCAAATCCAGGGCTGTGGAGGCCTTGGCCGCCGAGACCTGCACCGCTGGCGACTCGCCAAACAGATTGGGCAGCGCGTACAGACCGCCAACAAGCATCGCGACCACCAGGATCGCGTATTTCCAAAGGGAATAACGGTTCATATATCGGAGCCGCCAGGGCTGCTAATGAAAGAGATTTACTTGATCGAGCCCTTGGGCAGCACCTGGATGACCGCACTGCGTTGCACCTGGATTTCCACGCCAGCCGAGATTTCCAGGCCGATGAAGTGGTCGCCCAGCTTGCTGACCTTGCCCAGCAGGCCACCGCCGGTGACCACTTCGTCGCCCTTGGCCAGGGCGGCAATCATGGCGGCGTGCTCTTTTTGCTTTTTCATTTGCGGCCGGATCATCACCAGGTACAAGACCACGAACATCAGCGCCAGCGGCAGCATGCTCATCAGGGTGGACTGCAAGTCGCCGCCCGCAGCGGGGGCGGTTTGGGCAAAAGCCGAAGAAATAAACATTGAATAACTCCCAGAAAATAGCTTGAACGGGCGCACAGCGAGGCGCTGCGACCGGTTTGGACACCGTCCCACAGGGGAAACGGGACAACCGCGCATTGTAAGCATGGGGTCTGCGCGCCTAGGGTTCCGCTGGGGCAGCGCGCGTGCTGGGGTGGCGGTACAACCACAGCAGCAGCCAGCCGGTCAGGGCCACCGGCACCAGCGAGCCGGCGTTGAGCCACCACCAGCCTTGCGTAGTCACCAAAGCGCCCGAGGCGAACGAGCTAAAGGCCATGACGCCAAAGACGAAAAAGTTGATCAAACCCTGGGCCCGGTCTTTTTCCTCGGGCCGGTAGGCGGCCAGGGACAGGCTGGTGCTGCCAGTGAACAAAAAGTTCCAGCCCACGCCCAGCAAAAACAGGGCCGAAGTGAATTGCATCAGTTCCACGCCGGTCAAAGCCACCACAATGCAGGCCGCGTTAAGCAGCACGCCCAGCGCCATCACCGGCAGCGCGCCCCAGCGCTTGATCAGGTCGCCGGTGAAAAAACCCGGCGCAAACATGCCTACCACATGCCACTGCAGCACCCAGGCGGTATCGCCAAAGCCCATGCCGCATTGCTGCATGGCCAGGGGCGTGGCGGCCATGAGCAAATTCATCACGCCATAGCCCAGCGCAGCGGCCAGGCAGGCGACCAGAAAAACCGGCTGGCGCAGCAGTTCGCGCAGGCTGCGCCCGCCGGCGGGGGCCTGGGCGGTCGGCGCGGGCGCGGGCTCCAAGGGCGCAAATTCAATACCAGCCATCAACACCATGGAGAGCAAGGCCACAGCGGCCAAGGCCAAATAGGCGCCAGCAAAGGGCAAGTCCAGCAAATCGCGCGAATGTGCCGCCAAATACGGCCCCAGCACCGCACCAAACAAACCGCCGGCCAGCACCCAGGAAACGGCGCGCTCGCGCGCTTGCGGCGCGGCCAGTTCGGCCGCTGCAAAGCGGTACAACTGGCCATTGGCGCTGTAGTAGCCCGCCAGCACCGTAGCGCCAACCACGCCCCAAAACAGCTGGCGCTCAATGGCCCACACTGCGATCAGGGCCGAAATACACGCCACCGCCAGGCCGGTCTGAAAACTGGTGCGCCGCCCCCAACGCGCCTGGACCTTGGCCACCACCGGCGTGGCCAGGGCTGCACCCACCACATAGCCCATCACCGGCAAAGTGGCCATCCAGCCTTCGGGGGCCAGGCGCAGGCCGACCAGGCCATTGATGGCGATAAAGGCCACGTTATTGGTCAGGAGCAGGCCCTGACACAAGGTCAGCAGCCACAGGTTGCGGTTCATGGGTGTGTCCGTTCTAAAAAGGTGTGCGCCATTAGGAAGCGCCGTAGCGGCGCTGCCACTGCGTTTGCAGCGGCTCGACCCAGCTGGCATGCGGCTCGGGCAAAGCCGGCGCACTGCGGGCCAACTGGCCGGGTACCGGGGCGCTTTGGAAAAAAGCGCGCTGGGCAGGCGACAAGGCGTGCACGGCCAGCACCGTGGGATCGCCCCAGACGCGAATGTCGGCTTTGCGGGCCTGCGCCTCGGGGCTGAGCAAAAAATTGATTGCCACTTGCGCGCCCGCGAAGGCCCGGGTATTGAAAGGGATGGCCAGGAAATGCGTGTTGCCCAGGGTGCCGCCGTCAAACTGGTAGCTCTGCACACTGGCGGCCATGCGGCCGGCAGCGATTTCGTTGGCCGCCTCATTGGGGTTGAAGGTCAGGGCCCAGAGCAGCTCGCCGTCGGCCATCATTTGGCGCTGGGCGGCCGCGCTCAGCGGGAATTGGCGGCCCTGGCGCCACAAATGCGGGTGCACCGCGTCCAGGGTTTTCCACAGCGCGGCGGTGCAGGCTTCAAAGGCGGCGGGCGTGTGCGGCCGGTAAAGGGCGGCGCGCGCTGCGCCTGGGTTCAAGTCCAGCAGCATTTGCTTGAGCCAGGTGGTGCCATGAAAGTCCGGCGGGCGCGGGTAACTCAGCCGCCCGGGGTGGCGCGCTGCAAAGTCCAGCCAGGCCGCCAGGCTGCGCGGGGCGGCGCTGACGCGCGCGCCATCGACCATGAAGGTGAGCTGCGCCATGCCCCAGGGCGCCTCCATGCCCTGGACGGGCTCGGAAAAATCGATGCGTGTGGTGGGTTTGCCCTGGGTATCGACGCCTGCATAGGCGGGCAGTTGCTCGGCAAATGGGCCTTGGAGCAGGCCTTCGCGCTTCATGGCCAGAAAGTTTTCGCCATTGATCCAGGCCAGGTCAACGCTGCCTTCGGTTTTGCCGGCGGCTTTTTCGTTGCGCACGCGCTGCACCATCTCGGAGGCGTCGCTGATCTTGACGTGCACCAGCGTGATACCAAAACGCCGGGCCAATTGCTCGGCGGCCCATTGGATATAAGCGTTGATGGCCGGCGCGCCAGCCCAGGCGTTGAAGTACACGCTTTGGCCCCTGGCCTGTGCCAGCAACGCGCGCCAGGCGGGGCTCTCGGCACTGAATGCCCAGGCAGCGCCAGGCGCCGATGCGCCGGCAAGCAGTGACGCGGCGGCCTGCAAAAGCGCGCGCCGTGTCGGTTGGTGGCGCCTTACACCGGGTTTCAAGAATTCCATTTCAGGGTTGGCTATTGCAAAAGCGCCTGCGCAAATTCGCGGGCGTTGAAGGTTTCCAGCTCCGCAATTTGCTCGCCCACCCCGATGAAGTACACCGGCACCGGCCGCTCGCGCGCAATCGCCGCCAGCACGCCGCCTTTGGCCGTGCCGTCCAGCTTGGTGATCACCAGGCCCGTAAGGCCCAAAGCGTCGTCAAAAGCGCGCACCTGGGCCAGCGCGTTTTGGCCGGTGTTGCCGTCAATGACCAGCAGCACCTCGTGCGGGCAGGTCTGCAAGCCTGAGACGACGCCGGCTTTGGCCACAACGCGCTTCATTTTTTTGAGCTCTTCCATCAGGTGCAGCTGCGTGGGCAAGCGCCCGGCGGTGTCGATTAGCACCACGTCTTTTTTGCGCGCCTTGCCGGCGCAGACCGCGTCATAGGCCACCGCGGCCGGGTCACCGCCCTCTTGGCTGACGATTTCTACGGTGTTGCGCTCGGCCCAGACCGTCAGCTGCTCGCGCGCAGCAGCGCGAAAAGTGTCGGCTGCCGCCAGCAAGACGCTGGCGCCGCTGTCGGCCAGGCGGTGGGTGAGTTTGCCAATCGAGGTGGTTTTGCCCGCACCGTTAACGCCCGCGACCATGACCACCGTGGGCTGCTCCGGGCCGATGGGCAGGCTGCGCTCCAGCGGGCTGAGCAGCTCGGTCAGGGCTTCTATTAAGAGCGCTTTGAGCTGTTCGGGGCTTTGGGCCTGGCTGTCTTTGGCGCGCTGGCGCAGTTGCGCAATTAAATAGGTGGTGGCCGATACGCCGGCGTCGGCCATGAGCAAGGCGCTTTCCAGGTCCTCAAACAAGGCCTCGTCGATGCGCAATCCGCCAAACACCGAGGACAGGCCCGAGGCCGTCTTGCCCAAACCGGCTTTGAGGCGGGCCAGCCAGCTTTGCCGGGCCGGGGCCGCCGGGCTCGCTGGGGTATGGGCTAGGGCGTGCGACGGCGCAGCAGCCGGGGTGGCGGCGCCGGCATCGGGGGCGAGAGGGGGTTTCTTTTTAAAAAAGCTGAACATGGTGCGTTCTTAGAATGGTGCATTCTATGAAACCGTTTTTGCCTGCCCACCCTCTTCTTGCGCACCTTCGCCTTTGGCCATGAGCAAAGCCTTTACCAAAGAGTCCGACGACGCGGACGACGAAGAGCTACAACTGCCCGCGCTGCCGCCTGGGGGCAAAAACTACATCACGCCGCCGGGCTACAAGCGCTTGCGCGATGAGCTGCTGCAGCTGATCGACGTGGACCGCCCGCAGGTGGTCGAGGTGGTGCATTGGGCTGCGAGCAACGGCGACCGCTCGGAAAACGGCGACTACCTGTATGGCAAAAAGCGCTTGCGCGAGATCGACAGGCGCATCCGCTTTTTAACCCGGCGCCTGGAGATGGCCGTGGTCACCGAACCGAGCCTGCACCACGGCAATGACCAGGTGTTTTTCGGCGCCACGGTGCGCTATGTCG
The DNA here is from genome assembly GCA_947455465.1 of Comamonadaceae bacterium. Classification (GTDB taxonomy): domain Bacteria; phylum Pseudomonadota; class Gammaproteobacteria; order Burkholderiales; family Burkholderiaceae_C; genus Allorhodoferax. Next base: position 72,463 of record CANGNS010000014.1, on the reverse strand, counting down.
ATGATCTGGACGAAGAACGCACAGTCACCATCGTCGGCATCGACGAGTCCGACAGCAGCGCCGGCCAGGTGAGCTGGGTCTCGCCCATTGCACGCACCTTGCTCAAAGCGCGTATAGGCGACGTGCTGCGCCTGCCCATGCCCGAGCGGGTGGCCGAGATTGAGGTGCTGCATGTGCAGTACCCGGCCTCGCCGGCGTAGGGCGGCTATTGACTTTTAAAGTGCTTGGTCGCCTCGCGCACGCTGAGCGCTGACATGGTGGGCCCGTGCTTTTGCATGAACTGCTGGACAAAGACCGGGTTCCATCTAGCGTAGTCGCGAAATGCCCAGCCGATGGCTTTGCGGATGAAAAACTCGGGATCGCCTGACAAAGCCAAAGCATAGCGGCCCAGCCGCTCGGTGTCGGTCTGCAGGCGCCAGCCCAGCTGGTGAATCATGGCGCTGCGCCGCACCCAAAAGTCGGGGTCGTCTAGCCAGGCGTCCATGACCTCTTGGGCAGGAAGGCCGCGCCTGCGCTCTTGCGCGACGATGTCGCCGATGGCGCCTGAAAGCGCATCGACCGTGTCCCACCACGCGTCTTTTTGGAGCAATGTCTTGAAGGCAGGTAAATCGGCGATGCTGAACAGCCGGGCGTTTTTTATCAGCACGTCACAGGCGACGTAGTGGTATTCGCGCTCGGGTTTGCGCCACAGGGCGCGGGCAATGCGCAGCAAGGCCTGCGCATCCTGCGCCAGCGGGGGCAAGGATTTGCCTATTTGCCGACGCATCGGCGTTGGAACGCCCACAAACTCGAACTGCCCGCGCATATAGGCTTTCATGTCGCTGGCGCGTTGGGGGTCGGCGAGCGCACGCATAGCGTGCTCGACTTCAAGAACAAATGCAGCAGCGTTCATCTGCAGCTCCCGACACTACACCGCTTTCTTGCTGCGCTTGGCGCGCATCACCACCGAAGAGCGCTGCAGCTTGGTGAGGATGCTTTCCATGTGGTTGCGGTCGCGCACGGCGATGACAAAGTGCATGTCTTTGGCGTCGTGGCTGTTGGCCTCACCCATCTCGATGTGGTCGATATCGGCCTCGGCCGCCGCCAGCACCGAGGCCACTTTGGCCATGACGCCGCGCCCATCGACCACCGTCAGCGCCAGGTCGGCCTCAAAGCTGCGCGCCATCTCGTCGGACCATTCCACGCCCATAAAGCGCTCGCCGTCCTTGTGCTGCAGCTTTTTGGCCACCGGGCAATCGGCCATGTGCACTGCCAGGCCCTCGCCCCGGCCCAAATAGCCGACGATGGGGTCGCCCGGAATCGGGCGGCAGCACACCGCGTATTTGACCGACGCGTTCTCGCTGCCATCAAGCGTAATAGTACCCATGCCGTGCGCGTTGTCCGAGGCAAAGCGCTCGCGCGTCAGCAGCAGCGCGTCAGGGCGCTGGCCAGCGTCGGCCAACAGAGACACCATGCGCTTGGCCACAATATTGGCGATCCGCTTGCCGAGCCCCAGGTCGGTGAGCAGTTCGGTGTGGTTTTTGCTGCCGGTAAAGCGCAATACCTTGTCCCAAAAGCCTTTGTTGCCCTCCAGGGGGGGCATGTTTTCGATGCCCTCGGCGCGCAAAGCCTGCGCCAGCAGTTTGGCGCCCAGCTCGGCCGACTCGGTCAGCTGCATGGTTTTGAGGTGGTGGCGGATTTTGGAACGCGCCCGCCCAGTGCGCACAAAGCTCAGCCAGGCCGGGTTGGGCGTGGACGTGGGCGCGGTGATGACTTCCACCACATCGCCGTTTTTGAGCGCGGTGCGCAAGGGCACTTGCTCGCCGTTGATGCGCGCAGCCATGGTGCGGTCGCCCACATTGCTGTGGATGGCGTAGGCAAAATCGACCACCGTGGCGCCGCGTGGCAAAGCCATGATCTGGCTCTTGGGCGTGAACACATAGACCGCGTCGGGGAATAAATCGACTTTGACATGCTCCCAAAACTCGGCTGCATCGCGGGTTTCGTCTTGGATATCGAGCAAGGACTGCAGCCACTGCGTGCCCAGGCGCTCCTGCGCTGCGTCCTGGGGGTTGTTGACTTTGTACAGCCAGTGCGCAGCCACGCCCGACTCGGCGACCAAGTGCATGGCCTCGGTGCGCATCTGAAACTCCACATTGATGCCCGCCGGTCCCACCAGCGTGGTGTGCAGCGACTGGTAGCCATTGATTTTGGCAATGGCAATATGGTCCTTGAACTTACCCGGCACCGGCTTGTAGAGCTGGTGCAATATGCCCAGTGCGGTGTAGCAGTCGGTCACCTCAGGCACCAGCACCCGAAAACCATAGACATCGGTCACCTGGGCAAAGCTCAGGTGCTTTTCGTTCATCTTGCGGTAAATCGAATACAGCGATTTTTCGCGGCCCGACACGCGTACCGGCATGCCGTGGCTGGCAAAAGCGGCTTCCATTTCGGCCTTGACCTTTTGCAGCAAGTCGCGCCGGCGGCTGCGCGCCTTGGCCACCGCCTTGGAGAGCACCGCGTGCCGCCAAGGCAGCAGATAGCGAAAAGACAGCTCTTGCAGCTCGCGGTAAATCTCGTTCAGGCCCAGGCGGTGGGCGATGGGGCTGTAAATATCGAGCGTTTCCTGGGCAATCCGCCCCCACTTGCTGCGCGGCATATCGCCCATGGTGCGCATATTGTGGGTGCGGTCGGCCAGTTTGATGAGAATGACGCGCACGTCGCGCGCCATGGCCAGCAGCATTTTGCGAAAGGACTCGGCCTGGTTTTCTTCGCGGGTGGTGAAGTTGATCTTTTCCAGCTTGGTCAGGCCGTCGACCAACTCGGCCACGGGCGAGCCAAAGCGCTCGATCAGGTCTACTTTGGTGACGCCGCAGTCCTCCATGGCGTCGTGCAGCAAGGCGGCCATGAGGGCGGGGGCATCGAGCTTCCACTCGGCGCACTGGGCGGCCACAGCGATAGGGTGCGTGATGTAGGGCTCCCCGCTGCCGCGCAGCTGGCCCAAATGCGCCTCATCGGCAAAGCGGTAGGCCTGGCGCACCTGCTCCACCTCGGCGGGCGGCAAATAGTCAAGTTTGGCGCCCAAGCCGGCAAAGCCGGTCATCACCGCCTTGGCAGGAGCCGAAGCGGGGCGGGGTGGCGGTGGTGTTTTGCCCATGTGCTAACTGTAGCGCGCCCGGCCGCACCCAAAGTGCAGTGCGGGCTTTAGCCGCAAAAAAAGCCGCCCGATTCGCACCGGGCGGCTTGGAGGCTGAGGCTGCGCGTCAGCGGCTTACTTGACGCTGGAGGCGCTCACATAGCCGGAGACAACCTTCCACTTGCCGTCCTGAATCTGCGACAGACGCGAGGCGTCGCTGCCCAGGCGCTTGGTGGCGCTGAAGGTGGCTTTGGCGCCGCCAAACATATCGGGCTCGAGCACGGTAGCGTCCATGGCCTTGATAAAGGTGTCGGTGGTCAGGTTTTTACCGGCCTTGCCCGCGGCTTGGGCGAAGCTGTTGACGATGATGTAGCCATAGACCGAAAACACCGTCGGGTCTTCGTTGAACATGGTTTTGTATTTGTTGGCCCAGAAACGGATAGGCTGCGAGGCCTCGTCCAGGTAGGGGTTTTGCACCGTCATGGTGGCGTACAAGCCGTCCATGGCCTTGCCGCCGATCTTGTGGATCAGGTCGGTGTAGGCGGCGCTTGAGCCGACAAAGACAGGGTTAAAGCCAATTTTGCGGGCGGTGCCGATGGCGCCTATCGTCTCGCGGATGATGGTGCCCAGCACCACCAGCTCGCAGCCACTGGCCTGCAGTTTGGAGATTTGCGAGGAAAAGTCGGTCGCGCCGCGCTTGTACGAGGTTTTTTCGGCAAATTCCATATTCATGGACTTGAGGCCTGCCTCGGCGCCGCGCATGACTTCCAGACCGAAATCGTCATCCTGGTACATGGTGCAGACTTTTTTGGCGCCCTTTTCCTTGATCAGGCTGGGCAAGGTAATGCGCATCTGGTCGTAGTAGGTGGCGGCAAAAGAGTATTTGAGACGGTCCAGCGGCTCATACATCTCGCGCGCCGCGGTGATGGGGAAGAAATTGACCACGTTCTTTTCAAACTGCACCGGCATGGCGGCCAGGTTTTGGGCCGTACCAATATGGCCTAGCATCATGAAAATCTTGTCCTGGTTCACCAGTTTTTGGGCGGCCAGCACCGATTTTTTGGGGTCATAGCCGTCGTCTTCTACCAGCAGCTTGAGCTTGCGGCCGTTGATGCCGCCTTGCTCGTTGATCTCGGCAATCGCCAGCTGCATGCCCGCGCGCGCCTGCTTGCCAAAACCAGCCAAGGGGCCCGACAAATCCTGGATGGTACCCACCACGATTTCGTCTTTACTCACGCCTTGCTGCTGCGCCTGGGCACCCAAGGCCAGCATGGCGGCCAGGGCCAAACCTGTTTTCTTCAAAAAGCTCATTGCAGTCATAGTGGTCTCCAAAAAATAGTTATCTCTCTACCCATTGCTTGCCGGACACCTGCGCACCCGGCAATCTGCTTACTTCACTTCCATTACCGGACGCCATTTGCCATCCTGGATTTGCGACAGCTTGGCGGCCTCGCTACCCAGACGCTTGGTGGCGGTGTACGTCAAAGCCGGTGTGCCGAAGAAATCAGCCGGTATCACCATGCTGTTCATGGCTTTGACAAAGCTGGCGCTGGTCAGGTTAGGACCGGCTTTTTGCGCGGCCTGAATAAAGATGTCAACCATGATGTAACCGTAGGCCGAGAACACGGCCGGGTCTTCATTGAACTTGGTCTTGTATTTATTGGCCCAAAAACGGATGGGCTGCGAAGCCTCGTCCAGGTAGGGGTTTTGCACCACGTTGGTAGCGTAAATGCCGTCCATGGCTTTGCCGCCGAGTTTGTGAATCAGATCGGTATAGGCCGCAATCGAGGCCAGGAAAATGGGGTTAAAGCCTGTTTTGCGTGCTTCGGCCACCGTGCCAATGGTCTCGCGAATAATCGTTCCCAGCACCACCAACTCGCAACCGGCGGACTTCATTTTGGCCACTTGGGTGGAGAAATCAGTGGAGCCGCGCTTGAACGAGGTTTTTTCGGTCAGCTCCATGTTCATCGTCTTGAGGCCGGCTTCGGCGCCACGCAAAACCTCCAGGCCAAACTCGTCGTCCTGGTAGATGATGCAAATTTTCTTGGCATTTTTATCGGCCGCCATTTTCGGCAGCACCATGCGGATCTGGTCGTAGTAGGAGCTGAGCAAGGCGTATTTCAGCTCGTTGGGTGCGTCATACATGTCGCGCGAGGCGGTCAGGGGCATGAAGTTGACGACCTGCTTTTCAAACTGGATGGGCATGGCCGCATTGTTTTGCGCGGTGCCCAGGTGGCCGGCCATGATGAAAATTTTGTCCTGGTTCACCAGCTTTTGGGCAGCTAGCACGGCTTTTTTGGGGTCGTAACCCGAGTCTTCCACCAAGAGCTTGAGTTTGCGGCCATGGATGGCGCCTTGCTCATTGAGCTCGTCGATACGCAGTTGCATGCCGTTGCGCGCCTGCTTGCCGTAGCCCGCCAAGGGGCCAGAGAGGTCTTGAATCGTGCCAATCACGATCTCGTTTTTGCTCACGCCTTGCTGCTCAGCAGCCAAGGCGGGGCCGCCTACGGCCCATCCGGCCAGCACGAGGGCTGCGGCGGTCAAGGAAAATAATGTGTGTTTCATGGCGTCTCCGAAGTCTGGGTTGGAATATCCGCTACTCACCCGCGGGCTTATGCGTACATTGCCTCGATATTGGCGTTGTACTTTTTCTCTACCAATTTGCGCTTGAGCTTCATGGTAGGTGTGAGTTCTTCGTCTTCCGCACTCAGCTGCGTATCGAGCAGGAAGAATTTTTTGATTTGCTCGACCCGGGCAAACTTCTTGTTCACCCGGTCGATTTCAGCCTGGATCAGCGCTTGCACCTGGGGGGCGCGCGTCAGGCTGGCGTAGTTGCTAAAAGGCACGTCCTGGTCCTGGGCGTATTTTTCGACGTTTTCCTGGTCAATCATGATGATGACCGTCAGGTAAGGCCGCTTGTCGCCGATAACCACCGCGTCGGTGATGTAGGGCGAGAACTTGAGGTCATTCTCCAGCTCGGAAGGCGTGATGTTTTTGCCGCCAGCGGTGATGATGATGTCCTTCATCCGGTCGGTGATGCGGAAATAGCCATCGGCGTCCACCACGCCCACGTCACCAGTGTGCAGCCAGCCATCGGCGTCAATGGTTTCGGCGGTTTTTTCCGGCAGGTTGAGGTAGCCGGCAAACACGTTTTCACCGCGCACCAATATCTCGCCCGTGGCCGGATCCAGGCGCACTTCGTTGTAGCCTGCCGCCGGTCCGATGGAGCCCGGGCGCATGCGTTCGGCAGGCACGCCGGTGGCTGCGCCGCAGGTCTCGGTCATACCCCAGACCTCGAGCATGGGCAAGCCCAGTGCCAGGTACCAGCGCACGAGCTCGGGCGAAATCGGCGCCGCGCCGGTGACCAGATAGCGCGCCCGGTGGATTCCAATGAGTTTGCGCACATTGTTCAGCGCCAGCCACTGCGCCAGCACAAACTGGGCCTTGAGGGCCCAGCCCACAGCCTGACCCGCCAAAACCTTGTCAGCAATGCGTCCGCCCACCCCAATGCCCCAGGCATAGACGGCCTGCTGGACAAAGCCGGCCTCTTTGAGAGTAATCATGACGCCGGAGTAAAACTTTTCCCAGACGCGGGGCACCGCGGTGAATACCGTGGGCGCAATTTCGCGCACGTTTTCCGGAATGGTTTCGGGGTTTTCCACGAAATTGAGTTTGGAGCCGGTGTACAGGGATGAGTACTCACCACCCAAACGCTCAGCAATATGACACAAGGGCAAAAAGCACATGCGCTCGTCGCGCTCGTCCTGCGCTACCAGGGTGTTGTAGCCGCGCACGGTAAACACCAGGCCTTTGTGCAAATGCATGGCACCCTTGGGCTTGCCGGTGGTGCCTGAGGTGTACACCAAAATCGCCAGGTCGTTGGGCTGGCATTGGGCGGCGCGTTGGCGCACTGCCTCGGGATCCTTGGCCAAATGGGCGCGGCCCAGTGCGCGCAGACCGTCCAGACTGATCACGCCCGGATCGTCCAGGGTGCGCAGACCTTCCATGTCAAAGACCACAATTTTGCGCAGCAGCGGCAGTTGGGCACGCACTTCCAGGGCTTTGTCCAGCTGCTCGTCGTCCTCGACGAAGAGCACCGTGGTGCGCGAGTCTTCGCACAGGTAATGCACCTGGGTGCTGGCGTCGGTGGGGTAAATGCCGTTGGACACGCCGCAGGCCGAGAGCACGGCCAAATCGGCCCACACCCACTCGACGACGGTGTTGGACAAAATCGAGGCGCACTCGCCTTTGGCAAAGCCCAGGCTGAGGAGGCCTGCGCACAATTCTTCGACGGCGGTAGCCGTCTGGTTCCAGGTCCAGCTGCGCCACAAGCCCAAATGTTTTTGCCGCAGCCACACCTGCGGGCCGCGTTTGGCCACGCCATTCCAAAACAGCGCGGTCATGGTTTGGCCGTCCAGCACCGAGCGCGTTTCGGGGCGGATATGGCCCAAATCCCACAAGCGGCTCATAAGCGGGCACCTCGTGGCGATGGCCGGGCGGGCCGCAGGCAGGGGGCGGTCGGGGCGCTGGGCATACTTATCTCCATGTTTTCTTCTTTTTCCACCGGCGCTCGGAGCGCACGCCCTCTTCCTTAAGGCCCAGGTAGAACTCTTTGATGTCGTCTTTCTCGCGCAAACGGGCGCAGGTGTCTTCCATGACGATGCGGCCGTTTTCCAGCACATAGCCGTAGTCCGAGGCGTTGAGCGCCATGTTGGCGTTTTGCTCGACCAGCAAGATGGTGGTGCCGCGCTCGCGGTTGATACGCACCACGATCTCGAAAATCTCTTTGGTCAGCTTGGGCGACAGGCCCAGGCTGGGTTCATCGAGCAAGATCAAATCCGGGTTGGCCATGAGCGCGCGGGAGATCGCCAGCATTTGCTGCTGCCCACCCGAGAGCAGGCCCGCGTCCTGCGTGGCGCGCTCGCGCAAGATGGGGAAGTAGCCATACACCGTCTCAATATCGCGGGCCACGCCGTCGCGGTCGCTGCGGGTGTAGGCGCCCATGAGCAGGTTGTCACGCACGCTGAGCAGCGGGAACACCTCGCGACCTTCAGGCACATGGCTCAGGCCTTGCTGCACGATGTGCGAGGGGTCTTGGGCGGTGATGTCCTGGCCCTTGAACTCGATGGCGCCTTTGCGCGGATCGATGATGCCCGAGATGGTTTTCAAAATCGTGGTCTTGCCCGCGCCGTTGGAGCCCAGCACGGCGGCAATTTCACCCCGGCGCACCTGCAGGCTGATGCCGCGGATGGCTTTGATGGGGCCGTAAGCGCTCTCGATATTGAGCAGCTTGAGCACAGGCAAATCACTCACGGGGGGCGGCAAATCGCTCATACGCGCGCTCCTGTGGCGGTGGCTGGCGTTTCACGGCGCAGCGAGGTGACATCGTCCAGCGTGCCCAAATAGGCTTCGATCACGCTGGGGTCGGCCTGCACTTCGCGCGGCGTGCCCAGGGCCAAGACCTCGCCCTGGTTCATGGCCAGCACGCGGTCCGAGACTTTGGAGACCAAGCTCATATCGTGCTCGACCATGAGCACCGAAATGCCCAGTTCATGCTTGATGTCCTGAATCCAGAAGGCCATGTCATCGGTTTCCTCAACATTGAGGCCCGAGGAGGGCTCGTCCAGTAAAAGCAGTTGTGGTTCGGTGCATAAAGCGCGGGCCATTTCGACCACTTTGCGCACGCCATAAGGCAAGCCGGCGACAAAGGTATCGCGGTAGTGCTGCAGGCTGAGGAAATCAATGACTTCCTCGGCTTTTTCGCGCGAGCGTAGCTCTTCTTCGCGGGTGGCTGCGGTAAAAAACATGTCTTGCCACAAGCCTGTCTTGCGGTGGGTATGGCGGCCAATCAGCAGGTTGTGCAGCACCGAGGCGTGCTCAAACAGCTCGATGTTTTGGAAGGTGCGGGCAATGCCCAGCGCCGCCACGTCCTGCGGCGCCTGGGCCGTGAGATTGATCATGCCCTGGGGGCCGTGGTAGTCAATGTGGCCGGTGGTAGGCGTGTAAATGCGGCTGATCAGGTTAAACACCGTTGTCTTGCCCGCGCCGTTGGGGCCGATGAGGGTGAACACCTCGCCTTTTTTCACATCAAAGCTGACCTGGTTGACCGCCAGCAGGCCGCCAAAGCGCACGCTCAGGTCATGGGCTGATAAAAGAAAGTCCGTCATTTCAGGCGATCCGATTTCTGGAAGGACTTCTGCCGCTTGAACATGCCTTTGCGGTAGAAAGGAAACATCTCTAAATAGGTGCGCACCTTGAGCCAGCGCCCATACAAGCCCATGGGCTCAAAGAGCACAAAAGCAATCAGCACCGCGCCATAGACCACGCCCTGCAAACCCGGCGCCTGCCCGATAACGGCAGGCAAATAGTCTTTGACCAGCGAAATCAGCTGGGGCATGGTGATCAGGAAAATCGCGCCCAAAAACGCCCCATGCACCGAGCCCAGGCCACCGATCACAATCATCAGCAACAGGTCGATGGACTGCAAAATATTGAACTGGTCGGGCGAGATAAATTGCAATTTGTGCCCATACAGCGCACCGGCCACGCCGGCCAGCGCCGCCGAAATCGCGAAGGACATGGTTTTGTACTGCGCCAGGTGGATGCCCATGCTTTGGGCCGAGATTTCGGAATCGCGAATCGCCACAAATGCGCGGCCGGTGGGCGAGCGCAGCAGATTCAAAATACCCAGCGTGGCCAACACCGTGAGCAAGAGGCACAGAAAGTAAAACTGAATTTCGGACTCCAGCACCCAGCCAAAGATATTGGGCTTTTTGATGTGGATGCCCGCATTGCCGCCCGTCATGGACTCCCAGCGCGCCAGCACCTCTTCGACAATAAAGCCAAAAGACAACGTCGCCATGCCCAGATAAATACCCTTAACGCGCAGCGCCGGCAGCCCCACGACCAAGCCCACCGCCGCAGACAGGCCCGCAGCCGCCACCAAAGCTGCCGGAAAGGGCACGCCCGCGTTGGTCAGCACCGCCTGCGTGTACGCCCCCACCCCCAGAAAAGCTGCATGGCCCAATGAAAACAAGCCGGTAAAGCCCGCCAAAAGCATGATGCCCAGGGCGGCAATGCTGTAAATGAGCACAAAGGTGAGCTGCGCCAGCCAGTACTCGGTAAACAACCAGGGCGCGGCCAGCAGCAACAGCATCAGCACGCTATACCAAAACACATGGCCGCCATGCTTGGCCAGGCCGATGTCCTGCGCGTAGTCGGTTTTGAAAATAAAACGCATCTCAGACCTTTTTGCGCAATTTCTCGCCAAACAATCCGTTGGGCCGGACCATCAGCATCAGCAGCACGACGATATAGGCGGCCGTGTCTTTAAAACCATCAGGCAAATAAAAGCCCGAGAACGACTCGACCAAGCCAATCACCACACCGCCCACAATCGCCCCGGGCAGGCTGCCAAAGCCGCCCACCACCGCAGCGGGGAAGGCTTTGAGGCCGATAAAACCCATATTGGCGTGCACAAAAGTAATGGGCGCCAGCAACAACCCGGCAATGCTGGCGACCATGGCCGCCAAAGCCCAGGCCAGACTGTTCAGGCGCTTGACCGGAATACCCATGTAATACGCCGCCAATTGGTTTTGCGAGGCCGCCTGCATGGCAATGCCCAGCTTGCTGTAGCGAAACAGGGCAAACAAAACCAGGCACAAAACGCCAGTAGCGGCGATCACCACCATGTGCTCGACATTGAGGATGAGTCCGCCCAGCTTCCAGATTTCGTCTTTGTAGGGAACAGGCAGGGCCTGCGTGTCGGTCCCCAGGTTGGGAATCATGGTGATCAGGCCGCGCGCCACATAGCCCACGCCAATGGTGAGCATGACGATGGAAAACGCCGGCTGGCCCAAAATCGGCCGAATCACGGCCATTTCAATCAGCGCGCCTACCAGGGCCATGAGCAAGATCGCGCCAATCACGGCCATCCAGTAGGGCATGGCCAGCATGGTCATACCGACCAGACCGGCAAAGGCGCCCAGCATCATCAGCTCGCCCTGGGCGAAGCTGACGGTCTCGGTCGCTTTGTAAATCAGAACAAAGCCCAGCGCGATCAGGCCGTAGATGCAGCCCTGGGCCACACCGCTGATCAGCAATTGAAAAAACTGCACCTTATCTCCTTGGGTTGTGCACCCAGGGTTATAGCCTTAGATGATGAAAGCTTTGATAGGGTTGTTACCGATTTCAATCGATAAATTGACACCTGGGCGACGCGCCAGCCCCTTGGCAAGCCTTATGTCTTGGGGATTTCCCTTGGTTTGCCCTGGCCGTCTATAGCCACATAAGTCACAAGGGCTTCGGTCACCTTGTGGTACTGGCCCTGGCTGCCAAAGCGCTCGGCAAACACCTCCACCTTGACGGTAATCGAGGTGCGCCCGATGCGCTGGACTTTCGAAAAGAAGGAAAGAATGTCGCCCACCCGCACCGGCTGCTTAAAAATAAATTCGTTCACTGCCACCGTGGCCATGCGCCCCTGGGCATGGCGTGCCGGCAAAACCGAGCCCGCCAAGTCCACCTGGGCCATGACCCAGCCGCCAAAAATGTCGCCGTTGGCATTGCAGTCGCCAGGCATCGGAATGACCTTGAGCACCAGCTCTTGGTCGGTGGGCAAATCGGCGGCGGCAGGGGCTGGGGTGGACATGGGCACAATCTCGGGTTAACTGTCGCCTATTCTTACCTATGCGCTCCTACGGCCCCGCCTCCCCGCACCAAAACCCCCCAGCAGAGGCGGGCACGGCCGTCGACAAGGGCGATTGGGGCACTTTGCAGCGTCTTTTCCCGTATTTATGGGCCTATAAATGGCGCGTTTCCATCGCCCTGGGCCTGATGGTGGGCGCCAAAGTCGCCAATGTGGGCGTTCCCCTGCTGCTCAAAACCCTGGTCGACACCATGACGCCGCAGCCCGGTCAGCTCAGCGCCGTATTGGTGGTGCCGGTGGCACTGTTGATCGCCTACGCCGCGCTGCGCTTGTCGACCACCTTGTTTGCCGAGCTGCGTGACCTGGTGTTTGCCAAGGCCACCGAGGGCGCAGCGCGCAGCATCTCGCTGCGCGTGTTCCGGCATTTGCACGCCATGAGTCTGCGCTTTCATCTGGAGCGCCAGACCGGTGGCATGACGCGCGACATCGAGCGTGGCACCCGCGCGGTGCATTCGCTGGTGTCGTATTCGCTGTACAGCATCGTGCCCACGCTGATCGAGGTCACGCTGGTGCTCACCTTGCTGGCCGTGAAGTTTGACGTCTGGTTTGCCGGCATTACCGTCATTGCGCTGGTGCTCTACATCGTTTTCACCATCAGCATGACCGAGTGGCGCACCCAGTTTCGCAAGCGCATGAACGAGCTGGACTCCAAAGCCCACAGCCGGGCCATCGACTCGCTGCTCAATTTTGAGACGGTCAAGTACTTCAACAACGAAGAGTTCGAGGCCCGCCGCTACGACGACAACCTGGAGCGCTACCGCCGCGCCGCCTTGCAAAGCCAGCGCACCCTGAGCATGCTCAACGCCGGCCAACAGTTCATCATCGCCAGCGGCTTGGTGGCCATGCTCTGGCGCGCCACACAAGGCGTGGTGGACGGGCGCATGACGCTGGGCGATCTGGTGATGGTCAATGCCTTCATGATCCAGGTCTACATTCCGCTCAATTTTTTGGGTGCGATCTACCGCGAACTCAAGCAAAACCTGCTGGACCTGGAAAAAATGTTCACGCTCTTGGAGCGCTCCCAAGAGATTGCCGACGCCCCGGACGCCCGCGATTTGCAGCTGCACAGCGACGCCCAGGGCCAGCCCCAGGCCAGCGTGCGCTTTGCGCAGGTGGACTTTGCCTACGATCCGGCGCGCCCCATCTTGCACGGCATCAGTTTTGAAATTCCGGCGGGCAAAACCGTGGCGGTGGTCGGCCCCTCGGGTTCGGGCAAAAGCACGCTGGCGCGCTTGCTCTACCGCTTTTACGATGTGCAGCACGGCAGCATCAGCATCGCCGGGCAGGACATCCGCAGCCTGACGCAAACCAGTTTGCGCGCCGCCATCGGCATCGTGCCGCAGGACACGGTGCTCTTTAACGACACGGTGGAGTACAACATTGCCTACGGACGCCCCGGCAGCAGCCTGGAGCAGGTGCAAGCGGCGGCCCGGGCGGCGCACATCGACAATTTCATCGCCAACACCCCGGCGGGCTACGCCACCATGGTGGGCGAGCGCGGCCTCAAGCTCTCGGGCGGCGAAAAGCAGCGCGTGGCCATCGCCCGCACTTTGCTCAAAAACCCGCCGATTTTGGTGTTTGACGAGGCCACCAGCGCGCTCGACTCGGCCAATGAACGCGCCATCCAGGCCGAGCTGCAACGCATCGCACAAAGCAAAACCACGCTGGTGGTGGCGCACCGCCTGTCCACCGTGGTCGACGCCCACGAGATTTTGGTCATGCAAAGCGGGCGCATCGTCGAGCGTGGCACGCACCAGGCGCTGCTGCAAGCGGGCGGCCAGTACGCGCAAATGTGGGCTTTGCAACAAAGCAGCGCCTAAGCCAGTACCCACGTACCCCAAAGCGCCACACCGTCATGGACACCAAATGGCTTGAAGACTTTGTTTCGCTGGCCGAGACACGCAGCTTTAGCCGCTCGGCGCAGCTGCGCCATGTGACGCAAAGCGCGTTTTCGCGGCGCATCCAGTCGCTCGAGGCCTGGGCCGGGGCCTCTTTGGTGGACCGCAGCGCTTACCCGACCCAGCTCACCCCGGCCGGCGCCACCCTGTATGCGCGGGCCCTCGATATCTTGCAAAGCCTGCAAAGCAGCCGGACGGCGCTGCGCAGCACCGCCGGCGGCGCTGCCGAGCTGCCACCCTCCGCCACGATTTGGGACAATCACGCACTTATGCCCTCTACCTCCGCCCCCACCACGCTGACCCTCACCCGCCCCGACGACTGGCACCTGCATGTGCGCGACGGCGAAGCCTTGCAGACCGTGGTACCGCACAGTGCCGCCCAATTTGGCCGGGCGCTGATCATGCCCAACCTCAAGCCGCCCATCACCAGCACGGCGCAAGCCCTGGCCTACCAGGCGCGCATCGCTGCAGCCGCGCCGGCGCGCGTGGACGGCAGCGCCCCCTTTGCGCCGCTGATGACCTTGTACCTGACCGATGCACTCTCGCCCGACGAAATCGTGCGCGCCCACGCGGCCGGCGTTGTGGGCGTCAAGCTTTATCCGGCCGGGGCCACGACCAACAGCGAGGCGGGCGTCACCAGCCTGCGCAAAACCTACGCCACCCTAGAAGCCATGCAAAAAGCCGGCATGCCACTGCTGGTGCACGGCGAAGTGACCTCGCCCGATATCGACCTGTTTGACCGCGAGGCGGTGTTCATCGACACCCAACTCATCCCCTTGCGGCGCGATTTCCCGGCGCTCAAAGTGGTGTTTGAGCACATCACCACCCGCGAAGCGGCGCAGTACGTGGCCCAGGCCGAGGGGGCGATCGGCGCCACCATTACCGCGCACCACTTGCTCTACAACCGCAACGCCATCTTTAGCGGCGGCATCCGCCCGCATTACTACTGCCTGCCGGTGCTCAAGCGCGAGACGCATCGCCAAGCTTTGGTGCAGGCGGCCACCAGCGGCTCGCCGCGCTTCTTTTTGGGCACCGACAGTGCGCCTCACGCCGCGCAGCTCAAAGAGCACGCCAGTGGATGCGCCGGTTGCTACACCGCGCACGCGGCCATCGAGCTGTATGCCCAGGCCTTTGAGGCCGCGCAGGCGCTGGACCGCCTGGAGGCTTTTGCCAGCTTTAACGGGCCCGATTTTTACGGACTGCCGCGCAACAGCGGCCACATCACCTTGCGCCGCGAGGCTTGGGTGCCGCCCGAAAGCTATGCCTTTGGGCAAGCCCGCCTCAAACCGCTGGGTGGGGGCGAGACCCTGCAGTGGCACATGGACTAGAGGCGATCGACTGGTCTGCGCCCTGGCTTGCGCCCTGGCGCGCACTGGGCGCGCCTATTGCCCGCAGCACTGATGACCGATCGGCCTGCGCGCAAGCCCTGAACCATGCCGCTGCTGGCGCGCAAAGCACCTGCCCGGTGCGCTTTGTGCCCCAGACCCTGCTGCCCGCAGGCCAGGCCTACGAGGCCTTTATTTTTTCTACCGGCCAAGTGCCCACGCGCGACGGGCTGCATGATTTTTTCAACGGCCTGTGCTGGCTGCACTTTCCGCGCAGCAAGCAGCGCCTCAACCAATTGCAGGCCGCACATATTGCGCACAGCGGCATCGCCCCGGTGCGCGGCCCGGCGCGCGATGCCCTGACCGTGTTCGACGAAAACGCCGCCCTGCTCCAAGCCCCCGACGCGCTGTGGGAAGCCCTGCAGGCCAAGGACTGGGCGCAGCTGTTTGGCCCGCTGCGCCCTTTGTGGGGACAAGCGCAACTGCTGCTCTTTGGCCACGCCTTGCTGGAAAAGCTGGTGCATCCGCGCAAAGCGATCACCGCCCACGTCTACCGTCTGCCACCATGCGCGCCGGATGTCGCCGCCCTGGACGCCGCCTTGTGCGAAAGCCTGGACGCGGCCACCTTGGCGGCCAAGCCCTTTGCCCATTTGCCGGTGCTGGGCGTACCTGGCTGGTGGGCCGCCAACGAAGACTCATCCTTTTATGCCGACAGCACCGTTTTTCGTGCGCCGCGCGGCGCGGCGTCGGCAGGCTAAATCCCGCAATCGGGCTGGGCCCTTGGGGCATCAAAAACTTGTTTTTTCATGGCGGTCCCCTACTATGCAGGCTTGTGTGACGCCGCCCTAGGGCCAAACCGCTGCTGTGCGGCGGTGTACAGCGATTTTTCAGGAGTGCTTATGAAACGTATTTTTTTGCTGGTTTTGACCAATGTGTTGGTGGTGGTGGTGCTGGGCATCGCGGCCAGTTTGTTGGGTGTGAATAATTACCTCACCCGCAGCGGGCTCAATCTGGGCTTGCTGCTGGGCTATGCGCTTCTGATCGGTTTTGGCGGGGCCTTTATCTCGCTGCTGATCAGCAAGCCTATGGCCAAGTGGAGCTCGGGCGTGCATGTCATCACCGAGCCGCAAAACGCCGACGAGGCATGGATTGTCCAAACCGTGCGTGAGCTGTCCGAGAAAGCCGGCATCGGCATGCCCGAGGTCGGCATTTTTGAGGGCGAGCCCAATGCGTTTGCCACGGGCGCGTTTCGAGATTCAGCGCTGGTAGCCGTCTCCACCGGCTTGCTGGCGGGCATGACGCGCGAAGAAGTGCGCGCCGTCATTGGCCACGAGGTGGCCCACATCGCCAATGGCGATATGGTGACCATGACCTTGATCCAGGGCGTGATGAACACTTTTGTGGTGTTCCTCAGCCGCGTGATCGGTTACGCCGTCGACAGCTTTTTGCGCCGCAACGATGAGGAAAATACCGGCCCAGGCATCGGCTACATGGTGACCACCATCGTGCTCGATATCGTGCTGGGCTTTGCCGCCGCCATGGTGGTGGCCTGGTTCAGCCGCCAACGCGAGTTTCGGGCCGACGCTGGCGCGGCCTCGCTCTTGGGCCGCAAGCAGCCCATGATCGACGCGCTGGCGCGCCTAGGCGGCATGGCACCAGGCGAGTTGCCCAAGAGCGTGGCCGCTTTTGGTATTTCCGGAGGCATTGGCCAGTGGTTTAGCACCCACCCACCGATCGAGGAGCGCATCGCCGCACTGCAGCGCGCATAATCAAAGCCCTATGGAGTTTTCACATTGGCTGGCCTTTTTCGCCGCCTGCTGGGCGATCAGCATTTCCCCCGGCGCGGGCGCCGTGGCCGCCATGAGCGCGGGGCTGAATTACGGCTTTGCGCGCGGCTATTTCACCGTGTTTGGCCTGATTTTGGGCATTTGGACGCAGTTGCTGGTAGTGGCCGTCGGCCTGGGCGCTTTGGTGGCGGCCTCAGCAAGCGCATTTTTGGTCATTAAATGGGCGGGCGTGGCTTATCTGGTGTGGCTGGGCATTGCGCAGTGGCGCGCACCGGCACAAGCACTGGCCACCGCCAGCTTGGACGAGACCCAAGTCAGCCGCCGCGACATGGTCTTGCGCGGCTGGATGATCAATGCCGTCAACCCCAAAGGTACGGTGTTTATGCTGGCCGTGGTGCCGCAGTTTTTGGTGCTCGAAAAGCCTTTGCCCTTGCAGTACCTGGTGATCGGGGCCAGCCTGTCATTGACCGACCTGGTAGTCATGGCCGGCTACACGCTGCTGGCCGCGCGCGTGCTGGGCGCGCTCAAAGAGCCGCGCCATATTCGGGCGCTCAACCGCACCTTTGGCAGCTTGTTTGTGGTGGCCGGTACTTTGCTGGCACTGTTCAAGCGCGCCGCGACCTAAAACTCGATCAGCCCACGATGTCCAAGGCCAGCGCCTGGGCGACACGGATACCGTCCACACCGGCCGACAAAATGCCCCCCGCATAGCTGGCGCCCTCGCCCGCCGGGTACAAGCCGCGCACATTGCTGCTTTGCAAATCCTCGCCACGCGGCATTTTGAGCGGGCTGGACGTGCGGGTTTCCACGCCGGTGAGCACGGCATCGGGCATATCAAACCCTTTGATCTTGCGGCCAAACACCGGCAGCGCCTCGCGGATGGCGGCGATCGCATAGGCGGGCAGCGCGCTGGCCAAGTCGCCTGGCGTCACGCCCGGTTGGTACGAAGGCCTGACCTCGCCCCAGCCAGAAGAAGGCTGCGCTGCCAAAAAATCGCCCAGCTTTTGGCCCGGCGCGGCATAGTCGGAGCCGCCCAGCACATAGGCGTGCGACTCCAGTTGCCGCTGCAAGACCATGCCGGCCAGCGGATGCACCGCCGCGGCCCCGCCTTGCGCTTGCAGGGCCTGTGCCTGCGCAGCGTAGCGTGCGCCGTCTTGCGCGCCAAAGGCGGCGATGAAGCTGGCCTCGTCCTGCGGGAAATCAGTGGGCTCGATGCCGACCACGATGCCGGCGTTGGCATTGCGCTCATTGCGCGAGTACTGGCTCATGCCATTGGTGACTACGCGCCCAGGCTCGCTGGTAGCGGCCACTACGGTGCCGCCAGGGCACATGCAAAAACTGTAAACACTGCGCCCGTTGCTGGCGTGGTGCACCAGTTTGTAATCGGCCGCGCCCAGGGCCGGGTGGCCTGCGTGCCGGCCCCAGCGTGCCCGGTCAATCACGCCTTGCGGATGCTCGATCCGAAAGCCGATCGAAAACGCCTTGGCCTGCATGGCCACGCCGCGCTCGTAGAGCATGGCAAAGGTATCGCGGGCGCTGTGGCCCAGCGCCATCACCACATGGCTGGCGGGCAGCGCGTACGGTGCGTTGGTCAGGGCGTCATGGACCATCAGGCCATGCACTGCCTGCACGCCATCTTGGCTTTGAAGTTCGACGTCCACCACCTGGTGCCCAAAGCGCAACTCGCCACCCAGCGCGATGATGCGCTCGCGCAAACTCTCCACCACCTTGACCAGCTTGAAGGTGCCAATGTGCGGATGGGCCTCGTACAAAATTTCGGGCGGTGCGCCAGCCTGCACCAACTCGGTCATGACTTTGCGGCCCAGAAACTGCGGGTCGCGGATCTGGCTCCAGAGCTTGCCATCGGAAAACGTGCCGGCACCGCCCTCGCCAAACTGCACATTGCTTTGGGTGTGCAAGGTATTTTTACGCCACAAATCCCAGGTGTCTTTGGTGCGCTGGCGCACCCTGGGGCCGCGCTCCAAAACAATCGGCCGAAAACCCATTTGCGCCAGCAACAAGGCGGCAAACATGCCGCATGGCCCAAAGCCGACCACCACCGGGCGCATCGCCAGGTGGGCCGGCGCCTGCGCGACCACGCGGTAGGCCATGTCGGGCGTAGCGCTGACATGCGGATGGGTAGCGTGGCGCGCCAGTACGGCGTCCTGCGCGTTACCAGTGAGCTGCACATCGACGATGTAGACCGCCATCACGTCGGCTTTGCGGGCGTCAAAGCTGCGTTTAAAAACCTGCAGTTGCGCGATGTCTTGAACCGGGACACCCAAAATCCCCGCCGCCGCCGAACGCAGCGCGTCCAAGGGATGGGCCGGGGGCAGGCGGTCGTCGTCCGTTTCGCTGGGCGCGTCAGCGGCGCGCCGGGCGCTAACGGGCAAAGCCGTGAGCGGGAGTTTGATTTCGGTAATGCGGATCATGGGGCTCGGGGTTATCAAGCAAACGCCGATGATACGTAAAGCATCGCTACCAGGGTCGGAATTTGACTTTCGAAGCCGCTAAGCCAGTCAGTTCGGGCACGCCTGCACGCCCGGTGAGGTCCAGGGTACGCGCTGCGCATACGCGTCAAAGGGGAAAAGAGCGGAGGTCTCCGGACGGGTATAGGTGATGCAAAGGTCACCATTGCGGTAGCGCACATGATTGATATCCAGGCGCTCCTCCACCCAGGGCCCGCTGGCGTTGAGCGCCAAAGTCTTGGCAATGCGCTGCTCCGTGGTCAGCGGCAAAAGGGATGGCGGCACCAAGGGCTTCGACGCGGGGCCCAGGGCGCGCAGCGCCTCGCGCGACAAGCTGAGATTCAAGGGCGTGGAAGCCTCGGTGGCGGCAAGCCCAGGCGCGGCGGCAGTTTGCGCCTCAGGATTTATCACCGCAGGACCTGGGGCAGCAGCGGGCGGTGAAACGATAGGCAGGGGAGATAAGCGCTCTTTTGGGGTGGGCTCAATGGCAAGCCTGCGTTCAGGCCGCATTGGCGGCGTCATCGGGGCTTGCAAGAAAGGTAGCAGCACCAGCACCGTCGGCGCCAAACGGGGCGCATCCGCTTGCAACCTGGGTAAGGGCATGCCTTTTAAAGCGAGTAGAAAAGCCAAGTGCAGAAAAAGCACCAGCGCCGCAGCCAGCCAACGAAAACGTTCGAAGGCCTTCCATTGCGCTTGTTGCTGGTACTTATTGATTGGCATATTTAAAAAATATTTTCTATTTTTATAATTTTAATGAATTTAACTATTATGCAAGGGTGCCACGGCAGGAGTAAGCGGCCAAGCAGCATGCGCTCTGCCAAGCCAGCGACAATGCCCTCATGAAAACCCTCAGACTCCGCCCAGGCAAAGAGCGTTCTTTGCTGCGCAAACACCCCTGGATATTTGAATCGGCCATCGCCAAAGGCGGTGGCGACAGCGGCGAGACGGTACGGGTCGAAGGCCATGAGGGACAGTTTTTGGGTTGGGCGGCTTTTAGCCCGCAGTCGCGCATCCGGGCGCGCATCTGGAGTTTTGACGAGGCCCAGCGCATTGACGCCGGTTTTTTTGATGCCCGAATCGCCACGGCAATTGCAGCGCGCACGCGCCTGGGCATCAACAGCGACGCACTGCGCCTGGTGCATGGCGAATCGGACGGCTTGCCCGGGCTGATCGTGGACCGGTATGGCGACACCTTGGTGGCCCAGTTTGGCGCGGCCGGCTGCGAGCGCTGGAAGGACAGCATTGCCGATGCGCTGCTGGCCCATACCGGCCTCACCAAGCTCTATGAGCGCTCGGACGCCAGCAGCCGGGGCCTAGAAGGCCTGGACACCCGCGTGGGCTGGCTGCGCGGCCAGGGCGAGGTGGCCCTGGTGCTGCGCGAACACGGCTGGCAACTGGGCCTGGACATTGCGCAAGGGCACAAGACGGGCTATTACCTGGACCAGCGCGACAGCCGCCAGCGCTTTTCCCAGTATGTGCAGCGCCTGCAGTCGCAGCGGGTGCTCAATTGCTATTGCTACACCGGCGGCTTTAGCGTGGCCGCACTGGCCGGCGGCGCGGCACATGTCACTTCGATCGATTCCTCAGCGCCAGCGTTGGCGCTGGCGGCCAGCAATGTGGCGCGCAACGGCTTTGTCAGTGAGCGCACGGATTTCATCGACGCCGATGTCAACGCCAGCTTGCGCCGCCTGGCCAAAGAGGGGCGCGGCTTTGACGCCATCGTGCTCGATCCGCCCAAGCTAGCGCCCACGGTGGCGCATGCCGAGCGGGCCGCGCGCGCTTACAAAGACATCAACCGCCTGGCCTTGCAGATTCTGGAGCCCGGCGGCGTGTTGTTTACTTTTTCCTGCTCGGGCGGCATCAGCGCGGACTTGTTCCACAAAATCGTCGCCTCGGCGGGCGCGGATGCGGGCGTAGACGGGTTTATCAGCGAGCGCCTGGGCGCTTCGCCCGACCACCCGATGACGCTGAGCTTCCCAGAAGGCGAGTACCTCAAAGGTTTGGTGGTGGTGCGCACCACCCGATAAAATTGGGGCATGCACCACCGTCCCAAAATTGGCGTTAGCGCCTGCTTTTTGTATCCCGACCCCCAGCGCCCCGCATTTGCGCAAAAAACCCTGCAATACCTGGAGCAATCCGTGCCGCACTGGCTCATGGCAGGGGGCGCCATGCCGGTCTTGGTGCCCGCACTGGTAGGTGATACCGCACGCGGCGACGTCACGGCCCAACACTACGCCCAGTGGTTGGACGGCCTGGTGCTGCACGGTGGGGTGGACATGTCACCCACCAGCTACGGCGAGGAACCCTTGCACCCGGACTGGACAGGCGACCGGGCACGCGACCTCTACGAGATGGAATTGATTCGCGCCTTTGTCGCGGCGGGCAAACCGGTATTTGGGATTTGCCGGGGGCTGCAAGTGGTCAACGTGACCTACGGCGGCACGCTCTACCAAGACATCAGCACCCAGCACCCGCAGGCCCGCCTGCACCGCGATGGCGAGGCCTATGACCGCCACTTTCACCCCGTGCAGGTGGTGGCAGGTACGCGGCTGGACAGCTTGCTAGGCGCCGCTGCCAGCGAAAAAATCAACAGCATTCACCACCAGGGCATCAAAGACCTGGCACCCGATTTTGTGGCCGAGGCCATTTGCCCGGAAGACGGCACCATCGAGGCCATTCGTCACCGGGGCGATGCATGGATCGCTGCGGTGCAATGGCATCCGGAATTTCATAAATCCGAGTACGGCGTGCTCGATGACAGCGCTTTGCTGCACGATTTTTTACAGGCGGCCAGCGCGCGCTAGTATTAATCGGCGTGGCGCTGCAACAAGCCCCAGGCCACCACACAGGCCGCGTCGTCCGAAAAATCGCGCGCCACGATGCGCTCGATGACCTCGTCGACGCTCAGGCATTCAAAGCCGCTCACTTCGCCGTCGGTATTGCGCGGCTGCACACCGTCAGGCAGCAGCAAATGAAAGACCAACAGGGTTTCCTCGTGCCAGCCCTCGCGCTCCATGCGTGCGGCGGTGATGTGGCCTAAGGGCCGCACCTGCGCAGCCACGCTGTCGGGCAGTCCCGCTTCCTCATACAGTTCGCGCGCTGCGCAACCCAGCACGGTTTCGCCAGCCGCCAGACCGCCTGCGGCCAGGTTGTCCAAGCGGCCCGGGTCGGTGGCTTTGCTCAGCGCCCGGCGACCGCACCACATGCGGCCGTCTAGCGTAAAGCCGTTGATATGCACGGCGTGGCTGCGCAAACCCAAAAACCGAAACGCGGCACGCTCGAGGCGGAAATATTCCGGCAGATCGGGGTGCGGCTGTCCGCCGGTATCGCCCCAAAAACTGTAGGCCTCGTTGCGCCAGCCGCTGATCAGGCCTTGGCAGTGCAGCTGCTCGGCTGCCATCTGCAGCGCCTCGGAGCGCTGGGCCGGCGTCCAAGTACCCGCGGGCCAGACGCGCTGATGGCCATCCCATCGCGTGCTGGGTAGCACGGCCGCGAGCGCCGCATCATTGGCCGGCGGCAACCAGCCCAGGTGCACATCGTCCAGAGCCCAGCGGCGCGCCTGCGGCGGCACGCTGTGGCGCGCAGATTGCAGCACCTGGCGCAACACCGCCGTGTGGGACGGCGAAAGCGAGGGAGTCATAGAGCGAGGCTAGCGGGCATGCGGCAAGTCTATCGGCCCGCGCCCGGCCTTGCCCGGGTTGGCCCAGAACACCGACAATAGCGCCATGCGACCCCAATCATCAGCGGCCAAACGGCCTTCCAAACCCAAGCCGCGCGCAGCCAGCAAGCTCAACCACCAGGTGCGCATCATCGGCGGCCAATGGAAACGCAGCAAACTCAAGGTGCTGGACGCCGCCGGTTTGCGCCCCACGCCCGACCGCGTGCGCGAAACTTTGTTTAACTGGCTGGGCCAGGACTTAAGCGGCCTGCGTTGCCTGGACGCCTTTGCCGGCTCGGGCGCGCTGGGCTTGGAGGCCGCGTCGCGCGGCGCCGCGCAGGTGCTGCTGGTAGAGCAAGATGCCGCCCTGGTCGAGCAACTCAAGCGCACCGTAACGCAACTGGACGCGCAGGCGGTCAGCGTGCAGCGTGGCGACGGCATTGCCAGCCTGCGCCAGGCGGCACCGGCGAGCTTGCACATTATTTTTCTGGACCCGCCTTTTGCCGCCTCGCTATGGGAGAGCGCGCTGCAAGCGGCGCGCCAGGCCATTGCCGCCAACGGGCAGGTCTATCTGGAGGCGCCCCAGGCCTGGGAACCCGAGGCGCTGGCCGCGCTGGGCTGGGCGCTGCACCGTCACCTCAAGGCTGGCGCCGTGCACGCCCATGTGCTGCGGCCCATCGGCCCTGTTTTGCCCTCCCCGCCACCTGACCAAGGAGCGCTTGCATGAGCACGATTGCCGTATACCCAGGCACGTTTGACCCCATCACCCTGGGCCACCAGGACATGATTGAACGCGGTGCTGCCTTGTTTGGCACCCTGATCGTGGCGGTGGCCGCCGCGCACCACAAAAAAACCCTGTTCAGCCTGCAAGAGCGCCTGGACATGGTGCAAGACGTGGTGGCGCCCTTTGCCAATGTGCAGGTGCTGCCCTTTAGCGGCCTGGTGCGCGACTTTGCCGTTGCCCAGCAGGCCCAGGCCATGCTGCGCGGCGTGCGCTCGGTGACGGACTTTGATTTTGAGGCGCAGCTCGCTGGCATGAACCGCGTCTTGGCCCCGCAGGTGCAAAGCGTGTTTCTGACGCCCGACAGCCGCTTCCAGTTCATCAGCAGCACGCTGGTACGCGAGATTGCCACCCTGCACGGTGATGTGGCCCCGTTTGTCGCGGCGCCGGTGCTTGCGCGCCTGCAAGCCAAGTTGCACAGCGGGACCTGAGGCGGCGCGCATGGCATTGATCATCACCGACGAGTGCATCAACTGCGACGTCTGCGAGCCCGAATGCCCGAACGAGGCCATCTTCATGGGCCCGGAAATTTACCAAATCCATCCGGACAAATGCACCGAGTGCGTCGGCCATTTTGACGAGCCGCAGTGCGTGCAGGTCTGCCCGGTCGCTTGCATCCCGGTCGATCCGCAGCACACCGAGAGCCGCGAGACGCTCTGGGAAAAATACCGCCGCCTGCAAGCGACCACGCCCTGAACCACGGCCCTGGGCTACGGCACTTTGGCGCTGGCCGCGTTCTTGGGCGGTTTGGGTGGTTTGGGCAGGCGTACCGTAAGGATGTCGCTAGAGGCCGACTTTTGGTTTTTGGCGTTTTGCGCTTTGTGCGCATGCGGGGCCTGGGCTTTGTCAGCCGCTTGTTGGGCTGCTTTGGCAGCGGCCTCTTCTTTGGCCGCCTGCGCGGCGGCCAGCTGGGCCTGCGCTTGCAGGCGTTTGGCGGCAGTGGCCTCAGCCGCCAGGCGCGATCTCTCCATTTTTTCTGCCAACTCGGCCTCTTTGGCGCTGACTTGCAGGGTTTGCGCACGCTGCTCGGGGGTGCGCGGGTCCTGGGTATCGACGGCCTTGCCACCGGGGCACGGGGTGTCGCGGTACTCGTTGCCGCAGCGATACAAAGTTTGCGCTGACGCAGCAGCGCAAGAGATCAATGACGCGAGCACAAGCCCGCCAAGTGGCACAAAACGCATGGTTCCTCCCTGATGCAAACAACAAACCGGGCCCGGCGCTCTGCGCCGCCGTGGCTCAGACGCCTAAGTCGGGGGGCTGCGTGGGCCTGGCCTCTGACTCCTTGGGTTTGGCGAGTTTAGGCCGGGGCGGCGTACTTGTGTGAATTTGCAGCATGGCTTTATGCGTATCGCCTGCCATCAGGGCGGGAACGGCGCCCAGCGCCCGGTCTATGCATTGGTCCAGCGCGATGCGGTGGTCCAGAACCGGCTTTTTCAAGACCCAATGCACCACTTCGGCTTTGTCGCCAGGGTGGCCTATGCCCAGGCGCAGGCGCCAGTAGTCGCCCGTGCCCAGCTGGGCGTGGATGTCGCGCAAGCCGTTGTGGCCGGCGTGGCTGCCGCCAAATTTGAGCTTGGCTTGGCCGGGCGGCAAGTCCAACTCGTCATGGGCGACCAGGATTTGGTCCGGACGGATCTTGAAAAAGCGGGCCAAAGCGCCCACCGACTTGCCCGACAGATTCATAAAGGTCTGCGGCTCCAGCAGCCAGACGTTTTCGCCCTGCACGCTGGTGCGCGCAACCAGGCCGTAGTAATTGCGGTCCATCTGCAAGGGCGTTTTCCACAGCCGGGCCAGGCCGTCGATAAACCAAAAACCCGCGTTATGGCGGGTACCCTCGTATTCAGGGCCCGGGTTTCCCAGGCCGACCCATAGTTTGATCATGCTCTAACTTTGCTAAAGCGCGCCGGCATCGCAGACGCTGCGCCATGGTAGACCAATGCCGCTGCGCCAGCAAAAAGGCCCGCTTGCGCGGGCCCGTTTTGCCAAGGCGCCAACAGGGCCTTATTTTTTGGTCTTGGCTGCGGCCTTGCCTTTGGCGGGCGCAGCATCGGCAGCGGGCGCTTCGACCACTTCGGCCACAGGCGCTACCACCGAGACGATGACTGGGTTTTCCTTGCCACGGGTCACAGCCGTCACGCCCTTGGGCAATGCCATGTCGTTGACGTGCAGGGAAGTGCCTTTTTTCAGGTTGCTCAGGTCCACATTGATGAACTCGGGCAGGTCCGCAGGCAGGCAAGCGACTTCCAGTTCATTGACGATGTGGTTGATCAAGCAGGCGTCCAGCTTGACAGCAGGAGAGCTTTCTTCGCCGCTGAAGTGCAGTGGCACTTTCATGTGCAGCTTGGTGGTGGCTTCCACACGTTGGAAGTCCACGTGCAAAATCAATTGCTTAAAGGGGTGCATTTGCACGTTGCGCAAGAGCACTTTGCTCTCGCTGCCATTGAGTTCCATGTCCAAAATCGAGGCATGGAAAGCTTCTTTTTTGATGGCGTGCCACAGTGCGTTGTGGTCCAGTTCGATGGCTGTAGGCTCGGCCGTACCGCCATACACAATACCGGGCGTGCGTCCGGTGATGCGGAGACGGCGGCTCGCACCCGTGCCCTGCTTAGCGCGCTCAAAAGCGACAAATTTCATAACTTACTCCTGTAAGAGTCCACCGCGACCAGTGTGACTCCGGTTTCAATAAGGTGCACTTGGCTTGAGGCCGCAGCGCACCGGCTTTTTGTTTGCGTCAGAACAAATTGTTCTGGTCCGAAAACAAACTCATGACCGACTCTCCCTTGGCGATACGCATGATCGTTTGTGCGATCAGCGGAGCCACGGTGAGTTGGCGAATTTTTTGGCATTGGGCGGCCGCCACGCTCAAGGGGATGGTGTTGGTCACCACCACTTCGTCCAGCGCGTCGCCATTGGTGATGCGTTCGATGGCCGGGCCGGAAAAAATCGGGTGCGTGCAGTAGGCATAAACCTTTTTTGCCCCACGCATCTTGAGCACTTCGGCGGCTTTGACCAGGGTGCCGGCGGTGTCAATCATGTCGTCCATGATGACGCAGTTGCGCCCCTCGATCTCGCCAATCACATGCATCACCTCGCTGACATTGGCCTTGGGGCGGCGTTTGTCGATGATGGCCAGGTCGCAGTTGAGCTGCTTGGCCAGCGCGCGGGCGCGCACCACACCGCCCACATCGGGTGAGACCACGATCAGGTCTTCGTAGTTTTTCTGACGCAAATCGCCCAAAAGCACGGGCGAGGCGTAAATATTGTCGACGGGGATGTCAAAAAATCCCTGAATCTGGTCGGCATGCAAGTCCATGGTCAGCACGCTGGAGACACCGGCCGCTTGCAGCATATTGGCCACCACTTTGGCCGTGATGGGCACGCGGGTGGAGCGCGGGCGGCGGTCCTGGCGGGCGTAACCGAAATAGGGGATGACCGCGCTGATGCGCTCAGCCGAGGCACGCTTGAGCGCGTCGACCATGATCAAGAGCTCCATCAGGTTCTCGTTGGTCGGGGCGCAGGTGCTTTGCAGCACAAAGACGTCGCGGGCGCGCACGTTTTGGTTGATTTCGACGGTCACCTCGCCGTCAGAGAAGCGGCCCACACTGGCCGCGCCCAGGCTGATGCCCAGATTGCCTGCCACCTCGGATGCCAACACAGGATTGGCATTGCCGGTAAAAACCATGAAATCGGGGGTATCAGGGGCCTGCATGGTGCTCAAGGAGGTGAAGGTGGTGTGTGAGGCTGCGCGCAAAAAGGGGCGATATCAGAGCTTCTTCAGACCGTCTGGCAGTGCCGTTAAAAATATTTGGCAGGGGAAGAAGGATTCGAACCTTCGCATGCTGGAATCAAAATCCAGTGCCTTAACCAACTTGGCGATTCCCCTACACAGGTCCACAGCCTTAGGCTGCCAACCGAAACTTCGTCGCTTTAACACCAACCCTGCAGCGGGTGGGTATCCAAACTGCTGCACGTCTTGAGCGTCATACCGCCGGGGGCGTCATGAACATCCTTGCCATGGGGCAATTGCGCGAACACCGCACTTCCTGAACCGGTCATCCTGGCGTGCAATCCTTGGGCGGCAAACCAGTCTATGGATTCACCGACTGCCGGGCAGAGCATCTGGGCAACTGGCTGCAAGTCATTGTGGCCAAAGCCAAAGGGGTCCGCAGCGAAGCCTGAAATTATAGCAAGAGCGGTGTTGCGCTCCAGCAGGGGGTGGGCAAAGACGGCGCGGGTGTCCAAACCGGCCTGGGGTTTGAGCACCGCAAAGCGGGCTTTTGGCAGGGTCAGCGGCGTCAAAACTTCGCCTACGCCCTCGACCCAGGCGTGCTGGCCGAGCAGGAAAAAAGGCACGTCAGCGCCCAATTGCAAGCCGATAGCGGCCAGCTGGCTGCGGCTCAGGCCTGTTTTCCACAAGCGGTTGAGCGCCAGCAGCGTCGAGGCCGCGTCCGAGGAGCCCCCGCCCATGCCGGCCTGGCTGGGCACCGATTTGGCCACGCCAATGTGCACGCCCAGCGGGCAGGCGGTGGCCGCTTGCAAGGCGCGGGCGGCGCGCACGCACAAATCGTCGGCGGGCAGGGCCACGCCCAGGTCTTCGCGGCTGATGTGCCCGTCGCTGCGCAGGGCAAAGTGCAGCTGGTCGCACCAATCGATCAGCATAAAAGCCGATTGCAGCAAGTGGTAGCCGTCGCTGCGCCGGCCGGTGATGTGCAAAAACAGATTGAGCTTGGCCGGGGCCGGGATGTCGTAGAGCGCCTGCATGGCCGGATTATCTGGCTTCGAGCACGATGTCGAGCTGCGTGGCGGGCACGCGCTGAACGCTGCGGGCGCGGATGCGGCCTTGCACTTGGTCCAAGGTCAGCAATTCCCAGCCAGCTGCGCTGACGGCCTGGCCACGCAGCCAGGCAAACAGCGCCGGCATCGGCAGCGCACTGCCCACGGTGTGCTGCACCATGGCGTCTAAAGAGGCAAAGCGCTGGCTTTGGCCGGGCGTTTGCAGCAGCGCGCCGGCGCCATCCCACTGCATGCGGGCCATGCGGGTGCCCAGGGCGCTGTCTAGCGTCAGGCTGCCGGCCTGCGGGCTGCCTTCCAGAAAGAAATCGGCGCTGATGCGCTGGGCCGGCTCGCTGGCCACTTGCACGGACAGGCGGCCTTGCCAGACATCATTGGCATGCACATAGCGGGTGGCCGGCGGCGGGCTGGCGCAGGCGGCCAAGAGCAGCGCCACCAAGGTCAGCGCCGCACGGCGCAGCCAGTCTGGCCGCTGCGCCGCAGCGTTCATAGCGATCCGCGCAGCCGCAAGATGGTGGACTTGAGCGTCTCGCTGTTGGCGTTCAGGTCCAGGCCTTTGCGCCAGGCGGCGCTGGCTTCTTCGCGCTGGTTCATGGCCCACAGCACCTCGCCCAGGTGGGCGGCGATCT
Organism: Comamonadaceae bacterium; assembly: GCA_947455465.1. GTDB lineage: Bacteria > Pseudomonadota > Gammaproteobacteria > Burkholderiales > Burkholderiaceae_C > Allorhodoferax. Next base: position 43,307 of record CANGNS010000014.1, on the reverse strand, counting down.
CGGCATCGGGCCGGGCCAGATAGGCTTCTTGCAAAATCCGCAGCGCCTGCGCGTGGTTGCCGCTGCGAAACTCCACCCAGGCCAGACTGTCCAGAATAAAGGGGTCGTTAGGGGCAAATTCCAGCGCTTTGGTGACCAGTGCACGCGCCTCCGGCAGGCGTACATTGCGCTCAGCCAGCGAATAGCCCAGCGCGTTGTAGGCGGCATGGTAATCGGGCTGCTGCTTAATCACGGCGCGCAGCAAAGACTCCATTTCGCCCAGGCGCCCCAGTTTTTCAGCCGACAAAGCCTGTTCGTACATCAGGTCCGCGTCCTGCGGGTTGCGCTTGCGCTCCTGGGCGAGCAGTTCGTAGGCATGTTGCTCGCGCTGGTGCTCGCGCAACAGCTGCACCTGCGCATTGAGTTTGATACGGGCCTCGTCGGGGTCGGTGTCGGGCAGTTTGTCCAGCAGGGCCAGCGCGTCGTCCACACTGCCGGCCTGGGCGGTGATCATGGCGCGGCGCAATTGCACCCGGGCGGCGTCTTGCGGACTGCGAATGCGCTCCAGGTAGCTTTGCGCCTGGGCAAAATCGCGCTGCTTCTCGGCAATTTGAGACAACAGCAAATAGGCCTGCACCAGGCCGCGCGGCGTCAGCACCAGCGCGTCACCCTCGGGCAAGGCTAGCGCTGGCGCCACCAAAGCCACATAGGCCGACAAGGAGCGCGCAGCCGACTCCAAAGCCTGGTTTTGAAACTCGATAGAGCCTTGCACCAGCCAGGCGTCGGGGAAATCGGGCTTGTCGCGGGTGAGCCGCTGCACCTGGTCCAAAGCCTGGTCGTAGCGCTGCAAGTCGATCAATTTGCGCACATAGCCCATGCGCACTTGCAATGTCGCCGGTCCGGCGAAATAAGTCTGCAAAAGTTCGGCCATGCCTTCGGCCGGCGGGTCAAGCAAAGTAATGGCCAGCATGGCCACGTCGTCCGAAGCCGGGTTGAGCGCGGCGCCCTTGCGCGCCGCCGCCAGGGCTGCGGCCTTGTTATTGGCCAGCAAGCGCAAATTGCCAATGGCCGCCCAGGCGGCAGGGCCGGTGGCGCGGTTGGCCAGCTCGGGCGCCAGGGCTTTTTCCACCAAATCGGCGGCAGCGGTTTTTTCGGTAGCCCGGGTGTAAAAGCGGGTCAAGCCGGTAATTGCGGCGGATTTTTCAGCCGCTGGCGCGCGCGCCAGCATTCTTTGTAAAACGGCCAGGCTGTCGGGCAGGCGGTTCAGGCCGATGGCCAGTTGCAGCAAATGGCGGTCCGGGTCGGGCGACTGGGGTTGGGCCTGCTGCCAGGCTTTGGCCGCCGCCATGGCGGCGTTGGCGTCGCGGGCGGTCAGGGCCATCTCGATGGCGCGCTCGTAGAGTTGGGCGTCGCCTGACTCTCGCGCGGCGTGCAGCATCAGGCCATAGGCCGAACCGTAATCGGTGTTTTGGAAACTCAGCTCGCTGATGAGCAGCTGGTACATCAGCTGGGCATCCAGGGCCGAGCGCTCGGGTGTTTTGGGCGCCGATGGGGCCGCAGCCGCAGGCGTTTGCGCGAACGCGGCGGGGGCCAGCGCCAGCAAACAAGCGCCTAGGAACAGAGAGATGCGTGACATGCGGCCATAATAATCCAAGGCCCGCCATCCGGGCCTGTGCGGCGAACAGCCGCCCTATTCTTTACCGCACCATCCGCATGCCCGAACTACCCGAAGTCGAAGTGACACGCCAAAGCTTTGCCCTGCGCATTGCAGGTGCGCGTATTGAGGCCGTGCGCATGGGTAAGCCCTTGCGCTGGCCGCTGGGCTGCACGCCTGCGTCTTTGTGTGGCCAACAGGTGCTGGGTGTGCGCCGGCGGGGTAAATACCTGCTTATTGACCTGGAGCGCGGCCTTTTGCTGCTGCATTTGGGCATGTCGGGCAGCGTGCGTTTTGAAGTCGGGCTGCCCGCGCCGGGCAAACATGACCACTTTGACCTGCAAACCAGCGCTGGCACGCTGCGCTTGCACGACCCGCGCCGCTTTGGCGCCGTGGTGTTTGCCCCCAGCCAAGACAGCCCGCAGGCGCAAAAGCTCTTGGGCCGCCTGGGCGTGGAGCCGCTGGGCGAGGACTTTGCGCCCGAGGCTTTTTACCAAGCGCTGCGCGAGCGCAAGACCGCGATCAAACCCCTGTTGCTGGCCGGCGAGGTGGTGGTCGGTGTGGGCAATATTTACGCCAGCGAAGCCTTGTTCATGGCCGGCATACGCCCGAGCACGCGCGCTGCGCGCATCAGCCGCCCGCGCATCGAGCGTCTGCGCCAGGCTATTCGCACCGTACTGGCGCGCGCGGTGCAAATTGGCGGCAGCACGCTCAAGGACTTTTCCAATGCGCAGGGCGAATCGGGCTACTTTCAGCTGGAGGCCGCCGTCTATGGCCGCCAGGGCCTGCCCTGCCGGGTCTGCGCCAGCCCCATCCGCAGCATCCGCCAAGGCCAGCGCTCCACTTTTTTCTGCCCGGTATGCCAAAAGCCGTGAGCGCGCCCACCGTGGCGCAGGCGGTGGTGGCCTGGCAAAAAGTGCACGGGCGCAACAGCCTGCCCTGGCAAAACACGACCGATCCCTACCGCGTCTGGCTCTCCGAAATCATGCTGCAGCAAACCCAGGTGCGCACGGTGCTGGACTACTTTGCCCGCTTTACTGCGCGCTTGCCCACGGTGGCCGATCTGGCTGCCGCCAGCCAGGACGAGGTCATGGGCTTGTGGAGCGGCCTGGGCTACTACAGCCGGGCGCGCAATCTGCACCGCTGCGCGCAAATGGTGGTGGCGCAGCATGGCGGGCAGTTTCCGCGCCAGGCCGACGTGCTGCAAAGCTTGCCAGGCATCGGCCGCTCGACGGCGGCGGCGATCGCCTCCTTGTGCTTTGGCGAGCGCGTGGCGATTTTGGATGCCAACGTCAAACGCGTGCTCACCCGCTTGCTCGCGTTTGAGGGCGACCTGGCGCAAGCCGCCCAGGAGCGCGCCCTGTGGCAGGCCGCGGATGCGCTGCTGCCCAGCGCGCAAGACGGTGCAAAGGCGATGGCCCGCTACACCCAGGGCATGATGGACTTGGGCGCCACCGTCTGCGCCGCGCGCCATCCGGCGTGCCATGTCTGCCCGCTACAAAACCGCTGCCAGGCGCATGCCCAACAGCGCATGGCCGATTTCCCGGTGCGCAGCCGCAAACTCAAGCGCAGCGCCCAATCGTTGTGGCTGCTGTGGGCGCAAGATGCCAGTGGCGCCGTCTGGCTGCAGCGCCGCCCGGCGCCCGGTATTTGGGCCGGTTTGCATTGCCTGCCGGTGTTTGACAGCGCCGCCCAACTGCGCGCCGCCCTGCCCGCGCCGCTACGTAAAGGCGTAGCAGACGGGCCCGCCTTTGTGCACGTGCTCACCCACAAAGACCTGCATTTGCACCCTTGCCAGTTGTTGCTCAAAACCGGCCAGGCCTTGCCCGACATTGCCGGCGGCTGGGTCACTGCGGACCAGTGGCCCGCACTGGGCCTGCCCGCGCCCGTGCGTACCTTGCTGGCGCAAAAATAAGTTTTACGCGGTGGGCTCAGGGGCCGCTGGGGGCAAGGGATCGAGCTCGCGGTGGCGGCGCAGCGTCACCCACTGGGGGGCGAAGTGCGCGGCCAGTTGCTCTACCAGGTACACCGAGCGGTGCTGGCCGCCGGTGCAGCCGATGGCCACCGTCACATAGCTGCGGTGGTCCAGCACCAGGGCATCAAGCCAGGTTTCCAGAAAACCGGCGATGTGCTGCTGCATTTGGGCCACCGAAGGCTGGCCGCGCAGATACGCGGCGACCGGCGCATCGCGCCCGGTGAGCGCGCGCAGCACCGGCTCGTAATGCGGGTTGGGCAGCATGCGCACATCAAACACATAGTCGGCGTCCGAGGGAATGCCGCGTTTGAAAGCAAAAGACTGAAACACCAGCGTGAGCTGGGCCACCGGCGCGGTGATCAGGCTTTTGACAAAGCTTTGCAGCTGTGCGGCGCGGATCATGCTCGAATCAATCACATAGGACTGCGCCCGCATGGCCTCGAGCATGCGCCGCTCCAGCTCAATGGCCTCGACCAGCGCGTGCTGGGCATCGCCGGGGACGGCGTCGGCCTGCGACAAGGGGTGGCGACGGCGCGTCTCGGAGTAGCGGCGCACCAAAGTCTCGGTGCTGGCGTCCAAAAACAAGGTTTTGATGGCCATGCCCTGGGCGCGCAAGCGCTCGAGCTGGGCGGGCACCTGCGGAAAGGCCTTGGCGCTGCGCACATCCATGGCAATGGCCACGCGCGCCGCCGGGGCGCCCGCCTGCAACGCCACAAAATCGAGCAATAGCTGGGGCGGAAGGTTGTCTACACAGTAATAACCGGCGTCCTCCAAAGCGTGCAAGGCCACCGATTTGCCCGAGCCGGACATGCCGGTGATGAGCACCAGCTCCATGGGCGTATCAGCCATGGGCTTGTTCCAGCATTTCGCGGGCATGGGCCAGTGTCGTGGCCGAGGCCACCTGGCCGCCGAGCATGCGGGCGATTTCAGCCTCACGCTCGGTCTGCGCCACCGGGGCGACGCTGCTGCGCGTGGCGCCGTCCTGGAACTGCTTGCGCACCACCCAGTGCTGGTCAGCGCAGGCAGCCACTTGGGGCAAATGGCTGACGGCCAGCACCTGGCGGTCGCGCCCGAGCTGGCGCATCAGGCGGCCCACAGTGTGCGCGACCGCGCCGCCCACACCGGCGTCTACTTCGTCAAAGATCAGGGTTTGCGCGCCACCGCCCTGGCTGGTAGTCACCGCAATAGCCAGCGCGATGCGCGAGAGCTCGCCGCCCGAGGCCACCTTGCCCACTGCGCGCGGCGTACTGCTGGCATGCCCGGCCACTAAAAAAAGCACCTCTTCGAGGCCGCTTGCCTGGGGCTGCGCGTGCGCTTGCAGCTGCACCTGGAACTGGCCGCCCTCCATGCCCAAACCTTGCATGGCCTGGGTGATGGCGCCAGCCAGGAGCGGCGCCGCTTTGTGGCGCGCTTTGGAGACTTTTTTGGCCTCTTGCACAAAGGCGGCGCGCGCCTGCTCTGCCAGGGCCTGCAAATGCGCGCTGTCGGCGGCGGCGTCGAGCTGGGCCAGCTCGGCTTTCCAGGCAGCATGGGTGGCGGCCAATTCTTGGGGCGCGCGCTTGTAGCGGCGCGCCAAAGACACCCACAAAGCCATGCGCTCGTCCAGCGCGGCCAGTTGGGCCGGGTCCAACTCGACGCGGCGCTGGTAGGCGCGCAGGCTGTAGACCGCGTCCTCCACCTGCGCGATGGCCGAGGCCAGCACCTCGGCCGGGCCCTGAAATTCATGGTCCAGATGCACCTGGTTTTGGACTTGCTGCAAAGCGCTGTGCAATTGGGTGAGCGCGGGTGCCTCCTCGTCGGCCAAGAGAGCCAGGGCTGACTGGGCCGCGTCCAGCAAAGTCTGGCCGTGCGCCAGGCGGCTGTGGGCGCTGTTGAGGCTGTCCCACTCGTCGATTTGGGGCTGCAGCTTGTCGAGCTCGCCGATTTGCCAGGCCAGGCGCTCGCGCTCGCGCTGCAGTTGGTCTTGGGCGGCGAGCGCTTTGTCATAAGCCTCTTGGGCCTGGCGCAGGTTTTGCCACAAGGCGGCCAGGGCGCTGGTGGAGATGCGGGCGTAGTCGTCCAACAGGCGACGCACCGCGTCGGGGCGGGTCAGGCTTTGCCAAGCGTGCTGGCCGTGGATGTCGAGCACCTGCTCGCCCACATGGCGCAGCTGCTGGGCGGTGGCGGGCAGGCCGTTGATCCAGGCGCGGCTTTTACCGGCTGCGTCCAGGCTGCGGCGCAACAGCAGGGTCTCGCCCGCTTCAAAACCTGCCTCTTGGAGCCAGTCCAGCAAGGCGCCGGGGGTGTCAAATTCGGCGCTCACGTCGGTGCGCGGCGCGCCTTCGCGGATCAAACCGACATCGGCGCGGGCGCCGGTGGCCAGTTGCAATGCGTCAATCAGAATCGATTTACCCGCGCCGGTCTCGCCGGTGAGTACGGTAAAGCCGCTTTCCAGCTCCAGGTCCAGGGCTGCGACGATCACAAAGTCGCGCAGCACGATGCGTTTGAGGCCCACCTTTTAACTCCCCCCCTCGTTCCAATGCAGTTTGCGGCGCAGCGTATCAAAGTAGGTCCAGCCCCGGGGGTGTAAAAAACGCGCCTGGTGCTCCGAGCGGCGCACCACGATGCGGTCGCCGTGCATCAGCGTGGCCAGCGACTGCATATCGAAATTGGCGCTGGCATCGCGCCCCGAGACGATTTCGATGGCGATCTCCGAGGTGTGCGACAGCACAATCGGCCGGTTGGACAAGGTATGCGGGGCAATCGGCACCAGCACCCAGCCCGGCGTGGAGGGGTGCAGCATGGGCCCGCCGGCCGACAGCGCATACGCCGTCGAGCCGGTGGGCGTGGCGATGATCAGCCCGTCGGCGCGCTGGCTGGCCAAAAAGTGGCCGTCCACCTCGACGCGCAACTCCACCATGCCCGAGGTGGCGCCACGGTTGACCACCACGTCATTGAGCGCCAGCGCCGAGAACACGCAGTGCCCGCCGCGCATCACCTGCGCCTGCATCAGGCTGCGGTCGTCCACCTCGTATTCGCCCGCCAGCATGGGCGCCAGGGTTTGGGCGTAGCGCTCCAGCGCAATATCGGTAATAAAGCCCAGCCGGCCCTGGTTGATGCCAATAAGCGGCACCTTAAAGGGCGCCAGACGCCGGCCCACGCCCAGCATGGTGCCGTCACCGCCCACCACCAGGCACAGGCCGCACTGGCGGCCGATGGACTCGATGTCCAGCGCGGTGTAGCCGCTCAGGCCCAGTTTGGCGGCGGTATCGGCCTCGATCACCACCTCGCAGCCCTGGTCCATCAGGAAATGGGCAATCGCGTCCAGCGTGGCGCGCGAGGCGGCAATGGCTGCCGGCGCGTGGCTGGAGAGGTATTTGCCGGTGAGGGCGACCTGGCGGAACTGCGGGTTCAGGCGGGGGTTCATGGGCAAATTACATCACTAAAATGTTTTGATGCTCGATGATCGCTCCAAGTTATTACTCAAAGCGCTGGTTGAACGCTACATTGCCGACGGCCAGCCGGTGGGTAGCCGCACCTTGTCCAAGGCATCCGGGCTGGAATTGTCGCCCGCCACCATCCGTAACGTCATGTCGGACCTGGAGGAGCTGGGCCTGATTGTCAGCCCCCACACCTCGGCCGGGCGTATTCCTACGGCGCGCGGCTACCGCCTGTTCGTGGACACCATGCTGACCGTGCAACCCCAAGAGTTTGGCGCGCACAGCCTGGCGCCTGACCAGCCGCAAAGAGTCATCTCTAACGCGGCCAATTTGCTCTCCAACCTGTCGCAGTTTGTCGGCGTGGTGATGACGCCACGGCGCAGCAGCGCCTTTCGGCACATGGAGTTTTTGCGCCTGTCGGAGCGGCGGGTGCTGGTCATCATCGTCTCGCCCGATGGCGATGTGCAAAACCGCATCCTGTTTACCGAGGCCGATTACACCCAGGCGCAACTGGTGGAGGCGGCCAATTTTCTGAACCACCACTACGTCGGCCTGGATATCGACCAGGTGCGTATCCGCCTGCAATCGGAGGTAGAAAGCCTGCGCTCGGAGATCGCCGGGCTGATGGCGGCAGCCGTCAAGGTCAATTCCGAGGCCATGTCGCAAGACCAGGACGAGGTGGTGATTTCTGGCGAGCGCAATTTGCTCAAGCTCAGCGACTTTTCCAGCGACATGGGCAATCTGCGCCGCGCTTTTGAGCTGTTTGAGCAAAAAGCGCAAATCATGCGCCTTCTGGACATCGCCGGTCGCGCCGAGGGCGTGCGCATTTACATTGGCGGCGAAAGCCAGGTGGTGCCGTTTGAAGAGCTGTCGGTGGTCAGCGCGCCTTACGAAGTGGACGGCAAAGTGGTCGGCACCTTAGGCGTGATCGGCCCCACCCGCATGGCCTACGACCGCATGATCCAAATCGTGGACATCACGGCCAAGCTGGTGAGCAACGCGCTCAGTCACCAGAAGTAAGCTGCTTTGTTGCTAAGGCAGCTTCCCACCCAGCCCTTCCCAGCTAGGTTTCACCGCCGCCATATGCCGCGCTTTCACATGCCCGAAGCCGCGAATCTCTTCGGGCAGTTTGGCAAAGCGCAGAGCATTGGGTAGGTTGCTTGACGGCGAAAGCTCCTATCAAAAGCGCGGCAACACAAGCCCTTGAGGTGACAACAGACAGTCTGCTTCCCTTGTAATTCTTTAAACAAAAAACACCCCCACCGCCGTCCTTGGCAAGTCGCCGCTTGGTGGGCGTACGTTGGTACGGCTAGCCGGAGGCAGGTAAGGTAGCGGCTATCGTGATGCCGGCATCTGCAGGCGAATAAAGTCAGCCGGAGATTGAATGGCGATGCCTTTGTACGGGTGCAGCACTTTCAGGTCGTCGTCGCCAGTAACGATCGCAATGGCATTGGCATCAATGGCCAGGGAAAGAAACTTGTTGTCCTTCGGGTCTCGGCAATCCGTGACGGTGCTTGTGCTTTGAACGACCTCCACCTTACTGGCCAATTCCGCCAGCACGCGCAAGCGAGCGCCTAAAGGCATTATTTTTTCGAACGCATCGCGCTGAAAAACCGATGCCAGCTCATCCCAAGTGGTTTGACTAAATACGAGCTGGTACTCGTTAAGCGCATAAAGCAATAGGCTGCGAATGGCCTCCCCTTTGAACAAGACCCCACTGATGATGACGTTCGTGTCAAGAATGAGGCGCGGCTTAGGCTCTGTTCTCATGCACGATGGTCATTACTTTTTCTTGTGTCAAATCTTGTGGGTCAAGGCTAGCATCGAGTTCCTCTAGGACTTTCGCGAACGCATCGCCTGCACGCTCTTGCGTCTCACGGTTGAGCTGACCGTGCAGCAGCAACATTCGGCCAATCAGGATGCTGGGGTCAGGCGCACGAACATGGCGATCTGACAAAGCCCAAAAAAGTGGGCGCCCATGGCGGGTCACGCAGACAAGATCGTCTTGTACGGACTCAAGGAATTCTCCGTACCGACTTTGCACCTCACGCGATGTAACTGTTTGCATGGCTATGTTCCTTCAGGATCGGACTATTGTATAGATAATATAGATTGTATCTACAAATCCGTTCGCCAATCGCGCTCCCAAGAGTACCCAAGCTGGCTGCGAGCCCCTTAAGGCAACTTCCCCCCCAGCCCTTCCCAGCTAGGTTTCACCGCCGCAATATGCCGCGCCTTCACATGCCCGAAGCCGCGAATCTCTTCGGGCAGCTTGGCAAAGCGCAGGGCGTCGGGCAGGGTTGCGGGGCTCAAGTGCGCCAGCATGCGTTCCAGCGTCTGCATATAGTTCTGCACCAGGGCGCGCTCGCCTTGGCGCTCTTCGCTGTAGCCAAAGATGTCTAGCGACGTGCCGCGTAATACCTTGAGCGGCGCCAGCAGGCGAAAGCCCAGGCCCATCCAGGGGCCAAAGCGTTGCTTGATGAGGCGGCCTTTTTCATCCGTCTTCGCCAACAGTGGCGGTGCAAGGTGGTAGTGGACTTGGTAGTCGCCTTCAAACATGGTGCTGATCTTTTCGCGAAACGCAGGGTCGCTGTGCAGACGCGCCACTTCGTATTCGTCTTTGTAGGCCATCAGCTTGAACAAATAGCGCGCCACGGCGCTGCTCAGCGGCAAGTCTTTGACATCGGCTTGCGCCCCTAGCGCGCTTTCGGCGCTGCGCACCTTGGCCACGAAGTCGCGGTAGCTTTGCGCGTAGGCGGCGCTTTGGTAGCCGGTTAAAAAAGTAGTGCGGTGCGCTATCAGCGCGTCCAGCGAAGTGGGCGCTTGCTTGCGCACCAATTGCACGGTTTGCGCGGGCAACAAGCTGCGCTGTACCGCCGCCGGGTCGTGTGCGGCTAGGCGGCCCCATTGGAAGGCGGTTTGGTTTTTTTCGACGGCCACGGCGTTGAGCGCCATGGCTTGTAACAGTGCATCTTGGCCCAGCGGTATCCAGCCCTTTTGCCAGGCGTAGCCCAGCAGCACCGGGTTGGTAAAAATACTGTCGCCCAGCAATTCGGTGGCGATGGCTTCGGCGTCCACGCAGCCCAGCGATTGCGGCTCTTGCAGCGTGGCGGCAATGGCGGCGATGCAGGCCTCGCCGGGGTTGCTCCAGTTGGCGTTTTGCACAAAAGCGGCGGTGGGTTGGCTGTGGCTATTGAGCACCACGCGGCTACGCCCGGCGCGCAGGCGCAAGCTGGTTTCTTTGCCAGCGGTGACGATAGGGTCGCAACCAATTACCAGGTCCGCGCAGGCCATGCCCACGCGGGTAGTGCGTATCGCGTCTTGGCTTTCGCTGATCAGCACATGGCTCCAGGTGGCGCCGCCTTTTTGCGCCAGGCCGCCTGCGTCTTGGGTGACGATGCCTTTGCCTTCGATGTGCGCCGCCACGCCCAGCAACTGGCCGATGGTGATCACGCCGGTGCCGCCCACGCCCGCGACCACCAGGCCCCATACACCGTCATGCGCCTGCTGCAAATCGAATACCGCAGGTTCGGGCAGGCCCGCCGTCGGACCGCTGCTTGTGGATTGGGAGGAGCCTTTCTTTTTGCGCAAGGTGCCACCTTCCACGGTGACAAAGCTAGGGCAAAAACCTTTCACGCAAGAAATGTCTTTGTTGCACGTGCTTTGGTTGATACGCCGTTTACGGCCCAGCTCGGTTTCCAATGGCTCCACACTCACGCAATTGCTTTGCACGCCGCAGTCGCCGCAACCTTCGCAGACCAATTCGTTAATCACCACACGCGTGGCCGGGTCCACCATGGTGCCGCGTTTGCGGCGGCGGCGTTTTTCGGTGGCGCAGGTTTGGTCGTAAATAATGACGGTGGTGCCTTTGATTTCGCGCATCACGCGCTGCACTGCGTCCAGGCTGTCGCGGTGCTCTACGGCTACGCCTTCGGGCAGGCCTTTGACGCCGTCGTATTTTTCGGGTTCGTCGGTCACCACCACAATGCGCTGCGCACCCTCGGCCCGCATGCTTTGCGCGATTTGGATCACGCTATGGCCCTCGGCGCGCTCGCCGATTTGCTGGCCTCCCGTCATCGCCACCGCGTCGTTGTACAAAATTTTGTAGGTGATGTTTACACCCGCCGCAATCGATTGGCGCACCGCCAGCAAGCCGCTATGGAAGTAGGTGCCATCGCCCAGGTTGGCAAAAATATGCGCGTCGTTCACAAACGGCTGCTGCCCCACCCAAGGCACGCCTTCGCCGCCCATTTGGGTAAAGCCGGTGGTGGAGCGGTCCATCCACAAGGTCATAAAGTGGCAGCCGATGCCGGCCATGGCGCGCGAGCCTTCGGGCACGCGGGTGGAGGTGTTGTGCGGGCAGCCCGAGCAAAACCAGGGCTGGCGCTCGGCCAGCGGCGCGCCCAAGGCCAGCGCCTGCATAGACTTTTCTTTGGCGTCCAAAATCGCCAACTGCGCATCCATGCGGGCGCGTACATCGGCATCTATACCCAGCGCGCTGAGGCGCTGCGCAATCGCGCGGGCGATCATGGAGGGTGACAAATCCGCGTTGGCGCGTAGCAAGCGGTTGGCCGAGGGCTCTGAGCCCGACCATTCGCCGCCAATGCCGTAAGGGCTGGCCGCGTCATCGGACACGGTAAATTTGCCGACCACGCGCGGGCGCACATCGGCACGCCAGTGGTAGAGCTCTTCTTTGAGTTGGTATTCAATAACCTGGCGCTTTTCCTCGACCACCAAAATCTCTTGCAAGCCGCTGGCAAATTCGCGCGTCAATTGCGCCTCTAAAGGCCAGACCACCGTCACTTTGTGCAAGCGTATGCCTACGCGGCGGCAAGTGGCATCGTCCAGGCCCAAATCGAGCAAAGCCTGGCGCGTGTCGTTAAAGGCCTTGCCACTGGCCATCAATCCGAAGCGGTCGTTCGGGCCTTCGATGACGTTGTGGTTGAGCCGATTCGCGCGCACATAGGCCAGCGCGGCATACCACTTGGTGTCAAACAGGCGCGCCTCTTGGTCCAGCGCGCCATCGGGCCAGCGTATGTGCACGCCGCCTGCGGGCATCACAAAATCGGTCGGCATCACGATCTTGACGCGGTGCGGGTCCACATCCACCGCTGCGCTGGACTCGACGATTTCTTGAATCGTTTTCATACCCGCCCAGACACCGGCGTAGCGGCTCATGGCAAAAGCGTGTACGCCCAAATCCAAAATGTCTTGCACGCTGGCCGGAAAAAACACCGGCGTCCCGCAGGCCTTAAAAATATGGTCGCTCTGGTGCGCCGCCGTCGAGCTTTTGGACACATGGTCATCACCAGCCACCGCAATCACGCCGCCCCAGGGTGTAGTGCCGGCCATATTGGCGTGCTTGAACACATCCGAGCATCGGTCCACGCCCGGGCCTTTGCCGTACCAAATGCCAAACACGCCGTCGTATTTATTGCTGCCCGGTGGCGCAAAGCCCAGTTGCTGCGTGCCCCACAAAGCGGTGGCGGCAAGTTCTTCATTCACGCCGGGCTGGAAATGCACATGGTGCTCTAGCAAGCGCTTTTTCTCTTTGGCCAGCGATTGGTCGTAGCTGCCTAGCGGTGAACCACGGTAGCCGCTGATAAAGCCTGCTGTGTTTTTGCCCACTACCAGGTCACGCACACGCTGCATCATGGGCAGGCGCACCAGGGCATGGATGCCGCTCATAAAAGCCTGGCCGGTGGTTTGGGTGTATTTGTCGTCCAGCGTGACGGATGCAGCGCGTAGCTGGTCGGGGTGCAGGGGGGCATTCATGGGGAAGGGCTCCTGAGGTGGGTGGGCCGCCTTGTGGGCAGCTTGCATTACATGGCCTTTGCGGATTGCGCAGAGGGCACCGCCTCAGTGTAAACAGCTTTGGGCTAGGTGAGCCTAGGGTTTTCGCCCATGCAAAACCCTAGGCCAGGGAAAGCTCAGAAGCGGTAGACCAGCCCTAGGGATACCGACGGCAACACCGACAGCTTATTGGTCGCGTCGCTGATCTTGGCGATTTGGGCATCCACGTCGGCTTGGGTAATACCCTGCACATTGACCAAGCTGGTGCTGGCAGAAATGCCAAAACTGCCCACCATGACGCCCGCGTCTAGATAACCACCAAGACCTTTAGTATCACTTTGTTGGTGGCCCCAGCCAATACCTAGGTACGGGGTGCTACTGGGGTATTTGACAGTGATGTCAAAACGCTGGCCCGACATATCAACCTGCTTGCCATTAATTTGCGCCGTGCCCGTTCCCGTCGATGTCAGCTTGGCCTGAATATCGTTGGAGGTCAGCCCCGCAACCAAGCGCAAGCCGCCCTGGAAAGGGTAATAGTCGGCAAAAGCACCCAAGCGCGAGCCTTGCAAGCTGCCCACCACATTGACGCCTTCCTGATTCCCATCTTTGCTCACCTTGATACCGCCCGAATATTCGGCACGCAAGCCAAAACTCGCATTGAGCGGACGGGCAAAACCAATCCCAAACAAACCCGGAAAACCCAGGCCGACATACACATCGCTGGCCATGGCGGGTAGGGCGCTTGCAAACAGGGCCAGGGCAAGAATACTTTTTTTCATTTCAACTCTCCTTTAAAAAAACTAATTGGGTTTCTGTACCGATACTTGGAATCGTTTATTGGTTTCATTCAGACTGATAGTAATACCCATACCTTGCAGCGGCAATTGGTCTAGACGGCTAAATGATTGGTTGGGGGTCACGCTGGTATCTTTTCCAGCGGCGCGCTGACGAAAACCAGAATATGGCATGTTATTGGTCAGAGTTTCCGAATGCAAATCAGCAAGCCCGGTAGTTTGGTTGGTACGCAAATAACTGGTGCTTGCAGCTTTCGCGTCTGCCACCGAAACAATGGTGGTGGTTCCTGAGGATATATCGGCAGCCACTAAGGCGTTACTTATTTGTAGATTCCAGGAGTTGGTACCACTTCCTACGGTCGGTGCAGCAAGCGTGCGTTGGCGGGCAGCGATTCCAAAGCTTCCATCGGTCCAAAAATTAACCGCAAATAAATCACCAGTCCCCGACCGATAGGCAAATAAACGTCCGCCAGGGGTGGATTTACCGGGGCCAGTTAGGTAAAACCCATTGTCGTCCTTGTTGATACTCAAGCGAGGGTACTGATTTTGTAATTCGGTGCCACTTAATACCTTGCACGAGCTGACGTCCCAGCTCGGGTCTTGGCAAAACCGCACGCTGATGGCGACGCCGTCGCTGCCAATGGTCGATTGCTCTAAAGCACCGACATAGGTTTGAGCTATATCCGCCTCCATAGACAAAGCATTCCAATCTCCTGCTACGTCGGCCAGGGTAAATCCGGTTTGCTCTGGAAAGGCGATCGCCAGTGCGTAGTTACTAAAGAGATCGTTCCAACCGCGTATAAGAACGATACCAGCCTGAGATACCACCAAATCTGAAGGGCTTGCACTAGCAAATGCGCTACTGTCATATCCCTTGAAATGGCAGGCGTCACCATCGACTGGTTTGAGATAGGTTACATAATTTTTGCTGTTCGTTACCGTCAATTTTTCAGCGTCCACATAAACCTTGTCCGTGCCAACGAAATTGATATAGCGGTAAATACCTCCCCGTAAACCCGGGCAATTGACCGCAGCCGGCTGCAAAAGCTGCGCCGTCGCCACCTGCTGAATTTCCGTACCCGCGCCTGGAGGTGGTGTAGCAACAAGGCTGGAAGCTAATGCGCCCAAGGTAGTGCCAGCGCCCGCTAATTTGGTATTGAAACTTTGCAAGCCAGCGCCGTGCGCGTCTGAGGCTGTATTTACCTGCAGGGCGTCGACAAGCAGATCGACGGTGCCCAGCGTACTGATGCCAGCGGCTGCCAACACGGTTTTCACCGCAGTTTGCGCCGACTGCACTTTGCTGTCCGCGGCCACTAAGGATTTATTGGCAAAGGGCAATGCTTTGAAATTGGAAAAAAAAGTTTTGGTATCGGTACCGGCCAGCTTGGCGACCACCAGCTCGGTCAATGGGGTGATTTGGGCCGTGGCACTGTTACCCGCGCCGCCGTTTGCAGCGGTATGCAATGGAGTGGTTCCCGCAGAAGTCAGTTCACCAATGCACGGCCATTTTCCGTCAGCAACTGTGGCCTTATAGCTGCCGTCGGTCCCGGTGCTGACACTGGCGGTACCGGCGGCGCAAACATAATCGACCGTGGCACCGCTGAGCGCGATCGTATTTGCAGCTCGACCTGTAATTGTCAAAGTACTGATTGTTGGTATGGATGTATTGTTGCCGATTACACCCCCACCACCAGACGCTGCACCTTGGCTTTGGCCTCCTCCTCCGCAAGCGCCCAATAGCGCTAGTACGGCCAAGGCGGCAATAGTCAATTTGTTCATAGTGATTACCTTTCAATGAAAACGGTGCGCGGAAAAAGCGCTTTTGCACACCAAAAAAATGTAAATCCGAAAAGGTATTTACAGCGCGTCAATCTCGCCAGAAAATTGCCTTTTTGGCTACGAATAACCCGAAAGGGTGATGTGCTTTATGGTGACCGATCCCCGGCCTGCCCCTTTCGAAAACTCTGCATCGGCCTGCGCCTCGCCACCGGGCGCGGTGACGCCGGGGTTTCCTGAGCAACTATCAGCCGTCATCGGACTGATTTACGACACTGCCAGCGATGAAAGCCTGTGGCCACGCTTACTCGAGAGCGTGGCCGCTTTGGTGCTGGAGTCCAAAGTCGGAACCATGGCCTTGCCGGACGATGTGGGTCTGTTGGGGCTTAAGAACATCAAGGGCATGAATATTTCCCTAGAACCCAGCGCGGCAGAGGCGTACTTACTGGCTTGCCTGGCACCCCATTTCGCCCGTAGTCAAGAGATGCTGCGCACTTTGAAAGAAACAGAGATCGAGCGCGATGTGCTTGAGCGCCTGATGGACCGTCTACCCCTGGGCGTTGCTATCGTCGATGGCATGGGCCAGGCGATCAGCATGAACCGCGCCATGCTCGCCCTGCTGCAGTCGGACAAGCCCTTGGGGTTACGGGATGGCTGCTTAGAAACCCATCCGCCTGGGGCGCTTACCCAAGGCTTGGCGCGGGTCTTATGCGGCCAGCAAGAACATGCCAGTTTGCGCTTAGCGGCCGTATCCGACGAAATATCGCAAACTGGGTCGGCGTCTACCGGGGGCCTGTCTTTATGGATTAGTCACTTAGGCGCGGGCAAGGAGAATGACCGCGCCTTGGTACTGGCGGCTAGTCCTGGCAGTCGAGCCTTATCGACTGAAGCTCTTGGCGCCTTTTTCGGGCTCAGCGCGGCTGAGTCGCGCTTGACGCAACAATTGGTGCTCGGCCAAAGTATTGAGGAAGCAGCCCATGCGCTGAGTATCAGTCACAACACAGCCAAAAGCCAGCTAAAAAAAGTGTTTGCCAAAGTAGGCGTCAAGCGCCAGTCAGATTTAGTGCAAGCGATTTACGTCAGCCCATTGTGGCTGGACCTGACCGGAGCGGAGCCGATGACTCTGGCGCGGCATGCCGAATTACAAAGCACTTCAACCCAATCCGGCCACTTGACGCCTGGTGGGCGCTTGCGATTGCCCGATGGACGCTCGATAGCGTGGTCCGACAGCGGTGACCCGCTCGGATGGCCGGTAGTGTTATGCCATGCATTCTTACAAGGGCAGCATGACCGTCCGCCCGACGATAGTGTGCTCACGGCGCTTGGCTTGCGTTTGATCATCCCGGACCGACCCGGTTGCGGCGACTCAGACCCGAACCCGCGCGGGCAAATGGATGACTGGCCAAGTGACATTACGCATTTATTGACGCATTTGGGCATTGATAATTTCAGTGTGTTGAGTTGGTCTATGGGTACTCCCTACGCGCTGGCCTTGGCGCGAAACTTGGGCGATCGTGTAAAGGCTCTTTTGCTGGTGTCTCCTATTAATCCCTTAGGCGATGTAAGCGATCTGCGTTTTTACGCACCTAAAACCCGCTTGATATTGATGGTGGCACTTTTCACACCCAGCCTTTTACCTATGCTAACGAGAACCTTGATAAAAAGCGTACGCAAAGATGTGTTTGCTTTTCTTCAACCATTTTTAGCTGAGGTGCCCGCCTCCGAAGTGGATTTGTTTAACAACGCTTTGTTCAGAAGTCAGCGCGCCAAAGTGCTACTGAAAGAGACCGATCGTGACCCTGAGCTGATCGCACAGAACGGCATGCAAGCCTTGCGTGGATGGAACCTTGGCTTGCCGGTCCCAACGATGCCCTGCAAAATCTGGCATGGCGACGCCGATCCGGCAGTCCACTGGCAGGCGGCGCAAGCGCTTTCAAAAGCCTTGGGAGGCGCACCCCTGCGTCTAGAGCCGGGCGCCGGTCATCATCTAATATGGTGCCACTGGCAAGCAATTTTGCAAGATCTTAAGGATCTGCGGATGATGGGGCAAGGGAAAAAGTGCTCTACCCCTGGCGGGCTTGAGGCGTGAAGTTGCTTTCCCAGGCGCCAACTTTGACAGGCTTCACCTCGGCCACAACACCCACATCTGCAAGGGCTGCTTAAGCCGCCCCGCCAGTTCGCCAGCCTGCGCGCCCGCGCCGGCAAAAAAGTCGGCCCGTACCGCACCAACGATGGCACTGCCTGTGTCCTGGGCCAGCACCAGTTGCTGCAGCGTGCCAGCGCCCCCGGCGGAGCTGATCCACACCGGCGTACCGTAAGGCATGCTGCCCGGGTCCACGGCAATCGAGCGGCCCGGCGTCAAGGCCACGCCCTGGGCGCCCCGGGGCCCGAGTTGCGCATCGGCTTCGGCCAGCGGCTCCTCTTTAAAAAACACCATGCGCGGGTTGCGCCAGAGCAGTTCCTGCTGGCGCTGCGGGTTGCGCGCCAGCCAGTCTTTGATGCCCAGCCAGGTCGCATCGCGCGTCAGGCCTTGTTCTAGCAGCCACTTGCCAATGCTTTGGTACGGCTGCTCGTTGGTTCCCGCAAAGCCCAGGCGCACGGTGCGCGCGCTGCCATCAGTCAGTGGCAAGCGGATACGCCCCGAACCTTGAATTTGCAGCACCAAGGCATCAATCGGATCGGCCAAGTAGGCGATGACGCGGCCCTTGAGCGCGGACTTGGCCTCGGGCAAAGTCTCGATTTCTTGGCGTGTGTACCAAGGTTTACCTCGAACCAAGCCTACCGGCGGCCCGTACAGCGGCACCGAAAACGCGGCGCTTGGCGTGCGGCTGGCCTCGAACAGAGGTTCGTAATACCCGGTAAGCAAACCTTGCGTCTCGCCTTGCAGGCTCTCGACACGGTAGGGCTGCAAGCTGCGCTGCATCCAGGCGCTTTGGGCGGCGCGCTCGGCACCGGCCAAGGCCCGCACTTGCGGGCACAGCGCCGAAAGAGCCGCCGGCATGGTGGCGGCGCGTTCGCAACTTTTCTGCCAGGCGCGCCACGCGGGTTCCCATTGGTCTTGCTCCCAGCCGGGCAGGCTGCTCCAGGGCACCGCCACCCAGCGGCTACGCGCCTGTCCGATCACACGCGCTGGCTCGGACGCAACGGTCGGCGTAGCTGGGCTTGCTGCCACCGGCGCAGCCACGGGCACCGCCTCTTGCAAACTGACGCTGGCGCAACCGCTCAGGCTACCTACAATCAGCGCGCACAACGCGGCAACTGCCGCACACCCCATGACCTTGATACTGTTAGAAGCCCTGGGCGCTGGCCTGATCTTGATCGGCATCGTTTGGTGGACCATGTTTTCCGGGCGGGATAAAGGCGAGCTGCCGCCGCCCAGGGATGACCAAACTCCGCCGCCCTGAGCCACGCTGAGCGCCGCGTTCACAGCAAGCGGTGCTGCAAAGCGGGCAACTGCACGCGCCGCTGGGCGAGCGCTGCGGCGTCGATATCGGCCAAAACCACACCCGGACCTTGGGCCTGCTGCGCCAGCACCGCGCCCCAGGGGTCAATCACGATGGACTGGCCCCAGGTCTGGCGCCCGCTGGGGTGCGTGCCACCTTGGGCGGCGGCCAACACATAGCTCAGGTTTTCGATAGCGCGGGCGCGCAGCAAAACCTCCCAGTGCGCCGCACCCGTGGTGTGGGTGAAGGCGCTGGGCACCAACAGCAAGTCGGCGCCCGAGGCGGCGTAGTGCCGGTAGAGCTCGGCAAAGCGCAGGTCATAGCACACGCTCAGCCCAATATTCCAGCGGTGGCCATCGCGCGAAGCCAGGGCAAACTGCGCAGGCACACTGCCCGCTTGCAGCACACGCGACTCGTCATAGGCCTCGGTGCCATTGTCAAAGCGGAACAAATGCATCTTGTCATAGCGCGCAGCGCATTGGCCTTGCGGATCAAAGGCCAGGCTGCTGTTAAAGACGTGCGTGCCGCTGTCGTCCCCCTCGGTGCGCAGGGGCAAGGTGCCGCCTACCAGCCACAGCCCGTGCTGGCGCGCTTGCGCCGCTAAAAAGTCTTGAATCGGGCCGCTGCCAAAGGCCTCTTGCAAAGCCAGCTTGTCACTGTCGTGGCGACCGATCAGGCAAAAATATTCAGGCAGCACGGCCAATTCGGCACCGGCTTGGGCGGCTTGGGCCAGCAAGGTGGCGGCTTGCGCCAGGTTGTCGGCGAGCACGCCGGTTGAGACCATTTGAATTGCAGCAACTTTCATCGGCAAAAACTCCTGTGGCGCGCCTTCAATGCATTAAGGCGGTGTTTTGTTGCGGTCGACTTCAGTGATGCGTGGCTCCAGCCACGACCCATCAATGTACAACTCCTTGGTGTTGGCATCGATCAATGGCTTGCGCAAAACCAGCTGCGCCAAGAACGAGGAAAGACCCATCACCGGGTTGACCGCCGCCGTCAGCAACGAGGCGCTACCGGCATTGATCTCGGGCACCACCACCACGCGGATGGACTGGGTTTCTTTGGCAATGTCCGCACTGCCGTCCATGATGACGGTGGCCGTCACGCCTTTCATTTGCAAATTACCGGTGCGCGCCACGCCTTGGGCGATGGCCACATCGCCCCGGAAAAAATCAAATGCAAAGCCTTCGTAGAACACATCCCGAAAATCAAACATCAAGCGCCGGGGCAGCGACTGCAGGCTCAGCACGCCCAAGAGTTTGGCAATGCCAGGGTCAGCTTTGAGGAACTGGCCGTCTTCGACGTTCACATTGAAACTTCCGCTCATGCTCGGGTAGTCCAGCGTGATGGGTGAGCCCAGCCAGCCGACCTGGCCTTCAATCTTGCCGTGGCCGTTGCGCACCACGTTTTTCATGCCAAAACGGGCCAGCACATTACCAGCGTCTTTGATGTCGAGCTTGAAGTCAAGCTGCGTGCGGCGTCTATCGCGCATAGAGTCCGTCGGCAAGGCGGCGGCCGCACCGGGCGCCGGTGGCTGCAGCCGCCACGAACCGCTGGCGTTGAGCACGGCCTCGGGCGTACTGACGTTAAAGCGCTTGAGCAACCACTCGCGCTGGGTATCGCGGGCGATGCTAGAGCTTTGGTTGACCGCTTCAAGCTCCAGTCGGCCGAGTTTTTTGCCTTGCAACTCAAAATCTTCCACCACCACATCGAGCGCCGGAATGCTGATGGGCTGCTCATCGAGCAAGCTGTCTACCTCTTGCGCCGCACTGGCGCCCAGCGTCAGGCGCGAGAGGCGCGCATACAAGCGTCCGGCATTGGCACGGTCTTTGGCTGCCAAGGCGGTGGCCGCCTGCCGGTATTCGAGCAAACCGGCAAACTCGGTGGCCTCGATTTGCGCGCGCCACACCGGTCCGTCGTGGGTGGCCTTGAGGCTGACGCCGTGCAGCGCATGGCCGCTCCAGCTAATGTCACGGGCTTGCAGTTGCACCGTGTTGGGCAGGTAGTCGGGGCCTAGATCAAACTGCGGCGTGCTGGCCGCTTTGCGTTTGCCCGCAGCGTCGCCACCCGCAAATAGGGCCGACCAGGCATCCACATCCAAAGCGGCGACCGCCACGCGCGCTGCCACGCCCTGGGCTGGCAAAGCCAGGGGTTCTAGCGCATTGCTGCCCAGTGCCATGCTGCCGCGCAGCACCTTTGGCGTGTTGGTTGAGAGGTCGCGCACCAAGGTCAGCGCCGCTACCTGGCCCAGCGACATTTGCCATTGCTCTTGGTTTTTCAGCGGCAGGCCGGCCAGCGCCAGGCCCTCGCGCGCTGGGCCCACCTGCAAACGCAAGGGCAAGGCGGCCTCGGCCGATTTGGCCAGCGGCGCCGGCAAAGCCAGCGCCAGGCCCACCAAACTGGACTGCACCGTGATATCCGGGGCTCCGCCACGCAGGCCGATCGTCGCCTGGTAGGTGGTTGCGCCGCTGGCGTAATGGCCGATATCGGCCAGCGCGCCGATTTCTGCTGTCTCGCGCAATCCTTCGGCGGTGGCGCGCCCTTCCAGGCGCAATACCGCCGGGCTGGTCCGCAGCACGGCTTCACCGGCCTTGGCCGGCAGCGGCGGGGCTTCGCCAAAGCCGTTCAAGCTGCCCTCAATGCGCACCTCGCCGCCAAAGCTGCGCCCCGTGACGCCATTGACCTGAAAACCAAACTCGGTAAAGCTGATCGGCCCGCGCGCTTTGGCAATGCGCGGCATGGCGGGGCTCATTTGCACGTCATTGCCCTGCAAATTGACCATGCCCTGCACCGCAATGTGGCTGGTATCGGCCAGCGGAAAATCCAGCTTGACGCGGTAGTCGGCCGGCCCGCTAACTACCGCTTTGGCCAAGGCCTGGTCCATCAAGTCACCGGCGGCCGAGTTGTTGACCACGGCCAGCGCATCGGCCAGCGGGCTCTTGCCCTGGGCCAGCACCGAGACCGTCGCCTGGCCGTACAGGTTATCGATCACGGCATCGCCGCGCACCAGCGGCACGGCGCCCCACAGACCGCGCATGCCAGCGAGTGACAGCGCGCGCTGGTCGATCACGATTTCGCCATTGAGCTGGGTAAACACCGGCCAAGGTTTTTTGCCCACTGGCATGTAGCTGGCGGGCACATAGGCGTAGGTGGCGTTGGCCACCGTGCCGGCTACGCGGAACTCACCCTGGCGGCTTTGGGCAAACGGAAAGTCTTTCAAATCGCCTTTGAGCTTGAGCTTGACCGCCGAAGCGGTGCCGGCCAGCACGGCATCACGCAAGTATTCGCGGGTTTGCTTGAACATGACAGCGGGCAGGTAGCGCTGCACCCGGGCCAGCTCGACGCGGCTAAAAAGCCCTTGCACATCGAGCACTCCCGGCCCCGGCGCGCCCGGCACATGCGACCAACTGCCCTGCAAGACGCCTTGCGCATCGGCAGTGTTGATACGCAGGTTGCTGGCGCTGACGCTGTAACGCGTGGGCTCCTTGCGCCACTGCACCTCGGCGGCCAGTTCTTGGACGGCTACGCGCGGGTCGGCCCAGCGCGGGCCCAGGTCGATCAAGCCGCCGGCCATGGCCACTTTGGCACGGCCTTCGCGTTCACCCAGGTCAAACTCCACATCCAGGCCTTGAAAGCCCGGGCTGCCGTCAGCCTGGGCCGCCAAGCCCAAACCCTTTACCTGGCCTTTGGCGGTGTAGGTATCGGGCTCGCCTGCAGGGCCTTTCCAGCTGGCGCTGAGTTTTTGCACCAAACCGGCCGGCGCATAGGCCTCCAGCATGTGGCGCGCTTTGGGTGCCAGCGGCAGGCGCTGGGCCACTTGGCTCAGGGCGGCCAAGTCCAGGCGCTCGGCGCTCAGTTCACCATGGGCGGGCACGCCTTGGGCATGCGTATCAGCGGGGGCGCGCCCGTCCCACAAAGACAGACGGGCATTGCCGCCGGGCCAGCGCACGCCATCGGCGGTCTCAAACTGCAAATCGCGGGTGGTGTACTCCATGCCGCCGTCGAGTTGGCGCGCAGCCAGCCGGCCCGAGGCCGTAGGCAATACCACGGGTGTTTGCTCAGCGCCCTGGCGCAAAAGCACATCGCTGAGCAAGACATCGGCGGTGGCGCCAGTGACCCGGCCTGGGGCGATATCGAGCCAGGCGCGCACGCTGCCCCGGCCCCGGCTGACGTCGGGGCCGGCGTCCAGGTAGACGCGCAGCGCGCTCCAGTCCACATGGCTGAAAAACGCGTAAGCCTGCCCTTTCCAGTCCTGCCAGCGGCCCGGGTGGCGGCTGAGCAAAGGGTGGCTGAACACGCCTTGCACATTGAGGCGCTCGCCCCAGTGCGCTGGCGGGCTGGCGTCCAGGCGCAGGCTGTGGCGCAGGTGGCGGCTGCGCAAGACCAGGTCCACATCGTCCAATTCGAGCACCGGCACGTCACGGGTTTCGTCGGTCCAGCGCACGCTGCCGTGGCGGATGGCCACCTCGGGCTGGCTCATCAGCCAATCGGCGCTGTCGCTGGGGCCGCTGTCGGCCTGGCTGATTTGCAAGCCGGCAATCCAAAAACTGCCATCGGCAGCGCGGCGAATATCCAGCGTGGGGCTGTCAATATAGAGCTGCTCCAAACCACCAGACCACAAAGAGCGCGGCGAAATGGCTGCGCGCACCGAGCCCAGCTCCAGGGCCACACGGCCTTGGCGGTCAATCAGCTGCACATCGCGCAGCTCGACCGAAGGAATTAAACCGTTCGATGTAGCCTGGACGCTGGCAATCCGCACCGGGACACCGACCGCCCGGCTGGCTTGCTGCTCCAGCCAAGGGCGCAATTCGTCGATTCGGGGCACAATGACAAAGTGCAAACCCGCCCACATCGCCCCCAGCAAAACCCAGCCTGCGACCACCAGCCAGAGCAGGCGCTGGGCCCACGCCGCGGCCCGGAGCAGGGCGGGCGTAGGGGCTTGGGGCGTGTCAATCATGGGTATCTAGCAGTTAGCAGGGAATTATGACCCGCAATGCGCCGCTCCTGGGGGCTGAACATTCTCGATTTGCACAGCGTATTGCGCGCCGTTACGGGCAGGAATACGCTTTTGCGGCCGATGAAAAACCTTTTGCAGCCGTCCAGCAGGCCCTGTACACGCGCCTGCGCAGCCAGGGCCAAGACCTGGGCGCTGCCCTGCGTATCACCCGCCAGGCGGTGCTGGCGCAGGTATTAAGGCTCGATTGCCAAGGGCAAATGCCACTGGCGCAGGTTACCCAGGCCATGACCGAACTGGCCGAGTGGACGCTGCAAGCCGCCTTGGAACAGGCCAAGGCCGAACTGCAGCTGCGCCACGGCCAGCCGCAAGGCCTCCAGGGCGCGCCCTGCGGCCTGTGCGTGCTGGCCATGGGCAAGTTTGGCGCGCGCGAGCTCAATGTGTCCAGCGACATCGACCTGATTTACATCTACGAATGCGAGGGCGAGACTGCGGGCGACGAACTCGGGCGCGGTCGCATTTCCAACCAAGAGTATTTCGGCAAACTGGTGCGTGCGCTGTACACACTGATGGGCGAGACCACCGAGCATGGCTTTGTGTTTCGTGTCGATCTGGCGCTTCGGCCCAATGGCAACTCGGGGCCGCCCGCGGTCTCTTTGGGCGCGCTGGAAGAATATTTACAAACCCAGGGCCGCGAATGGGAGCGCTTTGCCTGGCTCAAAAGCCGGGTGGTAGCGCCCCTGTCCAGCGTGGGCAGCCCGTTTGCGCTGCAACTGCGCGCAGTGGTCACGCCTTTTGTGTTTCGCCGCTACCTGGACTACAACGTGTTTGACGCGCTGCGCGTGCTGCACCGGCAAATTCGGGCGCATGCGGGCAAGCGCAGCGCAGGCCACCCCGAGCGGCACAACGATGTGAAGCTCTCGCGCGGCGGTATCCGCGAGATTGAATTTACAGTGCAACTGCTGCAAGTGGTGCGCGGCGGCCAGTTCCCCGAGCTGCGCACCCGGCCCACGCTGAGCGCGCTACAGCGCTTGGTCCAGGCCGGGCTAATGCCGCAAGCGCGCGCGCAGGCGCTGCACGCAGCCTATGAGTTTTTGCGCGGCGTGGAACACCGCATCCAGTACCTGGACGACCAGCAAAGCCATGTGCTGCCCACCGACGATGCCGATCTGGCCTGGATCGCCGCCACCTTGGGCTACCCCCGCACCAGCGAATTTTTGGCGCAACTGGACATTCACCGCGAAAACGTGGCCCAGGAATTTGACGCCCTGCTGGGCGGCGAAGCCAAGCCCTGCAGCGACTGCAAGGCCGAGGCCGGCCCATCCTCACCCACCGGCAGCAGCCCCGACTTTGACGCGCTGGCCGCCCAACTGCCCACCGCCATGGGCGAGCGCCTGAGCGCCTGGCGCGACCAGCCCCGTGTGCTGGCCTTGCGCGAAGAATCGCGCGCCCGCCTGCTGCGCCTGGTGCAGCGCACGGCGCAATGGGTGCAGGACGGCGACGTTGCCCCCGAGGCCGCGCTGCGCCTAATGGACTGGATGGAGTCCTTGCTGCGCCGCGAAAGCTATTTGGCCTTGCTGCTGGAGCGCCCCTCGGTGCACCAGCGCCTGTTGCGCCTCTTGGGCGCGGCGCGCTGGCCAGCGCGCTACCTGCTCAAGCACCCCGGCGTGATCGACGAGCTGGCCGGCAACGCCATGGTCCATGAGCGTTTTGACGCGGCGCAGTTTGAGGCCGACATAGAACGCCGCCACAGCGCTTTGCACAGCAGCGGACAGGCCGACGACGAAAGCCTGCTCAATTTGCTGCGCCGGGCACACCATGCCGAAGTCTTTCGTACCCTGGCGCGCGATGTGGAGGGGCTCATTACCGTTGAGCAAGTGGCCGACGACCTGAGCGCGCTGGCCGAGGTGCTCCTGCGCATCACCACGCGCTGGTGCTGGCAGCGGATGAAGCAGCGGCATACCGAGGTGCCGCGCATTGCCATCGTGGCCTACGGCAAATTGGGCGGCAAAGAGCTGGGCTACGGCGGCGATCTGGACATCGTGTTTGTCTACGACGACCCGGACGAGCGCGCCGGTGAAATCTATGGTGCGCTGGTGCGCAAGCTGATCAACTGGCTGACCGTCAAAACCAGCGAGGGCGATTTGTATGAAATCGACACCGCGCTGCGCCCCAATGGCAGCGCCGGCCTGCTGGTGAGCACTTTTGCCGCCTACGCCGACTACCAGCAACAACGCGGCTCCAACACCGCCTGGACCTGGGAACACCAGGCCATGACGCGGGCGCGCTGCGTACTGGGCGGCCCGGACCTGCAAAGCCGTTTTGATGCCATCCGCGAGGCGGTGATTTGCAGCCCGCGCGACCACGCCGCGCTGCGCGCCGAGATCGCTGCCATGCGCGACAAAGTGCGCGCCGGCCACCCGGTGCCGGCCGAACGCTTTGACGTCAAACACAGCCCGGGCGGCATGGTGGACATCGAGTTTGCGGTGCAGTTTTTGGTGCTGGCGCATGGTGCTGCGCACCGCAGCTTGGTGGCCAACGTGGGCAATATCGCACTGCTCGAGCGCGCGCAAGCAGCCGGTTTGCTGCCCGCACCGGTTGGCGACAACGCAGCCCGCGCCTACCGCAGTCTGCGCCAGATTCAGCACCGGGCGCGCCTGAACGAAGCACCCACGCAGCTGCCGGCCGCCGAGGTCTCCGCCCAGCGCGCAGCAGGTCTGGCTTTGTGGGCGGCGGTGTTTGGCGCTTAGCCGCCTTTGCGCTTAAGGCTGCGCCACCCGCAAAAAAGTCCCCAGCGCCTTGACCGAGGCATCGGCCTCGGCAAAGCGCCCGGCAAAAATTTGCCAGACGTGCCACATGCCCGCAAACTCTTGCAGCTGCACCGGCGTGCCTGCGGTGCGCATCTGGCTGGCCAGCGCTTGCGCGTCGCCCATCAAAGCCTCGCGCTCGCCTACATGGATGAGGGTAGGCGGCAAACCGTGCAGTGGCGCATAGTGCGGCGAGACCAGCGGATGCGTCAGCGGCGTCTGGGCGGCGTACATCTGGGCGGCGGCGCTCAAAATCGTGGTGTCGGGGAAAAACGGGTCCACGGCGGCCTTGCTTTGGTGGGTGGGCAGGCTCAGGGCCAGGTCGGTCCAAGGCGAAAGCAGCGCCATGGCAGCGGGTACACTGTGGCCCGCATCGCGCAGGCGCAGCGCCAAGGCCAGGGCCAAACCGCCACCGGCCGAGTCACCGGCCAGGGCCACCGGGCGCACGGGCTGCTCGGCCTGGAGCGCCAGGTAGGCGGCCAGCGCGTCATCGACCGCCGCCGGAAAAGGATGCTCGGGCGCTAGCCGGTAGTCCAGCAAAAAACAATCGCTATCAGCGGCACGCGCCAAGTGGCCGGCCAAACCCCGGTGCGTATGGCAAGAGCCGGTGATGTAGGCCCCGCCGTGCAAATACAAAACCACGCCCGCCGCGCTGGCGCCCTGGGGCCGCAGCCACTCGCCGGGCAAGCCGCCAAGCTGCGCGGGGCTGACTGTCACGCCAGCGGGCACTTTGAACATGCGCGCCGAGGATTTGTCACGCGCCGCGCGCACCTGCTCTAGGTTGCCTCGGTTGGCGGACAATTTGCGTAACTGGCGCTTGACCAGGTAATAAAAAACGCGCGAAGTCAACGATTGCACGGGCAATTTCCTTCTGCAAAAAAGGTTTTAAGTGGCCACGCCTTGGACCAGCTGTAGCACAAAGGTGCGGATGCCGCGCAACAGCATCTCGATGGCCACCGACACCAGCACCAGGCCCATCAGGCGCTCAATGGCGGTGACCACGCGGGTGCCAATAAGCCGCTGGATGCGCTCGGCCGAGACCAACACCGTGGCGCTGATCAGCATGGTGACGCACAGCGCGCCTATCCATTCCATGCGCTTATCGGGCTGCTGCGAGACCAAAAGCAAAACCGTGGCCAAGGCCGACGGCCCGGCAATCGAGGGCACGGCCAGGGGCACGATGAGCGGCTCGACCAGCATCTCGGTCTCGGTCACTGCGGGCGGCGGAAACACCATGCGCAGGGCGATCAAAAACAGAATCACGCCGCCGCCAATTTGCAGGGCCAGCTCCGAGAGGTTCATGACCCGCAAAAAACCCTCGCCCACCAACATAAAGGCCAGCAAGAGACAAAACGCAATGCTGATTTCGCGCAAGATGACCTTGGGCCGGCGCTCGGGCGCCACGTGTTTGAGCGCATTGGCAAACACCGGAATATTGCCCACCGGGTCGGTAATGAGCACCAACAAAATGGTGGCCGAGACAAAGGTGTAATTCATCATGCCGCGTACACCGACGCCAGCGACGCAAAGCCTTTGATTTCCAGCGGGTTGCCGCTGGGGTCCAGAAAAAACATGGTCCACTGTTCGCCGCTTTGCCCGGCAAAGCGCAGCTGCGGCGCCATCACAAAACCCACGCCCGCCGATTGCAAGCGCTGCGCCAGCGCCTGCCAATCGGGCAGGGCCAGCACGAGGCCCAAATGCGGCATGGGCACCAGGTGGTCGCCCACGCGCCCGGTCAGCGTGGTCTTGAAGGGCTCGCCCAAATGCAGGGAGATTTGGTGGCCAAAGAAATCAAAGTCCACCCAGGTGGCGGTGCTGCGGCCTTCGGCGCAACCGAGCAGGCCGCCATAAAAAGCGCGGGCCGCATCCAGGTCGGTAACGTGGTAGGCCAGATGAAAAAGGCTGTGCATCGGCCAAGGATAGCAGCCTGCGATAATTCAAGCATGACCCTGCTGCACACCTTGCGAAGCACCCGCGCCTTGGCGCGTTGGGTCTTGCTGTGCTGGTGTTTGGTGCTGGGCGTGGCCGTGGCCGCGCCCCTGGTGCAGCCGGTCAACACCATGCAGGTGTGCACTGCCTCAGGCAGCATGGCCATGCCCGACGGCGATGCGCCCGGGCCCGCTATGGGCCACCATTTGGACTGCGTGTTCTGTCTGGGTGCCAGTGCGCCGCCTTCGGCGCTGCCGGGCACGCTTGCAGCACCTGGCGCAGCGACCACGGCGCTTGGGGCGCCGGTAGCGCTGGCGCCGCGCAGCCCTAGCGCTGCGCCACCGCCCGGGCGCGGGCCACCAGCAGCCTAAGCGCTTCCTGTCCTCCCCCCGCTTGCGCCGGCACTGCCGGCGCACCGCGTGCGCGCTGCGCCGCTTGGAATCTGCCCTTTGGAGTCCCTTTTTCATGTCTACCTTAAAACCCCCTTTCTTGATTGGCGCATGCGCGCTCGCACTGGCCTGCAGCCCGGCTTGGGCGCATATTGTTTTGCAGGACGGCGCGGCCGCCGCCAACAGCAGCTACCGCGCCACCTTTCGGGTGGGCCATGGCTGCGATGCCCTGCCCACCACCGCCATCCGCGTGATGATTCCGGCCGGCTTTAACGGCGCCCAGCCCATGCCCAAACCGGGCTGGACGGTAAAAACCGTGAGCGGCCCGCTGCCCGTGCCTTACGAGAGCCACGGCAAAAAATACACCGAAGGCGTGCTGGAAATCAGCTGGACAGCCAATAGCCCCGACAACGCCCTGCCCTCGGCTTACTACGACGAATTTGTGCTGCGCGGCACCACGCCGGCCAAGCCCGGCGCGCTGTGGTTCAAAGTCGTACAAAGCTGCAGCCAAGGTAGCAACGACTGGGTCGACGTGCCCGCCAGCGGCACCTCAACCAAAGGCCTGAAATCACCAGCCGCTTTGCTCGAGGTGCTGGACGTGCAGGCCACCAGCGGCCATGCCCACTAAACCCTTAGGAACACTTGTATGACACACCCTATTTTTCGCAGCGCCGCACTCGTGTGCTGCCTGATCGCCCCGATCGCTTTTGCCCAAAATGTCAGCGTGCAAGGCGCCTGGGCGCGCGCCACGGTACAAGGCCAAAAGGCCACCGGCGCATTTATGACCCTCACGGCCAAAACCGACAGCACCTTGGTCGGCGTGAGCACCAGCGTGGCCGGCGTGGCCCAAATCCATGAAATGAAGATGGACGGCAACGTGATGCAAATGCGCGCCCTGCCCGAAGGCTTGGCGCTGCCTGCGGGCAAACCCGTCGCCCTGCAAGCGGGCGGCTACCACCTCATGCTGATGGACCTGAAGCTGCCCTTGCAAAAAGACAGCAGTATCCCGCTGACGCTGCGCTTCAAAGATCCCAAGGGCGCCGAGAGCAGCCTGGACATCAAGGTGCCGGTTGCGCAAACCGCGCCCGCTGGCAAAGCGCACCAGCACGGCGATCACTAGGGAGCTTTCATGAAAACTTCTTTACTGAGGATGGCGCTTGCCATCGGCCTCGGTGCGCCCTGGTGCACCCTCGCCCAAACCAATAACACCCCTGCATCAGACCCCGACAAGGCACCTGTGAAGTCTTTGGGCGTGGTCACCGTGCTGGGCAGCGGCCCAAGCTCTTTGCCCACCCAAATCCCCACCACCATCGAGGGCGTGACGCGCACGCAGATAGACCAAACCATCAACGCCACCGACGCCGAGGATGCGCTCAAGTTCTTTCCCAGCCTCTTGGTGCGCCGCCGCTATATCGGCGACTACAACCATGCCGTGCTCTCCAGCCGCGCCTCGGGCACGGGCAATAGCGCGCGCTCTGCGGTGTATGCCGACGGCATCTTGCTCTCCAACTACCTGGGCAACGGCGCCACCTACGCGCCGCGCTGGGGCATGGTCACGCCCGAGGAGATAGAGCGCGTTGATGTCATGTACGGGCCGTTTTCGGCGGCCTACCCAGGCAACTCGGCGGGCGCCATCGTGGACTATGTGACGCGCATGCCCAAGGCGCTGGAGGCGCAGGTGCACATCGGCCTGTCACAACAAACATTTGACCTCTACAACACCCACGAGACCAACTCTGGCAGCCAAGCCAGCGCGTCCCTGGGCAGCAAAAGCGGCGATTGGGCGTGGTGGATCAACCTCAACCGCAGCGACAGCCAGGGCCAGCCCCTGGTATATGCGACGCTCCCGCTGTCGCGGGTGGATGCGGGCAGCAACCCCGTGGCCAGTGGTGCCGTCTATGGTTTGGACAAGACCAATACACCCTGGTACATCGTAGGCACCACGACGCAGTACCACACGGTGCAAGACCATGCCAAGCTCAAGCTGGCCTACGAAGTCTCACCCACCGTACGTCTGAGCTACACCCTGGGCAACTGGCGCAATACCGCCGAGGGCACGCCGCAAACTTACCTGCGCGTGGCCGGGGTACCGCTGTACGCGGGCACGGTGGCCATCGACGGCAAGGCCTATACGCTCAAAAACCTGTTAAGCGCCACCCGCGACAGCCTGGACCACTGTGCAAGGCCTCTCGCTCAAGAGCCACAGCCAAGGCCTGTTCGACTGGGAGCTGGCCATCAGCAACTTTGACTACGGCAGCGACCTGTCGCGCGCCGCGACCGTCAATACCGCCGCCAACCTGCAAGGCAATATGAGCAACAACAGCGCCACGCTACAAGACCAAAAAGGCACCGGCTGGCGCACCGTGGCGCTCAAAGGCATATGGCGTCCACAGGGGCTGCAAGGCGCGCACATCCTGGACTTTGGCCTGACGCAGGACAGCTACCAGCTACGCATCAACAAAAGCAACCTCAGCGCCACCGACAACTGGCTGAGCAGCGCGCCGGCCAGCCTGAACGCGGACGTGGGCGGCAAAAGCCAGCTGCAAGGCCTGTACGCGCAAGACGCCTGGGCTTTTGCCCCCGGCTGGAAAACCGTGCTCGGTGCGCGCCTCGAAAACTGGAGTGCCGCAGACGGTTACGCCAAAAGCGTGATCGGCGTGGCCGAAACGCTGGACAGCTACAGCAGCCGCAATGAAATGTATACCTCGCCCAAAGCGGCGCTGGCCTACCAGTGGGCGCCTGACACGGTGCTCAAAGCCTCGCTGGGCCGCGCGGTACGCATGCCCACCGTCTCGGAGTTGTACGGCGCCACCAGCAAGTGCGCAGACATCAGCAGCCGCATCCTGGCCCAGGTGTGCCCGGCTGGCCAGACCTGGGTGAACGACCCCAGTCTGCGCCCCGAGAAATCGCTCACCACCGAACTCACCCTGGAAAAAGAGCTAGGCCAGGGCGTGCTGCGCCTGACCTGGTTTAACGAGGACGTCAGCGATTCGCTGTACGCCCAAGCCGTGGGCCTGAAATCGGACGGGGCGACGCTGGTCAGCATGGTGCAAAACATCGACAAAGTCAGCACCCAGGGCCTGGAAATCGCCTACCAGGGCGAGAACGTGGCAGCGCAAGGCCTGGATCTTTCAGGCAGCCTGACCTATGCCGACTCGCGCATCGTGGCTAACGCCTCTTACGTGGCCGTGCCGGGCGACACCATCGGCAAGCAGCAGCCCCGCGTGCCCCTGTGGCGCGCCAGCCTGCTGGCCAACTACCGCTGGGACACCCAACTAAGCACCTCGGTGGGGCTGCGCTACAGCGGCGATCAGTTCTCCACGCTCAATAACACCGATATCAATGGCTTTGCCTACACCGCAGCGAGCCGCTTTTTGGTAATCGATGTGCGGGCGCGCTATGCCATCAACGCGCATCTGGCGCTCAGCGCAGGCATAGACAACCTGGGCAACGTCGAGTACTGGAATTACCACCCCTACCCCGGCCGCACACTGGTCGCCGAGGTGCAGTACCGCCTCTAAAGGCAGGCTGCCCGGCGCAGCTTGGCCTTGGTTAGGCGCCCGCCAGCGCCTGGTCAAACACCTGGTCCAGCGCGGCGCGCCAGGCGGCTTTATCGGGCTCGCCGGCAAAGCTGGCGTCGATGCTGTTGCGCGCCAGTTGCCAGGCGTCTTGCGCGCCCAGGCTGGGCAGGGCGGTAAACACGGCCTCGAAGTTGGTGAGCAAATAGCCACCAAAGTAGGCCGGATCGTCCGAGTTCAGGGTGATGCACAGCCCGGCGTGCAGCAGCGTGGCCAGGTTGTGGTCTTGCATGGTGGGGAACACACACAGCTTGACGTTGGACAGCGGACACACCGTCAGCGGCATACCGCTGGCGGCCAGGCGACGCACCAAGGCCGGGTCGTCGCTGCAGCGCACACCGTGGTCGATGCGCTGCACCTGCAGCACGTCCAGCGCGCTCTCGATGTACGCCGGCGGCCCCTCCTCGCCGGCGTGGGCCACGATGTGCAGGCCCAGCGCCCGGCATTGCGCAAAGACGCGGGCAAACTTTTCCGGCGGATTACCGCGCTCGCCCGAGTCCAGGCCCACCCCGATAAAGTGCTGGCGGTAGGGCAAAGCCGCTTGCAGGGTTTCAAAGGCCGATTCCTCCGACAAATGCCGCAAAAAGCACAGGATCAGGCTGGCGCTGATGCCGTAGTGCGCTTTGGCATCCGCACAGGCGCGGGCCAGCCCCTCGATGACCGCGCCCATGGGCACGCCGCGCTCGGTGTGGGTTTGCGGGTCAAAAAACAGCTCGGCGTGGACGATGTGGTCGGCATGCGCCCGCGCAAAGTAGGCCATGGCCATGCGGTAAAAGTCGTCCTCATTCATCAGCACCGAGGCGCCGGCGTAGTACAGGTCCAAAAAGCTTTGCAGGTCGGTAAAGGCATAGGCCGCGCGCAGGGCCTCCACGCTGGGGTAGCTCAGGGCGACCCCATTTTTCTCGGCCAGCGCAAAAATCAGCTCGGGCTCGAGCGAGCCCTCGATATGAATGTGCAACTCGGTCTTGGGCATGTGCGCGAGCAAGGCGGGCAGGCGGTCGCGGGGGATGGCAGCGTATTTCATGGGCTTATTTCCTGTCAAAACAAGGGCGGCCCAGTCGGCCGCACAGGCACAACGATACCGCAGCTCAGCCGGCGCGCAGTGCGCACCAGCATTCTTGATCTGATTCCATTTTGATACTATAGTGATATCATATTTTCAAAAAGGAGATGCTTATGTCCACGATTCAAACGCCGCATACCGAGCGCAGTTACCAGTCTGTTAACGGTTTTGGCATGGTCGGGCTGATTCTGGTTTTGCTGGTGTCGGGCCTGTCAGCCCTGCACAACGGATCGCACGCGGTCGGCGCGGTGCTGTTGGCGCTGGCCGCCCTGCTGGGTGCCGGTTTGTACATGATGCAGCCCAATACAGGCGCCATCCTCACCCTGTTTGGCCAGTACAGCGGCACGGACCGCAGCCAGGGCCTGCGCTGGGCCAATCCCTTGCAGGCCAAGCAAAAAATCTCGCTGCGGGCGCGCAACCTCAACACGGCGGCGCTCAAGGTCAATGACAAGCGCGGCAACCCGGTGGAAATCGGCGCCGCCGTGGTCTGGATCGTGCGCGACTCGGCCCAGGCGCTGTTTGAGATCGACAACTACGAGCGCTTTGTCGCCATCCAGGCCGAAACCGCGCTGCGCCATTTGGCCTCGGTCTACGCCTATGACGAGGGCGAAGACCTCGCTCCGGGCGAGACCACCTTGCGCGCCGGCCTGGACGAGGTGGCCCACGCCCTCAAAGCCGAGTTGCAAGCGCGCTTTGCGCTGGCCGGTGTCGATGTGCTGGACGCCAAGCTCACCCACTTGGCCTACGCCCCCGAAATCGCGCAAGTCATGCTGCGCCGCCAGCAAGCCGAGGCCATCGTGAGCGCGCGCCACAAAATCGTCGCTGGCGCGGTGGGCATGGTGGAAGCGGCCCTGCTGGGCTTGTCCGAGCGCAACATCATCGAACTGGACGACGAGCGCAAAGCCGCCATGGTGAGCAATCTGCTCGTGGTACTGTGCGCCGACCGCGAAGTCAGCCCCGTGGTCAACACCGGCACCCTCTACAACTAAAGCACCCGCACGCAAGCAGCCACGCCATGGCCAGCCCCGGCAAAAAAGCCTACCCCCTGCGCATTGACCCCGCCCTGTGGGCGGCCATCGAAAAACTGGCCGCCCAAGAGCTGCGCAGCGCCAATGCGCAAGTAGAGTTTTTGCTGCGCGAAGGTCTGGCGCGGCGCGGCCGCTTAGGCCCCAATGATGCGGCGGATGCGCTGCCGCCTGCGCAGGAGCCGGCAGCGGAATAAAAGCGCGCCGACGCCCGACCCTTTTAGACGCCCTACTTTAGCGTCGGGTCCGCCAGCACCTTGCCCGGGCGGGGCAGGCCGGTGGGGCCGATGTGGGAGACGTGGGCCTGCACTTTTTGGACGCCGGTTTTGTCCAGCTCCAGGCGCAGGGCCCAGCCGATGTAGTTGATGGGCAGCGGAAAGCCATCAAACACAAAATTGCCCAGGCTATAAAAAATCGGCTTGCCTTTGTAGCGCTCGGTGTCTTGCAGTTGGTGCGGGTGGCCGCCGATGACGGCGTCGGCGCCCGCGTCGATCATCAGGCGGGCGAGTTGGCGCTGGCGGTCGTTGGCCACGGGCTCCTCCCAGCCCCAGTGCATGACCGGGATCACCACATCGGCTTTGTAAATAGTGCGCGCTGCGCGGATATCGCGCACCACTTGCGCGTCCTCGCTCCAGGCGACGCCGGGCCGGTCGGTGTCGGCCTCGAAGCTGCGCGGCTGAAACTCGTCGTAGCCCAGCACCGCCACGCGCACGCCTTTGCGCTCGATGATCCAGGGTTGGTGCGCCTCGGACAGGTTCATGCCGCCGCCGTAAACGCCAATATTGTTTTTCTTGAGCAGACCCAGCATTTGGGCAAACGCCTCGGGGCCGAAGTCGCCCGAGTGGTTGTTGGCCAGGCCGACGGCGTCAAAGTGGCGCTTGAGGTACTTCAGGGCGCGGGGGTGGACGCGAAACACATTGGGCTTGTCGTCCTCGGGGCTGCCGACGGTGGCCACCACGCACTCCAGGTTGCCAATGCGGATGTCAGCGCCCGCAAACAGACTGGCAAAACCGGCGTAGGGGTCGCGGCCTTTGCGCATGGCGTCCATGGGGCCGTCTTCGAGCATCATGTCGCCGACGATGACCATGGTCAGC
This sequence comes from Comamonadaceae bacterium, assembly GCA_947455465.1. Lineage (GTDB taxonomy): Bacteria > Pseudomonadota > Gammaproteobacteria > Burkholderiales > Burkholderiaceae_C > Allorhodoferax. The sequence goes on along the minus strand of CANGNS010000014.1, from coordinate 7,635 downwards.
GGGCCATCGGCGGGCGGCTTGCGCACCGCAGACGGCTTGGTACGCGCTTTGTCGGCAGCGAAGCTGGCCGGGGCCAGCCCGAGCGAAAGCACGGCCAGCGTGAGCGCGGCAAAAAGTGCGCGCGCCTTCATGGCGCCACCTCGGCCAAAGCACATTGGTATTGCAGCTCTTTGCCTAAGAGCGGCGAGTAAAGCGAGACGCGGCCGGTCAGCGCATCGGGCGCGGGCTGGGGCAGCACGGCGGGCTGCAAAAAGCGGGTGTGCTGCATGATCATGGGCTGGCGGCGGGTGTTGTAATAGACGTAGAGATTGAGGCTTTGCACCCCTGCGCCGCCCTCGCCCGCGAGCATCACGGCCTTGAAGCGAAAGCGGTTGCCGATGGCCACCGCCTCGGTGGTGTAGGGGTCGGTGACCAGGCCGAAGGTCTTGTGGTGCGTCTCGGAATTGACGTCAAAGCTGCACTGCAACTGCGGCGCGGCCAGCGCGGCCAGCGGGCTGGCGAGCAAGGCCAGGGCCAGCGTGGCGGCGGCGAGAGCGCGCGGTGGTGCAGCGCGGCTAAAGGAATGGGAAGCGTGGGCCATGGGGAAGGCTTGAGAAATTGCGACGGTGGGAGTGTATGCGGGGCGCCATTGGAGCGCAGGGGCAGCACGCAAGGGCTGGTAGAAGCTAGAATCGTTTCATATATCGTTCTAAATATCACCTCAGATACCGTTTCACTGCACTGCTATGGATGACCGCTCTGCCCAGATACGCGAAGCGCTGGCTGCCGGCCCGGTGGCCAGTGAATCGTTGCGCGCGCGCTTACAAGTCTCGCGGGCCACGCTGACCCGAGCGATTGCGCAAATGGCGGGCGACATTGTTCGCATCGGCGCGGCGCGCGCCACCCGGTATGCCTTGCGCGACCGGTTTCGGCCCCTGCCCGAGCTAGCGGTGTACCGGGTCAGTGCCACCGGCCAAATCGCCACGCGGGGCACGCTCTACCCCGTGCGGCCCGATGGTTTTGTGATGGTGCAGACGGATGGCGTCAGCACACACCATGAAGGATTGCCGTGGTGGCTGATTGATATGCGGCCGCAGGGCTTTTTGGGGCGGGCCTATGCCCAGAGCCACGCGCACAGCCTGGGCCTACCCGCCGATGTGCGGCACTGGAGCGACACCGACGCGCTGCGCGCTTTGCTGGCCAGCGGCGCCGACCCGGTAGGCCATTTGCTGCTGGGCGAAGTGGCCCGAGACCACTTTGTGAACGCACCCGAACCCCCCGTGTGTGCACCCGAAGATTACCCACGCCTGGCAGCCCAGGTGCTGGGCACGGGCGACACCTGGTCCTCTGCAGGCGGCGAGCAGCCTAAGTTTTGTGCACGGAGCGCTGCGGGGCATGTGCTGGTCAAGTTCTCGGCGGCCGAGGCCAGCCCGGTCAGCACCCGCTGGCGCGACCTGCTGCTGGCAGAGCACCTGGCCTTGGAAACGCTGCAAGCGGCCGGCGTAGCGGCGGCGCGTTCGCGCTTGCAGGACGTGGGCACGCAGCGCTTTTTGGAGCTAGAGCGCTTTGACCGCGTGGGCCTGCACGGCCGGCGTGCCTTGGTCTCGCTGGCCGCCCTGGACGGTGAGTTTGTGGGCCAAGCCGCAGCGCCTTGGCCCGTGCTTACCGCGCAATTGGCGCAGCGGGGCGCCATCACGCCAGAGGCCCATGCCGGGGCTGCACTCTTGTTTGCCTTTGGTACGCTCATTGGCAACACCGATATGCACGCCGGCAATCTGTCTTTTGTGAGTGACCGTGGCCCGCCCTACGCGCTAAGCCCCGCCTACGACATGCTCCCCATGGCCTTTAGCCCCACTAGTGGCGGTGTGCCGCGCGATAGCGTAAGCGCCGCCAATTTACACAGCGCCGTGGACGGTGCAACATGGCGCAGCGCGCTAGAACTGGCGCGTGGCTATGTGGCGCGCTTGCATGCAGAAAAACAATTGAGCCCTTCGTTTAAGCCTTGCGTGCAGGCCTTGGACGATCTACAGCAACGGGCAGCGCAGAACATCGCTAAGCTGCATTGAGGTTTGCGCCAAGTCGGCGCGTGCAATACCTTCAGCGGCCTGCTGTTGTGCGCCTTTGTAGTTGGATAGCAAATAGCCGAGATAAAAACATTGTCCCTTTTGGAAAGTAAGATGTAAAGCTTGGCCTCTGTGCTACTCTTTTGGAATCGGTACAGCCCTTGTCCGATAAAAAAGAAAATTGAAGGGCAAACCCTGTGAAAGCCGGCGACGCAAAGCCACCGAACTAAAGCGCCAGCCACTGGCGCAATGTCAGCGGGGCCGCTAGATGGGATAGGTACAGGCGGCCTCTCTGTCTTTTTCCCGAACTTGCAAACTTGCAATGAGGAAACCCCGTGAAGTTATTCCACTTCTTGAGCGCACAGAACGCGATAAGCGATATTGCTTTGAAACGAATAAAAATTAGCCGGATTGGTCAATTGAACGACCCGTTTGAAATCTTGGCGGCTGATCTGGCGGATCCCAGAAATAAGGCTGCACTTGAAAACTGGAAAAATGAACTAGGCGAAAAATTGGGTCTGATCTGCTTTTGTGCTAACTGGAGCAACCCGTTAATGTGGGGCCATTACGCAGATAGCCATAAGGGTATCGCCTTGGGTTTTGAAATTCCAGACGATGTTCTATTGGACGTTCATTACACCAAAAATAGAGCAAGTATCGCGTTCGATCCCGATACCAAGTCAGTGGTTGGCGGGGAGGACACAGTAAATATGTTGCTGAAAACAAAATTTGAAGATTGGAAGTACGAGGAAGAATATCGATTCTTCATTGACCTTGAATCGAGCCAGAAAGAAGGAAGCAACTACTTTGCAGATTTTTCTGAACAGTTGGTTTTGTCGGAAGTAATACTTGGCTTTAAATGTGATTTTCGAATTAAACAAATCAGAGAGTTAATTGGATCTAATTATGCAAATGTGCGCGTACGGAAGGCGGGATTACATCAGCAACTCTTCGAGGTTATTGAAGATTGCACAGAGCGCGTACATTGACTGCAATGCCCCAGGCCACAAAGGAGTCATAAAGACCGATAACCAAAATGCTCAGTCTGTGAACTGGAGCAATCTTTCCTATTCACAGTAGGACAATGGAAAACCGGTCCTCTACCGAAGGAAGCCAGCATGTCACTAGCTGTCCGTAACCGTAGTTTTTTGCAAACCTAAAAAGGTGATGGAAAAGTGAAAATTTTTTTCCGAGTTAACATTACAAAGACCAAATTAAGACTATATTCAGTCTTTATTTTTGCGAGTTAAGTTACCATGCACTATTCCACCCAAGTCAAACCCATCAGCTACTTGAAGGCCAACGCGGCGCAAGTGCTGACCGACCTCAGCGCGCATCGCGAGCCCTTACTGATAACCCAAAATGGCGAGGCCAAGGCGGTGTTACAAGATGTGGCGTCTTACGAGCAAGCCCAGGAGACGCTGGCTCTGCTCAAGGTGCTCGCCCTAGGCAACCAAGATTTGGCTGCCGGCCGGGTTAAGCCGATGGCGCAGGTGCTGACCCGATTGCGCGCCAAGCGCGCTGCGGCCTGATGGCCAGCAAACCAAAGCACTACCAAGTCCTGCTTACCCAAGGCGCTGAGCAAGACTTAGAGGCTTTGTACGATTACATCGCTGAGTTTGATTGCCTAGCCAACGCCAATTCGGTGCTAGACCGCTTGAGTCGCGTGGTATCGGACTTGGCGCACTTCCCGGAGCGTGGCAGTTATCCCAAAGAGTTGCTGGCCTTGGGTATCAAGGAATACAGACAGACCAGCTTCAAACCCTACCGCGTGATTTACCGGGTGCTAGACCGCCAGGTACTGATTTACCTTATCGTGGATGGCCGACGCGATATGCAGTCGCTCTTGTCGCGACGCCTACTTGCGGGTTAAGCCCATGCCCCCCATCACCCTCCTAGGCGGCATCAACATGGACGTCTCCGTGCACACGCACGGCGATTCGCTGGCCGGTGACTCCAACCCCGGGCGCGTGCTGTGCAGCCCTGGCGGGGTGGCGCGCAATGTCGCTGAAAACCTGCTGCGCTTGGGGCTAGATGTGCGCTTGCTCGGGGTGCTGGGCGACGATGTGTTTGGCCAGGCGCTGCGCCAGGCGGGCGCGGCCATTGGGCTGGACATGGGCGCCTGCCTTACCCTGCCCGGCCAGCGCAGCGCCACCTATGTGTGCCTTCATGGGGCCGATGGCGATATGCATGTGGCCGTCAACGATATGGACATCATGGAGCAGCTCACGCCCGCGCGCCTGGCGCCCCAGCAAGCGCTTTTGGCTGGTGCGGCGGTGCTGGTGGCCGACTGCAATGTGCCGCCGGCTACCTGGCATTGGCTGGCCCACAGCGTGGCGCACCCGGCGCTGTTTGCCGAGGCGGTGTCGGTGGCCAAGTGCGCGCGCTTGCTGCCGGTGCTTCGGCAGGTCCACACCCTCAAGGCCAACCGCCTGGAGGCGCAGGCACTGTGCGGCCACCGCATTAGCAACGCGCAAGAGGCCTGCGCGGCCGCTTTGGCGCTGCACCGCTTAGGTGCGGGCCGCGTAGTCATCAGCCTGGGCGCCGAGGGCGCCGTTTGGTGCGATGCCGACGGCCGCTGCGGCCACCGCGCCGCGCCGCCTGCGCGCGTGCGCAGCGCTACCGGCGCGGGCGATGCTTTGCTGGCCGGCCTAATCTATGCCTTTGTGCAGGGCTGGCCGCTGGAGCGCGCGCTGGCCTGGGGCATGGGCTGCGCGCAGATCACGCTAGAGTCGGCCTCTGCCAACGCCAGCACGCTGAGCGTGCAGGCCGTCCATCACCAACTCGAACAGGCCCCGCCATGAACCCGACCCACGCCTTGCTAGACATTGCCCCCGAGGTGCAGGCGGCGCTGGCGCAGGGGCAGGCGGTGGTGGCTTTGGAGTCCACCATCATTTCGCACGGCATGCCTTACCCGCAGAACGTGCAGACGGCGCTGCGTGTCGAGGCCGAGGCGCGCGCCCACGGCGCGGTGCCGGCCACGGTGGCCATCGTGCAGGGGCGGCTCAAGGCGGGCTTGTCAGGCGCGGACATCGAGCGCCTGGGCCGCGCCGGCCATGCAGTGGCCAAAGTCAGCCGGCGCGACATGGCTTTTGTGGTGGCCGCAGGCGCTGACGGCGCCACTACCGTGGCCGCCACCATGCGCATTGCGGCGCTGGCGGGCATACGCGTGTTTGCCACCGGCGGCATTGGCGGTGTGCACCGTGGCGCGGAGCACAGCTTTGATATTTCTGCCGACTTGCAAGAGCTGGCGCAAACGCCGGTGGCCGTGGTGTGCGCAGGGGCCAAGTCGATACTCGATTTGCGCCTGACCCTGGAATATCTAGAGACCCAGGGCGTGCCCGTGGTGGGCTACCAAACCGACGCGCTGCCGGCATTTTTTACCCGCGAAAGTGGTTTTAAGGTGGACTACCGGCTGGACTCGGCGCAAGCCATCGCCGCAGCCATGCGCGCCCAGTGGGCCATGGGCCTGCCCGGCGGTATGGTGGTGGCCAACCCCATACCGGCCCAGTACGCCATGGACCGCGAGACCATAGACCGCTTCATCGCCCAGGCGCTGCACGAGGCGGCGCTGCAAGGCATTAGCGGCAAGGCGAGTACGCCGTTTTTGCTGGCCCGTGTAAACGAACTTACCGGCGGCGACAGCCTGGCCGCCAATATCGCGCTGGTGCTCAACAATGCGCGGCTGGCCGCAGCGATTGCGCTGGCCTATGCGGCCGGTGCAAACTGCGCCAGCACCGTGCCTGGCGCAAAGCTCTCGCCGCTCTGAACCAAGACGGCTTCGATCTGGCCGTCCTGCGGGGCCTCGATATCCATCGCCGCCTTGACCAAGACCACCGACACCAAGACCTGGCCTTTTTTGACCGGTACCCCAGGGGCCACCAGCCATTTGTCCAGCAAGGCCTCGGTGGCGTCCTGGGTGCCGTCCCAAGCCATGGCCGGTAGCGTGATGTCGATCATGTGCGGGCCTGGGCCATCTTGCCCACCGTCAGCGCCTGCGCCGCTTGCACGATGCTGTGCACCTGCGGAATCACAAACTGCTCCAAGGGGCGGCTGTAGGGAATGGGCACATTGGGCACGGCCAAGCGCATGACCGGGGCCTTGAGCACGATGCTGTCCAGGTTTTCGGCAATCAGCGCGGCGATTTCGCCGCTCAGGCCAAAGCCCAGGTAGTCCTCGTCAGCGATCAGCAGGCGGCCAGTTTTGCGCACCGATTTCAAAATCGCCTGCGTGTCCAGCGGCACCAGCGTGCGCAAGTCCAGCACCTCGGAGTGGATGCTTTGGCCCTGCAGCTCGTGGGCAGCGAGCATGGCTTTTTGCACCATCTGGCTGATGCTCACGATGGTCAGGTCCGAGCCCTCTTGCATCACCTTGGCCTGGCCAAAGGGGATGGTGTAGGCCTCTTGGGGCACGGCATTGCTGCTGCCTTCGAGGTAGGCCATCCAGGGCAGGCCCATGATGCCTTTGTGGTACATGAACATGACCGGGTTGTCGTCGCGGATGGCGGTAATCATCAGCCCCTTGGCGTCGTAGGCATTAGAAGGCACCACCACCTTGATGCCAGGCATATGCGCAAACGTGCCATACAAACACTGGGAGTGCTGCGCCGCGTCGCTGTAGCCCCCGCCAATGGCCGTGGTCAAGACCACGGGGAGCTTCACAGCGCCGCCCGACATATAGGTGTTTTTGGCCAGGTGGTTGTAGATCTGGTCCATGCACACGCCAAAGAAGTCCACAAACATCAGCTCCACAATCGGGCGCATGCCCGCAGCGGCCGCGCCGGTGGCCGCGCCGATAAAGGCGGTCTCGGAGATGGGCGTGTCCATGATGCGCTCAGGGCCGAACTTATCGAGCAAGCCGCCGGTGGCACCAAAAATGCCGCCGTAGCTGCCGACGTCTTCGCCCATCACAAATACCGTGCTGTCGCGGCTCATTTCTTGGGCAATGCCCTCGGAGATGGCCTGGGCCATGGTGAGAATGCGTGGAGTGCTCATACCAATTCCCTCGTGTCGGCGTGGTTGTGTGCAAAGACGTCGGCCAAGGCGTCCTGTGCCTGCGGATAGGCGCTGGCGCGCGCAAATTCAAAAGCCCCAATGACTTTTTGGTGCGCTTGCGCCGTGAGCGCGGCCTGCTCCTGGTCGCTCATCATGTGGTGCGCTTTGAGCAACTGGGCGAGCAGCCCGAGCGGATCTTTGGTGCGCAAGGTAGCCACTTCGTCTTTGGGGCGGTAGCTTTCGGGATCGCCCTGAAAGTGGCCGAAGTAGCGGTCGGTCTTGACCTCGATCAGCGTCGGGCCCTGGCCACTGCGCGCGCGCGCAATGGCGGGGCCGGCGGCCTCAAACACGGCCACTGCATCGTTGTGCTCCACGTGTACACCGGGCATGCCGTAGCCCGCCGCACGCACCGCCACCGAGGGCACGGAGGTGGCTTTGTTCTTAGGCACCGAGATGGCCCACTGGTTGTCTTCGCAGACAAAGACCACCGGCAAGTTCCACAGCGCGGCCAGGTTCAAGGACTCATGAAAAGAGCCCTGGTTGGCAGCGCCTTCTCCAAAAAAGGCCACGGCCACATAGTCCTTGCCCATTTTTTTGGC